>NZ_CP119421.1:2372500-2995525 GCF_030506305.1 Porifericola rhodea | reverse complement strand
GAGGTCATTCAACTTAATGAACTACTGGATAAATTTAGAGGCTAAAGTGCTACTTTAGCCTCTATTACTTTTAGGCTCTTACCTGTCCATTACCAAAAATCTGCCATTTGTAGCTGGTAAGCTCTGGCAATGCCATAGGTCCACGGGCATGTAGCTTTTGTGTACTGATGCCAATCTCAGCTCCCATTCCAAATTGAGCACCATCTGTATAAGCTGTAGAAGTATTAGCATACACAGCAGCAGCGTCTACAGAATTCATATACTCTAGTATCACATCTTTATCTTCCGCTACGATGGCCTCACTATGTTTGGAGCTGAATTTAGCGATATGATCCAGCGCCTCTTCCAGGCTGTTTACAGTTTTTATAGACATTTTGTGAGACAAAAACTCAGTACCAAAATGCTCATCACTGGCTTCTCTCAATAAAGCACTGGGGTATTTTCCTTCCAGTTCAGCATAGCTGTCTGCATCTGCAAATATCTCTACCTCTTTAGTAATAAGCTTATGAGTTAAAGCTTCCAGATCTTTCAGACGATCTTTATGCAGAATAAGACAGTCTAAAGCATTACAAACACTTACTCGTCTTGTTTTTGCATTAAAGATGATGTGCTTACCTTTTTCCAGGTCTCCGCTTTTGTCAAAATAGGTATGCACTATGCCCGCTCCCGTCTCTATTACCGGAACTTTGGCATGTTCGCGCACAAAGTTGATAAGGCCCTGACTACCCCGAGGAATAATAATATCAACAAAGCCTACGGCTTCCAGTAGCGCCTGTGTCGCCTGCCTGTCGGCTGGCATCAGATAAAGCATATGCTCATTTATACTATGCTTAGCCAATACTTCATGGATGATAGAAACAATAGCTATGTTAGAAAACTCAGCATCGCTACCACCTTTCAAAACACAGGCATTACCAGACTTTAGGCAAAGAGCAAATACATCAAAAGTAACATTAGGCCGTGCCTCGTATATCATTCCAATTACGCCCATCGGCACACTGATTTTGCGCAGTTGCAGACCATTGTCCAGAGTCTTTTCTTCCAACACTTTGCCTAGCGGGCCAGGCAGCCCCGCTACATTGCGTATATCAGATGCAATAGCCTCAATACGCTCAGGGGTGAGCATAAGGCGGTCGTATTTTGGGTCCGAGGTATCCATACGGTCCAGGTCTTTCTGATTGGCTTCCAGTATGGCATCTGTACGTTCTACTGCCAGATCAGCAAGCTGGTGCAGTACTTTATTGATCTGGGCATCGCTCAGCTGGTAAGCTTTGCGAGCTGCTTCCTGCACTGCTTTTAGGTGGTCGGTAATATTAGTTTCTGCAATCATGCCCTAAAATTAACAAATACCGCCTTAGGAAGAAGTATAAAGTACGTTTAAAAGCAAAGAGCTGGCTCTGGCAACCTTTTACTGCAAGGCAAGGCAAGGCAAAAAAAAAGCTGCTCAAAATGAGCAGCTTTACAAAGTTATATATGTTTAGGCCGGATTTACCGACATCTTTTGTGAAGAAGGCTCTTCTATAATATTAACATCAATAACCTTCTCAGCATTTTTCAGCAATGTTTTACACTCGTCACTCAGATGCTTAATATGCAGAGTCTTTCCTGCCTTACGGTAGCGCTGTGTAATTTTGTTGAGAGCTTCTATCCCTGACATATCGGCTACTCTACTTTCCGCAAAATCAATAACTACTTCCTGTGGATCATTAAGTACATCAAATTTTTCATTGAATGTAGTTACTGAGCCAAAGAAAAGGGGACCGTAAATCTCATAATGCTTTACTCCTTGTGCATCTACATGCTTGCGCGCGCGAATACGTTTGGCGTTTTCCCAGGCAAATACCAGGGCCGAAATAATTACTCCAATAAGTACTGCCAAAGCCAGGTTATGAAGGAATACTGTTACTAAAGTAACCAGAACCATTACCAACACATCAGTAACTGGCATCTTACCAAAACTACGCATACTGGCCCACTCAAAAGTACCGATAGAAACCATGATCATCAGTCCGGTAAGGGCAGCCATTGGCAACTGCTCAATCAGGCTGGCACCAAACATAATAAACACAAGCAGCATACTTGCCGCTACTATCCCTGATAAACGGGCACGTGCGCCGGATGAGATATTGATCAGGCTCTGGCCGATCATCGCACAACCACCCATACCCGAAAACAGCCCTGAAAGCATATTGGCAGCACCCTGTGCTACACACTCTTTGTTTCCTCTGCCACGAGTTTCCGTAATTTCATCTATCAGATTAAGCGTAAGCAAACTTTCTATCAGCCCTACACCGGCAACGATTAACGCATACGGAAAAATGATTTGCAGGCTTTCCAGATTGAAAGGGATAGCAGGTATATGGAAAGGAGGAAAACTACCCTGTATAGAGGCAATATCACCTACAGTTTTGGTATCTACTCCCAGGCCAATTACTACGGCAGATACTACCAGAATAGCAGTAAGAGAAGCAGGCACCACTTTGGTTAGTCTGGGTAAGCCCCAAATGATAAGCATGGTAAGCAGCACCAACCCAAGCATTACATAAAGCGTATTGCCGCTCATCCACTCCAAGACACCGGCAGCATTTACTACTTTAAACTGATCCAACTGAGAAAGGAAAATTACGATAGCCAGACCGTTTACAAAGCCATACATGACCGAGTGCGGTACCAGGCGAATAAATTTACCCAGCTTAAAAATACCGGCTAACATCTGAATGGCGCCCGCCAGAATTACGGTAGCAAAAATATATTCCACACCATGCGACTTTACCAGGCTGACAAGCACTACCGCTACCGCACCAGTTGCCCCGGATATCATGCCCGGACGCCCACCCAGCACTGAAGTTACCAGTCCCATCATAAAGGCGGCATACAGACCGGTAAGCGGAGAGAGGCCAGCGATTAGTGAAAAGGCAACTGCTTCGGGAATCAGCGCCAGGGCTACTGTTAAACCTGACAGGATTTCTGTTTTATAGTCTACCTTCTGACTTAGATCAAATAATTTAAAATACTGCTTCATAAATACTTTTTTCGTAAAGCACACCCGGCAACAGATATGCTGCTGTAAATCAGTTTTTTAAGATTTTATGGAGTTACAGATCGGAATGACCCGGAGAATGATTTTTGATTTCTTTCCAATTATGCCGCAAAGTTAAGCAATAATTCAACAAACTAAATAGCAGCATAAAAAATTCACATATTTGATAGTATTTTGTTATAAAATGCTTAATGCAAAAACTTTACCCTTTTCCTCTCTCTTTATGCTACTTTTCATACTACTTTCTCAGCACTTTGTAAAGCTAATTGTAATTTAGAGCTGATTCTTTTCTATTTTGGATTGTTATTTTCTCATCAAACCTAAACTACCAAAACATGAAGCACCTTAACCAACTGCTCCTTTGCTTATGGACATTACTTATCTTCAGCCATTCCATTTCTGCTCAGGAGCTGCCCAAAGTTAACCCTAAGCAGGCGGGCTTCTCTGAAGAAAAGCTGCAACACTTATCAAATTACCTGAACAGGGAGATAGAAGCCAAAAAACTGGCAGGTGCTGTAAGCCTGATCATGCGCAATGGCGCTATAGCACAGCACGAAAGCTTTGGCTACAGCAATCTGGAAGAGCAGTTAGCCATGCAAAAAGACCAGCTCTTTTATATACAATCTATGACCAAGCCCATCATCAGTATTGCTTTTATGATGCTCTACGAAGAGGGCCACTTTGACCTGAACGACCCGCTGGAAAAATACCTGCCTGAATTTGCGGATATGCAGGTACAAAAGGAAAATGGTGAAACTGTAAAGGCAGAGACGCCAATATTACTCTGGCATCTTCTGAGTCATACTGCTGGCTTATCACACGGATTGGGTGGCAGCGACCTTGACAGACAGTACCGCGAAGCGCTGTACATGCAACAACATGCCAACATCGCCGAAAGGGTTGCTGTACTCCACCAACTCCCACTTGTAGGTAAGCCGGGTGAGCAATGGTACTACAGCGCCTCGCCAGATGTGCTGTCTTTGCTGATAGAAAAGTTTTCTGGAATGAGTACTGCCGATTTTATTCAGCAGCGCATTTTTGATCCGCTAGGAATGAAAGATACTGGCTACAACACAAAAAAAGAAAATCGTGAGCGTGTAGCCGGGCTACACCAGAAGAACCAAGATGGCACCCTCAGCCTGAACCAGCGGCAAACGCCGGTAGAAGGTCATACCATTTATGGAGGCACTCATGGCCTGTTTTCTACTGCTACAGACTATATGCGCTTTGCCCGTATGCTACTTAACAAAGGAGAGCTTGAAGGTAATCGCCTGCTTAGCCCCAAAACGATTGAACTTATGACTGTCAACCATGTAGGAGACTTGTATGATGATCCCGGCTACGGATTTGGTCTGGGCTTTTCGGTAAGAACAGATTTGGCTGATCCAAAAATTTTAGGCTCAGAGGGCACTTTTGGCTGGTCTGGTGCATACAATACCTACTTCTTTGTAGATCCTGAAGAAGATATGGTAGCCATACTAATGATGCAATTTGCACCCTACACCAACTTTTATAATAAAAAGTTTCAACAATTGGTATATCAGGCCCTGGTAGACTAAGCCAATATGCATGGCCCAAAAGGGGCTCACTGCGGAATACGGCAATTCTACAAACTTTTTAAGTACTGAGGCCGTAATTAGAGTGACAAGGCGAGCTATTTCATTTTACACAGCGTTATGGATTCTTCTTTTATTAACAAACTTTATCATTCTCATCAGGAGTGCATCAAATGCCCTTCTTCTAAAGCGATTATTACTTTTTTTGAAGAGCTGATGGGAATACTATTTCCTCCCTTTGCCCACGAAAATGTAGGCTCGTTAGGCGATTTTCAGGAGCGAATTCGTTCCGCCAAGCTTGACATGGGCAAGATACTGTATAGCAATCTGGTAAATAACAATCATAATGCTGATGAAATAGCTAATGCTTT
Organism: Porifericola rhodea; assembly: GCF_030506305.1. Lineage (GTDB taxonomy): Bacteria > Bacteroidota > Bacteroidia > Cytophagales > Cyclobacteriaceae > Catalinimonas > Catalinimonas rhodea. Next base: position 2,990,558 of record NZ_CP119421.1, on the reverse strand, counting down.
CTTTCAGGCGGTGCCTGAGCTATACGAAAAGCTGCTAAAAGACATAGAGGCTATGTTTGCTGGCGATCCTGCGGCACAGAGTCGCGACGAGATCATCCGTACCTATCCAGGCTTTTATGCTATTGCAGCTTATCGGATTGCCAACAAATTGTCTGCGCTGGGTGTCAAAAGTATCCCGCGCCTGATTACAGAGCATGCACATAGCAAAACCAGTATTGACATACACCCTCACGCTACCATAGGAGAGCACTTTTGCATAGACCATGGTACTGGCGTAGTAATCGGAGAGACTACTGTAATTGGCGATTATGTAAAGCTATACCAGGGAGTAACACTAGGCGCATTGAGCGTCAGCAAAGAGGATGCTAAAACCAAACGCCACCCTAGTATAGAAGATCATGTAGTAGTATACTCTGGAGCTACCATACTGGGAGGCAATACGGTCATCGGGCACCACTCTGTGGTAGGTGGCAATGTGTGGCTTACCCGCAGCATAGCACCTTACTCCAAGGTGTATTATCAGGCACGTATGCATAACAGTGAGCAGGGAGATACTGACCTTATTATTTTTAAAGAACATACTACATCATCATAATTATATATGACCCTTTTTGATATCATTGGCAATACCCCTCTGGTGAAGCTGGAAACCATACCTGAATTTGAGCATGTAACTATATATGGAAAGCTGGAAGGACAAAACCCTGGCGGCAGTGTGAAGGACCGTGCCGCTTATGGAATGATTAAAGGCGCATTGGATAGAGGCGAAATTAAGCGTGGAGATAAACTGGTAGAAGCCACCAGTGGAAATACAGGTATTGCACTGGCTATGATTGCGCAATCTATGGGCGTACATATGACCCTGCTTATGCCTGAGAATGCTACTCAGGAACGCATACAGGCTATGAAAGCTTACGGAGCCAAGGTGATGCTTACCCCTGCTGAAAAAACAATAGAGTATTCTCGCCAACTGGCAGAGGAAATGGCTGCTAATGAAGGCTATTATATGCTTAACCAGTTTGCCAATGCTGACAACTATGGTATGCACTACCAAACCACCGGGCCAGAAATCTGGAGAGATACCAAAGGGCAAATTACTCACTTCGTCTCTGCCATGGGCACCACCGGAACTATTATGGGCGTATCGCGCTACCTTAAGGAGCAAAACCCAGAAGTGCAGATAGTGGGGACTCAACCTACCGAAGGCTCCAGCATACCGGGAATCAGACGATGGTCTCCTGAGTTTCTGCCAAAAATATTTGAACGTGAGCGTGTAGACCGCATAGTAGACGTAAGCGAAGACGACGCCAGAATAATGGCACGCCGCCTGGCTAAAGAAGAAGCAATACTTTCAGGCATGAGTAGCGGAGGAGCCCTACATGCTGCTCTTCAAGTAGCTTCAGAGATTAAAGAAGGTGTTATTGTCTTCATCGTATGCGACCGTGGGGATCGCTACTTGAGCTCAAACCTTTTTGATTAGTGAATAGATAGATGATTTAATCAATGTAGAATCCGCTCATAGATTTGTGAGCGGATTTTTTATGGGTGCAAATGCGCGTAATAAACAACTTAGCGTTTACATTGATAATCACCACAAGAACTTATATTCCTCTAGCGGTTATGCTGAAGATTAAGTATATTCATAGGCGTAATTTTTAAACTTACTGCTATGAAGGCTCTAGCATTTTTTACTTCAATTATAGCCTGCTGTGTTCTCACGCAGGCTAATGCGCAGGATAAGAATTCCTTAATATTGCCAAAGCTTGAGCTACCTGAGTTCAGCCAGGACACACTCTATAGCTTCACTCCTAGCTGGGATGGCAAAAATGGCTACCACCTCAGAGTCTGGAAGCCCAGCATTGAAAGCATAATGCCCACCAAAGATTACCAGCAATATCGTGAGGATGAGGATATCTTGCTTAACCCTCTCCTACCCTCCAAACCATACCAGCCGAAAGACAAGATGCCCAACATGATTGACCCTGAACTTCAACTTCGGCTTAAAAAGAAGAATTAATTTTTATGGAAAAATGTATAGGTAATCATAGTGAACCAGAGGCTTCTGCCCCTGCGAACCTATCAGCTCTTTGGCACGCTTAGCTCCGTACTGCACTTTACCCAAACCAAAGCTATGCCCCTCCTCATCTTTGAGCTGAACAATGTCGTTCCGCTCAAAATTGCCTTCTATACGAATAATTCCAATTGGCAGCAGGCTGGTAGCCTGGTGGGAGTTCAGTAGTGCTTTTTTAGCTCCGGCATTTACATACACTTCACCATTTGTATAAGCTGAGGCATGTCCTATCCATCGTTTGAGACCGGTAGCTTTACGCTCGGGGACAAAGCGGGTACCCAGCGCCTCTCCCTGAGCGCTACGCTCAATCACCCTCTCGGTATGGCCTCCTGCAATACTAACGCTGATACCCATATCTGCCAGTTTTTGTGCCATATTAGCTTTGGTGAGCATTCCTCCTCTTCCAAAGTCTGACTTCTCTGCCGTTACCATCGCCCTCAGATCGGTATGCTGGTCTACCTCTTTTAAAAGCCTGGCTTCCGGATCTTTAGGGTTACGATCATAAATACCTTCCACATTGGTAAGGATGAGCAGGCGCTGAGCGTCTACCATAGCCGCTACCAGTCCGGCAAGCTCATCATTATCTGTAAACATCAGCTCCGTAACAGAGACTACATCATTCTCATTAATGATAGGCAAAACCCCATGATGCAGCATACCCTCCAGACAGTTTCGCATATTCAGGTAATGCCGGCGGTCACGAAAGTCCTCTTTGGTTACCAACACCTGCGCACAACTCATGTTATGCTCCATGAGCAGACGATTATAAATATTGAGCAGATGAGTCTGCCCCACCGCAGCAAGCAATTGCCTTTGGGTTACAGTATCTGTTTTTTTCTCCATACGGAAGCGGCCTCTTCCAGCAGCCACAGCACCAGAAGAAACCAGTAGCGGACTAAACCCCTGCTTACTTAAATGGGCCAATTGCGCACAGAAAGAACGCAGTAACTCTTCGTTGACTTCCCCACTGTTTTTAGTGAGGACGTTAGAACCTATTTTTATGACTATCTTTTGCTTACCCAAGGCCGTAGTAGATTGTGAATGGGCAAAGGTAAAAAGAATCTGTTTTTGGCAAATGTCTGGTATAAGCAAAAAAAGCCGGAACAAGCTGTTCCGACTCTTTTAAATTAAATCTACTCATCTCCAAGTCTTAATTACTTGTGCCTAGCAGTTATGTCAAAGGTCTAAAAACGTTTTTGCCCGCTAAATTCCATCGCTTCTCCCTTGCCAAATCCGTAGCTTACCCCTAGCGTAATAAAGCGTCCCTGCAAGCGGTAGTCGTATAGGTAAAACTCCGGCTGAATAGTTTCTGACTCCGAGATACGGCTGGCAAATACATCTCTCACGCTCAGGTTAACAATGGTTTTTCCCTTCATTATTTTTTTGCGCACTCCTAAATCCACAAACATATAATCTGAGACTTCCTGCTGGAAGGTTTGGTAGCTGGAGCGATAATTACCTGTTACTTCAAAGTCAAAATCGGCAGGTAGTTTAAATTTGGTAGTCATTCTGGCTGACCACTGGTCGGCATTAAAATCAAAAGTGGTGGTCTCAAACTCTCCTTCGCGCTGGAAGTAATTATAGTTAAAATCACCATTCAGCGTCCACCAGTCGGTAGGGTAATACTTGGCGTTAAACTCAAGCCCTGTAGCCTTATTGATACCAATATTCATTGGCATGGAAATACTCACATTATCTTCAAAAGTAGAGACATCTTCAACTACATCACTAGTGTAGCGATAGTAAACCGCCGCGTTTAAAGAGAAAGCCTCCTGATCATAAATACCAGTAACTTCATAAGAGTCAGTATATTCTGGCATTAGCTCTGGGTTACCAGTTCGTATGCTGTAGTTGTTACGGATATTAAAGAAGGGATTAAGATCCCAAAGCCTGGGCCTGGAGATACGTCTCGAGTAGCCTGCCTGCAACGAGAAGTTTTCCAGCACTTTGTAAGAAGAATGCAGAGTCGGGAAAAAGTCTGTAAACTGACGATTGTTTTCCTGCTCTGTATTTACCAGCTCTGTTTGCAGGTCGGTATTTTCTACCCTTAGTCCCAGCTTTACGCCAAACTTATCACCTTCATAAGCAGCTGTACTGTATACACCCAGCACTTTCTGCATATAGTCAAAAACATTGGTTAGATCGGGGTTTAGTTCCCAACGATTATCGGCCCAGTCGCTTACAGCGTAATCGTTGGTAACATCCGTAATTACGTACTGAGAACCAGCTTCCCAGGTAATTTGCTCCCCAAAGGGGTGAGTATAGTCCAGTTTAAATGTATATTCTCCTTCTTTAAAATCAGTACGGGTTTGTTGCTGCTCACTCAAATTGGTTTCGCCAAAGAAGGGCGTGTTCTCAAACTCAGAAGATTGGTCTTTACCAAAATAGCTACCTAGTGCGCTAAAGAGTAGCGTATGGTCTTCGTGGTCGGTAAAGTCTTTTTTGTATTGCAGCTCATACTGCCACTTGGGGTTGGTAGCTTCCGTTACTTCATTTCTGTTCCACTGAGAGATTAAACTATTGTCGGCATCTCGCTCACTAAATTCGGTATCGGCATACTCACTTTCAATCTCGTAGGCAAAATGACCGGTAAGTGAAAGAACATTCTGGGCGTTAATATGGTAATCGGTACCCAAAATAATATTGAAGAAGGTTTCATTTTTATCGCTATCCCCGATACTACTGATGGCCGTATTATCTGTAAGGTCGCGGTTTATTGTCTTATATTCACGAGGGAAGGTACGATGCCCTACGCCCAATTGACTAAACAGGTTGAACTTATTGGTGCGCTTGTTTACACTAAGGCCAAGGCTATGGTTATTAGGAACTCCGGTGTTAAGCGTTACTGAGCCGTTTAGCCCTTTCTTTTCTTCTTTTTTGAGCACAATATTGATGATACCAGACGTACCTTCAGCATCGTATTTGGCAGAAGGGTTGGTAATTACTTCAATGCTCTCAATCATGTCGGCGGTAAGTGTACCTAACGCATTCCCCTGCTCGCTTGCCAGTACAGAAGGCTTTCCGTTAATTAAAATTTGTACACCCGCACTACCGCGCAGGCGTATCTGCCCTTCAATATTAACAGTAACTGAAGGTACATTATTGAGAACTTCCAAAGCACTGGCACCGGTGCTGCTCAAATCTTGCCCAACATTAAATACTCTTTTATCCAGCTTAAAAACGGTCTGCGATTTCTCACCCTGCACTACTACTTCGTCCAGAGTTTCAGTATCTTCTTCCAGGCTAATTGCCCCTAGCTTCAGCTGCCCGCTGGAAATGTCAAAATCTGTGAGTGTACGACTGACAAAGCCAATAAATCCAACTTCTATTGTAAAGTTTTTATGAGTTGTTTCCAAAGAAAACATACCGTTGGCATCTGTTGTGGTTCCAGATATAAGTTCTGCGGTCTGCGCGTCTACCAGCTTTACGGTAGCGTACTCCAAAGGCTGCTGGCTGGCACGGTCTAGCACTTTTCCGCTAATTGTAAGCGGGCTCTGTGCTAAAGCAAGCTGACCTGATAAGATTAATACTAATACAAATAAAGAGGAGGTTTTCATTACTAACTAGCTTTGTTATTCGGTTACCCCAAGTTAGCCCTCTTTTGCATTACAGAAAAATAAGTTCTTTGAACAGCACAACTAATCGGCTAAACGACAGCAAAACCGATTAAAGACTGGTATTAGGCGTTGGTCAAGCGAAAACTGTCGTTGGTCTCTTTAATTTTTATCAACTTTACTTATATAGTATCTTAGTACGATGGTACAAAAAGTGAAAACGGCACTAATCTCATCTAAAGAACTTATATTCCAGTTGCTGCTACATGCTCTGGTCTTCAGCTTTTACGTGTTTGATAACGAGGAGCCCCACTCTTCTTTCAGGCTGCAATCTCATCAGCTGGTATTTTTTCTTAATTATACTGCCGCTAATGCTATCATCAGTTACCTATTGCTTCCTCTATTTTTCTACAAAAAGAAATACCTGTACTTTTTTGGCTTCACTTTGGTGGTAGTAGCAGGTGTAATTGTAATAGAGGAGTTTTTTCTGGAGAAAATATATTTTCCTGACTCAAGAGGCGTTGGCTTTCCTGGTGTTGTTTTTAGCCTGGGGCAGGTACTTCCTTTTATCGTCATTCTATCGGGTTTTAAGTTTGCCTGGGATGCTCTAACGAAGCAACGCGAACTTGACGAGCTCAAAGCCATGATTAAGGAAAGTGAGCTACAATTTTTAAAGTCTCAAATCAACCCTCACTTTTTGTTTAATAACTTAAATAACCTGTATGCTTACGCCATAGAAAACTCACCCAAAACCCCTGCTATAATTCTGGAGTTGAGTTCGGTGCTGCGTTATATGCTGTATGAGTGTCGCGAAAAATATGTATCGCTGACCAAAGAGATAGAGCATCTACAAAATTTTACCCAACTTAGCGAACTACAGATTGAGGAGAGAGGAGAGGTTTACTTTAACACCTATAACATACAATCCAACTACCTCATCGCTCCTTTAATACTGATAGTTTTTATTGAGAATGCCTTTAAACACAGCCAGTCCAGCCAGTCCAGCAACATTTTTATTGAGGTTAATATTAGCCTGAGCGATGATGGCGAGTTGCGGTTTCATTGTAAAAATAATTATGAGACTGATACCGGCGACCAGCAAACGGCTAAAGGTATTGGGCTGGAAAACGTAAAAAAACGTCTGGAACTGCTTTACCCTGCTGCGCATGATTTGCAGATTGAACAAAGCGAAAGCATGTACGAGGTAAATTTATCTATGCGACTGAAAAAAACTGTTAGTTATGAACTGCATCATTATTGAAGACCAGCCACCAGCCCAGCGTATTCTGAAAAAGTTTATAGAAGACATGCGCACCCTTACACTTTGTGCTACTTTTTCTGATGCTTTACAGGCAATGGAGTACCTGCAACAGAAGCAGATTGACCTGATCTTTCTGGATATTCACCTCCCTAAAATTTCAGGTATAGATTTTCTTAAAACCATGCCTGACCCGCCTAAAGTAGTGCTTACTACGGCTTACTCCGACTACGCGCTGGAAAGCTACGAACTGGATGTAGTAGACTATCTGCTAAAACCTTTCTCTTTCCAGCGTTTTGTAAAGGCAGTCAACAAAGTACAGACTCGCTTAAACCTATCTGCAAGTGTAAGCCAGATTGACAAGACCAAAGAAACAGAGCTGTTCATTAAATCTGGTCATGAGCATGTTCGCATACTCATACAGGATATCGTATATATCCACTCTGATGCTGACTATACAGAGATCTACCTTAAAGAGAAAAAGTTGCTTTCGTCGGAATCGCTACGCTATTGGGAAGAAAAGTTAGATCAGCATCAGTTTGTGAGGATACATAAATCTTTTATAATTAATGCCTCCCGTATTGACAAAATTGTAGGCAATCAGGTATACCTCAATAATAAAACGGTGCTACCGGTTGGCAGAGCCTACAAAGACAGCTTTCGTAAACGCTTTGTAGACCATTAGATGCTGTTTACCCAATGTATCCGATTGCAAATTATGGTATTTAAACAGCTGTTTATCTAACTTATTATACCATTCGTAGATACTACTTTTTGGTCTGACGCCCAGATCATATTTTGCATGCAGGAATTCATTGAACTAAATATATTCAATGAAATTCTCATATAGTTGTTTTAGTAAAAGCCTTACCCTTTGGTAGGGCTTTTCTTATTTAATAGCTGTCATACAATTTTTGTATACATAGATTTGTGATGTATTGCAAAACTATGTATATTCGTTTATGAATGCTACCGAACTCATAAAAGGCACGCTTAGTACCATCATTTTAAAACTACTCGCCGAGCAGGAAAAAATGTATGGTTATGAGATTACCCAGAAAGTAAAAGAAGTATCCGATGGTAAACTTCTTATTAAAGAAGGTTCGCTTTACCCTACCCTGCACAAACTGCTGAATGAAGGTCTGGTAGAAGTAGAGCAAGTATATATTGGCAAACGGGTACGCAAATACTATAAACTAACTCAGGCTGGTCAAGTGCAGAAGGAAGCCCAGTTTGCGGAGTTACAGGACTTTATTAAAACGATACAGCAAATTGTTTTTCCACAGTTTAACTCCCGCAGCATATGCAACTAAGTGAATTTCAGACAGATAAAATCAGTAACTACCTGGATAATGAAGGCGTAGAGCTAGAAAGCCTGAAAAACGATCTGCACGATCACCTTTGCTGTGTAGTGGAAGATAAAATGGTGCAAGGCATGAGCTTTGAGTCAGCTTTTGCGCAGGCTATCAGGCAGGTAACTCCTCAGGGGGCGCTAAACATACAACAACAAACAATATTTCTTATAAACCTCTCTAAAATAAGCCGTATGAAAAAGTTAATGTACAGCATTGGTCTTCTTTCTTCTATATCTGTTGCTTTGGGCTGGCTCATGGCTTTACTGCATTTGCCCGGTGGTAACAAACTCTTTAGTTATGGATTTGTGGCGCTGGTATTAGTTTTTGTTCCTATGCTGGCCTATGACCGTTACAAACTAAATACCAACCGCATACTCACTGAAAAGCTAAAGCTCATTTTTGGTTTTTCCAGTGCGTTTCTGGCAGGCTTAGGTGTAGTCTTCAAGCTTTTGCACCTTATGGGAGCTGGCATAATTTTAGCCATAGGCGTGCTTTTATTTGCCTTTGCCTTTCTTCCTTTTCTCTTTCTAGGTTTATATAAATCCTCGCTAGAAGAGGCTGTTGAGTAAGCACTATCAGAGACAAAACTTATTGTAGTTCATAAAAAAAAGAGCTTTATAAGCTCTTTATGTGTTTACAGTCAAAGACTAATTGTTCGTTTGTAGACTGTACTTCCTGCTCGTTTTGCAGCCGCATTATCATCTGCCTGAAAGGTACTTTTTCAGTCACACGCGCTCGCACTGTACCATCTTCGCTCTCCGCAGCTTCTTTTTGAAAAAACAGAGTCATGCTTTCCGGCTTTTCAATATCATCCGGCTTGAGCCAATAGCCACCAAACTGTAATACATTGACATCCTGAGTACGCGCCGCCCCTGGAACTCCAGTAGGAAAGTTTTTGAGAAAAGCTTCTGCCGGCCATACATTACGGGCAATATAGGTTAAAATCTCTTTGTCTTTCAGGGAATAAACATCAATATGCAGCATACCTGCCGATTTAATGCTACTGGCAAATGGGGTCCAGCTTTGTAAAAAAGTATCTTCATCCAGAGCCGTCTGAAAACCTACGTATTGTACAATATATGCCTTTTCTTCGCTCATTATCTTATTATTTTGAGCGGCAAAGTTAACAAATAATCGGTAGGCGAGCATGCAGCAATACTTTTATACGCTTAGAATTATCCGTACTATCTAACACAGCAGGCTTTATAATTGATTTTTTATACAATTGTTGTAACTACAACATAAGTATAGACGTAAACTACTAAAAATTGAATCTATGAAGTCTATACGAATTACTTATTTTATCGCGCTAAGCTTGTTTAGCTTGTTAATGTTATTTTCGGCATTTAACTATTTTGCTAATTATGAGACCGTCAGCGGCTTTTTCCAGGATTTGGGATTTCCTACCTACATTATTTACCCTCTGGCAGTAGCAAAGATTTTAGGGTTAATTGCCATCTGGACAAAAAAGTCGGTAGTACTTAAAGAGTGGGCTTACGCTGGCTTTTTCTTTAACATAGTACTGGCTGCTTCTGCGCATCTAAATGTTTCTGATGGGCAACAAACTGGGGCTTTTATAGCCTTTTTTCTCTTCTTAATCACATACTTTACTGAGAGAAAAGCAATGCCAGAAAAAGCCTTAGCTAAAGCAAGAGCATAAATTGTAAAATTAGCTTCAAGAAAAAGGACTGCTAATAAATGAGCAGTCCTTCTATATAATGCGGTAAAAAAGCAGCTGATCTCTTGATTCTTATAAGCAATTAGTTAGCGGGATACCATTTTCTTAAGCGCACTTCTATCTGATCATTCTTTGCATTTACCATTTTTTTAAAGGACTCTACATCACTAAACTTACCACCTCCGCCCCGAAAATGAAAAGGGTACACAATAGCAGGCTTAAAGGCCAATACCGCATCTGCTGCCTGATTAATATCCATGGTATAGGGTAAGTTCATACAAACAAAGGCTACATCAATATCTTTCAGATTACGCATCTCGGGTATGTCTTCGGTATCACCTGAGATATAGACTCTTTTACCACCTACTTCTAATATATAGCCATTTCCTCTGCCTTTGGGGTGACGTGAATCCTCTGTTTCCGGTAGGTTATACATCGGCACAGCCTCTATTTTGATATCCTGCCAGTCTGTATCTTCTCCATTGGCAAGCGCGTGTATTTTTTTGAATTTTACAGAACTACCTTCTAACTGGTCTATTACTGCCTGAGGAGCTATCAGCTCTGAGTTTTCCAGGTTTAAAGCCTGCAATGTTTCCACGTTTAAATGATCTCCGTGTATGTCGGTAATCAGCACTAAATCTGGAGCGGCATACTGAGCGAAACTTTCTTCTCCGCCATAAGGGTCAGTATATATAGTTTTTCCGTTCCACTTCATAACCATAGTACTATGCAGCACTGGCTGGATTTCTAAGTCGCCTCTTTTAGTTTCAACCTTATCAGACTGGGCATAAGCAAAAGTACAAATTGCCAGCAGCAGCATTATAGTATTCAAAATTTTCATGTCAGGTAGTGTGATTAAAATGTATGTGCATTAGTTTAGGCTCATACTTAACATGTAATAATTTCAAATTGTTGATCAAAAGATATCTAAAAATCAAAACTTTGAAAATAAATTAATCCACAAAAAATAATCAATTTAACTAAACACTGTTCAGTAAATTTACGTTATTCATAAATAAGTCCGTTATGGGGGTTCAAGAAAGAAAAGATAGAAATAAGCAAAAACTCAGAGACCTGATACTACACACTGCTGCAGAACTATTTGTAGCACAGGGTTTTGAAAAGACAAGTATACGTAATATAGCAGACGCCATAGAATATAGCCCAGGTACGATATACTTACATTTTAAAGATAAGAATGAGCTTTTTCTGGCTATCAGTAAAGAGGGGTTTAAACTTTTCTATCAGTATTTTCAGGGTGTAATGGACCAGCCTACTCCTATAGAAAGGTTGCTGGCATTGGGGCATGTTTACATCAGGTTTGCTATGGAAAACCCAGGTTACTATGATCTGATGTTTATTATGAAGGCTCCTATGGAAACGGAAACAACCAAAGATAAATGGCATGAAGGAGAAAACAGCTACGATTTTCTGCTTAGGTTAGTATCAGATTGCCAGCAGCAAGGCTATTTTAAGGGTAAAGACCTTGAGACTACTACTTACTGGATCTGGTCCACTGTTCATGGTCTTGTATCTCTAAAAATCAGGCAACGATTAAAAATGTACTCTAAAGACAGAAGAGAAAAAATGGTAACAGATGCTTTAGAACTCTTTAATTCCATTCTCCTGACACAAAACTAAATTTTTTTACCCTATTACTAAACAGTGTTCATTAAATTAATACCATTCATTATTATGAAGATAGTGATAACATCTTTACTCATTTGGCTTCCATTACACCTCTCTATGGCCCAGCATGTGCTCCAGCAGTATGTAGAGGAGGGAGTTGCCAATAATCTGGCACTACAGCAGGAAGAACTCTCTCTAAAAAAGAGTATAGAAGTTTTGCAGCAAGCAAAAGCAAACTTTTTACCTCAACTTTCATTTGAAGCCTCCTATACTGCTGCCAGCGGAGGTCGTACTATTAACTTTCCGGTAGGAGACTTATTTAACCCTATACATGCAACACTCAACCAAATAACAGACAGTCAAAACTATCCTACTGACCTGGAAAATGTTAACGAACAGTTTTTGCCCAACAATTTTCATGATACGCGCCTCTCTTTACGCCAGCCGCTGCTCAATACTGATATCTATTACGGCTACCGCGCACGGCAAAAAATGGTAAAAGTACAACAGGCTCAACACGATGCTTATCGTCAGCAGCTTATTAAAGAGATTAAATCTGCCTATTACGATTATTTACAAAGCCTGGAACTGATATCCGTCTACGATTCTACCGAACTTTTACTTAAAGAATTACTAAGGGTAAATCGGGTTCTGGTCAAAAATGATAAAGCTACCGAAGAGGTGATTTATGAAGCAGAATACGAACTGCAAAACCTCTTTGCCCAAAGCCAGACGGCTCTACAGCAATCGCAGGCAGCCAAAAACTATTTTAACTTTTTGCTTAATAAAGAGCTGGAAGCAGAAATAATTGTAGATAAAAACCTGTATGACCTCCCTCTGCTCCCAAAGATACTGGAAGAACTGCAACAGAGTGCTTTAGCCAATCGCTATGAACTTAAGCAGGCAGAAAAAGGGCTACTGACTACAGAGGCACTACTTCAATTGCAAAAAAATAAAAAGCTCCCTCAACTTTCGTTAGGCATATTGAGTGGGTACCAGGGTTTTGGCTACTCCTTTGATGAAAATCAGGACTATGTGCTCGCTCAGTTCAATTTATCAGTACCCATTTTCAGCGGAGGCAAAATCAATAGCGCTAAGCAGGAAGCTCAGCTACAATTGCAGTCTGCACAACAACAGATTGCACAGATAGAGAGTCAGATTCAGCTACAGGTTAGCCATGCATATCACCAATTCAGGACGGCACAAGCAAGCTATACGGCAAAACTAAGAGCGGTAAAAAGCGCTGAAAAGAGCTTTGAGATTACCCAGACCAAGTACAAGCTACAGCAGGCTTTACTGTTAGAGCTACTTGAAAGCCGTAACCGCTATACTAATGCTCAGTTGGAGCTAGTCATAGCCCGCTACCAATGGTACAAGGCTGAAGCTATGCTGGAATGGGCCGCGCAACTCTAAAAGCTCAAACTAACAGCCCATGCCTACGATTACACATCTTCCCAAATTTTCTTAACACTATCCATACAATAATCATCAAGCGAACATCACCTATGAAAAATACACAAAAATTAATTACTATAGTTTTGGGTATCGCAATACTATCAGCCTGTAAACCAGATTATAGCACCAACACCGATCAGGCCTCTAAGCCAGGACCACGGCCAGTAAGGCTGCAAAAACTAGAAGTTCATCAGAAAGCTATTCCTATAGTTTCCAGTGGTAAGCTAGCCTCTTCAAAAGAAACACAGCTATCTTTCAAGATAGGTGGCATAATTGACAAAATGCACGTAAAAGAAGGACAAAGGGTACGCAAAGGACAGTTGCTGGCAAGCCTTAAGCCTACTGAAATAAACGCACAGGTAGCACAGGCTGAGAATGCCTATAAAAAAGCTAAACGAGACCTTGAGAGGGCACAAAACCTGTATGATGAAAAGGTGGCAACACTGGAGCAGCTACAAAATCAGACCACCGCGTACGAACTTGCCAAAGCAGATCTGGACATTGCACATTTTAATCAGGAATATGCACTTGTCAAGGCTCCTGCTGCTGGCATAGTGCTTCGTACATTTACAGAAGAAGGAGAATTGCTTAGCCCAGGTACTCCGGTAATTCAGCTAGGAAATAATAGTACTGAGGCTATGGTAATGCGTATTGGAGTTAGCGACCGAGAAATAGTACGTTTGCAACTACAAGATACCGCCCATGTATACTTTGATGCTTACCCGCAGCAGCATTTTAATGCAAGAGTAACGGAAATGGCAGCGGCTTCTGATCCACGTTCCGGCACATTTGAAGTTGAACTAACCCTGGACGCCACTTCCTTAGCATTAAGATCAGGCTTTATAGGCAAAGTCAAACTCTACCCTGCCAGTCAGGAGCCCTACTACCAGATTTCTATGCAGGCTTTGGTAGAAGGCCATAAAGATGAGGCTTCAATTTTTGTAGCAAACCATAAAAGCAAACAGGTACAAAAGGTAAAAGTAACACCCCAGCACATCGGCAATGACTTTTTTACCATTTCCGCCTCTCTGCCCCCAGCTTTTGACTATGTAGTAACCGAGGGTGCCGCCTACCTTAAAGATCAGGATAGCATTCAGATTTTAGCCAGCCGTTAATATTTAGCTTTATGAATATCCCAAAGTTAGCCATACGTAATTATCGTTTTGTATTTGTTCTTATAGTCATAGGCATTCTTATTGGTAGCTATGCCCTACTCAATATGCCTCGTTCGGAAGATCCCAAGCCAGATTTTCCAGTCTATACCATTATTGCTGTCTATCCGGGTACCGGACCAGAAGATATGGAAGAGCTGATTGTAAACCCACTGGAAGATGCGCTGGAAGAGGTTGATGAGATTGACCAAGTAAACACCCGCATAGAAGACGGTTTAGCTATCATTCAGGTAGATGGTGAATTTGGTATAGATACAGACGAGAAGTATGACGAAATTGTAAGAGAAATAAACGCTGCCAGCACAGAGCTACCTGATGATCTGCACAGTCTGGATATTTTGCAATATTCACCCAACAAAAGGGTTAGCATTCAGCAGTTTGCGCTGGTCTCTCCTAAGTTACCTTACAATGAACTGAACGATCTGGCAGAGGTATTAGAAATGAAGCTGGAACGCATTTCAGGAGTCAACGCAGCAGAAGTACACGCTGCACCTCAGGAAGAGATAAGAATCTCCTTAGACTATCAGCGTATGGCGCAGCAGCATATTTCGTTGAAGCAGCTGATAGGTGTACTTCAGGGAAACAACTATTTACTCCCCGGCGGAGATGTAAATGCTGGTAACAGATCATTTACTATCAAGTCATCCGGCACATATCGTTCTCTGGAAGAACTAAAGCAGACCGTTGTAGGTAGCAATCAGGCGCATCTTGTCTACCTCAAAGATATTGCCGAGGTAGACTTTGCATATGAAGATCTACGATGGAAGGCCAGCTACATGGGTGATAAGTGTATCTATATTACCCTTACCCAAAAAGATGATGTAAATCTTATCCATCTGGCAGAAGAAATACAGCTAACAGCCGATGAATTTCGTAGCTCTTTACCTGAGAGTGTCCAACTATATAGTGTGTTTGAACAAGCTCCTGCAGTGCAGGCACGTATACAGGATTTCTTTTCTAATCTCCTGCAAGGTGTATTTTTGGTAGGTGCGATTATACTACTGTTTTTAGGATTTCGCTCCTCTATTATTATAGTACTGGTAATTCCGCTTTCCATACTTCTGGCAATTGGTAGCCTTCAGCAAACTGGTTTCGC
Source organism: Porifericola rhodea (assembly GCF_030506305.1). GTDB lineage: Bacteria > Bacteroidota > Bacteroidia > Cytophagales > Cyclobacteriaceae > Catalinimonas > Catalinimonas rhodea. The sequence continues at coordinate 2,975,290 of NZ_CP119421.1, read as the reverse complement.
ACTACAGCAAATCTCTATTGCTGCTTTGGTTATCGCACTGGGTTTACTGGTAGATAATGGCATTGTGGTATTAGAAAACATCGTACGCTATATTAAGAGAGGCTATACCGTAAAAGAGGCCGCAATGCTAGGTACACAGGAGGTAAGCAGCGCAATAATAAGCTCTACCATTACTACCCTTCTGGCTTTTGGCCCATTAGCTTTACTCAATAGCGGAGCCGGAGAATTTCTACGTTCGCTACCCATTACGGTAATTTTAGTGCTTTGCTTTTCACTGATACTGGCACTAAGCTTCAGTCCCATTGCGGCAGGTCTATTTCTTAAACCTACCGTGCACAAAAAAAGATGGATTGAAGCAGTTTTGGAAAAGGTCATTCATCGGCTGTACCGACCCACTCTTAATGTCGCACTGCGCAGACCATGGCTTACCTTGACTATCGCCCTTATAATATTTTTTGGTAGCCTTATGCTCTTTCCTCAGATTGGTGTTAGCTTTTTTCCTACCGCAGACAAAGCATTACTCCTGATTGAAGTAGAAACTCCTGAAGGTAGCAATGTGGAAGAAACTGATAGGGCTGTTCAGTTTGTAGCCTCTGTTCTGGATACTACAGCGCTAGTTAAAGATTATGTAACCAATGCGGGGCATGGCAACCCTACTATATACTACAATCGGGTGGGAGAAGAGTATAAGAAAAATCATGGACAGTTACTGGTTAACTTCACCCATTGGGACGCTGAAAAGTTTTATCAGACCCTGGCAGAATTTCGGAAGGCCTTTACACACTTCCCGGCTGCCGAAATCACTTTTAGCGAACTTAAAAACGGTCCTCCCTTTGAAGCTCCTATTGAGATTAAAATTATTGGCAACCATAGCGATACCCTAAAGCGACTTTCTTTTCTGGTAGAAGAAGCTATTACCAACACTGAGGGCACCTTGAATGTAAAAAACCCTCTGGCGCTTAACAAAACTAACCTAAAAATTGACATCAATAGAGATAAGGCGGCAATGCTGAACCTACCGCTTGCAGACATAGATTTAGGTATACGGGCCAGCTTAGCAGGACTTACCGTAGATAAGCTTACACTGGACGATGGAGAAGAATACCCTCTGGTATTGCGCATGCCCGTAGGTGAGCACAGCGGTATAGAAAACCTTGAACAGTTGTATATTAGCACACAATCCAACGCACAGGTACCGTTAAAGCAAGTGGCTACGGTAACTTATAAGTCAGCCCCCAAACTGATACAGCACTATGATTTCCAGCGAAGCATAGCCGTAACTTCCAATGTGGTAAACCCTGATAAAACTACTGAAGTCACGCTTCGGCTGATAGAAAAACTGGAGCAAATTTCCTTTCCAGAAGGTTATAGCTATTATGTAGCCGGAGAGTACGAAGCCCAACAGGAGACTTTTGGTGATCTGGGAGCTCTACTTATACTAGCTATGGTAGGCATATTTGCAGTACTGGTTTTGCAGTTCCGCTCCTTAGTGCAGCCTCTAATCATTTTTTCCGCGATACCTCTAGCCATTACAGGTTCTTTTGTAGCTCTTTACCTTAGTGGATGGTCTTTCTCCTTTTTTGCTTTTGTCGGTTTTATCAGTTTAGTAGGTATAGTAGTAAACAATTCAATTATACTGGTAGACTATAGCAATCAGATGGTAAGAGAAGGTAAGAGTGTAATAGAGGCCGTAAAAGAAGCAGCTGAAACTCGATTTACGCCCATCTTGCTTACAACAACTACCACTATTTTAGGGCTACTCCCTCTAACATTGTCTAATACCAGCTTATGGTCACCTTTAGGTTGGACCATTATTGGAGGAATGATTTCCAGTACATTTTTAACGCTGTTAATTGTGCCATTACTGTACCGCTGGTTCACCCGCAAAAGCAGCATTGTAGTAGCGGAAACAGAAAAAAAACTAACCAGTATTTAAAAGACAAAGCCCTCTATACATGATGATAGGGGGCTTTGCTACACCCATCAGATAAGTTCATACTGATGGGCAAACTGTACTAACGCAGGCGTACCTTTAATGCCCAATTTGCGCATGATCGTTTTACGGTGTGTATCTACTGTATGCTTACTGATATGTAGCTCGTCAGCTATTTGTATAGAGGTTTTACCTTTACAAACCTCCCGTACTACTTCCTTTTCTCTGCGGCTGATAGTACTCGCTACCGGAGAAGGTTTTGCCCTCCAGCGAGTAATCAGATTAGCGTTATGATAAAGACTTAGAGTGGGCGGTGTTTTCTTTTGCCAGTGAGAAATATCATAACACACTCCAGAGCTGTACACAATATTACCTATGCTATCAGTTGTGAGTATACTGTTCTGTTGTATCAGATGCACAAACTTACCATTAGCATGCTGCAACCGATAGTCAATACTCATATTGTACTCTTTCCGGTAAGCAGGTGGCTGGTCCAGTATCATTTGCCATACACGTTGCAGCAAGTCCATTACTGGCTCATGGTCTTCAGGATGAATCTTTTTATCCATAAAACTCAAGCCTTCGCGGTTTACTTCTTCCGGGTAGTAGCCCAGAATTTTGTGCACAGCCTGATCTAGACGAGCGTAGCATGAGCTCACATGATCATAAATATAGCTATAGCTATCCCCTATCCCCCCGGGGCTGGGCTTCCAATGGGGTTGTGGAATGTTCTCGGAGCATACAAAATCCTGCTGCTCCCAGTATTTTTGAAGTGTGCAAAAAGAGGTCATCTGAGGCATAGTTGATAGTGAAACTTTGACAATTAGGCAGTAAATAATAGTAGGGTTACCTATAGGGTCTGTTTGCTTTTTTCAGATGCGCTTAACAATAAAATACAATTAAATTTTCAATTAATACAATATACCAATTTCAACTTAAAAACCCAAGAAATATATTACCAAAAAGGACAAATTAGTAATTAAGGGGAAAAATACCCTTGTTGGGGAGAAAAACACAATGCTCACCACTTGTGGGTATTGTGCGGCTCTTGTACACTATTTTTTGAACGCATAAGAGCATCTCACGCCAAAATTACTCTCAGAAAAAAACATATAAAGTTTGTTAGCAAATACTTATGGGTAAGAAGAAACCTGACATTTGAAGCGCAATTTTTATTTATATTACTATATGTAAATATCAACATTATCATCCTTAAATATGAATTTTCTTTCATATATGTACGTTATGTTGGTGTATCATTTAAATAGAATTCAAATGAAACCTACATATATTTTAACTTTTGCTTTGGCACTTTTTACTTTTATCAGCAGTGCCGATGCACAATCAAAAGCAGAAAAGCGAGAAGCCAGAAAACAGGAGCGGCTAGAGAAAAAGCGCCAGCGCGAGCAAGCGATAGAAGAAGGGAAAACTGTAGCTCTTGAACTGGCTAATGAGCAGGCCTTCGTGCTGGAAGCAGATGCGCTTTACGATAGATACATGAACCGTTATAATATGGTATCTAACAGCTTCATCCTCTTAGATGGGGATAGGGTAGTTTTACAAACAGCGGCACCCGGATATTTTGGCTACAACGGTCTGGGCGGTATTACATTAAACGGCAAGCTGGTAGACTACGAAGTTACTGAGGGTAAGAAGGGTAAACCACTGAGAATTAACGCGCAGCTCAATACCACAGCCCTTGGACATGGAACTCTTAATATGACTATTTCTGGTAATGGAAACGCGCAGGCAACCTTTAGAGATAGCTGGGGCAACCGCATTACCTTTTCCGGACAGGTCAACAGTCTGGACAATTCTGTAATTTATGAGGGTATGAGTATCTTCGGTTAAGGTACCGGAATGTAAAGCTAACAGCTTACTGTTGCATCTTTACTGATGCAAATAAGCTCCTAAATACAAAGGCCGTATCAATTGATACGGCCTCATTTTGTTCAATATCTAATTCAACTGCTTATATGTTAAGCTTTTTCTTTTCCTTTACCGCAAAGTCTACGGCACGGGCGGCTAATGCCATATAAGTAAGTGATGGGTTTTGAGTACTGGTAGAAGTCATACAGGCACCATCAGTCACAAACACATTTTTGCAGGCATGCAGTCGGTTCCACTTATCCAAGAGAGAAGTCTTAGGGTCGTGCCCCATGCGTACACCTCCCATTTCGTGTATGTCTAATCCGGGAGCCTGATGTGTATCTCTGGTTTTAATATTAGTAAAACCTGCCTGTGTATACATCTCTGTAAGTTGCTCAAAGAAATCCTGAATCATCTTCTCATCATTATCGTCATAGTCTACACTTACTTTAAGCTGAGGTATACCATAAGGGTCTTGGTTCTCGTTGTCCAGGCTTAAATAATTGCTTTCTTTAGGAATGGTTTCTCCCATCATATGAGAGCCTACTCGCCACAAGCCCCATTCAGGTGTAAGCATATTTTCTTTAAGTTCATGCCCAATACCATCATAGGAACGGACTACTCTACGGCTTGCACTAAAGCCCGAAGCATAACCTCTCAGAAAATCTGTTTCTTGTTTGTGCACATTTCTAAAGCGGGGGATATAGCCTGATGTAGGTCGCCGCCCTACAGTAGTGCTATCTAAAAAGCCATCATACTCGCCAGAGATTTTGGCCCTGTAGTTATGGAAAGCTATATACTTACCTAGAAGTCCGTTATCATTACCCAGCCCTTGCGGAAAGCGGTTAGATGTGGAATTAAGCAATATCAGATTAGTATTTAGCGCACTTGCATTGACAAAGACCACTGGCGCGTAAAACTCCATCATCTCTTTGCTTTCAGCATCCAGCACTCGCACACCGCTGGCCCTCTCTTTTTGCTCATCGTAAATTATGGAATGTACTACTGAATTGGGTCTCAGGCTTAAGTTTCCAGTATTGGCTGCCCAGGGTAAAGTAGAGGAATTACTACTAAAATATCCGCCAAAAGGACAACCTCGCTGGCACAAATTCCTGTTCATACACTGGCTCCTGCCCTGTTCCAGATGTATCTGCTGAGGTTTGGAGAGGTGTGCGCAACGAGCGATAATAACATTACGTCCTTTGTACTGCTTCTCTACCTTTTCTTTAAAATATTTTTCTACACAGTTAAGCTCCATAGGAGGCAAAAACTCACCATCGGGCAAATTGGGCAAACCATCTTTGTTGCCAGAAATACCACTAAACTTCTCCACATGACTATACCAGGGGGCAATGTCTTGATAGCGTATAGGCCAGTCTACTGCAAAGCCATCACGAGCAGGACCTTCAAAGTCAAAATCGCTCCACCGCTGGGTATGTCGGGCCCAAAGTAATGACTTACCCCCTACCTGATAGCCTCTTATCCAGTCAAAAGGCTTATCCTGCACATAGGGCTGCTCCTTATCTCTGGTAAAAAAGTGCTGCGTATCTTCTCTAAAGGCATAACACTTTCCGGCTACTGGGTTCTCTTCTAATAACTTATGGCTTACCTTACCTCTATGCTCCAGTTCCCAGGGCAGCATATTGGTAGTAGGATAATCCTTCACATGTTTTACATCTCTCCCTCTTTCTAAAACCAGAGTCTTCAGGCCTTTTTCCGTAAGCTCTTTGGCAGCCCATCCACCACTTATTCCTGATCCGATGACAATAGCATCGTAGGTTCTATTCTTTTCGCTGTCTATATTCAGATTTGCCATAATTACATTACCGTTAAACCATCTGTTGATACACAGGTCTGAAATGTACCGGGCACCAATTTGTAAGGAAATTTTTCAGTCATCACGTATTCAGAAGCCATAAAACCCTGTATTGCATAGCGCTTACTTAGATTAAGAAAAGCCTGTATATCTTCCAGAGTTTTGTCAGTAGCCTCTTCATTTACTTCCATGTTGAGCAGACTGGTGATAAGCTTTTCGTTTTGTGCCTGCTCTCCTTGCTCAACTTCCATCTGTAACTTCTCTTTCGCAAACTGACTGATATGCCTCAAGCCACTGGTAAATATCTGCTGCACCTCTGGGGGTTCGCAGTCGTCTACCATAACCAGTACAAAACGATATAAATTTAAAGCTTCCGCGCCCGGCTCCTGAGGCTCGTCACTCTTTTCGCCCTGCTTTCCGGCGGGTATAATGGTTTCCAGAATTGTAGCCAGTAAATCCTGATGCTTCAGGTCTATCTGCAAATTATCCAGTGCTACGGCTTCCCGTTCGGGGCTGAAATTACAGGACGGTATCAGGGCAATACCTCCGGCGAATAGCGCCGCCCTCTTAAGGGCTGTTCTTCTATCCATAGATTGAGTGTATTTAGTTTTTAAATCAACTTTCAAGATCGTTATAAATAATGACAATATTCCCATAAAATGGTGCTTTTCTCACAAAATGCAACCGATACCTTTTGTGTTAAAGTCAATTAGAGTCATGAATTACTCGCAACATCTCTTCCAGTTACGGCTATTATGTCTTAATTTAATGATACTAATACAACTACCGGATTTTTTATGAACATAAGCTGCAAAACCTTGCTTTCTGCATTTTTTGTTGGTGCTATTTCTGCTTGTCAGGTAGATAAGCCCGAAGAGATTCTGGAAGCTGAAGCCCGCATCCCTGATAAGGTAAGTTACAACTTTCATGTAAAGCCTATACTTTCTGACCGTTGTTTTGCGTGCCACGGGCCAGATGAAAAAAATCGTGGAGCTGAACTCCGACTAGACCTTGCAGAAGAAGCTAAAGCTGAGCTCAAAGAAAATAAGGGTAAATATGCCATTGTAGATGGTGAGCTTGCTGACAGTGAAATTTATCATCGCATACTGAGTGATGATCCTGAGTTACAAATGCCCCCTCCGGAGTCTAACCTTCAACTTAGCACTGAAGAAAAAGCTATACTGCTACGCTGGATAGAACAAGGAGCAAACTACGAGCCCCACTGGGCATTTGTTCCTCCTCAAAAAACAACACCCCCAAAGGCAGACAAGAGTTGGGTAGCTAATGAGATTGACCATTTTGTATACAAACAAATGCAATCCGAAGGGTTGTCTCCTTCTCCTGAGGCAGATCGTGAAACATTGATCCGTCGCCTGAGCTTTGACCTGAGAGGGCTACCTCCCTCACTGGAAGAAATTGATCATTTTGTAGCTGACAAATCTCCACGAGCTTATGAGAAGCTGGTAGAAAAAATGCTAGCCTCTCCTGCTTACGGGGAGCGTATGGCAGCGCATTGGCTGGATGTTGCCCGCTATGCGGATAGCGATGGTTACCTGGACGATAAGCATCGCGATTTCTCCCCCTGGCGCGACTGGCTGATTGAGGCATTCAATCAGAACATGCCTTATGATCGCTTTGCCACCTTACAATTGGCCGGAGACCTGTTGCCCGATGCCGGAAAAGAGGAAATTTTACCTACTGCCTTTAACCGCTTGCATAAGAAAAACTCAGAAGCAGGAATTGTTTTTGAAGAGTATAGAGTGGAATATGTTGCTGACCGCACCAATACCCTCGGAAAAGCATTTTTAGGTCTTTCACTTGAATGTGCCCGCTGCCATGACCATAAGTACGACCCCGTTTCTCAGGAGGACTACTTTAGTATGTTTGCCTTCTTCAACAGCACCCACGAAACGGGTAGCCCTGTATATGGCCCCGACCAGACTCCGGGCCCTGCTCTACTTCTTAGCGAAGAAAAAACGGATCAGCAGATTGCCGATCTAACTACTTTTATTCAAAAACAGGAAGCTAAAATTGAGCAGTCAAAGTCAGACGAAGATTTTGAGCATTGGCTGGCTTCCACTCCAAACCTCAAAAAAGAACTTGAAAGCAGTCTGCTACGAGCTCTTACAGCCTATTACCCGCTAGACCATTTTGAAGAAAAAGAAAAAGGTACTGCTCACTCTCCTAACCTGCTAAATCGGGGCCAAGCCGCAACCCTAAAAGAGGCAATCATTAAAGATGGGGTTAAGGGTAAAGCCTTTTTTGTGAGCGACTACAACTCTTTAGTGCTGGGAGACAAAGTGGGTTGGTATGAGCGTACTCAGCCTTTTTCGGTAGACCTCTGGGTGTATACTGATACTGTTTACGAAGAAGCAGGCGTATTTACCCACTGCGAAGACCTCAGGCTTGGCCTAAAAGGGTATTCTCTGTACCTGAGAGAAAATAAATTGCAATTTATTATCGCGCACTCCTGGCCTCAAAACGCTATTGAGTTAGTCAGCGAACAGGCCTTGCCGGCAAAAGCATGGAGCAGAGTAACCATAAGCTATGATGGATCCAGTCGTGCCGAAGGTGTAAAAATTTACCTTAATGGCAACCCCCTCGCACTGAACGTACAGGCAGACAATCTGTACAAAGGCATACTTTATGAGCCTGATATACATACTTATGGCTTTCGGGGGTTTCATCTGGGTAGCCGGGATAAAATTACTCCTATGAAAAACGGCGGGCTGGATGAGATCAGAATTTTTAATACAAACCTCAGCCCTCTGGAAGTAAGCTACCTCACCGGGCCAGAAGAGAGTCTGGAACTACTCAAACAAGCGCAAAATGCTTCTCTACTGAAAGAATATTACTTTCAGCGATACCAGGACCCATCTGAGCAGAAAAAGCTTACCGCCTTACGAGACACGCTCAATCAGCTGATGAATACCATACCAGAAATTATGGTGATGGGGGATTTAGATGAAGCCCGTACTACCTATCTTCTGGAAAGAGGCAACTATAACCAAGCAGGCAAAGAAGTAATACCAGCTACACCTGCCAGTATATTGAGCTTTCCTGACAGCCTGCCGCCCAACCGTCTGGGTTTGGCTCAATGGATGTTTGCCGAAGATAATCCTCTTACTGCCAGAGTTATTGTCAACCGCATGTGGCAGCTTCATTTTGGCAAAGGGCTGGTTAGCACCTCCGACGACTTAGGAAACCAGGGGGCACTACCAACCCACCCAGAGCTTTTGGACTATCTGTCGGTATGGCTAAGAGAGCACAACTGGGATCTAAAAGCGCTTCATACACTAATTGTGACTTCTGCTACTTATCGCCAAAGCTCTAAGTTAACTCCGGAGCTACTGGAGCAGGACCCCGAAAACTTATATCTGGCCCGGGCACCCCGCTTTAGATTACCGGCAGAAATGATTCGTGACAATGCGCTGGCCATTAGTGGCTTGCTGGTAAATAAAGTCGGCGGTAAAAGTGTATACCCCTATCAACCGGAAGGGCTATGGGACGAGCTGAGCAATAAATCGTGGCGCTACCCTTACCTACAGGAAAATGGAGAAGGATTGTACCGACGAAGCATATACACCATCTGGAAACGTACTTCTCCTCCTCCTTCTATGCTCATTTTTGATATGCCGCAGAGGGGAGAGTGTACGGTTCGTCGTACCACTACCAGCACTCCTTTACAGGCTTTGGTACTCCTCAACGACCCTCAGTATATAGAAGCTGCTCGTGTACTGGCAGAGAATGTTTTACAGCAAGAAGAAAGTGTGGAAGCCGCACTTCATTCTGCCTTTCGCTTGCTGACTGGTCGTAAGCCACAAGCCAAAGAACTGGAGCTGATGCAGGCACACTATCAGGACGAGTATCAGAAATTCTCACGAAGCCCTCAGGACTTAAATAATTTTTTAAGTATCGGAGAGCAAGAGTTGAAAAGTGAACCCAGCGAGAAGTTGGCTGCTCTGGCAGTAGTTACCAATAGTATTATGAACACCCACGAGGCCTACACCCGAAAATAGACATAACATGAAAAAAGATACATCTAACCAAAGCAGAAGGCAGTTTTTGAGCAAAGCTTCTTTAGGTTTTGGCTCCATAGCCCTCTCTTCTTTAATTAATCCTTTCCCTTCTATCGGAAAAAGTTTGGTAGCACCGCGTAATGGAGGAATAGTAGGTCAGGGGCATTTCCCCGCAAAAGCTAAACGGGTCATTTACCTCTTCCAGAGCGGAGGTCCTTCGCAGATTGAGACTTTTGATTATAAACCGGCACTTAAAAAGTGGCATGGCAAAGAGATACCCGACTCAGTGAGGGGGACACAGCGTAATTCTGGCATGGTGGCCAATCAGTCTACTTTTCCTCTGGTGCAGTCTATTTTTGACTTTAAGCAGTATGGGCAGTCAGGGGCCTGGGTGAGCGAATTAATGCCTTATACATCTAAAATTGTAGATGAGCTTTGTATCATACGCTCAGTATATACCGATGCGATTAATCACGAACCCGCAGTAATGTTCGTACAAACCGGTTCACAACAAAGTGGCCGTCCTTCTATTGGCTCCTGGATGAGCTATGGACTGGGCAGTAGCAATCAGAACCTTCCTAACTTTGTAGTGCTGGTCTCTAAAGGTGGAGGTGCCCAGCCTCTCAGCTCTTCTGCCTGGGGAAATGGTTTTCTGCCATCCCACCATCAGGGGGTACAGTTTAGATCGGGTAAAGACCCCGTGCTCTACCTCAACAATCCTTATGGCATACACCAGCATGACCGTAGGCGCGCACTGGACTACATCAACGAGATGAACCGTATACAGCAGGAAATAAGCGGCGACCCAGAAATTGACTCTAAAATACAGCAGTACGAAATGGCTTTCAGGATGCAAAGTTCAGTGCCTGATGCGGTAGACCTCTCCAATGAGCCAGAGTATATCTATAAACTATATGGTGAAGACGCTCGCAAACCTGGTACTTATGCAGCCAATTGCCTGCTTGCCCGTAAGCTGGCAGAAAAAAATGTCAACTTTATTCAGCTGTACCACATGGGCTGGGACCAGCACGGTAACCTGCCTGGGGGTATTAGCCGACAAGCCAAAGATACCGATCAGGCCACTGCTGCCCTTATTATGGACCTTAAACAGAGAGGATTGCTGGAAGATACCCTGGTAGTTTGGGGCGGAGAGTTTGGCCGAACCAGCTTCTCCCAGGGGCGCCTGACCAAAGGAAATTACGGACGCGATCACCATCCGGGCTGTTTCAGTATGTGGATGGCAGGGGCGGGAGTGAAACCCGGAATCGTGTACGGTCAGACTGATGAGTTTAGCTATAATGTTGTACAAAACCCTGTGCATGTGCATGATTTTCAGGCAACATTACTACACCTTTTAGGCATAGATCATGAGCGCCTGACTTATAAATACCAGGGGCGCCGCTTCCGCCTTACTGATGTGCATGGCGAAGTAGTTAAAGGAATTTTAAGTTAGACAAACTGATAGGCATGCACTTATCCTGATTAAAAGGCTAAAAACTGGCATTTACAGCTGACATAGGGTACTTTAGAGGTTTCACCTCAGCTCTAACCTTATGAATAAGTTATTAGCCTTAGCCCTTCTGTTTGCTATACTGGCCTGTAGTAGCGAGCAGGAGACTGTATCTGAATACAGCAGTCTGGATAGCACCCAGAGCCAATCTGCACAGGCGGCACATGCTATGGTTTCCAGCGCACACCCCTTGGCTACAGGTGCCGGCCTTCATATGCTGGAAAGGGGTGGCAATGCCGTAGACGCAGCAGTGGCCACTGCATTTACCCTTTCAGTAGTAGAGCCAAGCATGAGCGGACTGGGAGGAAGGTTACAGGCGATTGTACACCTGCCAAGTGGAGAGGTTCGTGGTGTAGACGCTACTACTCAGGCTCCACTATCTTACGATGCTGAAACTGCTCCTGAAGGCAAATACGGCTATCCTGCCATTGGAATACCGGGCGTAGTAGCTGGTCTTTGCAAGCTGCAAAGAGAGTATGGTGTACTTCCTTTAATTAAGGTGATGGAGCCGGCTATACATTATGCACGTGAAGGTTTCAAGCTCTTACCCGGTGAATCCACCCGTCATGCGCTGGCTATAGATCAGCTACACGAATTTGAAGGAAGCCGTAGGTATTATCTGAAAAATGATAGCAGCACCTACGAGGCTGGCGAACTACTGATACAGCAGGATTTGGCCAGCACTTTGGAGGCCATTGCAGAACAAGGTGAGCAGGCATTTTATCAGGGTAGCATTGCCCAAAGGATAATTGCCGACATACAGGCAAATGGAGGGGTGCTGAACCTGGACGATCTGTCTAAATACGAAGCTCGTGACGCTGATGTGTTAAAAAGCAGTTATCAGGGGCATGATCTGTATGCGCTATCTATGCCTTCTTATGGCGCCATTACTTTAGAAATTCTGAACATACTAGAGCAACTGGAAGTTGACAACAACAACGAAGTGGAGTGGGCTACTGCTATGTATCTGGCTATTGAGAGAGCTTATCAGGACAGAAAAAAGCAGAGTGCGGACTCCATTCCTATCCTGATCTCTAAAGCCTACGCCCGACAGGCTGCCCAGGAGATTTTGAGCGAAGCTACAATAAGCAAGCTTCAGCCTGACAAAGTGCCAGACAGCTGGCTTGCTGAAGAGGGGCATACAACTCACTTAAGCGTAGCTGATAGCAGCGGTATGATGATTGCCCTAACACAATCTTTAGGACCAAACATGGGTTCTAAGGTAGCTAGTCCGGGTTTAGGCTTTTTGTATGCGGTAACTCTGGGCGGATACTTAGGTGATTTTGAACCCGGAGAGCGTGCCGCTTCTCACATATCACCTATCATCATTACAAAAAACAATAAGCCTTATATGGCGCTGGGAGCTGCCGGAGGCTCTAAAATTGTTTCGGCTGTAAGCTCGGTAACCAGCCGTATAATTGATCAGAAACTGAACTTAGCAGACGCATTAGCAGCTCCCCGCGTGCATCCTGATGATGCAGACAGTGTACTGGTAGAAACGCACCAGGGTGAAGGCTGGCAAGATGAAGTACTTGAAGCCCTGCTGGCAAAAGGCTACCTGCTTCATGAAGTACCTGAAGTCGCTAAATTCGGCAGAGTTCATGCCGTCATGTATGAGGCAGAAAGCGGTCAGTTTATTGGCGCTGCTGACCCAGACTGGGAAGGTACTGCAGCTGGCCTATAATATATAGACTCTAAAAACTGGAGAGAGACAGACTTTTGTTGGAACTCAGCAATTGAATGTCTCTTTCTTCTATCGCCTTAAAAAAATCATCCAGCTTACGCTGTTTCAGTGATACCATAACTACCACATTGGATTTTCCTCCCACATACTCCTCTTCCAGATTAGTAGCTTTGAATAGCTCTACTTTGTCTATCCAGCGAGACTCAATAATTTCTCTTTCATTAAAGCTGAGCTCATATTGTTTACCTTCCACATCCATCATATAAGTAGGCTCGGCATCCAGTTTTTTTGATAGCTTTTGATTGAGCTTGTTCAAATCGCCTGCAGATTTAGGCATAACAACTACAGCAAGGACCAAGGCAATTAGAAAGTGATAAATCATCGTTCTTATATTAAGCGTTAAAAAATTATATAGCTAATTACGCACATTCTTAGTACTTAGTCTGGAGCGAATCTAACAGTAATTACATATGTATTTCATAAGATTAAGAAACGGAATACATCTAAAAATAGTACAATTACAAGTTACTGTTAACCAGTAAAATAGCTATAATTACTCAATAACATTAGATATATCTATTTTACATCTATCTGATTCTTTCTTATTTCTGTAAGCTACTCGGCTAAAGCTTACATTTATCTTAAGGATTTCCTATATTATATAGGACATTCAGCACGGCCATCAGGTTCATTTTGGTGGCAAAAATATGGCATATCTACTCTTATCAAGCAGGCACATAGCATTCTACCTACACATACTGTTTTGGACTACAGTTGATCCTGACAGATAATATTAAACACTGTATCATACACTATTAACCTTTTTGCTATGAAACATGCTCAAACCCATAAGCTAATAGACTTGCTTATCAAAAAGCCGGAAGAATTCAGTAGTACGCACATAAACACACTGCTGGGTATAGACCCTGACCATTTGCCGGAAAATCCGTATCTCAGTAATGAGCTGGTGGGAGTATTGGATCTTAAGTCCGCCATATTACGCATCTTTGATCAGAATGATGACTTTAAGTTTGACAATGCCAACTCCGGATACCTGGGTAGGCTTAATGACAGAAGCCAGAGAAGAAGAAACCGAAGATTTATCAGAAAGCTGAAGGCTAACCCTAAAGCACTGCGCATAGTGGCCGAGGGTGACTCCTGGTTTGAGCATCCCATTTCTAATGATGTGATAGACTGGATAGACGAATTAGGAGGAAGAGACGCTGCTGTATACAGCCTGGCACGTGGTGGCGACTTTCTAACCAACATTCTGGAAGAACGAGAGTACATTACAGACGTATCTATTATTAACCCGGATGCTTTTCTGGTAAGCGCAGGAGGCATAGAGTTGGTCAATCAAAGAAGAGTAGCTCTAATGGTAAATGCAGAAGGAGCGTATGTAGATGAGGGTTTTAAGCGACAGCATTCTCTCCTCAATCAGGTTCTGCACGACGAAACTTTACCTATAGAAAGCAGAGCAAAAATAGAACGTGGTGTACACTTTCTTAATCGTGAATATTTCTCACTTATAGCTGTACTTGAGCTAAAGTACAAGTATATGATTAAGCAGCTAAGAAAGAAGTTTCCTGACTTAAAGATGATTTGTCATGGTTATGATTATCCTATACCCTCTTTTAGACGAGGCTCATGGTTCCACCCTATAGATCGGCTGATGCGACAAATTGGCGATAATGGGCACCATTTTAAGCAGCCCATGCTCATCAAAAAAATCTACAAACAAGAAGATCAGAACGACATTACTTTCGCTATGCTCCACCTTTTTAACGAAATGCTAAAGCAAGTAGTGAATGATAAAGTGTTTGGCAAAGGAGTATACATGATTGACTGCCGGGGTTATGCCTTACCCGAAGACTGGTTTGATGAGCTACATCTGGAGCCTAAAAAAATCAGGAGAGTAGCCGAAGTTTTTTGGGAAAGCATACGCAATACTGACAGTAGTAAAAAAATATTTTGTGTCAGGCGCTAAAAACAGCCTCCCTGCTACGGGAGGCATATTTTTACTATTAAAACAGTACTTAAGCTTTGACCAGTTCTTCCTGCCAGATTTTACCTTCGGGGTACTGATAGGCTTCCATAGAAGCGGGTTTCATGCTAATGCTATAGCCTGGTAGCTTAGGTGGCATATAAGCAGCGTTTTTGATTACCACCGGATCCAGAAAATGCTCATGCAAATGATCTACATATTCTATAATACGGTTTTCCAAAGAGCCGCTGATCATAATGTAGTCAATCATGGAAAGGTGCTGCACGTACTCGCAAAGCCCTACCCCTCCAGCATGTGGACATACAGGCACATTGAACTTGGCAGCCATAAGTAGGATGCCCAAAATCTCATTAACACCCCCTACCCTGCAACTGTCTATCTGGCAAATATCTATAGCCCTACTTTGTAGCAGCTGTTTAAATATTACCCGGTTCTGGCAATGCTCACCCGTAGCTACTTTTACCGGAGCAATAGCTTCTCGTATAGTTTTGTGCCCCAGCACATCATCGGGGCTGGTAGGCTCTTCTATAAACCAGGGCTTGTGTCGGGCAAGTATCTTCATGTTTTTGATAGCTTCCTGCACATCCCATTTCTGGTTAGCATCCATCATCAGGCGAATATCATTGCCTATCTCCTCTCGTATAATTGCTGCTCTGCGCAGATCATCCTCCAGGTTACTTCCAACCTTCATTTTGATGTACTTCCAGCCTGCTGCCTTGGCTTCGCGGCACAGCTTCCTTATTTTTTCTTCTGAATAGCCCAGCCAACCGGCGGAAGTGGTGTATGCCGGATAGCCATGCTCCTGCAAATAAGCGATTCGCTCGGCTTTGCCCGCTTCCTTTTCTTTAAGCATAGCCAGGGCCTCTTCGGGCGTAATTACGTCGGTGAGGTAGGTAAAATCAACACAGGCCACCAATTCTTCAGCACTCATATCGCTAATCAGTTTCCAAAGGGGTTTTCCTTCTGCTTTGGCATACAAATCCCAAACCGCATTAACAATTGCACCGGTGGCCAGGTGAATAACCCCCTTTTCTGGCCCCAGCCAACGTAACTGGCTATCGCCGGTTATCATACGCCAAAAGCCCGCCATATCGCAACTAAGCTCTTCTACAGGCTTATTGATAATCAGATATGATAGTGCTTCTATGGCCGCTACACATAGCTCATTTCCCCTGCCGATGGTAAAGGTAAGCCCGTGACCTTCCAGACCTGGCTGATTGGTTTCCAGAATTACATAAGCAGCTGAGTAGTCTGGATCCGGGTTCATAGCATCTGAACCATCCAGGTCGCGACTGGTAGGGAAACGAATATCCCTTACTTTCACATCAGTAATAATCAGGTTTTTAACCCCCATTTTGATATTGTTTTGGGTTGTACGATTGGTATGTGTGTGTAAATACGAATTCAATAGTTGAAATAATGATGTAAAATTATTCCCGGCAACAGTGTTTATCTAGCAGTAAATTGACCAAGCCCAATAAGATTTTTGCTAGCAATTATACAAGCTAACGCGATTTAGCTTAGCACTTTTTAATGCACGGCTTTGCATAAATTGCTTCAAAAGTTGAGCTCTCGCCTATTTCCTTTATAATCTACGATTTGTACTGATTTTATCTTATCCGAGATAGTTATACACCTTTCTGCCTGATCAAGATAGGCAGAGCCATATGTAAGCTCTTGTTTACTTATTCTGCCGTCTTTAAATGTTAATAGTGCATATGCATCTTGCGGCTGTGCTCTAACTAATTTTTTGCCTTCTGATAATGTACTACTAAGTAGCACCAGACTATCTCCATTGACAGGAGAGAGAATAACCTGTCTAGACTTTAAATCGTACAGATTGGCTAATCCCCGGGTATCTCCTTTCAGAAAAAGTCCACTTTCGGGCGGAGCGGCAGCTTTAAATTTTAAATCTCCATCTCCCAATAGCAACAGCCCCAGAGAAGCATCCTGCCAGCCATATAAAACTTCGTTTACATAAGAATTGCCTGTCAGTAATAAATCTGGATAGCCATCCTGATTATAATCTCCACTTAGAATACCTAATACAGCAGAAAACTGTGCTTCTGTAGGTAAGGCTCTCATATCAAACTGTCCGTTACCCTTATTGATTAATATACTACTCTCAAAACGGGTAGCAGTATACTTATCAGCCCGGTTGAGCAATGAGCGGGGGATTACCTCACCGATTTCTGCCTGTGCATAGGCTTCATAGTCCTGATAGTTCTTTTTTAAGGATACAAGCTGACGAAACAGATCATCGCGACTATGAAAGGGGTATAGCTTGTCTTCGTTCGCAAAATTGGGTAAATATCTTGCCATTAAGGGGTCAGACTTTCCGTTTGCGTCAAAATCATAAGCATAGACATTAAGTGGCTGATCAGCTTTGGGAGCGTAATCTATGTTTGTACCTGCATTGCCCAACACATAATCCATATCCCCATCCAGGTCAAGATCAACTGCATGTATACTATTCCACCACCCGTAAGTGTCCTCCAAATCAAGGCTTTCAGTAACATTGACTAAAGTTCCGTTCTGGTTTTGAAAAAAGGTGACAGGCATCCACTCACCTACTACAATCAGGTCTATCCAGGAGTCGTTATTAAAGTCAGTCCAGACTGCATCACTTACCATACCTATATGACCAAGCCCCTCTGCTGTATGGCTAATATCTTTAAAATTTCTGGTATTATTTTGCAGCAAGTAACTCCGAGGTGCTTTTGGGTAGGCGGCAGGTGAATACCTCCCTCCTACAAAAAGATCAATATCTCCATCTTTATCATAGTCAGCTCCACTTACACAGCTTCCGCTAGACGAGATAGTCGGCAGCACTCCTGAAGCAGGGCTGAAGTTGCCTCTGCCATCGTTTTTATATAACCTATCCTGATACTCCAGTGCAGCAGGACTATATTCGCTTCCTCCACTTACTACATACAAATCATTATCACCATCCAGGTCATAGTCAAACAGCAGCATACCCATATCTTCATACTCTACATCCTCTTCCAATATGTTATATTCACTAAATGAAGCATCCTGATTTTGAAGGAATAAAGTGACTGGCTGTCCTTTGGCTCCTCCAACTATAAAATCAATTCCAGGCTTATCATCTACTTGTGCTGCTACCACTGCCGGGCCGGCGCGTGAATACATTTTCGGTAATAAAGGCTCAGCGTTAAAGTCTATGTAATTATTTTCATGATGGGTATATTGTACTTTACAGGAATCGTTTACCTGGACGAAGATGGGTTGAGAAGCACCCAAAGGCTTAGAATCTTCAGGGATATTCGCTTTCTGATAATCAATAAGAAGATCCTTATCTGCCTGTACATTTTTGAATATGTGATATTTACCATCTGGCCACACAACTCTTATGGAATCTGCAGTATGATATTTACCAAGCCCAATGTGAACAGGTGTATGCATACTGGAAAGATAGCCTCTTGTGGGCATGTAATAATAGTATTGTTTACCCCCCGAATAGTATACATATATTTTTGCACCTATACCTGCCTTATTATATTTTTCCCCTTTGAGTTTCAGTCTTATTGAATGAGTTTTCTCCTCTCTCTTTTCACTGAGGTTTTTAAAGATAAAAGCTTCTTCATTAATGTTGTTAACGACCAAATCCAGATCACCATCCTTATCAAGGTCTGCATATGCCGCACCATTAGAAAAGGAAGGCGTGCTTACTCCCCAGGCGTCTGACTTGTCTTGATAAGACAGTTCTCCCTGATTACGGTAGAGATAGTTTGAGACTTTTACACTCTTGAGTTGGCGCGCCAGTTCTCTTTTCTTCTCTTTTTTATGAACATCGGTACCAAACATGCTAGAAGATGCTAGATAACGACCAAAATCCAGATTGGTAACATCTTTTACGAAGCCATTAGTAATATAAATATCGCGCAGGCCATCGTTGTCAAAATCTGCAATTAGCGGAGACCAGCTCCAATCGGTTGCATGTACCCCGCTTAACTGGCTGACATCAGCAAAATGCGTTACCCCATCAGCATCATTTCCCCGGTTGAGCTGTAATGTATTGCGCATAAACTGGGGCACGTAGCCAGCTCCCAGCTCTCTTCTGAAGCGCTCATAATTCATTTCTGCAATGGTAGTTTTACGCCTTTCATTGTATTCCGGGAGCATATCTACTACCATAACATCGGGCAGAAGATCATTATTAACATCGCATATATCTACACCCATGCCATTATAGCTTTGATGCCGCTGACTTAGCTCTGATATATCTTTGAAAGTTCCATCTTGCTGATTGATATACACCAAGTCGTTGGGCATAAAATCATTTGCAACATATATATCTGGCCAATCATCACCATTAAGGTCGTCTACTGCTAAGCCCAGACCATACCCCTCGTGAATAATGCCTGCTTTCTCAGACACTTCCACATACAGGGGGTGTTGCAATGAATCACTGAAACCTATATTTTCATAAAGCTTGTCTACTGTTTTGCCTTCAGTAATAGGGTAGTTTTTGTCATGTACATAGCTCTTATCTATAAAATTGACAGTATTGGTCATCAGGTACATGTCCAGATCTCCATCACGATCATAGTCTAAGAACACGGATTGCACACTATATGAGGGGTCTGCCAACCCATAAGCAGCAGCCTGCTCCTTAAAAAGTGGTACTCCGGCAGCATCATTACCTTGGTTAACAAATAGTAAATTTGGGTAACGTTTTTCTGCTATTGGCCCTGCTACA
The DNA here is from genome assembly GCF_030506305.1 of Porifericola rhodea. Lineage (GTDB taxonomy): Bacteria > Bacteroidota > Bacteroidia > Cytophagales > Cyclobacteriaceae > Catalinimonas > Catalinimonas rhodea. The sequence goes on along the minus strand of NZ_CP119421.1, from coordinate 2,955,731 downwards.
TTCAAATATATATCCAAACGGTCATCCGCATTAATATCTACTACTGACACGCCGGTAACCCATTGCTGAGTGCTTACTCCAGCATTAAGAGTTACATCTTTAAATTTGAAGTTTCCTCGATTTAGGTAAAGCTGAGAGCTATTCATGTTAGCAGTAAAAAAAATATCCTCCCACCCATCCTGATTAAAATCACCAATACCTACTCCGCCTCCATTATAGCAGTAGTAATAATTCAAAACATTAATACTATCATTCTCAGTGATAGTATTAGAAAAAAGAATACCGGTATCATCGCTGGAGAGTTGTTCAAACAATTGGTCGTCAGGTAAGAGCCTGTTACAAAAAGTTATAACAGCTCCACAAGAAAACAGCAATACATACGATAATAGCCGGTATTTTTTCATAATCAACTTTTCATCACTTACAGCTTAAGTAAGTCCCGATAAGAGACTAATAGCCGGGGTTTTGTTCAAATTTAGGGTTGGTATCAATATCGTTTTGGGGAATGGGAAGATACTCATGTGTACCTCGTTGGAATACGCCTCCACTGTTAGACCGATACTCCGGATGCTCCTCAAATACATCTGCTGCTATTCCCCAGCGTAAGAGGTCCAGGAAGCGATCTCCTTCCAAGGCCAGTTCTAACACACGTTCGTCTCTAATTTTCTGACGTATTTCATCCTGGCTTAAGCCTTCAGGTATTGCTGGCATATTGGCTCTGGCTCTCACCTGATTAATAGCATCATACACAGCTTGGCCAGGGCCGTTAGCTTCATTTTCCGCTTCGGCATACATTAGCAGTACGTCTGCCAGTCGTATCACCCGACGGTTGTTGGCAGAGTATGACCAACTGCCGGGAGTAAGTGAGCTGGTACGTTCAAAGTTCAGATATTTTCTAACCCATATTTTGTTGAGATCATCTCCGTTAAACGCATCACTAAAATCATCCTGATACACTTTAGCTCCGGGGTAGTTCCACAATATGGTAGCATAAGCCCTGGGGTCAGTTTCACCCTCAGTGGTTTTTTCTTTCATAAAGAGGTCATATACCCACTGATTTACACTTACACTTTTCTGGCTGGTGTAACCTTTAGGTGCTATATCTGGCTCCCAGGCCTGTCCCCTTTGAGGGTTAGGTGTACCACTAGGCCCCCAGTTGCCATCACTGCTACTCTCATACTGAAGCTCAAATATAGACTCAGTATTATTATTAGTTTCCGGCAAAAAGTTATCCTGATAATTACTTACCAGTTGATAAAGGTCAGAATCTATCACCTTTTTGAACTCAGTTGCCGCCTCAGTCCAGTTCTGAGTATACAGGTGGGCTTTACCCAGCATGGCTGTTGCTGCCCCCCAGGTAGCCCGCCCCAGTTCTTCTGCAGCCCAGCTTTCTGGTAATCTACTTTGTGCTTCTTGAAAATCTGACTTAATACTCTCCCATACTGTACTTTGATCTGCTTGTTCTACAAACAAATCTTCTGTTTTATTAACTGGCTCAGTAATCAGCGGAATATTACCCCACATATTTAGCAGATAAAAATGCGCAAAGCCTCTAAGAAAGTGGGCTTCACCTATAATTTCAGCTTTTCTGTTTTCATCCATCTCAATCTCCGGCACATTGGCGAGTACCTGATTAGCCCGTGCTACAATAGCATTAAGCTCACCCCAACCTTCATTAACACGGCCATCTGTAGCTACAACATTGAAGGTTCCTACATCATTAACAGCCGGTTGAGGAAACGTATTTACTATATCTGAGCGCTGTATTGTTAAAATAGCCCCTAACATACGCCCCCAGCCAGGAATAGTAGTTAAAGGACTATATACCCCTACCAGCGCTTTTTCAGCATCCTCAGCGGTCTTCCAGAAAAGATCGGGACTCAGGCGGTTGGGGTCATTGATGTCTAATACCTCATCACTACAATAGCTGAGAGGAAAAAGTACTAGTATAAGACTGAGGCTGATTACGAATCTATATTTATTGCTATATATAAACTTTTGCATGACTAATAGTTTTGAGGCTTAAAAAGAAATATCTAATCCTAAAAATACGCTTCTGGCCTGAGGGTAGGCTTCTACATCTACCCCAGCGCCAAACAGGCCGGTAGCTTTAGTACCACTATTTCTACCTACTTCCGGATCGTAGCCACTGTACTGCGTTAGTGTAAGCAAATTCTGCCCACTAATACTTACACGGGCACTACCCAAACCAATTTTGTCTGTAAGCAATGATGGAATGTTGTAGCTTAACTGTATACTCTTGAGTCGTAGGTAAGAGCCATCTTCTACATAGAAAGAAGAAGATCGTTTGTTATTTGCCGGGTCTATTACGGTAGCTCTTGGTATATTGGTATTTGGATTTTCTGGAGTCCATGCTCTCAGCACATCGGTAATCTTGTTACCGCCATCATCAAAAATGTACTGAAATTTTTTGGCATTCCATAGATCAACACCTTCTACCCCTTGTAAGAACATGCTTAAGTTAAAATCGCGATAGGTAGCGTTAAATATTACTCCATACTCAAAGTCTGGAATAGGATCGCCTAAAAATGTTCTATCATCATTATCAATATCACCATCTTCATCCAGGTCTACAAAATTAAAGTCTCCCAGGCGTGCATTGGTTCTACCATCTGCATTAATTTCTTCTTCGGTCTGGTAAATGCCTTCTACAACATGCCCATAAAAACTTCCCAGAGGGTAACCTGCTTCGGTACGTGTAGCTACTAGAGACTGCTGAGTAAATCCTCCTCCAGAAATAGGGCTTACACCTTCACCAAGCTTGATAACTTCATTGTTTAGAATTGTAAAATTACCCGTTACACTGAATTGCATACCATTACCAGAAGGCACGTGGTTGTAAGTACCGGAAAATTCAAAACCTTCGTTTTCTATAGTAGCAGCATTTTGTACAATAGAGTTACCTACGCCTCCGTATACAGGGATGGGCAAGTTGGTCAAAATATCTTCGGAACGCTTTTTAAAATAATCTAATGTAAGAATGATTTTATCATCCATCAGTCCAAGATCTGCTCCTATATCGGTGGTCTTGGTGGTTTCCCAAACTACATTAGGATTAGCAAAATTAGTTAGAGCGGTACCTGATTGTCTACCTCCATCAAAGAAGTAATCGGTATAGATATTCAGGCCGGTGATGGTTACGTAATTACCTATATTTTGTGATCCAAGCTCGCCATAGCTTCCTCTAAGTTTAAGATCACTAAGCAGTCCTTCAGGGAAGAATGCCTCGTCGCTAATACGCCAGCCTAGCGAAATTGAAGGAAAAGTACCGTAACGATTTTCTTCTGTAAATCGCGATGAACCATCTCGGCGCACAGTAGCACTAAACAGATACTTTCCATCATAATTGTAGTTGACTCTTCCCAGTAAAGACTGAAGGGCATTTCGCTGCAAATTTCCATAAGAGTTAATTTCTTCATTGGCAGCATCTACTACCCTGAGGTCATTGGTAGCAAAATCTGTAACTTGCGCACCCACCAATCTGGTTTCTCCAACTTGTTGTGTAAACCCGGCAAGCAGGTCTACCTCATGTTTTTCAAAAGCTTTGTTATAGTTTACGGTATTTTCTATTAGTGTACCCAGGCTACGTGCCACACTTTCGTTAAGATCAGCTACATCATTAAAAGCTTCCTGAGAAGTACTAAAGAAAAAGGTAGGGGTAAAATTATAGTTATGCACTACAGTATAGTCTATACCTACGTTTAGCTTATAACTAAGACCGTCTAAAAACTCATATTCTGCACTTACATTGCCCAGTATACCATCGGTGGTATAACGATTATCATTCAGCTTGGCTAGTCCATACCAGTTTATGCCTCTTGCTACTCCATGATACGCCGGCTCAATTCCGGCAAAGCCTCCGTCATTATTTTCATCATATACAGGAATGGTGGGCAACTCTCCCCGTTCACGTCCAAAGTAAGTATTAGGGTTATTTACCTCACGGGCTATGGATAATGACTCTTCAATTTTAAACCTTCCTTTGGTAAAAGCAGAATTAGCTCTGAAATTATATCGCTTGAAATCTGAATCCACCACGATTCCTTCCTGGTCAAAATACTGACTGGAGATAAAATATGTAGTATTCTGGTTACCCCCTGAGATGCTAAGGTTAAGATCAGTAACCGGAGCAGGATTAATTGATAAATCCTGCCAGTCAGTATCTATTGTTGGGTCAAATTCTGCGTCATTTGCCAATGCCCGGGGCTGTCCGTCATTATCATTAGCCAGATTACGAAAGTCTGCATACTGCTGTGCATTTAGAAAATCAAAAGTATTAGTAGGCCCTTGTATTCCTAGTTTGCTGCTAAAATTAATTTGAGTTTCTCCGGCAGTACCGCGCTTGGTAGTAATAATAATTACTCCATTAGCTGCTCGGTTACCATAAATAGCTGCGGCCGCAGCGTCTTTTAGTACTTCTACTGATTCTATGTCATTAGGATTGAGAAAAGACATAGAGTTGGTAATATTGCCATCAATTACATAAAGAGGCTGGTCGTTCCCTAAAGTACCTGAGCCACGAATAACAATATTCACGCCCGCTCCTGGTGCCCCTCCTCCATTTTCTACTCTTACACCTGCCACTTTACCCTGTATGAGACCGGCAGAATTTCCGGTAGTTACGTTATTGATATTTTTGGTAGAGATAGACCCAATCGCACCGGTAACGTTTGCCCTTTTTTGAGTTCCGTAACCTACTACTACTACTTCCTCCAGTTGCTTGGTGTCTACTTCTAAAGACACATCTATAGTTTTTTTATTCCCCACTTCCATCTCCTGAGAGAGATAACCAATAGAAGAAAAGACTAAAACTTTATTTCCCTCACTACTTAAAGTGAGACGATAATTACCTTCTATATCAGTTACGGTACCGTTAGTAGTTCCTTTTTCCAGTACTGTAACCCCGGGTAAAGGCTCGTTTTCGCTATCTGTAACATGCCCGCTAACTGTTAGCTGCTGTGCAAAAGAGGAGGTGGCTATCAGCCAAAATATAATAAATAAGAATCTACAGGATCTCCTCCCCTGTTTCGAAATGAATAGGCTTAGTAAATACATAGGTTGTTGTAATTATAGTAGTTATAGTATATTGCTGCATATTTCTCTAAATCAACTAACAAGTTACTCTCTTTGTAGCATAGGAGCTACCTTTACATCCACTCCAAACAATACTTTTTTTGCAACACAAGCTATTTATATTGATTTTAATGCATAAAAAGACCAAATTTATCAACAGATTTTGATTAAGTGATAAAATCACATATAAAATGAACGTCTATGAAAGCCGAGTTGATCAGCCGAACCATCCATCAAAACAATTCCTTTTCTTTAGAACATCATGTATACCCAAGCTTCCTGAAAAAGTGGCACTATCATCCTGAACTGGAGCTAGTCATTGTAAAAGAAAGTACAGGCACTCGCTTTGTGGGAGACAGTATAGAAAAATTTTCTCCCGGTGAAATTGTCCTGCTGGGACGTAACCTCCCCCATCTTTGGCTGAACGATAAAAACTATTTTGAAGAAGACTCCGACCTACAGGCTCAGGCGTATGTTATCCATTTCAGTGAAAATTTTGCAGGCAGCTTATTTAATATTCCGGAGCTCTCCAACATTAAAAATCTATTTGAACGCTCACGCAGAGGGATAAAATTTGAAGGTATGACTAACCGAATCATTGCCCAAAAAGTAGAGCGTATGTTTGAAATGGAAGGTTTTGATAAGGTAATGCAACTTTTGAAGGTACTTAACGTGCTTTCTACTCACCATCAGTCAAAACCTCTCTCCAGTGCTGGCTTTGTAGATAGCTTTAAAAGTAAGCAAAACAGTAAGCTTATTGTGGTATACGAATATATTATGAACAACTTTAAGCAGGAAGTATCACTTGATATGGTTGCGGAGCTGGCTAATATGAATCCTTCTGCCTTTAGCCGTTACTTTAAAAGCATCAACAAAAAGACTTTTACCCAGTTTTTGAACGAGGTTAGAATTGGCTATGCCTGTAAGTTATTACAGGAACACCGTTACAACATTGCCGAAGTCTGCTTTGAGTCTGGCTATAATAATATCTCTAACTTTAACCGTCAGTTTAAAGCCCTGAAAAACATGTCTCCTTCGGCTTATGTAAAGATGTATGCCCAACTGGAATACAACTAAAAAACGGTCATTTTTAGAGTTCCAGGTGCCGTGAGTTAACGCTATGGCCTAGGAAGATAGTAGCTTTAGTATCAAAGTCTTCTGTAGACTCAGTGGTATAAAAAGCTACTTCTCCCTTTTTGCTACAGCGCTCTTCCAGATCAGGGTGATGCCCCAGGTACTGGATAAGGCTCTGGGTAACTATCTCTCCCTGGGTCAGTAATTTGATATGAGAAGGAAGAAAATGGCTAATCTTGCTGCTCAGCAAAGGGTAATGCGTACAGGCTAGTGCAATCGTATCAATTTCCGCAGACTGCGTAAGTAGCTGGTTCAGGTGTTTTTGAATGAAATAGTTGGCCCCATCAGACTCGTGTTCATTATTCTCTACCAGCGGCACCCACATGGGGCAAGCTTCCTGAAAAACTTTCACCTGAGGAAAAAACTTGTTAATCTCTATTACATAAGACTCTGATTTTACTGTACCGGCAGTTGCCAATATTCCTACATGACCACTTTGAGAGAGGTTTCCTATGATTTCGGTAGTAGGCCTAATTACACCCAATACCCGCCTATATGGGTCTAGTTTAGGAAGGTCTCTCTGCTGAATAGTTCGTAGTGCTTTGGCAGAAGCAGTATTACATGCAAGTATGACCAGGCGGCAGCCCATATCAAAAAGGTGCCGTACGCACTCCAAAGTGTAGCGGTAGACCGTCTCATAAGAACGTATGCCATACGGTACGCGTGCATTGTCTCCCAGGTAGATATAGTCGTACTGAGGAAGTTGCTTTACAATTTCCCGAAAGATGGTGAGCCCCCCGTAGCCGGAGTCAAAAATACCGATAGGTCCCTGTGCCTGATTATGCAAAATCAATCTCTTATCTAGCTAGTTGTTCTATTTACTCTTAATCTGCACAACAATTATCAAACCAACAATATTACTGTTTACCACTCCTGCTAGTGTAAGCTAAACTTAAATCATAAAGCCCGAGTAAGGCAACAAGTAAATGTAGAGTGAAATCACTTAAAATTAAAAATTTAAGCATGAAAAACTCTCAGTTTATTATATATTGATACCGCATAAGGCTAAAGTGTATTTTAAACATAACCAAAGCTTATGAAAGTATATCTGGGCATATTTTTAGTACTAGTGAGCTTACTTTTAGCGGCTCTAACCTACATTAATGTAGTAATGAAGAAACAATTTACAATGAGCGGTGGAGGGATCAACTTAATAACCTTTGCCAGTATACTATTGCTAACTGGTATCTACCTGATGAAAGAAGATTAAGATTTGCAGACCTGGGTTTATAATAATTTAAGCTCAATGCTGCCAACCGACATACAAAAAGTAAACGGCTCATCTTATAGGGTGACTACAAGAGAAAAAACCATTAAAATGGAAAGACAATGGCTAATTAGAAATTATAGTTTCATTAATTTGAGAAATAGGAAACTACGATTTTTATATTCAAAATATATTGTATTAATATTTATTGCTGTATGCAGTTACGGGTGTTCAAAAACCACCTATTCCGTTACTCCTTTTTATGGGTATGACTATCAAGAAAACAGCCAGTTAATCGTAGCTAAATTTCAGAATGCACCCGATGATATAATTGCTGAAAATGCTACGCGCTTAATGCAAAACTTGTACAGTGATTGTAATACTTTAGAGGTTATACCTTATGATACTGTACAGAATATTTTTTATAAAAATATATCGTATGTTGAGCCTATCTGGGAAATTGACGTACCTTTTCTAGTCAAGCTCTATGAAGCCACTCGGGCTCGCTATTTACTGGTAGGAAAAGTTTTAGGACAGTCAAGCAGCACCCCTCCCTTAAGTATTGCCGAAAGGTACTCTACTGGCCAATTGGAAGCACCACAAAATAACTGGATTATGCTAGAGTTTACTTTATATGATCTGGCTAGCAGTACAAAAGCTTTTCAGTTGCACACCCGAACCAAGGCCGGAAAGTATGATTACAAGCGCAGTGACGGGAGTGTGTTAAGCATGCATGCGCCAATAAATTTACTTCATAAAGCTTTTGATAAAAGTAGTATAAAGCTTACCAAGCTTTGTCAATGTAAGTGAGATGTGATGAGTTAATATTGAAAAAAGGTTCTCATAATTAGTGCTCCATAAAAGGCAACTACAACATCTACACAACATATGTCTCCCACAGCTGACCGGCGAAGAGACGACCAAATTTGGCTACTGCTGCCACACCATCTAAAGTACTACTGGCATGCAGCGCTTTCATTGTTGTCATCTGACGAGCAAAGTCAGTGGGTTTAATTTTAAGCATACCCTTGCCTAGTAGCTTTCCGGTATTGTTTTCCCCTGAAAAGACGCTAACGTATAAGACAGTAGTATCTTGCCAGACATCCAGCCCCTTGTTATCAAAAATATCTTTATATCCTTCAAAATAATAGACTTCGCCCTCCTGGCTATGCATTTGCATACGATAGTCCATACGCTTTTTCTCAGCGTTTTCATTGTCCTGTACAAACAGATTGAAATGCCCCCTACTTACATTGAGAGCGCTTTCTGAGAGCGCCGGCGCATTGACTGTGCCCAGCATTGTGGCTTCATGTTTTTTATCCTTTATAAAGCGATCAATATCATCTGTCTGAATAGTAAGCGTAAAGTCCAGTGGAGAATTTGCGTCTTTGCCCGCCTTGTAAGCCTCTTTAAAATCGTGATGTTCGCTCAAAGAAAAAAAGCCGCTCATCTTTTCGGTAAACTGTAAACCAGTAGTAGGTGTAGGTTCCGCTTTCTCTGCCATTTCCGGAAACGCATAGTCCAGACCTAGGCTCATTTCGTTGGCGATGATTCTACAGTTACGCTCAGCCAGGCCAGAAATTGTTAGCAGTGGATTGGTACCAACTGAGCGGGGAATAATAGCTCCATCCATCACGTATAAGCCCTTATGTAAAGACTTGCCCATAGTACCAGAAAAAACTTCTCCTTTATGGTCTACTACTGCATTTTCTGCACTGTCTCCCATCACACAGCCACCAAGCGGATGAACAGTAACCAGATCGTAGTCCAGCAATTTGGTAAATGTAGGGTTTTTTACATACGCCCCTCCCAGAGCTTTGGTAGCCTCATGCAGTTTTTCGCCTACCTGTTTAAATATTTTCTGTTTGCCCAGCCCTTTCCAGCTTATATTGATACGGTCGTTTTTAAGTGACATTTTGCCACTAGAATCATCATGCGCCATTACCAGGTAGACTTGTGTGTTGTTGAGAGCACCATAGTATGGCCCTCTGACCAGGCTTTGCAGCTCTCTCCATTTTTCTTTGAAGAAGTCTGTCAGACTTCGGTCTGTATCTACGCCAAACAAGCGGGTAAAATGTACGATAGAGGCCAGCACTAATTTGCCAATTGCAGCAGGAATACTACCTTCCTCCAGTGTCATACCCTCCTCTAATTTTTCTTTGTTTCGCATATCTATAATGCTTGTGATACAGGGACCGACCTTGCCTACTTCACCTTCATTCACAATTTTGCCAATTCCATGGAGGGGGACATCACAATTGTAACCAAAACCCAACACATCTCCATTTCCGGTAAAACGCTGCCCCAGCATAGCTGATACCGAAAGGCCTTTTTGTGCCGAGCGCAGCAAAATTTCGGTACTTCCTAAGGAGCCCGCACTCAAAAACACTTTTTTTGCCCTTACAAATAAAGGTGGAGCGTCAAACTTTTCGCGGCCTGCCCCACAAAGATCAAAGAACACCAGCCACTCATCTGCCTGCTTTTTTACGTAGCGTACATCTACCTCTGTAAAAATTTCAGCGCCATGATTTTTAGCATCTGGCAAGTAGTTCATTTGTGTGGTATTTTTAGAACCATTGTTGCAGCCGGTTACACAGTCGCCACAGCGATTACACTTTTTTTGCAATACGCCCACATGGTTTACCTGATCTTTAAAATTCACATTGATATCTGCCATTTTAAAAGGCTCGCCCATAGCTTTTGCAGAGCGCCGCATGCCTTCTGTTTTGGCTAAAACATCAAACCCAGCCTGCCCCTCAGGATAAGGGTTAGGGCGCAGCATATCTCGTGCACGAGCAATACCAAATTCCAGTCCCTGCCAGTCTTCTTGTAAAGCCTTCGGCCACAGGCTATCGTCAAATACGCGCTTGTCTGCTTCTATGGAAACATTAGCATTAATGAGGGAAGTACCACCCAGCCCACAGCCTTTGAGCACGCTGATGTCTTTGCCAATAACAAAATCAAATAAGCCATTGCCTGAGCCTATTTGCTTTTTAGCAGTGCTCACGTGCATTTCTTTAGCTGCGCTTACTGGAGAAGAGGGAAATTCTCCGGGAAGAAACTCCTTTCCTTTTTCCAGCAGACATACTGTAAGGCCACAGCGAGCCATACGGGAAGCGGTAATACTGCCACCATAGCCGGAGCCTACAACTACGACATCATAAGCGGGTTTTAATGTGCTCTGGAGGTTGGATAAGCGTCTCATGACGATCAAATTTTATGTGAATGGGTGGTTCTATAAGTTCATATTTAACAGCTTTACCCTTAAAGCTAGGCTTTTCTTTACTGCCTACGTTCTTCCAGTTTGTCACTACCTGGCGTACGCCTATGGGATAAATGCTTACGCCTGTCGGGCTTATGTGTAAGCGAAGAAAGTTTTTAAAACCTGTCTCTCTAAAAGAGGAAAAGGACTCTGTGGGGTGCGACTGAAATATTAGTGTGCTAAGCAGCAGGTAAACCCCAAAGATAAAACCTGCTGAAACCCCTCCAACAAGCATCATTTCTGCGACAAAAAGGAGGGTATAAAACAGTGAAGCAAGTTTCCAGCTTATCAGCTGATTGTAGAAATCTCCAAAGAGCTCACCATGCAGCATTAGATAGTTAGTGCGCGAAAACAGCCACAGCAGTACATACAGATTGATCATATGCGCTATACCATGCAATACACCAATAATCCAGTTCCACTTTCCTTTGCCAAAAGCAGTATCCGTAAAGACCAGTATACCTACTACCAGCAGAAGGTTTAGCAAAATACCAAAGGGGTTGAGTACCAGAGCATCGTTTACGATATGAAGCATAGCCCCGGTATTTTCAAAGTCATAAGGAACTTCGGCAAGTTGGGTAGTAATTGGAGTATCTGCCATGCTCTGCAAAAACCACACAATAAAGAGGTAGATAAAACTCAACATCAGTGACATCTCTCGGTTCAGGAAGGGAAACAGCAGATTTTTAAATGCCATAGAACGGGACTCTGTGCGAGAAGGAAAAGTCTTTTTGAGGCGGGCATGATGCTGGTCTCCCGTAATCAGATGATCTTTCAGGATATGGGTGGGGTGCATAAAGGCGCCTCCCCCGCCAGCAGTTATCAGCTGCCCTCCATCGCCGTCCAGTATCTCGTAGCGGGAGTAGTGGTGCAGGTCACCGGAAAATGTGGCCAGTAGTTTTAAATGTTTGTGTGAGCAATTTTTCCGTTTATGGTCTTTGAGCAGAATATGCTTTTCTATAAAAAACTTGAGGTTGTCGTAAGAGTCATTGCTTTTGTTGATTGAATCAAAAATCCAGGCTGGCTCGGCAGTACAGAGAATGATAGTATCTCCATCTTCCATCTCATCATTAACAATTTCTGTGAAGTACTCTCGCTGCGGGCGGTCAATGTCCGCATGAAGTTGCACATCTATACCCCACAACCAGCACCTATGCGGCAGTTTGATAGCGAAATAGCTGCGTTTCTGCCTGGTTACCCAGTTCCCGATAGCCCTCTCCTGGCAAAACAGTTTAATAAAATTTGTCAACCCATCATACCAGTCGTGGTTACCCGGAATAGCGTAAAGGTGTGGTCTTTCTTCATCGCTATCATTTTCATTCCAGGGGTAAGCCGCATTGTAAGGTCCCTGTAAACGGTTTTTGTATTCTATAACTTCCGGAGTAGGATATACTTCATCTCCCCCCATAATAAGCAACTTACCGCGTTGTAAGGGGGAACCTTCTACCTCCAGCTTTGGCTTAGCCAGCAGATGAGCCATAGAAAAGGTAGCGTCAAACCCATCTCCCAGATCGGCAATATAGTCTACCCATATTTCATCCTGACTGGAGTAATCATAAGGTTCATTCTCACTCAGGGCAGCCTGAATCTCCCGTTTATCAGCAAAATTACCAAATAGAGAAGAGACCACTGTCTTAAGACCGGTTGTCGCCAGCAGGCGAACGTTGTACCAGCGTACCATCGGTTGACGCTCAAATTTCATAGGTGTATAACTTTTTTATCATGCGATACTTTTCTTTCCAATATGTACCGCCCTGCCCGTTTTTCTTAAGTTGATGGTTAAACAGTTGAGCAAGTCTAACTTTAGCCGACTGCCGCAAACAGCCTTCTGCCAGCAGTTCCTGCTGATCGTACAGCTTTAGGCTGACTTTCTTAAACTCTAGCCCCAGCCACCAATGGCTGACTGAACTGAGCTGTATTGTAGCCACCAGCTGATAACTTTTACCTTGAACAAACAGTACAGAACTTGTTTCAAGATAAGAAGCTTTACTTTGTTTAATAATTCGTGCCTGATTTTCTTTAGTAGATATTTCTCTCTTCCAGGGAGCAAAATAAAAGCTCGCAACCATATCTACCATAAGCTTCCCCTGGCTCTCCCTTAGCGTAAAATAAGGAGCAAATCTGGCCTCTGTACGCACCTTATTTTGCAACAGTTTACCCTCAAACGTATGCCTGAAAGTATAGGCTATGGGTGCAGTCTGCATTTGAGTACTATGGGCTTCGTAGGCTACACCTTCGCATTTTTTCTGTTTGAGGTACTGTATCGCATCCTCATAGCCACAGTTGATAAGGCTATTTGTATCTACCTTTTTTAAGAATAGGTCAGGGTCTAACGGAAGAGGGAAGTGTGGCTTAATAATATGTAAAACAATAGGTTTTCGCTGTCCATAAGGAGAGTCGCCTTGAATAATTCGCTCGTTCAGCGCTTTAATCTGGGCATATTCTTCCAGTAATGCTCCATTGGCACTCATTTCTATCATATGAACATACTGATTGAAGAAGTCTGATAGATAAGACGAGGTATTTCCAATTGCCCAGACCAGCCAGATTTCTTCAGCTCCCCTACGTACCGCTTCCATCAGATTAGCATCTTTAATCCAGACGGCATCTGTATACCAGTCCTCTCCTATCTTGATTGCGGGCATAAATATTGGTAAAGAGACACCTGCTATCAGATGATCCTCCGTAGCCTCTGTATGAGATATGGCTTCTATGCTTTTACTACTAAAATTGCATACGTTAAAGCTGGCAGCTACTGTTGAGTTTGCCTTGATTTTATGTAAGGCTATACCCAGGTGAGGAAATACTTTTTGCCTGATACCATCTGCATCGCCAAACGCCATCATGCTTGCCAGCTTCAGGTATTTTTTAGCAGGACGAAGCGACATAAAGTGCTGCACTTTAAGACTACGCCAACGTTCGCACATTTCGTAAGGCTCCAGGCCAGAGGCTAGCATCGCAGTATTAAAGATGCCTCCGGAGGTGCCATCTACATGATGAAACTGTAACCCTTCCTCCTGCAAAGCAAGCAGAACACCTGCCTGATAAGCCAGCCGGACGCCACCCCCCGCCAGTACCAGCGACCTTCTGGGTACTCCGTTGCTTGCTTCAGTATGGATGAAATCAGGCGACAGCATAATCTTTTACTTTATTTCGGGTATATAAATAGATAATGACCAGGCCCAACAGCTCATAACACATAAAGAAAAGCATCATTATGTTGGGCCAGCCTTCGTATAGGCATGAGGCTAAACGAGCCACAATTCCTGCCCCCATAATGAGTAAAAAGAGGGCATTAAACTTTTTCTGACTAAATATCTCTTTGACAAAGCTGAGCGCAAATAAACCGAAGCCCAGCTCAATAGCTCTGAGAAAGCGGTACTGACTCAACAGGTTGACCTGAGCTTTATCATTGAGCACTTCCATATCTACCTCCATCAGTAATGCAAAGTCTAACCGCGCATGAAAAAAGGCTCCCCAGGCACCAGCCAGACATACCAGCCCTACATAGGAATAGAAGAAGAAGTAGCTAAGCCGCCTCATGTCCGGGTAGGGTTTTCAGATAGTACAAAAATAGTAGTCCGGAAAAAAGGTCAAAGAAAGCGACGCCCAGCGCCAGGGGGGCAAATACACCTTGTATTACGCCCAAACCTACTGCTACAAAAGCTCCAAGTTTTTGCATAGCTCCCCAGCGTATCGCAATAAGGTTGGGATAGGCACTGTAGATAGCGTGTAGCACCATTCCTCCAAATAGCGCCATAAACATACCTACTATGGCAAAGAAATGTAGGGCACTCGCCGATGCGCTGGCGCCTACCATGCTGAGCACAAAAGCAGGAGCGATAAGCTGTGCCACACCAGATACAATACTGATGAGGCAAATAAGCACCATAAGTAAGCTTAAGGATGATCTCATGAGTTATACAGCTTCATAGGTCATAGTAGAAGAGGTGATAGTCTTTTGGGTACTATCTGTCTTCTGGTGGGCTTTGGCAATAAAAAAATACATAGTTATGCCCCACATAATGCTCAGTATAATCCACCTGATGTCGTTTAGGAACATCCACTCCTGAAGCAACTCCTGTAGCAACACGGGATCAGTAACTCCGGCAGCAAACTGGTCATTAACCTTTTCTATAAACAGCTGCTGCACTATTACGGGTAATAGTAAACCGGGAATCCAGGCCAGAGGCACCCATCTTAACTTCCCTTTCCACTCACTAATCATCATCACTACTATGGCTATCGCCATAATTGGTATTGTGATGAAGAAAAACTGGGTGGCGGTAGTAGTCTGAGGTATAATTGCATCGTAGTAATTATCTACGGTCAGGGTACTGGGGTAGCTGGGAAACCAAAAGAAATGTAGCGACCAAAAGAGCCCCAGGTATAGAGAGGCGCAAAAAAAGATGTAGGCATTATTAATATCCAGCAGTATCTTTTTCATGATGGTAGTGTTTTTATGATGATATTTTCTGAAAGCGGTTGTAGCCCTGTTAGTTTAGCATGCAACCTTTATCTGATTAGTAGTTATTTAAGACGCTAACTAAACTTGCATAGACTTTTATTGATTATAGCTCGCCTGCAAGTTCTCTTTCTATCTCTTTGCCAATTCGGTACTGCTCATAGTCTTGTATGGCGGGTGGAGCCAGCCAGCTTTCGTCCAAACCCAAGTCATAGACGCTCTCAAAACCTTCGGGCATAAAGGCAGGAGGCTCATCATAAGTAAGGAACCAGCATTTAAAATGATCATCCAGTACACCATTAGCCTCAGGCATAAACATGGTAAAGAAAGGGTCAGGCTTGATATCTAAATCCCTGAGGTAGGCTACATTAGGGTGATCACCAATATATAGTCTTGCGTTCGCTTTACCGAATAAGTTAATACCTACTTTTGACTCAAAATAAATGTATGATGCCATCAGCATGTTACGGTACCGGCAGTAGTTGGTAGTACCCACATTTATTTTAAAACTGGGAGAGCTAGGCCGAAAAATCTCTATACGAAAGGCAAACTGCCCATCTTTTTCGTACTGGCTAGTCACCATTTTTTCTGAAACCTTAAAGTCCAGATTTGCCTGATGCTTGGGCATGCCCCATATTCCTTTTCCTCCTTTTACCGATATCTCTGAACTTACTGGCAGGTCTAATATATACTGTCCGGTTCCGAAAGTCTTCATCATCATGGCAGGTAGCAAAGGGGGAGCAGGATTACGACCGTGCGTGCAGCCTATGGCTATACTATACTCTATGTATTTGCCAATACTGGTATCCAGGTAGTTAATTACCGTAATCAATAATACCGCTCTACCGTTGGGTAAGCGCAAAGCATGCAGTTCATTGCCCGGTAATAGGGCATTGGCTTTTTCAAAATCGCAGGAGAAGCCTGCCATTAGTGCCGGAGATTTTTTCGCATAAATAGGCATCTGATAAGGAATACCATCTACAAGGGCGTACCTGTCCCGGTACCGCTTGATTCTTTTGGGGATAGCCATGGATCTTCGTGGTTAAGTTCTTTGATCATAAGAGGAAATACATCCCGGTGGGCGTTTTTACCAAGAAACATATCCAGGTGGCTATAGCCCTTAAGAATGTAAAGTTTGTGTCTGTTCGCCTGTATTTTTTGCAGGTAATCGTAAGTTTTGCGCTGGCTACGGGGTAGAAAACAAAGGTTGTCTTCTCCACAAAAAAGTGCGACCCGAGCCTGTAAGCGGCTGGGCCGGTCCAGGTAAGTTTTTCGTTTCTCCTTACCGTCATGGGCCGGAGCAAGTGCGCCTCTGTCTACTCCCTTTCGGATGTGGTCAAAAAACGTAAGCGGCACTTCGGCAAACTCATGCTGTATCCAGTTCTTAGTCTGCTCATCCAGGTTTTTCAGCTTCCATAGGGCAGGGTAACCTGCACCATAAGTGAAACTAACAAACTTACCCACAAGGGTATCATCTTCTTTGTGAGTGAGTTCTACCAGAGCACGTAGCAACTGTGTTTTAAGGTCTGGTGCGTAAATACCCCACTGAGGATTAAGATAGCGAAACAACAGCTTAACAATAGGAACAAAAAAGTGCAGCTTAAGTACAGAATAGGTAGGCACTACCGGATGTAGAGAAACAGCATTACTCACGATCACTTTCACTTCCGGTATAAGACCTAAAATTGCAGAAATCATAAAACTGGTGCTTCCCTGGCAGTGGACGATAGCTTTCAGTTCACTGGCTCCGGTTTCTTCCAGCACTTTTTGTACCGCTGCCGGATGATCGTAAATCGCTGCCTGATCCAGATTCCATTCATTAGGAAGCAGATCAATGCTTGCCCGCCAGTTTTCCAGCCATACATCGTAGCCTTCTTCCAGCAGCATTTCAATAATATTTTTTTGTGTAGGAGGATTAAAAATATTTGCTCTTACACCTGCTCCATGCACCAGCAGTACCGGCCCCTTATAGGCAGACATGCTATTGGTGACATGAATCAGGTTACAATAAAACCCATCCTGACAAACATAGGGTATAGTTTCATATTGAACAGACATGATGAGGGTGGTTTGGCTTACTTAATTTAATCATTTTATTCTGTTTTTTCACAAAATGAAGAAGGTTAAAGCTTATACAATTAATATTCTTGATATCTGGCATTTTTCCTGAACTAGTTCGAGTCCAGCAATTTTGCTTTTCCGCCAAGTGCGCTGAAAAAGCCGCTAAAGCGAAGCAGATAAGGTACTGCGGTAGTTAAACCTACCAACAAGGCTACAAACTGGCTGAGGATCTCCTGCTGCGAGAATGCGATAAATACCATCAGACTTAACAGCAGAAGCAAAAACACAGAGCTATAGAGGCTCCAGGTGCCGCTTCGCCTAAGTTCTTTTTCCATTGCCAGCGACTCAGATTCTTTGATAGTGGTTAGTATAAAGTTTCGGAAGCTCTCGTTCATCACCTGCAATGACTGATTGTAGTATATCAAACCTTTTTCCAGCAGCTTTTTTAGCCCCCTTTCATTCTGTAGGTTTACAAAGCCATCCATAGCCAGATCATAGAGCAGATATTTCTCTTCCTTTGAGCAGGTGTTCCAGAGCGAGAAGTAAAAAGGTTGGGCCATGCTCTGTATTTTCAGGATCACTTCTTCTTTTACAGCTTTGTAACGTAGTGGATGACTTTCTCTCTGTCTTTCTATAGCTTCCAGTGAGGGTGCCAGCTCAAAATCACTCTCGTTCCACTCACGTGCAAAAGCGTCTCTTACCCGACTGAAGTAGGGTTCGTTTACCCTAAACTCATACTTAAGCAACTCTTTTATGCTAAAGTCTTCTCTGTAATCCTGCTTAGCACTGTGCTCATGCAAAAGGGAGTAAAACACCTTGACAAATCCTGCCAGTATGTCTTTCCATTTAGAAACATGTACTTCTAATTCGGCACGTTGTTCCGGATTTGAGGTCTGGCTTATTAGCTCTTCGTATTTATCTATGATCTGGGTAGGCGAAAGCCGCGATACAATGATGATATTGTTCTTGTTTCGGAGAAGCACCTCTACCATATCCAGTATCAGTTTATTGGCTTTAATATCTTCAATTACGTAGCTAAAGTGCTCAAGCACCACCTGGCTGTTAGAAATCTGCATCACACTGGCGCTCTCATTTTCGTCCAGCAACTGAGGCACATCGTAAACTTTAAGGTGTGACTGCCCATAAAGTTTATGTGTACCGGCAAAAGGCATTGCGATGACAAAAAGATGCTTATGTCCATCTTTAAAATAATCTTTACTAAAGTAGTTTTCCAGATAAGTATCGTCTACCTGTATGGCCTGTAAGTTGTCAAACACATCCAGAGCAAAAAACTTATCGGTCGCAAAAAATACTGTAAAATATACCCCCAACAGTAGTGCTATCAATAATACCCAGAACAGCTCTCCCAGCATACTTTCCGCACTATAGTTCCAGTTCAGACTGTTGCTAACAGTAGCCAGTACTACAGAGTCTTCTACACTGGGGTGAATGCTGCTGTACTTCATCCGAATGCCATGCTCGGCACAACGCCGGGTATCCCACTCTTCTCCTCCTTTAGCATAAACAAATCCATTGGAGGCCACAAACATATTGGAAAAATAGGGTCGGCTCTGATGTACCAGGCTATCCCAGCGGCTACTTACAAAGGCGCGAGTGTCTTTACAGTCACAGCTAGAGTAACCCAGTTGCTGATAGTATTTACCCACACTCCTAGCTGTTTGAAGGTGGGCATCTTTGCTACCGTAGGTGCTGGCGTAATGGCTGCGCTCATCTTCTGTTCGCTCAGCAGAAAGGTAAAGTCCTTTCAGGAGTTGGTTACGAGCTTCTTCTGCTTGACTAATTTTGTACATTTCATGCTTTTTCCAGACGCTCTGCTCCTGTTGATAAGCAGTGGTAAAAATAAAGTAAGCAGGTAGCACACTGCTGATAAACAGGTAGGTAAACAACATAGCCCGATAGCTATGCCTAAAACCCATAAAAGGTGCCGCATTGTTCAGGTACTGCTGTAATCGCTTTAGCGGTAAGTATGGCAAAAGTGCTATGCCCAGCACCAGCAAAAACGTATTAAGATTAGCCGCATAGCCTCTGACTACTTCTACAAACCCATAATGATTTTGCCCATTGTAAGTAAAGTAACTAGTTATAGTGTAGATAAACAGACAGCTAAGAAGGGTAACACCCAGTACTATTTTTGTTTTATGTGAATTTTCTCTGGCATGGGCAGAAAGCATGAGCCAGGAAGAGGTTCCTGATAGCAATACAGCGTAGAAGAAAGTAGCCAAAACCTGTAATACATTAAACTCCTGACTGCTAAGGTATAGCATTAGTGCTACTGATAATATAATATTATAGAGCATAATTTTTTGATAGCTCAGACGATTCTCTTCTACAGGCCATAGCCAATCGTAATAAAAAGGCTGCCTTTTAAGCTTTGTTGGATTACGATTAAAGAGAGAAATAAGAAACAGCTGCATGAACGCCATAGCCCCAATCATTAGTATACAAATAACACTCAAGCTGATCACCTGTAGATAGGGAGACTCATTGTAGGCATCATCATAAGCGGTAACCAATAGCCACGGGGTATGCTTTAGAGGGCGGATGAGTATACGCTGGCTTTGATCTCCGTTTTGCACATTGGCAAAGGCAGTGTTTTTTCCGCTAATTGCCGAACGCAATCCGCTATGAGAATCCGTCTCTGTTAGCAGGTTTTCCTGTAGGTTTTTATTTTTATCCGAATGAAATAAAACCTGTCCTCCCTGATCTATGACAGAGAAGCTATACGCTACAGGTAAGAGGGGGTCTATCAGAGAGTGGAAACGCAGAGATGCAGCCACAACATTTACTTTTTTTGCGCCCATACCCTGTACCCTGATTGTATCCTCACTGGAAGGTAAAGAAAGTACCAGCAATTTCTCAGAATTGGTCCAGGAGGCGATTGACTGAAGATAGAAGGGTCTATTTTCTACCAATTTATCTGCCAGAATTCTGGACTTCCAGCCTCTGCCTTCTGCTATCTCATAAAAGTATGGTCTCCCCTTAAAGCTAACGCTTTCCAGATTTTTGTTGTCTACTGTAATAGTAGAAAGCTGGTACTGGCCCACTCCCTGATCATCCATCCAGTAGAGATTCTTTAAAAAGTGAACAGGACTGAGCAACTTACTGAGGTTAGGGTCTGAGAAAATGTTGATATCCGTATGCGAGTGACGGGGCGCAAAAGCATAGGCTGCTTTTTCCAGGGTATCCAGCTGAGCCATAATTTGAGACAATGAAGACTCTACGTCCCTTTCTATGCCCAAAGATAAAGTTTTGAGCTGCTGGTCAATTTTTTGCCTGTCGCTTTGGTAAGAAAGGCTAAACAGGACGAATAATACCATAAGACCGGTACACACTACAAAAGAAGTGGTAGAGAGTACTACATCCACTCTATGCAAACGCTCTATGGAGCTGATTAGCGAAAGTTTTAGCAGAGGCAGAGCAAAAATCAGAATCAGAAGTATCACGGCTATCACGATCATAATCATGGCTGATACCTCCTTGGTAGCGGCCTCAAACCGTTCGGCATCTACCAAAGCATAAAGTGTCCAGTAGGTGTTTTCGTCGGTCTGGAAACGGGTAGAAAATAGCTTATAGTCCACGGCCGACAGTCTTACATCTACTCCCGGCTCATAGATATCAGGTTGCCCCTGCAAGCGGTCAAATTGCAACCTTGTAGTATTTTCTTCTCCTGCATTTAAAAGGCTATCTATATTAAAGAGTCTGGAAGATGAAGAATTAACTAGCTGCAACACTTCTCCCTCCACCGTGCTGTACGCCAACTTATTATTCTTTAAAAGAATATGATGATCAAACACTTCGTCTTTCCTGAGCTTAGCAAAAATAGACGCGGCCCTGCCTACCAGCTTAATACCATAATCTTTGAGTCCACTGGCTTGGTATTCAATCTCTCCGGAGCGTAGGGCACGTGCTGTATCTACCAGCTCTAGCTCCGTATTTACCGCTTCACGCTTAAGAAATGTATTAAAGTATTGTATGGCTTCACCAGCTTGTATGCTACGTCTACGCATCATCTGAACCCGCTTATTGTCCATCTGCAATATCTTGATCTTTTCATATATCGTATTGGCGGTTTTACGATATACTTCTTCTTTAGCTTTAAAGTTGGTAGCCGTCTGCTGAAGAGAGCGCATCCTTTTTGCGATTAGCAGCTCCTCTTTGGCGGGCAGGTATACCCAAAAATAATATGCAAAAAGACACAATAAGGTAATCAGGGTAACAACTACCACATAAGAGCGCTTAGGAAGTGTAGGTAACATTTTCATGCGTCTAGAAAGTTAAATAAAATACCTGCCTGCTTCTTAGTAATACTACTTAATCTATGGTAGCCAGGCGATAAGCTTTTGTAACCCCGATGACGCTAAAACTTTAACAAATACAAATACTTACCTCTTTGCTGTATTTTACCGTGATTAAACTGCTAAAATGACAGCCTGATATAACCCAAGTATAATTACATAGATAAATTTACGTATTTTACTTAGTATTTTCAATGAAAGTTTTCTTTTCCAAAGCAAATAAGTGTGGATGAGATTTCGTAGAAACAATCAGTAGAGCGCGAAAGTTATTGCCATGGTTCTACATAAAGAGAAGTATGATAGTAAATCCAATGTCCCAGGGATGGGAGATCATTTTTCAGAGAGCACATGCTTTACTAGCAGCCAAGCTAGCCTATTACCTTCAGGATTCTTTTCATCCGGAAAAAACGAGCTGGCTGGAAATGCTTACCAGCATATCAGAACACGATGACGGACAGCCGGACTGGCAGGGAAAAAACCACCTTACAGAAGCTGGCGCTCCTCGTGATATTACTGAACAAAAATACAATCTGGAGCAGGCAAAGCGTGTAGTCTCGGAGTCTGCGCATAAATCGCGCTGGGTAGCGCTAATGGCTTCTATGCACACTTATTATCTGCACCGCCCTTTTAAAGGAGACAATCAGGCTATAGACGACTTCTTAAAGGAACAACAGGCATATCAGAATGTGCTAAGAAAAACGCTAAACGTAAGCCAGAAGGAAAGTGAGACCGCCTATACCGTTATGCGCTGGTGCGATGAGTGCTCGCTCATACTTTGCAAGAAACAGATACCTCCGCAAGGTAAAAAACTGGAAGTTGGAGGCTTACCTCATGATACTATACGCTACATCTATCAGCCTAAAGATGCAGTACATATTTCTCCATGGCCCTTCAGGGAAGATAACTTCACCCTATCAGTAGAGGTCTTTTGTATTAAGCAGCTGGAATTTGCCCATGACCAGGAGCTGCAACAATTGCTAAAAAAAACCGATCCTGAGCTTTTGCAATGGCAGTTTGAAAAAGACTGAGTAGCCTAAAGTACTTTGGGAGCATCAGGCTTCACACTCTATCATGTTTTGTTTACGTATTTCGTAGATGAAGTACTATATAAAAGCTATTGCTTTTCTAGTATGTTTTCCATTCACTATACTCACTTACAGGCACAAAGGCAGTTTTTGGAACATTATTGATAAAGCCTTGCAAAATATTTTTGCTAATGCGCGCCTGGCAGTCTCTTAAGCTGTAGGCATAGTAGACAATGGAATAACTCGCAATATTATCGCGCTATTTGCTCTACAGCAAAAAGAGGAAGCAAGGCTGAGATTTAAGCAGGTAGTCCGGCAGCTACACCAGCTTATTAACAAACCCCATACCGCTGCCAGACCTTGGTTTGATTTAAACCGGGCTGCTGAGCACTTGTTCTTTAGTTTCAGGAATAGGACTTTGCTTATGCAGGTTACCAGGTTCGCAATACTTCTCTATAAGGCTTAGTATCTGTTCGGTATTGGCATTCTGCTTGGTAGATAGCCTGTCAATGTCTTCGTAGGTAAGAGCGGCCCCTTTAATAGACATGTAGGAGTTTAGGTTCATGGTATCAGAAAACCAGTTTGTAAGTGCTATCATGAGCTGAGCCAGGTTAGAGCGGCTACTTTGAAGGTCTAGTGGAGGCTTATAGATAAAGTGACTGACAATATCCAAGAGCCCAATGGCACCGAAGGCAACTGCAAGCACCTGCTGACCTCTGGCAGCAAACACTATGGCTGTAATAATTAACCCTATTCCCAGATAGAAAGCGATCATATACATCCAAAGCACCTGGCGGTAAGCACCTTTAGCGTCTTTAATCACATCTTGTAATGAATCTTTCAGACTAATGATGGTCTGGTAAGTATTCTCCATATTTTTAAGGATGAAGCCTTCAGTCTGCTTCATGGCCTCAGGCTGCCCGTTTGACTGGGCACGTGCGGTATTGCTCAATTGCCTGATACCCTCAAGGATGGCTGCTAATTCGTTTTGATCCTCTTCGGTAAGATCTTGCTGAGTGCTGAGCTGGTCTACTATATTAATGTCACGATAGAGTGCAGTATGAATATAATCATACGCCAGGGCCTTGTTTTTCATGGCAGTACAGTTTTAGGTGTGGAGATGTGGAAAGTATTAGTATTAAGATACTCATTTTCCTGCATACATGCTGCATCTGCACCCAAAATGCAATTTTTTGTCAATTTGGCTATTCAAGCCCCTGGCGTATTTTAGTTAACACTTCTACTTTAGAAGGTGAAGGGCACTTCTACCAGGGTCTGGTCCCAAGCCATCTTCATTACGCCTTCTTTTTTTCCTTTACCCTTACCACTAAACTGTATGGTAAAATGCTCTACTTTATCCTCTAGCTGACTGGCAGGAGCTTGTACTCTGAGTACATCCTTAGCATCATCGTAACTGTAAGCTCCCCATTGGTCTACATCATTACTTAGTATGATGGTCCATTCTTTTTCTCCGGGTATGCTTAGCATAGCGTAAGTTCCTGCTTTCACGCTTTTACCATTTAGCTTTACATCTTCATAAAACTTAATTTCCGGAGCCTCATTGGCACCCGTACGCCATACTTTGCCATAAGGAATAAGTTCTCCAAAAATCTCTCGTCCATTGGCAGCAGGGCGGCTGTAGCTTACACGAATAATGGCCCTGTCAAACTCAATCTTTTCAGCGGCAAATTTGCGGTGGTGTGCAAAATCATCAGGAAAGTAGGCCATATCCATGGGACTTTTGTCGGGAGCGCCCATATCCTGAGCAGATAGCCCGGAAAATATTCCTAAAACAAAAACAAGGGCAGTAAATAGCTTTTTCATAGTTTGGTATATATGTATTATGAGTTGGAAAGGTAAAGAAGCATTTGGCTTTTTAAGGTAAAGCAAACGACATTTTATCCCGACTTATAAACAGGCAAACCTTAGTGATCAAAGATAACCTAAAATAAGCCAATAGTGACACAGCCTCCCTTTAGCTTTCTTGTTACAATAAGGCTGAAAGCTTCCGGTTGCGAAACAGACATCCAAAACTTCCGCCCGTTAGAGGCAGGTTGTGACTGGAGTAAATTGTATATTGAGCTATTATTATACCATTGCACATCATGAAAGTTTCACCTCTTTTATCAGCTCTGTTTATTTTCTTTGCTGTGGGTGTGGGTCTCTACCCTCTCGTTTACCTCTTGTTAGATATGAGCGGGGGGCTGTTGGCCAGCAAACCTGATGATCTGCTAAATAGCCCATTCTGGAATATTTGTTTTTACGGACACATTAGCCTGGGAGGTTTAGCTTTGCTTAGTGGGTGCTCTCAGTTTTTCAAAAAGTTTAGAAACAAACACCTCAGGCTACACCGTAAGCTAGGCTTCGTCTATATCAGCTCCGTAATGCTGAGTGGTTTGTTTAGCCTGTATATTGCTTACTATACCCCTGGTGGTATTGTTGCCGTCTTAGGCTTTGAGGTACTTGGCATTCTCTGGTTGTATACCACACTTAAAGCCTTTCGGGCTATCCTACAAAAAAATTTAGACCAGCACGAAAACTGGATGATGCGCAGCTACGCCCTTACCTTTGCAGCAGTAAGCTTGCGTTTATGGATGCCAATCCTTATCGGACTTATTGGGCTAAGCTTTATACAGGCCTACACCTTTATCGCATGGTGGTGCTGGGTTCCCAATCTTATGGTTGCCCAATGGTTCATCAGCAAAAAGTATAAGAGAGCCCAGTATAAAGCATATTCGTAAATAAGTAAGTAGCTCTCACGCTAAGAGCGATTGCTTCAGGTTTCTTTTATGGGGTAGAATTGGTAGATTATCTCACAAAAGAATATACATGGACGTATCAATACAATTTTTAGGTGCAGCACAATCAGTTACCGGCTCCAAACACTTACTACATTTTGACCACTTTCAGGTACTTATGGATTGCGGACTCTTCCAGGGGCTAAAGAAATTACGCTTACGCAACTGGGACCCTTTTCCAATGAACGTATCGGAAGTAGAAGCATTAGTACTCTCACATGCCCATATAGACCATATTGGTTATTTGCCCAAACTGGTGAAAGAAGGTTTTAAAGGGCCGGTTTATTGTACTTCCGCAACCGCTGACCTGGCAAAGATTCTGCTGTTAGACTCTGCCAAGTTGCAGGAAGAAGAGGCAGAGTGGGCTAAGAAAAAAGGCTATTCTAAGCACAATCCTCCCAAACCATTATACACTACCGAAGAAGCGGAAAACGCTTTTGCACTCTTTCAGCCCTATGAGTTTGATGAAGATATTTACTTGCGGGATAACATTCGCATTAAATTTCATAATGCCGGCCATATTCTGGGTGCAGCCTGGGTAGAACTTACCGTACAAACGCAGAAGCAGCAAAAAACCATTGTATTTTCCGGCGATATTGGACGCTATCATCAGGCCGTATTACGCAATCCGGTATCTATGAAGCAGGCAGATGTATTAATTACCGAATCTACTTACGGCGACCGGGAGAATCTGTTTGAAGACCCTTCAGATGAAATCGCTGAGATTATCAATGAGGCTATGGGTCGCGGAGGTTGCTTGTTAATTCCAGCCTTTGCGTTGGGGCGTACACAAACTGTTATGTACTATTTGAAAAGCCTGATGGTAAGCGGTAAAATTCCTAAAGTGCCTGTGTACCTGGACAGCCCTATGGCTATTAGTATGACTCAGCTTTACAAGCGCCACTTTAGCTACCATAAGCTACGTGATGAAGACCTGGAAGGAGAATCCATTTTTGACTACGAGCTGTTTAACTACTACCGTAGCGTACCTGCTTCGCAAAGTATTAACGATATCAAGCGCAATGCTATTATTGTTTCTTCCAGCGGTATGTGCACAGGTGGACGTATTCTTCACCATCTTTTTCACCGCCTGCAACGCGAAGAAGATACTATACTCTTTGTAGGCTATCAGGCAAAAGGGACACGCGGAAGAGATATACTGGAAGAGCGTAAAACCATCAGGATTTTCGGGCAGAATGTACCCCTTAAAATGCAGGTTCGTAAAATTGATGGGCTATCTGCGCATGCAGATAAGAATGAATTACTTAAATGGGTAAGCACTTTACAAGAAGCTCCCAAGCGCACTTTTATTGTACATGGAGAAATTGAAAGTGCTGGCGCATTACAACGAACTCTTTCCGATGATTTAGGGTGGAGTAATGTACACGTGCCCGATTATATGGAGCAGTATCAGCTTTTTCAGAATTTATAAAATACTTGTATTCTACCACCTGATTTTGACTAATTATAGGAGTAATAGTACTAACATTTATTATTTATAAGTTATTGCCTATCCTCCAAAAGTAAACTCACGATAGATATCCCAGTATTTGCCGTTATGCTTAAGAAGGAAAATGCTATGGGCATCAAACTGGGCTTCGTACTTTTTATTTTGAAACTGCTGCCAGGCCTGCACAAATTGTTCAGGTTTTAAGTCACGAGTAGCAATAGTCATGTGAGGATGCATCTTTTTGTTCAGTTCTTCTGCCTTAAACCCAAAGGTAAGTGTCAACATTTTTTTAAGGCTGTGGTGGAGTTGAATAACAGGCTGATGCTCCTCCACCCTGACGTAAATTACCCTATCTGAAAAATGGTCAAAACCATTAATCCTGACAGAAAACGAAGACTGAGCGGCGGCCCATTCTGCCAGGCCTTCAACAAGCTTGTTTTCTTCCTTCTCGTCTTTTTTAAAAGGCATTTGTAAGGTGATGTGTGCTGGTGACTTCAGGGCATGGGAGGCTTGGTAGCTTGCTTTCATTTCCTCCTTAAAGCCTTTTACTTCTACCCTGATTTGCGGAGGAGGTATAAGTGCGATAAAGTAAAGTTTCATGGGCAGCAGTTTCAGTTGACATGCAAAAGAACAAACTAGTTTTTGTTGTTTCAGCTTATGGTCAGGCTTTATGAAAAATCATACTGAAGGTAGTGCCCGCATCCGGTTGGTTGGAGGCAATATGTAAACTACCACCGATTTTCTCCATAAACTCTTTACTCAAACTTAGCCCCAGGCCAGTGCCTTTTTCTCCTTTAGTACCTAATGCCGGTTCTTTTACGATATCAAAAATCTGCTTAATTTGTTCTTCGGAGATGCCTACGCCTTCGTCTTTTACTTTTACCAGCACTTTGGTCGTATCTTCTGCCGCAGAAATTGTAATGGTAGTGCCCTTGGGAGAAAATTTGATAGCATTGTTGAGCAGGTTACGAGCTACAATATAAGTCATTTCCTCATCTGCCTTAATAGACAACCCTTCCGGGCACTGCAAGTCTATCCGCAATTGTTTTTCCCGTATATGATACTCGTATAGATCTAGAGTTTTTTGCAAAAGATCCTTCACATTCATATTCACAAGCTTGGGAGAAAACCCTCCCATCTGGTTTTTTGACCATAGTAGGGTGTGCTCAACAAAGTCAGAAGTACGGGTAAGTTTAGCTTTTAGCTGAGGAAGCAGCTCTTCAACTTCTTCCATATTTAGCAGTTTATGCTCCAGCAGGTGGAGGAAGCCCTGTAGCGAGTCCAGAGGAGAGCGCACATCATGAGAGAGTATAGAAAGCAATCTGTCTTTTACTACATTTAGCTTCTGATACTCTTCATGTTCATTACTGATCTCATCATATTGCTGCTCTATGATTTGGGCTTGCTGGTACCTTTCGTACTTGTTCTTCTGAATCAGGTAGCCCAAAAATGCCGCAAGCAGAGACATACTCACCATATCTGGCAATTCCTGTAGCAAAAAGCGATTACCCTGCCCCAGTGCAAAGGTATAGACGATATACATTAGCATAATGATTCCATTGGTGATCAGACTTTTGTTAAAAGAAAGACCACTGATAATGTGCACAAAAAAGATCATGGCGGTAAGCAAATTGGGCAGAAAGAGCACATATGCCTGTGCGAAATAGTCGTTGATTAACCCTAAAACCGCTGCCGTCAGGATTAGGCTAAGGCTTAGCCACTGAAAGCTATCCACATTGCCTCTATGGCTTTTTATAAGTTGATAGACCAGAAGGTATAGTACCGTTGTAGATATACGAAACCAGAAAGCAGGGTCAAACTCAGCAACACGAAAATATTCAATTGGAATCAGCAATAAGTTAATCATGGCAGCGACCAAAGCTCCTCTACTAAAGTTGTATTTGTCTTTGGCGTAATTGTATGCCTGAAACTTGCGTCGCTCCTGCTTACTAATTTTTAGAAATGATAAACTTTGTTGATCCTTACCCAATCTGTATTATTTTATGTTCCGAGCAGCTAATCTGTCAACTATATTAAAGTGGGCAATTTCATCATTTTGACTAAATTTTAAAATCCCCCAGTAAATAGTGTATGACATGGTGATTTTTATTTAAAACGTATTTTTAGTCCAACAGATTAACTGAGATTAGTAAAATACTAAACGATTCCATATAAAATGTATTGCTCTTAAAATTAGCCCTCTCTCAGCCATTAAACTCTTAATATTCTCCTCCATGCCTCACTTTCATCTTAAGTGATTATTCACTTAATTAATACATTCAGTAGCATATCTATAACTACATTTTATCTTCTATGAAAAGACTCCTACACACACTCACCTACCTTTGTTTATTTTATTTTGCCTCTCCTTATGTAATGGCACAGTCTATTCCCTCTCCGGAAGAAAGCATTGGCTTCCAGATGGGGGCAGACTATAAGATTGCCGATTATACCCAGATTACGGATTATCTGAAGCTATTGGACGAAAGTAGCGAGCGGGTAATGATGAAGCAGATTGGCAGCAGTGTGCTGGGCAAGCCTTTGTATCTAATGTTTATCTCCAGTGAAGAAAACCTGAAACAGCTAGACCGTTGGAAAGAAATTAGCAGTAAGCTGGCACGGGCCCGCATCTCTGAGGAAGAAGCCCAGCAGTTGGCACAGGAAGGTAAAGCTATTGTCTGGATTGATGGTGGCATACACTCTACCGAAAAAGCCGCTACTCAGTTTCCGCCAGAGCTGGCATACCGAGTAGCTACTGAGGAAAGTCCTGAGATGCAGAAAATCAGAGAAAACGTTATTTTTCTGCTCATGCCCAATATTAATCCAGATGGGCTGGATATAGTAGCCGACTGGTACAGGAAAAACCTGGGGACCCCTTTTGAAACTACCAATCCTCCGGTGCTGTACCACTATTATGTGGGGCATGATGATAACCGCGACTGGTTTATGAACACCCAACCTGAAACCCGTGCAGTAACGAATATTCTATTTAAAGAGTGGTATCCGCAGATTGTACATAACCAGCATCAAAGCTCTCCACGCTGGGCACGAATTTTTATTCCTCCCTTCTCCAAACCGGTAAATCCAAATATTCATCCCGGAGTAGTGCATGGTGTTAATATGGTGGGCAATGAAATGGCCAGCCGTTTTGCTCAACTAAATATGCCCGGCGTAGTATCTGATGTTACTTTTACTATGTGGTGGAATGGCGGGCTGCGTACCGCTCCCTATTTTCATAACCAGATAGGTATACTTACCGAAACGGCACACACTACCCCTACCCCTCGCTTTTACCCTCCGGACTCACTACCTAAAACTATTGGCAATGGTATTCCTACCGATGGTACTGCCATTAATTACCCAGATCCATGGAAGGGTGGCGACTCACACTTCAGAGATGCAGTAGAGTATATGCTTACTGCGGGTATGGCTACCCTTAGTATTGGCGCCGACCGCAAAGACAAATGGCTGTACAATATGTACAAGATGGGTCGTGACGCTATTGAAAACCAAACTGATGCCTTTGCCTATGTAGTACCTGCTAAACAGTGGGATAGTGGAGAAGCCTATAATTTGATTAACGTATTGATGCAGGGCGGTATAGAGGTACACCAGGCTACCCGCGACTTTGAGGCTGCAGGACGCACTTTCTCCAAAGGAGATTTTATACTCTATGGGGCACAGGCTTTTCGTCCTTTCCTCAAAGACCTGATGGAGAAGCAGGAGTACCCTGACTTACGTCTTTATCCGGGTGGCCCTCCCAAAACACCCTACGATCTTGCTGGCTGGACTTTACCGATGCAAATGGGTGTGGAAGCTGTTAAAGTGACCTCTTCTTTTGAAGCTAAAACCCGTGAGTTGAGCAGCTTTGTAAAGCTGGCCGAAGGCAATGTAGAAAGCTCTGACTATGGGTTTGCTCTATCTCATCAGGAGAATGCCAGTACCTTGGCAGTCAACCACTTACTTGAACAAGGAGAGCAGCTCTACTGGCTTAGCGAAAGAGCTAATGGCATAGAAGGGGGTAGCATTATTATAAAAAAACAGGAGCGTACAGAAGAGAAACTGAAGCTGCTGGCTCAGGGGCACGGCCTTTCTTTTAAGGCTATTAATTCTCAGCCAGAAATACAGATGTACCCTTTGCAGCAGCCTAAAATCGGCCTATACAAATCGTGGGATGCCAATATGGATGAAGGCTGGACCCGCTGGTTGTTAGACCAGTACCAGTTTGACTATGACACGCTGCACGATAAAGATGTGCATGAAAAAGACCTATCTCAATACGACGCCATTATCATACCTGACCAGAGCCCTCACGAGATACTGCATGGCCATGCCCCTAACACTATGCCCGAAGAATATACAGGAGGAATCAGGTTAAAAGGAGCTTTAGCCTTGCAAAAGTTTGTAGAAGAAGGAGGGACATTAATTACGTTTGATGAAGCCAGTGATTTTGCCATTCAGCAGTTTGGGCTGCCTGTCAAAAATGTTACTGCCGGCCTCTCTAGTAAAGCCTTTTTTATTCCCGGCTCACTGGTAAAAGCTGTAGTTGCACCGCATCATCCACTTACTTTTGGGATGCAGGATACGATCGCAGCCTCGTTTTCCAGAAGTCGTGCTTTTGAGATTGTCAAGCATGAGAGAGAAGGGGAAGGCGGTAAAGAAAATATTGAGCCTGCTCCTGCCCCTCCGGTAGAGGTACTGGTTAGATATGCCAAAAAAGATATACTGATGAGCGGCTGGGCAATGGGTGAAGAAAAGGCTATTGGTGGAAAAGCAGCTATGCTGAGAGTACAACATGGCCAAGGAGATGTAGTACTTTTTGGCTTTCGCCCTCAGTTTAGAGGACAGCCCAGAGGCACATACAAGCTTATTTTTAATGCTTTATACAGCAGCACTATTAATAGTTTGCCTGAAGTTAGCCCTGAGCCAAGTATTTCTGAAAGTGAATAAAACAAAACTGACCTGTAGTCTTTCCTACAGGTCAGTTTTACTTTAAGTTAAGAATGAATTTAATGGTGTCTAGCATTGTTATCTGACATGCCACTTCCAATAAAACACCCAATAGCCTGAGTATTGTCTTTTAGAATTGTTTCTCCTTGCAGATAGGCCTTAAGCGCATCTTTAAGGTAGTGTTCAGTAATTATTCTACGATAGCGTCCTAATTCGTAAAACCAATTGTCTATTGCCCCCCTATAAAGCAGTTTAGCATCTTTACTGATCAAATATACTTCTGGGGTAACTTCAGCGCTGATTGCTCTGGCGAATTTGAGTTGAGGGTCTAGCAGGTGGGTAAAGGGATAATTGTAGTCTTCTGCAAACTTCCTGATTTTATCTTTTGTAATACCTACTACAGGATATACTGCTACAGAAGCAATTCCTTGTTGCTCGTATTCCTGCGATAACTCACGAATAGTAGCACCATATTTTTGTGAAACCGGACAATCAGGATCTAACACAAAGACCATAAGTCCGTTACTGCTCAGAATATCTTTAACGGCTTTGGGCTTGCCCTCTGCAGAAGCAAGCGAAATACTTAGCCAATTGTTATTTTGCCCTACAGAACCATGATATGTTAGTAATAACCATATTAAAAAAATAATATTCTTATATATACTTAAATTACCTGCTTTCATAGCTATACCCTTCTTTTTATTATCAGTAGCAATTTAATATATTACATATTGTTGTAGTTACTAATATGCCATTTTCTCCTAAGGGTATATCTTTATTGAAGTTATACATAACCCAATATGAAATACACTATACCAATGCTTTTGGTATTGTTATGCTCAGTGCCGCTTAAAGCACAACAGCTTACATTTAATGAGCATATAGCGCCTATTATCCATAGCAATTGTACACCCTGCCACCGTCCTGGCGAAGTTGGGCCTTTTAGCCTGATTACTTACGAAGATGTAGCCAAGCGCTCAAAGTTCATCAGATATGTAACCCAGACCCGCTATATGCCTCCCTGGAAGGCTGATCCCTCTTTTCAGCATTACCAGAATGAGCGTTTATTAAGTCAGCAAGAAATTGATAAAATTGCGCAGTGGATAGATTCCGGAGCCCCTGAGGGGAAGACCAAACTAACTCTGCCAGAGTACCATTCTGAGTCTCAAATGCAAGCCGAGCCAGACCTGGTACTCACTATGAGCGAGGCTTTTACAATTCCTGCTACTGCTACGGAAGAGTTTCGCTTTTTCTGTTTGCCCACCATGCTGGAGAAAGAAGTATATCTAAAAGCGATAGAGTTTCGCCCTGGCAACCGCCAATTTGTGCATCATAGTCGTATTATGCTTGACACCACCAATCTTATTCGTGGCATTGATGGCCTCTCTGAGCTAGACCCACAGGTTCAGGAATTTTATAAAATACCTTTGGCAGAAGAGTTTTTGTATGGCTGGGTACCGGGCAATATGCCTTTCATATACCCTGAGGGTACAGGCAAGCTTCTTCCTGAAAATAGCGACCTGATTCTTAATATACATTATGCACCCTCAGCTACAGAAGCGGAAGACCAATCTACTATTAAACTGTACTTCTCGGATAAGCCTATTGTAAAAGAAGTAGAAATTATGACCTTACGTGAGACTGATATTATTAACCAGCCCTTCGTAATACCGGCAGGTACTACTCCGAAGTTTTACATGCGCTCTGCCCCTCTGGAGCAGGCAATAGACGTTATTTCCGTTTTACCACATATGCACACTTTGGGTAAAACTTTCAGGGCTTTTGCTATTACACCCGCCGGAGATTTGGTGCCCTTTGTTAAGATTGACGACTGGGATTTTAATTGGCAATCCAGCTATGTATTTGAAGATTTATTACAAGTTCCTGCCGGCTCTGTGATATACGCCGAAGCTACCTACGATAATACCTCAAATAATCCTGAGAACCCTAACTACCCTCCTGCTGAAGTAACTTATGGTTGGAATACAACTGATGAAATGATGAATTTTATCATTTACTATGTAAGATCAGATACAGAGAAATAAAACACAGGAAAAAACAAAATAACTTTGTGAGTTTAATGGGCTTTATTGTAAACAAAAAAAGGTGCCCTAAGGCACCTTTTAGTTAGTTGAAGTGATACTATTCATTTTCTGTACATAAATCCAGGGTAATCTTACCAGCAGGCGGTGCAGGACCACCAGAGGCAATTGTATTGCCCTTCTCTGTAGTAATGCTATAGGTAACTTCAGAGTCATAGTCTCCTGAAACAAACTCAAAAGCCAGACTGGTAGTACCTTCGGGTACGGTTACTACAGTTGTTCCTGAAGAGCCAGCATCAAGTGTATAAGATGTGGTTACATCATCAATAACTACGTTTATTGCTGCTCCATTCCATCCATCGCCATAAGAATCTGCCATAGATATAGTATAGTCCTGAGCAGGCTCTTTAATAATCTGCCCACACTCCAGTATCCAGCTTACTTCACAGTTAGCTCCAGGTAACTCAGTACAAACAGAAGGTGACCATGAGTCAAACACAAGACCATCAGTAGTATAAAGAATCCAACGAATAGAAAAGTTATCTCCTGAAATAAAGGGGGTGTTATCCGTCCTGCTAGGTTTAAATTCATTACTGAATACTGACTCTGCATTACCATCATCGTCATAGTCAAATGTAGCTTCTTTGTAAAGCTCAAAAACATCTTCTTGCGAAATTGAGATTGTAGTATTCTCACGGTTAGCAGGTATCTCACTACCTTCTATGCTCATGTAAAACTTACCTTCTTCACCACCATGAGCAGCAACAAGAGGGTTTCTGTCTATGTCAACGTAATTTTCATTGAATAGCACAAATACATCAATTTTATCTACTTCCAGTTCTCCATCTATTGAGATCCACTGCAAGTTAATGTTAAGATCTTCCGAAGATTCCCCTTTGATAAAATTTGTGGGAGAGTCTTCAGCAAATTGTCCATAAGCATGAACCCCTGAAAGAGGCTCAATGTATGGATTTAAATCTTCGTCTTCGCAGGCGGTGCTAAGCATTAACAAGCCTGCCAAAACCATTGTAAAATATAATATGGGATATTTTTTCATAGTAGTCATGTTAATTATTCACCTTCACCATCTACTTCATCCAAAAAGATTTTATCACGGTCAAAGGCTATATCCTTTTGTTCAGCTGTCACACTTTGGTTAAAGTTAAGGTCATCCTGCGCATAAGGTAATCTTAGCGCAAAGTCACGGCGAGGCTGAATTGGGATTTGCAGGTCGTTAGGAAAACCTGTTCTACGGTATGCATTGTAGATTTCAAAACCATTACCAAAGTTGGTAAACCAAGCTTGCTTCAATACTACATTCAATTTCGCATTGGTTGTAGGGGCCTGGTCATAGCGGGCTAACCAAAGGTTTACATAATTATTAATTGCCCCGGTCTCATTAGTGGTTATTTCCTCACCGTCAGCATTCTCCGTAGTTAATGTGTAGTCACCCAGTGGTTTTCCAATATACTCATCTATATTTTCACCTTCATCAGGTACTCCGGAAGGGTCGTTCTCTCTCCCAAACGCAACAACTTTATCAATATGCTCTCTGATTACATCTTCCAGCATTTCACGTACATCAGCTTCTGTACCCGCATAGTTTCCGGTTAAGATAGCTTCCATTTTATAAAATTTAACCATCTCACTAGTAATCATAGGAAACAACCCGGCACCTGTTCCGGCATTACCTGAAGCACTTTCTGGTTTATCGTCAAATAAGCCAGCAGCAGGGTACACACCGATAGCAGAACGTATAGCACCATCTAAAGGAATACCCGATGGGTCTGACCGATCACGACCAAATATACCAGCAAGGAATGCTTCCGCATCTGCATCAAAGGCCTTTCCCTTATCTGAATAAAGGCGTTCAATCATGGCAGGGTTTAGCACCAAATATGCGTACGTACAACCCGTGATCTGAGAGCAGGGTGTCGTCTGACGGTCAGAGGCATCATTCTGATCCAGTATGGTAGTGGTCTGACGTTTGATGTAAAAAGGACGGCGAGGATCCTCAAAGTCAAGCATTTCTACCATAAACTGGTGGCCCAGATAAGTAAAGTTGTATGCACTGGTTGTGTAACCATCAACATACCAGGGGTGCCTGTTTTCGTTTTCAGGGTTATTGATACTACTAAACTGGAACGTAAAATCATCTGAACCGCTCAGAATAAGGTCATTCTCATCAATAAGCGCCGTGATAGCCGCGCTATTGTCTTGTACCAGGCGCGTGTTGATTAGCATACGGAGTTTTAGAGATTTACCCATTTTAATCCATTGGCTTACATCTCCATTATAAATTGGATCTCCGGTTACTGCTACCACACTATTCTGTTGCAGGTTGGCAATAGCCTCATCAATCAGGGCCAAAAGATCCTGATAGATAGCAGCATCATCATCGTATTTTGGGTACTTAATTACTTCCTCACTGTCTGCTTTAAGGGCTTCGGTGTAAGGAATATCTCCCCAAAGTTCTACCATCAAGCTATAGTAGTACGCTTTTAGCAACTGACCTATACCCAGATAGTATGGGTTATTGCCCTGCTCTTCGGCTATATCAATGAGCGCCTGTACATCTTTAAGCGGATCATAGAAAAGCTCTTGCCAATCTAAGTTGTAGGTATTGTTGGTAAGATCAAAACCATCATCACCTTGCTCCGCCAGTATACCTACAAAGCTGTGCATATTAGAGTTAAGGTCTTCTGCAAATATCTCAGACCCTGTTAGCAAAATGTTTGATAACAAAAGGTTTGGAGCCGCCTCAGTAGGATTGTTAGGATCCTCGTTGATGTCCAGGTCAGTTAGCTCGCAGCTACTGATCCATAAGGATAGCATCAACAGCATTGAATATTTTATATGATTAATTTTCATAGAGAAAATTTACTTAATGTTTTACATAGGTGGCAGTAATCTTACTGCCCTGATTATGCAGATATTTTTAGAAAGTTACCGTTAGGTTAACCCCATAACGTTTGGTAGTAGGGAAAGCGCCATAGTCAAATCCCTGCACGTTAGAACCAGCTGGCTCAGCCAGTACTTCGGGGTCAAAGTTGAGACCTTCCAGGAAGTTAGGCGCTTTGAACCAGAGGTTACGTCCGGTAAACATGACTCTTACTGAGCCAAAAGGAGTCTTCTCCAGTACATTGGTCGGTAATGTATAGCCCAAGCCAACTTCTCGCAGGCGAATTGTAGTACCATCGTAGACGTTCACTTCATCCTGACCGTATGCACCAAAACCATTGGTAAAGTGGTAGTCAAATGCAGTTACCGGAGTTGTGTTAACTATTTTTTCACCATTTTCGTCAAGTACTGGCTCAAATGTTTGAGGATCACCGTATACGCCAGGCATTACTCTCAAACCTTCACGATCTTCGGAAATTTGCAGCTGCCCTCTAAGAAGCAGAGATGCGGCGGTAGCTGAGTAGATATCTCCTCCCTGTTTCCAGTCTAGAAGTGCTCTCAACGTAATGCCTTTGAAGGTAAAAGTATTGGTGATACCTAAAAGGAAGTCAGGATTAGGATCGCCAATGACATCATTAGTAGGTAGAGGGAACGGCAAACCAGAATCTTTATTGATAAGCAGGTTGCCTTCATCATCTCTGGCGTTAATACTTCCATAGATTTGTCCGTAAGGCAGACCTTCTCTATGTATGGTACCCAGTGTAGAAAGAGGACCACCAACGAATATTTCTCCCGCAGGACCAGCATCTACTACTTTGGTTTCAATTTTGGTAAATGCAGAGTAGATGTTCCAGGTAAAGCCGCTGCTGGTTTTAACTGGCGTAAGGTCTAAACCTATCTCCCAACCTTTATTTTGCAGTTCACCAATGTTTACCCACTCAGTATCAAAACCACTGGTAACAGGTAGCTTGGCACGTGCAATCTGATCAGTAGAAGATCTGTTGAACCAGGTAAGATCTAAACCTATACGGCCCTGAAATAATTGAGCTTCTAAGCCCACTTCCGTTTCAGTGGTAAACTCTGGCTTCAGATTTACATTGCCTAGTGTATTTTGTAATGAAGCTCTGTTGTAGTCGTTAGAACCAACAGTAAGAGGCTGTAGAATATTAAAGTAAGTAGCTGTCAGATAAGGATCTGGCTCATTACCAACCTGAGATCTCGCTGCTCTTATTTTAGCAAAATTCAGGATGTTGCCCCCGATATCAAATGCATCAGTAACAATTAAAGATGCACTTACACCAGGATAGAAGTAGCTGTTACTTCCGGGAGGCAAGGTAGAAGACCAGTCGTTACGCCCAACTACGTTTAAGTACAGATAATCGTTGTAAGAGAACTGCAAATCTGTGTAGGCAGCATAATAACGACGAAGTGAGCTAAAATCCCAGTTTACGGTCGTTTGTGTCGTTGCGTCAGTATTATAAAGTCCATCCAGACCATCTGATATAATTCCTGAGCCGGTCACTTTTCTACGACTTCTCTCTCTTTGGTTAAGGTTGAAACCTACTATACCTCTAAAAGCAAAAGACTCATTAATATCTTTTGTTACCGTAGCAATAACGTTATAATCCTGCTCAGTATAAGATACATCTTCTGTGTAAATTCTTCCTGCAGGAAGAGAAGCACCACCACTTCTTACGATATCTTTACGCGCATCATTATATGTGTTTATTCCTCCTTTAGCAGTTAAGTTAAGCCATTCTCCAATGTCGTAAGAAAGTGTCATGTTACCATAAATACGGTTTACATCACTTCTGTATTTGTTATACTTGGCAATCCATAGGGGGTTATCCAATGCGCGGTAAAAAACATTAGAACCATCTATCGGACTTTCATAAGGGTAGCCGTTCAGGTTATAGTTACGTGGCAGGTAGTACAGGCGCTGAAACAACGAAGTAGAAGTAGCTGTGGTGTAATCAGCGTAGAAGCTACCACCAGACTGCGGAGTTTCCTGCGTTGTGTTTACATAGGTTACATTTCCTGAAAGAAAAAGTCCGTTGTCTAACTGTCCGTTACCTCCAAAGTTTAGGCTGCTTCTGGTAGCCTCTGAATTAGGTACTATACCTTTGTTGCTCATGTGAGAGAAACCACCGGTAAGGCTTGATTTTTCTCCACCAGAAGTAATATTAATACTATTTTCAAATACGCGGCCTTCATCAAAGAAACCTCCTACAATATCATAAGGCTGAAAAGGCACATCTACACCCACTGGCGTACCTGTCCCCCAAAGCGGATCGTTAGGATCAGTCACAAACCCTCCATCTACGATATATCCTTTTACCAGTTCAGGAAAGAGCAAATCATATCTTTCACTTCTACCTACTGATGTCATTACTAAAGGATGAGGAATATATCCGGCAGGTGTGGCGGGAACAATTACGGTACCATCCTCGGCAGTTTCTCCACCATATATTATTTGCGAATAATTAGTACCATACTGCTGGTTTAAGCGATCTACATGCTCAGGAAAAGGAGCACCCCAGTTACCGATGAAACCTGCGTTATACAACTGGTTAGATCCCTGAGAGTATACGTCCTGATAATCTGGCAGATTAGAAACCTGCTCTACATTGTATGAACCACTATAAGTTACTTCCAGACCTTTCTTAGAGTTCTTTTTAGCAGCCTTGGTAGTAATTACTACTACACCGTTTGTTGCCCTGGAGCCGTACAAAGCCGCTGCGGCTGCACCTTTTAGTACAGTCATAGACTCTATGTTGTTAGGGTCAAGGTCAAATGCACGGTTGGAGAATGCTGAGTTATCCTGCGCAGCACTAGCTCCGGGATCGGTAGGGTCAAAGGCATTCGTTGAGTTGTCAAAAGGAATACCATCAACAACAAATAGGGGTTGGGTATTACCTGTAAGTGATGAAATACCTCTAATATTGATCTTGGTAGACTGTCCGGGAGCTCCACCACCACCGGTAATATTTACTCCGGGAAGTTTACCCTGTACAGCTCTCAAGGGATCTGGCTCAGATACCTGGGAGATTTTCTCACTGCTTACGCTGGCCACCGAATAGCCAAGAGCTTTTTTCTCCCGCTCAATACCAATCGCTGTAACTACTACTTCGGAAAGTGACTGGATATCTTCCATCATCGTTACGTTGATCGTCTGCTGGTTGCCAATGGCAACTTCTTCGCTGGTAAGACCTATAAAAGAAAAAACCAGAACTTCAGCCTGATCTGAAACCTTGAGGGAATATTTCCCTTCAATGTTGGTGATAGTACCTTCGCTGGTACCTTTTACAATTACGTTGACACCCGGTAATGGAGTGCCGTCTTCAGCAGAAGTTACTGTTCCGCTAATGACATTACTTTGTGCATATACATTTTGCACGAGTAAGCATGCCAGAAGCAAAAACCCTAACTTACTAAAGAGGTTTCCCGCAAGGGATAGTTGTGTAAAATTACCTCTCATAAAACTACAGTTAAGTTAAAATTAAACATACCACTTAGGATTAAAAGGATATAATACCTGACTTCATTAATACTTAGTCAGGTTAGAATAATATACTTAATGGATAAACACTTCATTTTACTAATATTTAACGCAAAACCCACTAAGCTTACATAAGAAATCTTAGTCAGCTGTAAATGTAAATGTTAAATATTAATTTTCAATTATAAATAAAGCATATTTTAGTATTATATTTTAATATTTGAGCATATAGTAAAATAATAACGTTGCATTATCTCTATATATAAAAATAAACTAAATATTACCCTCTTTTTTAAAGACTGAAAGCAGAGAAGAGCACTTTAATAAATTTTAAAAATTATGGTTTTTATTAAAGTTATTTTTAACACTTTTTAATTTAACTATAATTTTAATAAATATATAATTTGTTAAACCTTTTTGGACTTTGAAATCTTTACTTTTCTTCTGACTAAAATTATGATTTAATTGTAGGTAAGATCATTTTATTACATTTCTGCTTTTAATAATAAGCTAAAAAATATAACCAAACAAATTAGTTATATATACTTATTAAATTACTATGTATTGAGAGTTATTGAAGGGAACAACTGTATATATTGCAGAAGTACAGGCAAGCATAGATCTTGTATGTCAGAATTAATGGAGAGCCCCTCTATTATCTAATTTCAGAGTATAATTAGAAATAGGTCAGCAGAACGAAAAATAAAAAATTGAGGCACAAAATTTAAAACGACCCATTGATCACACCAAAAAAAAAAAAACACCTCATACTTTAAGTATGAGGTGCCTTATCAACGTCTGATTGTTAATATTTAGAACCCAGGATTTTGCTCAAGATCCGGATTAAGATCTCTTTCACGTTGAGGTATGGGGAATATAGCATTATTATCGCCAGCCTTCACACCTATTCCTGCGCCAATGGGGGCCGCCGACTCAGGAATTGATTCCTCAGTTCTTAAAGGAAGACCTCTTCTTAAAAGATCCATTCTGCGGTGTCCTTCAAAGCAAAGTTCTTTTCTTCTCTCAACCGCTATAGCTTCAAGAAGCGCATCCTTACTATCAAAAGTAGTAAGGTTCCACGCCGTTAGACCAGCTCTTTCCCTTACTAGATTCATGAGATCAATAGACTCCTGATTGATACCATTTAGCTCAGCCAGAGCCTCAGCCCTGTTTAACACCATCTCTGACACTCTAATTATTGAAGGGTCACTACTGTTTAATGCACCATCATCGTATTTGGTAGTAAATATGGCAGAATCACCGCTAAACGTAGTTCCCTTTTCTTTAAGCTGATACCTCAAGTCTCCGCTCTCTTCTTCAAATGCACTCATTAAATCTGATGAAAATGGAGCGTCTCCTCTTCCTCCCTGATTATTAGGCTCATAATAACTATCCCATGAACCAGAACCACTTTCCTCATCAGATTGATTTTCAAAATCTATTTCAGTATTCTCGATCGTAAAAATATGTTCTACACTTACTGAATTGTAAAATGAATAATCAGTTGCAAGAGCATAGCCTTCTGTACCAATTACTTCATTGGCAAGGCTAGCTGCCTGCTCCCACTCGCCACGGTACAAACGCAATCTTGAAAGAAGCGCTGTTGCAGCTGTGCTAGAAGCTCTACCCTGCTCTATTTTAGCAGGTAGAAGCTCTCTCACCTGGTTAAGGTCCGTAATAATCTGTTGATGTACTGCTTCCAAGCTTGATCTTTCATACAAAATTACTTCACCAGTAAATGGCTCTAGAACTAAAGGTACAGCTAGGTTTGCTCCATTCGCTACTTGATAAGGTTGAGCGTAGTAATTTACTAAGTTAAAGTAACATAATGCTCTTATAAAAGTAGCCTCACCTACAAGTTGGTTTTTCAAATCATCGGTGAGTGCAGGATCCTCAATACCTGGAACATTAGCAATCACAGCATTAGCTGCTAATATTGCTTCATAGTGGTCTTGCCACACTTCACTTACAGTTCCATTATCTGCATTTACACTATAGTTGTTGATTTGCTGCAAAGTTGTAAATGATCCCACAAAATTGACATTGTCGGTCTGATAATCTGCTACTACTTGTGGCTGAGAACCAAACACATGAATATCCTGCAGAAGATTGTAGGCTCCAATCAATACACCTTCAGCAGCCAAAGCATCAGAAAATGCCAGCTCATCTGAAAGAGACTGCTGAGGGGATAGTTCCAGCTCATCGTTACATGCAGTAATCGTTAATGCTGTTAAAGCTATAATGAATAGTTTTTTCATCTTTTTGCGTTTTTAAAATCCTAAAGAAACACCTACTGTAATGGTTCTTGCCTGAGGAGAAGTAAAAAATGTTTCTCCTTGAGCAGATGTGTCTGTACCACCATTATTAACTTCAGGATCTATTCCTGCTTCTTTCAAATCGCTAAATAAAGTGAAAGCATTTTGTGCCTGTACGTAAACCACCGCCCTATCAAAGAAATTTGATGACTCTAGCAGGTTGTTTGGAATATTATAAGAAAGTCTGATATTTTTGATTCTTAAATAACTGGCATCAAATAGATGGAGAGTAGATTCTCTATTAAAATCAGCTATATAGTCGCTTCTTAATGCAGGAACTGTGGCATTTTCCCCAACAGTTGTCCAGTAATCTAGCACATCACCTGACATATTGAATGCTCCGCTAGCAGCAATATTATAAGAAAATTCATTGTCACTCACATACGATTTGCTACCAGATACAAAGTTAGCGAATATACGAAGCTCTAATCCTTTGTACTGAAAAGCATTAGTAATACCACCTGAGAATGAAGGAAGCGCCGAACCTACATATACTC
This sequence comes from Porifericola rhodea, assembly GCF_030506305.1. Classification (GTDB taxonomy): domain Bacteria; phylum Bacteroidota; class Bacteroidia; order Cytophagales; family Cyclobacteriaceae; genus Catalinimonas; species Catalinimonas rhodea. The sequence continues at coordinate 2,912,715 of NZ_CP119421.1, read as the reverse complement.
TATCATCAGAAGTTGGAGAGTTTGTAGGTTCACCATCACGATTTAACCATTCAGGGTCACCAGTCTGGGGGTTAATACCATTGTATCTGATGATAAAGAATTCGTTAACGTTAGATCCCACTACAGCTCTTTGTGAACCAAAAGCAGCTTGACTCACAAACTGATTTCCAAATGGGTCTACAGAAGCACCCGGTAATTCAAGAACTTCATTATGTAGAAAGCCAATATTTGCTTGAGCAGTCCATCTAAAATCAGGCCCTTCTATAATATCAGCAGCAAGATTAATATCTATACCTCTGTTTAAAAGCTCACCCGCATTTTCTGTACGTGATGTAAAACCTGTGGTGGTTAAAATAGGCACATCTAATAAGAGATCAGTAGTCACTTTGTTATACCAGCTCGCATCTAATCTTAATCGGCTATCCAGAAAATGAGCACTTAAACTAACGTCTAATTGTGAAGTTTCCTCCCAAGTCAAATCAGGATTAGCTGGCTGCGCAGCTTCTAAGCCTGGATAACCATTGTAATCACGTCCAGCACCGTATAAACCTAATGAAGCAAAGTTATCAATTCTATCATTTCCAGAAATACCATAGCTAGAAGTCAACTTCAAGAAATTAACAGCACTGTTTTCAGGAAAAAAAGACTCTTCACTGATTAACCAACCACCTGAAACCGCCCAGAATACCCCATATCTATTGTTAGCTCCAAAACGAGATGAGCCATCTCTCCTGATATTACCTTCCAAAATATAACGATTGCTATAGTTATAGTTTAATCTTCCAAAAAGAGAGTAAAGCGACCATTCTGTTCCGGTAGCCTCAGTTGTAGTTGGAGTGGCTCCTGAAACTACATTTGGAAGCGCATCTGAAATGAAGCCTTGAGATCCTACCTCTATGTCGTCTCTTACAGAAGTTTCATAGCTAAAACCACCTAGAACCGTGAACATATTGTCTTCAAGATCGAAAGAATAAGAAGCAGTATTGGTAGAAACCCATTTATCATCCTGAATAATTTCACGCCCTGCAGAACCACCTGATAAGAATAAGTCAACAGTTCTGGTTTTTGTTTCAGTCAACACATTGTCAATACCCCAGTCTGTACGTAATATTAATCTTTCAATGGGTTCAAACTCTGCATATACGTTTCCGGTAGTTCTCTGAGACACAAACTCGAAGGTGTTAAGAGCCTGAGAAGCTAGAGGATTATCAAATCCTACATCTTGAAAGTTACCATCCGCATCATATGGTTCAAGATATGGCAATTGTAAGTAACCTACGGTCAATGGAGACCCAGTAGAGTTTTCCTGAAAGAACCTATCATTAGTAAGACTTGAAAGGCCTAAATTTAATCCAAAACGTACTTTATCTGTAGCTTCGTGCGTCAGATTAAGACGGCCATTAATTTTATCAACATCGTTTCCAATCTGATAAGAACTAGAGTTAAAATAAGTACCTCCTACATAAAAAGTTGTTTTATCAGTACCACCTCTTGCTGAAAGTGAGTATGAATTTGTTCTACCAGTTTGTGTTACACCATCTAACCAGTTGTACCCTGTTTGTGGCAAACTACTAGGTTCTGTAGGTGTTCCCCTGGCTGTTAAGTAATCTGAACGAAACTGTCTCCACTCATCAGCACTTAAAACATCTTTTAAAACTGTTGGCTCTGACCAACCTGTAAAATAATCAAATGAGAATTGTGTTTTCTGACCCGCTGAGCCTTTTTTGGTGGTAATTAATACTACACCATTAGCTCCTCTGGAACCATAAAGAGCAGTGGCTGAAGCATCTTTCAGCACTGTCATTGATTCAATATCATTAGGATTTAAGTTGAAAATAGGGTTCAGGGCAGATCCTCCTGCTTCATCAGAGTAGCCTTCTGCTCCACCAGATGCATCATTCAAAGGAACACCATCCAAAACATATAGAGGCTGGGTACCAGCATTGATAGAGGCTACTCCTCTAATTCTTACGTTCTGTGAAGTACCGATAACTCCAGACGAACCAGTTACTTGAATACCACTTGCCTGCCCTTGAAGCAGCTCCTGAGGACTTACAACCGGAAAGTCTCTGAAGTTATCTGCATTTACAGTTTCAATCTGCTGTACGTTCAGTTTTTCAGATTTTGCTCCGTAAGCTTGTACCACTACCTCGCTTAGCTGTTGTGCGTCTTCGTTCATCTCTATATTGATGGAAGAACGATCGCCAATCGCAACTTCACGCTCAGCTAGTCCAATAAAAGAAAAGACTAATGTACTGGCATCCTGAGGAACATTTAGTTTGTAATTACCATCTATATCGGTAACTGTACCTACAGTAGTGCCTTTTACAATAACATTTACTCCCGGAAGGGATTCTCCGCTTTCAGCAGATGTGACTTTACCAGACACTGTACGGTTTTGAGCCTGTACGCTGGTAAAGCAAAACAAAACAATCATTAGGCTGCTCAAACCTAGTTTTACCCAGGCTGCCCTGCCTAATGATAAGCAGTTTGTAAAGTTTACACGCATATATGTATGATTTATGTTGAAAGAAAATGCTAACCCATAAACTCAACTCTTTTTACCACTTATTACACCTGCTGTCTTTTAGGAGCTGAGCGTTTACTTTTGAACAGTATTTTATATGTTGTTTTACTATAAATAGTAGATTATTGTAAGTCCATTTTATCTAGACAAATGAAGATATAGATGTTAGGTATTTATATAAAAGATTTGCAAACATATACATATCAATGAAAAAAACAAGTATGCATGCAGAATATTGGATTTATAATAATAACATAAATGCAATCAATATTTATTAATTATTCAAAGCAAAATATCAAAACAAATACAATATCATGATTTTGATATTTATAAAGGTTTTTTTTCGCAGTATTGAAATTTGAGACTTATGCTACTCTTATCAATATATGAAATGTAGTATTTTACTTCTAACAAAATCAAACCTTTAACTTTTGTTTTTACATAAAGTTCTCTATGGAAGGCAGGTTTTTTGATTTTTGTCGGTACAAAGACAAAAAAAAGCCCCTACACCGAATGTAGGGGCTTTCTCAAAATTTAGTGATAAACAGTCTGTTATTCCTCTTCAGGTTCAACTACCGATACTGTAAGTTCTCCTTCATATTCTCCGTTTGATACTTTAATAAGGTGCGTACCAACAGTAGGAAAATCTACATAGATAAACTCCCCTTCACGAGAAGCATTTACGGCATTACCATCTACTGACCATGTATACTCTTTGTTAATGGTAAAACCTTCTACATAGTAGGGTTCTCCAGTCGTACCGGCTTCAACTTCAGCTGCACCGTTGATTATTAAAGAGTCGCCCGGTTTCCATGAGATGCTTTCTTCTCCATCTTCATCGCAAGCGGTAAATACAAACGAAAGACAAAGTATAAGAGCTGTTAATATATTATATACTTTCATTTTCTAATGAATTTTATTTTAGCTAATGATTAATTCACATCCCACCATACGGGGGTGTTTAGTGCATCTGCTCCCTGACGAGCAACAGCCTCATCATAGCTGGCACTGTTTAGGTTTTGCTCATCTACAGGATAAGTTACACGAAGAGGAATTCCAGTACCTACTAATGGTCCGGCCGCAGGAGGAGTTAATACGCCAGTAAAATCAAGTCTTCTCCATTCTGTCCAGCCCTGAATGCCCTGCATATATAGCGCCAGCCATTTCTGCTCACCGATAGACTGTCTCCAGTTGTTTTCGTCAAAAGGAACTACATTAGTATAATAGTCTTCAATGACCTCTGTTTCTATAGTTTCACCAGCAAGACCTGACCAATACTCCATAGAGGCCTCAATAGCCTGATTATAGTAGTCTGCGGGATCATTACCGATAAAGCCACGGGCAGCAGCCTCTGAAAGGATAAAAAGTACCTCAGCATAATCCATATAAACACCAGGAGACTCAGCACTTAGCACTACCTCACTTGGCTGAGACACAGCACTATTAGGAATAGCACCTGCCTGAGATTGTGATAAGCCGTAAGTTAAACCAACGTACTCACCGCTAGCATTTGGAGCTGCGTAGTAGTCAAGACGCGGATCATTGTACTTTTTAAGTAAATCTACTAATGGTTCACTCGCTGCAAAGTCTGCTCTTGTTTTTCTGTCTTCGTTCAGGGGGTTATTATTTGGTACAGAAGTAGCATATCTTAATAAAGCATTGTCTGCATTACCTTCAAATACTCCTGCTGCAAGAGCTTCAGTAATTGCAGTTTCAGCCAAAGCTGGCTCTACATCTGCCATGCGGATGGCAACTCTCATCTTTAGAGAATTAGCAAACTTCTTCCACTTTGCCATATCCCCTTCATAAATTAGGTCTCCACTAGTGAAACCCGCACCATTTACATCAATCATATCACTGGCTTCAGTTAACTCTACAAGAAGATCTTTGTAGATTTCCTCCTGAGGAGTATAAGCTGGTGCTACCTGATCTGCTCCCTGTAGGGCTTCAGTATACGGTACATCACCCCAAATATCAGTGATAATCTGGAACATCCAGGCTTTCATGATTTTAGCAACAGCGATCTGGTTATTAGTGTCACCATATGCAGAAAAGTCTTCAGGAGTTTCTTCATTAAGGCGAATAATTTCCTGTAAGTCTCTGATACCTCCCCCATTAGGGTCACCTGTCATAGCAGCATCACGACCAGCATAATAGTAAAGCCAGTAGTTATTGTTAATGTTCTGTCTTAGTTGGTATCTGCTTTCGTCTGTATACTCATTGGCAGACCAGTATTGAGCGTAGAGCATGCCGAAACGCCCATTATGCCACTCATCCCAGATGTGATCCATCAACTGCTTCTGCGCTGAAGAAAGCAGCGCGGTAGTAGGTACTACCGGCGGCTGGTTAGGGTTAGTGTTTAGCTCCTCAAAGTCCTCACAAGCGCTTATTGTTACAATAAGGCCTGCCAGAACAAATATTTTGATATAACTTAATATATTTTTCATAGTCATTTCTGAAGTTAAGCGTGATTAAAGACCAAAGCTAAGGTTAAAGCCCCAAGATCTTAGTGAAGGCAGCTGGGCACCTTCTATTCCCTGTACGTTTCCAGAGCTCAAAGTAGATTCAGGATCCAGATGAGGGATATTTTTATGTAGAATTGCCAGGTTACGTCCTACTAATGAAAGCGTAACATTTTTGAAAGGTGAATTCTCCATAATACTATTTGGCAAAGTATAGCCTATAGTTACTTCACGCAGTTTAATAAAGCTTCCGTCGTAAACGTGTGCGGCGTCTACACCGTATAATCCCTGGAAGTAGTTAATAGCTGAAAGTCGCGTAGTATTTGGCTCGTACTGAGGGTTTTCAGCAGTACCTACATTTACTACACCTTCTGCCACTACACCTAACTCTCTGATGTTGTTAGCTACAGTTTCTTCGTACATACCGCTGTACTTTCCAAACATATTTGAGATAGAGAATATATCGGCACCTTTTCTACCATCTATTAATACGCTGGCATTGATACCTTTATAAGTAAAGGAGTTAGTGATACCACCAGTCCAGTCAGGCATAGCATTGCCTAGCGGCACCTGTCTGTCTGTAGTAGCATAAGTACCATCAGCATTGATTACTTTATTACCATTTCCATCATATACATAGTCAAATCCTAAGATAGCACCATATGGCTCACCTTCTCTAGCTACTACTGACACTGCAAACGGAGCACTTGATAAGGTATAGGTATTGATACCTTCAGCCAGTTCTACTACTTCGTTTCTGTTTCTGGCCCAGTTTACAATTACATCCCACTGGAAGTTTTTAGTAGCAATAGGTGTACCTCTTAGCTGAAGCTCTACCCCTTTGTTAGTCACTTCACCAGCATTAATAATCTGAGAGCTATATCCGGTAGAACCAGAAATATCCACAGTAAAGATCTGGTCTGTACTTACTGAGCTGTAGTAAGTAACATCTAAGCCCAAACGATCTCCGAAGAAACGCATGTCAGTACCAATTTCCCAAGAGTTGGTACGCTCAGGCAGCAACTCAGGATTGTTAAGTGCGTTAGGCACTGAATAGCGAGGGTTAGCACCGAAGCTTTCTTTAGGCGCGTAAGTAAGCGCCAGACGATAAGGATCTGTATCGTTACCTACCTGTGCCCAACCTGCTCTTAATTTACCATAAGAAAGGATGTTGCTGTTTACTAAAGGTTCTAGTTCTGAGAAAACAAAACTACCTGATACTGAAGGGTATAGGTAAGAGTTATCACCTGCAGGCAGCGTAGATGACCAGTCGTTTCTTAAAGTCAGGTCAACAAATAACATGTCTCTGAAACCTACAGAAGCATTACCAAACACACTGTTGATCTGTTTTTCTTCAAAGTAATCGTCTACCAGTATTGGACTTACTGAGTTGATCAGGTTATAGAAGTCAGGCACGTTGAGTCCACCCTGTGTAGTACCTACGTTACGGTTGTAAGAGTTATATCTGATGTTACCACCTACAAAAGCATTTAGTGAGAAGTCGGTACCATACCTTTTGTCAAAAGTAAGGATCAGGTCTGCGTTGGTTTCACTTACTTCTCTTACTGCTTCAGAGTAAGAAGGAATATCCTGAGAACCTACCGCTAGTCTCTCTTCTCTTCTGTCAGTATAGAAGTCGGTCATTACACGACCAGTTAATGACAGCCAATCGGTAAATTCGTAGTTCAGGGTAATGTTACCAAATATACGCTCACGATCGTCATTCTGATAGTTTTCGTAACGAGTCCAGTAAGGGTTATCAGAATATTTAGGGGTTAGGTCGGTAGGACCAGTAATGTTCCATGTACGTTGGATACCTTCAGATGTTTTATAAGTTCTCAGCTTGTCCATGTCCATCTGGCGCTGGCTCCACTGGTTAAACTGCTGCATCACGTTAAGACCATCATAACCAGTACCAGGACGACCTAAAGCACTATTTTTCACATAGTTACCAGTTACTGAAGCAGTAAACTTTTCAGTAAGTTTGGCTGAACCTGAGAAGTTCAGGGTATTTCTTTTTAGCTCACTATTAGGCAGAACAAAGTCCTGGTTTACATTAGAGTAAGATACTCTGAAAGTAGCTACATCATTACCTCCAGAGAAAGAGATATTATTATTTAATGTAACTCCTGTATCAAAGAAGTCTTCAATGTTATTAGGGTGAGCTACCCAGGGGGTTCTCAAACCATAGTCAGAGTCACCTTCATAGAAGCTGTACCACTGGCGAACCAGGCGTCCATCCAGTCTGGGGCCCCAGCTTTCGTCAAAAGCGAAGTAAGCTACATCTTCACCATTAAACTGGGTGAAAGGACCGTTACCGCCGCCGTATTCATTTTGGTATTTAGGCAATACGTAAACTTCATCCAGCGTAACGCTTGAGTTTACGCTTACACCTATACCCTTACGGTTTTTCCCTTTTTTTGTAGTGATCAGAATAACACCATTGGCAGCACGTGTTCCGTATAGAGCAGCAGCACTGGCACCCTTAAGAACAGAGATAGACTGTATGTCATCAGGGTTAATATCCTGAGCCATGTTACCATAGTCATAACCTCCGCTACCACGAGCCTGGTCTGTAGAGTTGAAGTTTGAGTTGTCCAGAGGAACACCATCTACTACAAATAAAGGCTGGTTGTTACCTGCTACTGAGTTTACACCTCTGATCAGGATACGAGAAGAACCACCCATATTACCGGAGGCTCCGCTTACCTGCACACCAGAGATACGTCCAGAAAGTGAGTTAACTACATTTAGCTCTCTGGCTTTAGTAATTTCTTCACCTTCTATCTCTTGTACAGAATAACCTAAGGCACGCTCGTCACGCTCAATACCTAAGGCTGTTACCACAACTTCTGATAACTGCTTAGTATCAGGTTGTAGTTGAACGTTAATAGTCGTTCTGTTACCAATAGCTTCAGCCAGTGTCTGAAATCCGATAAATGAAAATGTAAGTGAGTCAGCACTTTCAGATGCATTAATACGATAGTTACCATCCAGGTCGGTTACTGTTCCCTGGGTGGTGCCTTTTACAATTACGTTAACCCCTGGTAAGGGCTCACCTTCTACCGAACTAACCTGTCCGGTAATTACTTGCTGGGCGTGCGCAGAGGCACACAAAAAGAACAATGCCACTACGAATGCCAAACGTCGGGCATGTATAGTGACACGATTGGTACAATTGATTCCCATAGTTACTCTATTTATCTGTAAAAATTAGACTTGAATCCGTAAAGAAGAGGAGCTGCAAAAAACCATCGACTACTTAGTGAAAAAAAACACCGCACAGTCAAAAAAGTAGAAACAGAACTCCTTTTAAGACACCCATAAAAATTCAAGATATTCTTAATATTCAAATTTAGACACTTTTCAAATTTTTGAAAACAAATATGCAATTTTTAGTATTTTATTACTTGCAAAAATTCTTAAACAAGCTACATACTATTGTCAACTTGAAAATTAAGCTTATTAAAAAGCTATACTTTTTAGCTAAAACGAAATAATTGACTCTTTTAAGGCTTAGTATTGCTAAACCTAAAGTGAGAAAAAGCAAATTAGATGTCAAATAAGCAACTTTTACCACATAGCATAATTCAATTTTTCTAACGAAAAGTGTAAGAAAGCCTGCAAAATATAGGTAAAAGGAACTCCAAATTACCTAGATAAAAATATCTATAATGGTATGTCTAAAAATAAAAAAAGCAAACAGGTAAAGTAACCAATTTGCTTTAATTTAGAATGGTTTGAAAAGCCTATTCTTCGCTTAGCTGCACGTTTATCGTGTTTTTTCCATTTATTGCTACCTTCTTGGTCTGGTACCCCAGGCTGCTAAATATCAAAGTGTCAGCATTACTTCCTACTTCTAAGCTGTATTTTCCTTCAAGGTTAGTAACAGTACCCTGGTTAGTTCCTGATACGCTTACATCTACACCGGGTAGAGGCTCGCCACCAGAGCTTACTTTACCACTTATTGTAGCTTCTGGAGCTTGAATAAATGCAAAAACAGCACCTATAACTAGAACAGCTAAAATAATTAAGCTAATCTTCTTCATGGTTTCTCTCTTATTTATATTAAAAAAATAGATGTCCTTTTAATGATAAGAGAGACTATCCCCGAAATGTTCAACTTTAAGTAAAAGGCCTGCTAAGCAAATTTATCGGACATAATAAGTTTTAATGATAGCTTCTGTAGTTTTTTCCTGGGGGGTAAAATCTGTCTCCCAACGCTCCCAACGACTCTGTTTGTTTATGTAGGGGTACCACTTCCATAAGAAGCCCCCTGCGAACCAGGGCTTAGTCCAGAAGGTCTGAAAAAGAGCTTCATAAGCTCTTTCCTGAGCAGTAACATTTACTTTTAGGTCTTCCTGCTCATCATTCCAATGCCCACGCGAAGCATAATCAGCACTTCTGTACCCATACTCTGTAAACAAGATTGGCTTGCCGTATTTATCTTTAATCTCTTCTATGCTTTCAAATGGTTCTTTCCACCCCTCTAGCAACTCGTTCAGGCTGGGATTTCTCTTCTCTGAGATAGGAAAGTAAGCATCTATACCAATGTAATCCAGTTCGTTCCAGAATGTCACATTTTCAAAATTATCCCAGTTGGCAGCATAGGTAAGTTCTCCATTATACCGCTCTCTGATATGCTGAGCTAGCTTTGCCCAATATTCTGGCCTTTCGCGAGCGGGCACACGATACTCGGTACCTATACAAAGTAGTTCTACACCTTCGGCTATGGCTATATCGGTTATAATCTCTAGATACTGAGAGTAGGAAGCCTCCCACTGCTGCCACTCTTCTTCTGATTTTAGATTGAAATCTCCCGGCCAGCCCTGCCTTCGTATCCACACATGAGGTTTAAGCATCACTTTAAGCCCCAGTGCTTTGGCATATCTGATAGTCCACTCCACACCTCTTTTTGTCTCTCCCCACCACTGGCGTGTAGTATCGTAGTTTACCTTTGGATCGTTTTCGTAAGAGAAAGCATAGGGTACCACAGCTACCCAGCCAGCGGCTATAGTTTGCACACCCAGCATAGCTTCCTGTGGTATGGAGTCTCGGGGGGCTACAAAGCAGACTCCATCAATTTTATCTCCTCTATACTCCTGTGAAACACTCTGGCAGGCAGCCCCAGCTACCAGAAGTAGAGCAATTAGTAAAAATGTATGTATACTTTTTAACATCTATGCTTAAGAGCGCATGCCTGCACTGTACTCCTTCACTGTCTGTATAAAGCACTTAACTTTATCAGGATTAATGTCCGGGTACACGCCATGGCCTAAATTTGCAATGTGACCATAGGGGCCAAACTCATCTAGCATACGCCTGGTCTCTTTTTCTATTACTGCATTATCTGCATAAAGCGTAGCAGGATCCAGGTTCCCCTGAAGCACTTTTCGGTCTCCGAACAGTTCTCTCATGGCCAGAACATCCATGTTCCAGTCCAGACCCAGCGTATCACATTTTAGATCCTGCATAGCTGGCATACTGGTAAACGCACCTTTAGCAAACACAGTAACCGGTACTTCTGTAATTGCATCACAAATTTTAGAAATATAAGATAAGGAAAATTCCTTGTATTGCTCAGTAGACAAGATACCTGCCCAGGAGTCAAATACCTGCACCAAATTAACACCAGCCTCTATCTGAGCCTTTAGGTAAGCAATTGTACTCTCTGTAATCATATCTAGCAGACGATGCGCAAGGGCCGGCTCTTTATAAAGCATTGCTCTGGGCTGAGAGAAGGTTTTACTTCCTGCACCTTCTACCATATAGGCGAAAATAGTCCAGGGAGCACCAGCAAAGCCAATTAGAGGTACACGGCCATTTAGTTCTCGCTTAGTTACTTTTATAGCTTCCGGGGTATAAGCCAGGTCACCGGAAATATCTGCTACTTTTAAGCGGTCAATATCTGAAGCTGAACGCACCGTTTTAGGAAAATAGGGGCCTTTCTTCTCTACCATCTCATAAGGTAAACCCATCGCTTCCGGTATTACCAGTATGTCAGAAAAAATGATGGCAGCATCCACCTCAAGTATATCTACAGGCTGAATGGTTACTTCCGCCGCACGTTCCGGATCTTTTACTAACTCTACAAAACCCTTCATCTTTTCTCTTACCGCACGGTATTCTGGTAATATTCTACCTGCCTGGCGCATAAGCCAGACGGGCGTACGCTCAGTTTTTTCACCACGAATGGTTCTTAGTAATAAGTCATTTTTTAATTGCATACTCAAAATTAATAGATAAGTCTAGAGCAGACATAGTTTATGCCAATTTTTAGATTAAAAGGCTCAGTTTACCTCCCTGCATGTCTACTCAATTTTTAGTACATTTCCACCTTAAGCTAACACTTTAGCTTATTGTTAGTATTTTTTAAAAACTACAAATAATTTTTTATGTCAATACAAAGCATTAATCCATTTAACGGCAAGATATTACAGGAGTTTGAAGCCCATACCGATGCTCAGATAGAAGACACATTACAAAGTGCAGAAAGCACTTACCGAAAATGGAGAAAAACCCAATTTAATGAAAGAAGCAGCCTGATGCACAAAGCTGCCGAGGTGCTTAGAAAAAATAAAGATAGATATGCCCAAATTATGACCGATGAGATGGGCAAAACAAAAAAGGAGGCTATAGCAGAAGTAGAGAAATGTGCACTATGCTGTGACTATTATGCTGATAATGCGGAAAAATTTCTGGCAGATGAACCCCTACAAATTGACCAGGGAGAAGCATATATAGCTTATGACCCCATAGGAACAGTATTAGCCATAATGCCCTGGAACTTTCCGTTCTGGCAGGTTATAAGGTTTGCTGCCCCAAACCTAATGGCCGGTAATGTAGGTATTCTTAAGCATGCTTCTAATGTACCTCAGTGCGCTCTTGCTTTGGAAGAAGTATTTAGAGAAGCCGGCTTTCCGAAGGGGTGCTTTCAGTCCTTACTTATACCTAGCAAAAAGGTAGACAACATGCTGGGGGATGCCCGAATTAAAGCAGCCACGCTCACCGGAAGTGAGGGAGCAGGTAGTAAAGTTGCCGCAAAAGCAGGTCAGGAGCTTAAGAAAACAGTGCTGGAGTTGGGTGGCAGCGACCCATTTATAGTACTGGCTGACGCTGACATAGAAAAAGCGGCTACTACTGCAGTAAAAGCAAGAATGATTAACTGCGGACAAAGCTGTATTGCTGCCAAACGCTTTATAGTAGTAGAAGAGGCCTATGAACAGTTTATGGAAGTATTTACGAGGAAGATGAGTGCCTTAAAACAGGGAGACCCTAACGAAGATGATGTAGACTATGGCCCTATGGCAAGAGAAGATCTGGCAGAAGAGCTATTGGAACAGGTGCAGAAGTCGGTTGAGAAGGGTGCCGAAATTATCCTTGGCGGAGACCGACCCGACAAAGAAGGGGCTTTTTTTAATGCCACCATATTAGGTAACTTAAAAAGTGGAATGCCAGCATACGAAGAAGAACTATTTGGACCAGTTGCTACAGTATTCAAAGCTCGTGATGAAGAAGAAGCTATACTTATCGCCAATGACTCACCATACGGATTAGGCGGTTGCGTCTGGACGCAGGATATTGAAAAAGGGAAGAGATTTGTTCGTCAGGTAGAATCAGGGGCAGTTTATATCAATAAAATGACTGCTTCGCATCCGGCACTACCTTTTGGAGGGGTAAAAAAATCTGGTTATGGTAGAGAACTTTCTCACCTGGGAATAAGAGAGTTTGTTAACCAAAAAACAGTCTGGCTGGAGAAATAGCTATCCTGTAAGACTTAAAAATCTGGCAATACGGTAAAATACTCTGTATTGCCATTTTTTTTGAGTGGCTAAAAGACGACTATGCTCCTCCGGCTCTTTACTTTAATTTTTCCTTTAGAGCAAGTTAGTTCTAAGCTTAGTACAGAGCATTCTATAGCCTTTGTAATTGAATGCTTATCAGCTAACTACGAGCTAGGCTGTAGCTCTCTTAGCACAGCCTTGTTTAGTGCCAAAGCATACCCCAGGTGCATCGCTTCATGAACTGCATTGAAGCCTACTGCTTCTTCAAAATTATTTAGCCTGATACCAAACGTTTCTGCTGTATAAGGTTGAAACTGCTGGAAACGCCTCTGCTTCAGGTCTTCCTCCATTTGGTCCATTGTATTCAAAGCCATTTGCTTAAATGTTTCAATTTCCTCAACAGAAACTATTCCTTGCGGTTTTGTGCCTTTCCTATAGCTGTCCACCATTTGCGCATCAACATACATTGGCAGACTAGAGAGCTTGTAACAAATAAGCTGCTGTGTAACGATGATATGCCCAAAATTCCAGATAATATTATTGTTAAAACCATAAGGAATACGGTTTATAGCTTCTTCGTCCAGGCTATTGAGCAGACGAATAAAGTTTTCCCTTGTTTTGTAGATGTTTTGTAAAGCTTGCATAGGTGAGTAGTTGTGAGTAGAAATCCGCTTAATATATTGACTAAGAACCAAGCACTTCCCACTTAAGAAATGCTTAGCCCTTGGCTTCATCTTGCATTAATTAAGACCCATAATATCTAAAGCTCTCTCTAAATCTTCTGGGGTATCTATACTGATGCTTTCATGCTCTGTAATTCCAATTTTAATGGGGTAGCCATTTTCTAACCAACGTAATTGTTCCAATGACTCAGCTTTTTCCAGACTAGATACCTGAAGCTCAGTTACTTCACGCAAAATATCAGCACGATAAGCATAGATGCAAACATGCTTGTAGTAGGTATGATGCTGCAACCATTCACTTTTGTCTACTCCTCTTAAATACGGTACACACTCTCTACTAAAATAAATAGCCTCCATATTCTTATTAAACATCACTTTCATGATTGTGGGGTTAAATAATAAGGGGGCCTCCTTTACCTGATTTACCAATGTTGCCAGTTGTGTTTTTCCATCCAGCAGAGCAACCAGCTCATCTATTGTTTCAGGAGCAATAAATGGCTCATCTCCCTGAATATTAACCACATAGTCGTAATCAGTGTCTTGTTGGTCTAATGCTTCCCGGCATCGGTCAGTACCCGAAGGATGGGCTTCTGAAGTCATTACAACTTCGCCTCCAAACGACTCTACATGTTTTCTGATATCTTCATGATCCGTAGCTACCACTACTTTATCTAGCTTTTTGGCAGCTGATGTCTGCTCATATACTCTTTGTACCATACTTTTTCCTTTAATATCAGCCAATGCTTTGGCAGGAAAACGAGTAGATGCCAGTCGTGCCGGAATAATTCCTAGTATCTTCAATCTTTAATATTGTTTAATCCGTTATCTGAACTTTGTTTGAGTAAAAAGCTACATATGACTTAATGTGCTGTGCTTTTTCTTTGGGCTCTGGATAGTACCAGGCAGCATCTTTTGCCTCCTTACCCTCTACTTCAATATGATAATATGATGCCTTTCCTTTCCAGGGGCAGGTCGTGTGTGTGTTACTTTTTTTAAATGCCTCCTGTTGAATAGAGCTTTGTGGAAAATAATGATTTCCTTCTACTACTTCAGTTTGATCACTTTCGGCTATCACCTGACCGTTAAAAATAGCTTTCATAGCATGAATTTTAAAAATTAACTTTCGTTTTAATCATACGACAGCTTTATACTTGAAGATGATATTTTTTACGATTATCCTCAAACATGGTCTCAATAAAGCCATACCAAAAGCATGTTACAAACTATATTAATCGGCAAAGATTACTTTTTAATTAGTTTATCACCTTGGTGTACAGCATTGTGCAAGGGTATAATAAAAAAATTCAGCAAATTCTAAATCCAAAACCCTGAAAAGCGTATAAAGAGACAGTAGTATGTAGAAGGGGGTTTTAGAGAAACGCCTACCCTTATAATTTTTATATTTGTACATGATGACAATCTATCAATACCTTAAGTTTAGCAGCATATGCATTTTTTCTCTATCGTTATTTGCCTGTGAGTCCGAATTTGGAAAGCAAGCCCAGACATTTGATAACAAACTTTACTATGACCTGAAAGGCGAACTAGAGCAGCAAATTGTGCTACTGAGTCAGCAAAACCCAGAGGTAGAAATTACAGCCCGAATCGGGGAAAAAGAGGAATCAGAAAGAGTGCAAAAAGATAGTACTGCATGGGCAGAAGCATTAAAGCTTTTTATGGATGCTGACCTTAATAAGGCTGTGCTTAGAGACCAGTATGTAGTAGAAGATAGTACTGCTACAGATAGCGGCTTGCAGATCAGACTTTATAGAGCAAAAGACAAGAGTTCTGTAGACATTCCTTTTATGGAGGTGTCATTTGAAGATTCACCTGAGCATGTAAAGGCTGTAAAAGCTACTTTTCAGGAAGAGAATCTCCTCTACAGCACTTATCGCGATATGCACTTATATTTTGAGAAAGCTGATGAGCAATTGAGACTCACAGAGTATGTCATTCAGGGAAAACAGAAAATGATTCTTAGAGATAGTGTCTTTTACCTGACACAGGGCACATTATACTACTAAGACTAAGACCGAGAATGTAGGTTTAATAACTTCTTCAATTTACTTATAAGCGATTTCTCTTCTTTCTCATCAATAGTATAGTAGCCGTAACCGTAGCGTGAGTTTACGTAAGACCGATCAGCAGTGGAACTAACGCCATTTATCACTGCGGCCAGGTTTGGAAACTCTTTCGTTTTCTGTAGCTTTTCAAGTGTGCGCACAAAATTTCTTCTTGAGTAGTCCGCTCTGAATACATAGAGAGGAATATCAGCATTTTCCATTACCAGTACACCATCTGTAACCAACCCTACCGGAGGGCTGTCAAGTATTACTACATCGTATTTCGTTTTCAGCTCCTCTACCATTCGGGTAAATGCTTTGCTTACAATTAGCTCAGATGGGTTGGGAGGAATTGGACCGGCACTAATGATATCCAAACGCTCAGTTCCTGCATTTTGAATACATGCATCTAAATCATATTCTCCAATTAAGTAGGTGCTTACTCCTTTTTCCTCATTTTTAATAGAAAACACCTGATGTATTTTAGGCTTACGCAGGTCTACATCTACTACTACTACTTTTTGCCCTGATAAAGCCACCACATAGGCCAGATTGCTGGTAACAAAGGTTTTACCTTCTGCTCCTACAGTAGAAGTCACAGAAATTACTTTTTTATCGTTACGCAGCCCCATAAACTGCATATTTGTTCTTACTGACCTGAACGCTTCGCTAATGGCTGACTTAGGAGCTTTATCAACTACCAGCCCCAGGTTGTCTCCCTTCTTTCCACGAAATGGTATTGACCCTAAAATTGGCACAGAAATTAACCGCTCAAGTTCGCTTTGGCTACTGATCTTATCGTTTAACACATAACCTACTGCTAAAAACATGAGGCTAAGTATAATGCCGCTAATAGCACCCAACCCTAATACCGTAATTTTCTCGGGAGCCACCGGTTTACCAGGCATGGTAGCTGGCAATAGTACCACAAAATCTGTCACAGTTCCGGCTTTAGCTATTTCCAGTTCATTCTTCTTTTGGATAAGCGACAGAAAAATCTCTTCGTACAAGCTATAGTAACGTTGGTTTTTACCATACTGAGTTCCTTTAGAGGGAAGCTTAACAAACTCTTGCTCAATTTTCTGCTTCTGCTCTTCTATTTCTCTCAGTTTAATATTAAGCTGAGTATGGTAGGTTTCAAGCAAAGTGCTTATATCACTTTTAAGTAGTTCTATCTTTTGGTCTTTCAGTTTAACTGCGATAGAAGACTCTTTATAAGAGGCAGTTATCAGTTCCCTCTCATTGAGCAATTTATTCAGTTGCTCAATATACTGTAAAACATCACTTGGATATTTAACAAAACTGGTTGGCTCAGTTACTATAAGCTCTTCTTTTACTACTTTATCGTTTAGTTTTTTGATGGATTCCAGCGTATTTTCTAGCTGAAACTTTTGATAATCAAGTTCTTCCATCTGTAGAATTACTTTACCTATCTCCGATTTAAGGTTATCAGTTTTATTGTTAATGGTAAAGTTCTCAAAGTAATTTTCATAAGTAGATAGCCTTTCCTCAATCGTATTAAGCTGGTTATCCAGAAATTGAAGCTTTTGCTCTGTAGCCTGATTTTTCTTCTCTTGTGTATATTCCAGGTATACTGAATCTATAACCGTAACCAGATCTCTGATCTTTACTTTATCATATCCCTGAAAGCCTACTTTAATCGTATTTGCCTTAAAATTGATAGGTTGTACGATCATATTGTTAGACAAATAATTCACCAATGCCTGATCGCTATTGATGGTGAAGTAAAAGGCATTTCCGTTAAGTCCCTCTCTGTAATGAGAGGTTAAAGTGATTACAAAGCGAAAAGAGGGGTGGTTAATTTCTTCACCAAATTCATACGCACGGGAAAATCGGCTTCCTCCCATTTCGTAAGAGAGTAGAAATTGTTCATGGTTGATTATTTCTACATCTATCGGCTTATCTAGAAAGTTTTTATCTTTAAGTTCATACTCTACTCTGAATGGTGAGTTTTTGTATCTCTCCTGAAACAAAACCCTTCCGTAAGCATAATAGCTTATATCCATATCTACAGCTTCTACCACCTTGCTAAAGAAGAGGTTTGACTTAAGGAGTTCAATTTCACCGGCTAAATTATCCATGTTCTGGCTAAGGTTGTTAAAGCCAAGAATATTAGCCTCGCTTTTTATATCAAGACGCAGTACAGAGGTAGATTCGTAAACCGGGCGGGTATATCTGATGTAGAGATAAGCAAGCGTATTAGTGGTAACAATTATTAGAAATACCCATATTATATTTTTCCTCAGGGTATGCAGTACTTTGCTAAAGTCAATTCCCTCTAAGCTACTGCTTTCAGAATTTTCAACTTCTATATCATACTGCTCACTTCTCATACTTACTCTATGAAATTATTAATAAGTAAAATCAACGTCAGGGTGCTGGTAACCAAGCTTAGTATAGGAGAAATATCCCTGACTGCTTCATTGGCAATTCTTTGTACAGGCTGCACATAAATAATATCATTTGGCAGCACCTTTAACGAAGCATCTTTCATTCCGTCTATGGTAGAGAGGTTGATCAATCTTACTTCCGGATCATTTAAATCTCCACGGATTAAACGTATTTTGTCTACTCTGGATTGTGTGTTCACCCCTCCTGCCAGGGCAAGAACTTCAATCAGGTTTGTATTTTCATTTTCCAAAGGAACTACCAAACCTCCGGTAGCTCCCAATACGATCACCCTTTTATTTAGGTAACGAGTAACGACAAAGGCCCCCTCATAATATTGTGAATACTCTTTTGCCAGCAAATTATCAGCTTGATAAAGTGTAAGCCCCTCCAGTTTGATATCTCCTATCATTGGGAGCTTAGCCATACCATTTCCTCTGATTAAAAACTTAGGCTTCTCTTGTTGACGAAACTGTTGATTATTATTACCGGAGTTGAGTTCTCTCATGATCTCATTATTAGGATCTATGATTAACTCCCCGTCGTTCGTATAAACTTTGACTTCTATATAGTCATTTGGCTGTAGAACATAATTGCTGTTAGCATCTTCCAGAGCTAAAGCTACATTTTCAGGCACTACCTCCGTTTCAGTTTGAAACAGTATCCTGTTTTTATAGGCTCCACATGCGCTCAAATAAAAAGCCAGGCCTGTTATTAGCGCAAAATACTTGTACCTTGAATATAAATTGTGAGTCAAACTCCTGCTAGATTTACTGCCCGGAAATTTCTTTAAAAGTGGGTAAGGCCAAATCTTTTTCAGATACAATTGGCTCTTTAATACCATGCTTTTCTAGTTCCCAATCAATGTTCAGGCTTGGATCATTCCAAATAATACCAGACTCTGAGGACTTGTTGTAAACATTCGTACATTGATAGGTAAATACTGCATCTTCTAAGGTTACAAACCCATGCGCAAACCCCTCAGGAACATAAACCATATTATGCCTGATACTATCCAACACAAAAGTTTTATGTTCGCCATAAGTAGCAGAACCTTCACGTAAGTCAACTACTACGTCCAATACTTTGCCACTTACTACTCTTACTAATTTTCCCTGCTGGTAGGGTGCCTTTTGAAAGTGTAAACCTCTGAGGGCTCCTTTTTTAGAAAAAGATTGGTTTGCCTGCACAAATGTGTAGTCAAGGCCCATCTCTTTAAATTTATCAACATGGTAGGTTTCCAGAAAGTATCCCCTATCATCGCCAAATACATCCGGAAATACTTCTACTAAATCTTTTATGTGTGTTTTTTCAATACGCATCTTCTTGCAATTGATCTAGAATTACTACTTAAATAAGCTCTAAGCTAAGAAAAGGAATGTAAATTATTCCAATATGAAGACAAACAGTTTAATATTCATCTTTTGTCAGGCCGTGAGCTTTTTGTGAGGCTTGCCTACAAGAATATCAATTGCTTCTTGATACTTACTGATTACTATGTTTTCATCAAACTGCTGCTGAACTTTAGTTCTGCCTTTTTCTCCCATATCCTTTCTCTCACCTTCGCTAAGTAGCAGCATATCTTTCATTTTTTGAGCCAGGTCTGAAGAAGAGCGGACCTTGCACAGAAAACCATTTACTTTATGCTCAACTACATGTCTACAACCCGCAGTATCAGTAGTAATAATAGGTTTGCTTAGGCTTGCTGCTTCCAATAACGTACGAGGAAGCCCCTCGCGATAAGAAGGGAGCACCACACAATCGGCCAGTTCTATCTGTTGTTTCACGTCATCTGTAGTGCCCAGATACTCAATCAGGCCCTTCTCTACCCACTCATCTACCAATTCCACAGGTATACCTCGCTTGTGTAGCGGGTCTTTTGCCCCCAGAATCTGAAACCTGGCTTCTATACCATCGGCCCTAAGTTTTTTGATAGCGTCAATATATTCTATAATACCCTTGTCATATATCAGGCGGGAGATAACTAAAAAGGTGAAAGCTTGGCCAGTGGTATCATCTGTAGGCATTGAAGGCACAAAATTTTTAAGGTTAATACCCGAACCAGGTACAGTATCCGCAATTCTACTTTTGATAAGTTTTTCTCTTACAAAGAGTTGAAAATCGTCATGGTTTTGAAAGAACACCTTATGAGGATACCTAAATGCAAGTCTGTACAGTGTTTTAGCGACTACCGATACCCATCCCTTTTTGAGAAACACGGTACCTAATCCGCAAACGTTGTTAATCATGGGAATACCTGCGGCTTTAGCAGCCAGGCTTCCATAAATATTAGGTTTTACAGTATAGTGTAGGATAATATCCGGCGAAAGCTGTCTGTATAGCTTGTATAGTTCATATATAAGACCTGCGTCTTTGACAGGGTTGACCCCTCGGCTATCCATTTTTATAGAATGGAACTGATACCCCATCTCCTGAAGGCGATGGCTATACTTATCATTAGGAGCAAGTATGATGATTTCGTGACCATTTTCCTGCAATGCATTGATTAGCCCAAGGCGAAAATTGTATACGTTCCAGGAAGTGTTTAGTACTAATGCTATTTTCATAAAGTGATAAAAATCCAGCTTTAGGATTTGCCATTAGTTTAATGCCAAATCTGCAATTATGATGCAAGTTATAACTTCATGCGAAAAAATATGAAGTTTTTTATTGGAGAAAAACACCTAAGTGAATTTTACAATGGCGTAAAGTAATAAATTGAGAAAGGA
This sequence comes from Porifericola rhodea, assembly GCF_030506305.1. GTDB lineage: Bacteria > Bacteroidota > Bacteroidia > Cytophagales > Cyclobacteriaceae > Catalinimonas > Catalinimonas rhodea. The sequence continues at coordinate 2,892,058 of NZ_CP119421.1, read as the reverse complement.
AATAGAGATTTATACAAAAAAAGAGAAGTAAAGCACTTATTCTTACTCTACTTCTCCTCCTAGCTGTTATCAATCGTATAACTCTTTAAATCGGACAGGATCAAACTCTGCCATAAGTTGGTATGCTGTATCAAAGACATCTTCCTGATTAGGCTTAGTGAAATAATCTCCATCTGAGCCATATGCTGGGCGATTTGGCGCAGCACTTATAGTTCTGGGAGCTGAATCCAGATACTGATAAGCCCCTTGTTCTTCCAAAACCTGTTGCATCATATAGGCTGAAGCACCACCCGGTACATCTTCGTCAGCAAAGATTACCCGATTGGTTTTCTTCACAGATTCTACGATTGTATGATTTACATCAAAAGGAAGCAAGGTTTGCACGTCTATAACCTCACAGCTAATACCAAAACCAGACAACTGTTCGGCAGCTTGCATTACTACCCTACACATAGAACCATAGGTTACGATAGTAATATCTTCTCCTTCCCGAATTACCTCAGGCTGTCCAAGAGGAACCGTAAACTCATCCAGATTGGTAGGAATTTTTTCCTTCAGACGGTACCCATTCAGGCACTCTATGATAATAGCAGGGTCGTCAGACTGAAGCATGGTGTTATAAAAACCCGCTGCCTGAACCATATTGCGAGGTACAAGAAGGTAGATGCCACGCAAACTATGAAGAATGGACCCGATAGGTGAGCCTGAGTGCCAGATTCCTTCCAGACGATGCCCTCTGGTACGAATAATTAAAGGGGCTGCCTGCCCTCCACGGGTACGGTATCTTAGCGAAGCCAGATCATCAGTAAGGGTAGCCAGGGCATAAAAAATGTAGTCCAGGTACTGAATCTCGGTAATAGGTCTGAGTCCCCGGATTGCACTACCAATCCCCTGTCCAATAATGGTAGTTTCGCGGATACCCGTATCAGTTACTCTGAGCTCTCCGTGCTTCTCCTGCAAGCCGGCAAAGCCCTGATTTACGTCACCTATTTTTCCTACATCTTCGCCAATAGCAAATACACGGGGGTCACGCTTAAGAATGTGGTCGAAGCACGCTTGTAATACCTCACGACCATCTACTGGTTTTTGTCCCTCCGTAAACTCGGGTTTCACCTCTTTTACCTGAAGTGCAGCAGAATCGGTTTCGCTATATAAGTGCGCATTAAAGCGATCAAAATTATCTTTTTCGCTTTGTTTGAGCCAGCTGATAAGTTTTTCTCTTTCGGCATTAGACTCACCCGCTGTTACACGCAAAGTCTTTTTCACTGCCTTTACTCCATCCAGACGAATAGGCCCGAGCGTCTTTTTTAACTCCTGATGAATATTTTTGATTCTGTCCTCTTGCGGGCTTTGCCTGGCTACGTTTAAAATTAGCTCAGACACATGTTTAAGCTCAGCATCCAGCTCTTTACGATAGGCTTTCCAGGCATTATCTTTAGCTTTTTTTACAGTTTTAAGAGCCTGCTGCTCTATATTATCTAAGTCTTCCTGGGTAGCAAAGCCATTTTTCAGAATCCACTCTCTCATTTTGACATTACAATCAAACTCACGCTCCCAGGCCAGTCTTTCTTTGGTTTTATATCGCTCATGAGAGCCTGAAGTGGAGTGGCCCTGAGGCTGCGTCAGGTCTTCTACGTGCATAAGTACGGGCACATGTTCTTCCCGGGCCAGGTCCGCGGCCAAACGATAAGCTTCGCATAGTTTTTCGTAATCCCAGCCTTTTACCCGAAAAATCTCTACACCGGGCTCATTCTCAGTTCTCTGGAAGCCAGATAGGGCCTCAGAGATACTAAGTTTGGTTGTGTGGTACTCTTTAGGCACAGAAATACCAAAGTCATCATCCCAAACAGAAAGAATTAAAGGAATCTGAAGAACTCCAGCAGCATTAACAGTCTCCAGAAACATGCCTTCAGAGGTAGCTGCATCGCCTATGGTAGCAAAAGCAACTTCACGCCCCTGATGCGAAAACTTCTCGTATTTTTGATCATGAAGGGCTTTATTCTCTCTATACAACTTAGAAGCATAGGCAAAACCAACAGCTCTTGGTATTTGACCAGCCGTAGGCGAGAGGTCAGAACCGGAGTTATAAGCGTCAGTCTGACTCAAAAACTCACCGCTTTTCATATCTACCATACGGGAGCCAAAGTGCGAGTTCATCATACGGCCTCCCGAAGAAGGATCTGCTTCTACCGTTGCGTGAGCATACAGTTGTGCAAAAAATTGTTGTATGCTTACCTCACCCAATGCAAACATCAAAGTTTGGTCACGATAGTAACCTGAACGGAAATCTCCTTTACGGAATGATTTAGCCATTGCTATCTGCGCTACCTCCTTTCCGTCACCAAACACGCCAAACTTGGCCTTACCCATGAAAACTTCTTTACGGCCTATCAGGCTCGCATGCCGGCTTTCCCAAGCTATACGATAGTCATCCAGAATTTCGTCAACGGATAGCTTATGGGTTAAATTTTCCTGATATATTTTAGTAGAATCCACTATAATGGGTTTTGTTGTTCACTTCGTTCCTACGCATTTGCCACTGCCAAAAATAGTCAAAAAGCGCATTTTATACAAAGCAGCAACTTATGCGATACGGTATAAACTAATAGCATATTTTATGGGTTCGCTCCATATAATAATATTTATAAGGAGTATTTCATTCTTTTTGGTAGTTTTTTTGCTAGCGGATATTCATTTTTAGCTTTTGTGTTTGCTTAAGAATATATAATATTGCACTCTTAAACTTAATGAGTACGTTACGCACTATATTGTCTGACAACGGAAGGCGTTTGTTTATTTTAACGTCTATCATGATGCTCATGGTTACGAGCTATCGTCCTATCATGCTGCATGAAGAGGCTCCCAGCCGTATGGTCAGTCATTACCATGATGCGTCGGCGGAAGATGAGCACTCTTCAGATCATATCTCTATTGTTTCTGCAGTGCATGAGGCTATCGTACCCATCTACAAAGTACAGGTAGCAGTAGTTTATAATGAGATCTTTACTCTGGAGCTTATTGAGGAAATTAAAGAGTGTATCCATGTCTTTTACCCTCTTCCACAGAGTAGTTATTTCAGAATCCTTTTCCGAACGTTTATATCCCCGAACGCACCCTAACCACCTGAAAATCAGAGACTGATTTATCATCCGTTTGTTTGTAAAAGTACTTACAAACGGGCGTGCTATTATATATACATTCAAACAAGCTTTACTATTTAATTTACTTTAACCATGCGTAACAAGACCGGAATAGTTGTATTAACGGTGATCATTTCACTGTTATGCATTTACTATCTGTCGTTTACATTAGTATCTAATAATGTACAGCAAAACGCGACAGAGTATGCAACTACATCAGAAGGCAACATTGATTTTGCTAAAAAACAAGACTACCTGGACTCTGTCTGGAAAGAGCCCGTTTACAATCTCTTAGGAGCTAAATTTACTTATCAGGAAGTAAAAGAAACAGAGTTAAACCTGGGCCTTGACCTTCGTGGAGGTATGCACGTTGTACTGGAAGTATCTCCAGTAGAAATCATTAAAAACCTTTCTGGAAACAGCAAAGATGAAGATTTTCTGAAAGCCCTTGAGTTGGCTGCACAAAACAGAGCCAATAGCCAGCAGGGATTTGTAGCTCTTTTTTATGACGCATTCCAGGAAGTAGCTCCTGATAAGCAGTTGAGCAACATTTTTGTAAATTCTGCAACTCGCAACCGCATCAGCTTTAGCTCTACCGATGAAGAGGTTATTGCTGTTATTAACGAAGAGGTAGACAATGCAATTGACCGCTCATTTAATATCCTCCGTACTCGTATTGACCGTTTTGGTACTTCTCAGCCTAACATACAGCGTCTGCAAAACCAGGGACGTATTCAGATTGAGCTACCAGGGATAGATAACCCTGAAAGAGTTAGAAATCTGTTACAGGGAGTAGCTAAACTGGAATTTGTAGAAGTGTTAGAACCTGGAGAGTATGTAAATTCTCTGGAAGAGATTAACAACTTACTTGTAGCAGAAGGGGAAATTAGTGGCAGCAACGACCTGGAAGCTCTAGGCGAAGGAGATACTGCTCCTGATGAAGAGCTTTCTGCACTTACCGAAGAAGGAGAAACTACTGAAGATACTGTAGCCCTAGAAGATCAACTTACAGAAGAAGGTGGCAATGCAGATTCTCTTCTGAATCAGAACGCACAAATTTCACCATTATTCGGACTACTACAGGCTCCATTAAGTTATGGTTTGCTTTACAGTGTAGATGACACTGCCAAGGTAAATGAGATTATTCAGCGTGACGATGTTGGTAACCTTCTTCCTTCTGACCTTGATTTTGTATGGGAAGTGAAGCCCCGCGCACAAGGTGGTGAAGAGTTGCTTGAGCTTTATGCAATACGCCGTGGCCGTGGAGGTAAAGCACCTCTTACCGGCGAAGTAATTGTAGATGCCCGCCAGGAGTACGATGAGGCTTCTCGCCCCGCAGTAAGTATGCGAATGAATTCAGAGGGTGCCCGTAAGTGGAAGCGCCTGACTGCTAACAACATTGGTCGTAGAGTAGCTATTATTCTTGACAATCGAGTATACTCCGCTCCAGTTGTACAGGGCGAAATTCCTAACGGAAACTCTTCTATCTCTGGTAACTTTACGATCAACGAAGCACAGGATTTAGCAAACATTCTTGAGGCCGGTGCGCTTCCTGCGCCTACTCGTATAGTGGAAGAAGCTATTGTAGGCCCTTCTCTAGGTAAAGAAGCTCAGCAACAGGGTATTACATCAATACTTGCCGGTTTAGGTGTAGTAGTATTGTTTATGCTGGCTTACTATGCCAAAGGCGGTTTGATAGCCAATATTGCCCTGGTATTTAATATCTTCTTTATCCTGGGTATTCTGGCACAGCTCAATGCTGCTCTTACCTTACCAGGTATTGCAGGTATTGTGCTAACAATCGGTATGTCAATAGACGCCAACGTACTAATCTTTGAGCGTATTCGTGAAGAACTGAGAGCAGGATCTAAACTGAGAGCAGCCATCAGAGCTGGTTACAACAAGGCTTATAGCTCTATTATAGATGCTAACGCTACAACTTTTATTACCGCGGTTATTCTATACGTAATGGGGCAAGGTCCGGTAAGAGGCTTTGCAGTTACCTTAATGATCGGTATCGTATGTTCATTCTTCTCTGCGGTGTTTATCACCCGTGTAATTATGGAGTGGATGACCCGCAAAGGCGATGAGAGCAAAGTATCTTTCTCTATACCTTTCTCAGCTAATCTTCTGACAAATCTGAATTTTGATTTCATGTCTAAGAGAAAAATCGCCTATATCTTCTCAGGTGCATTTATTGTATTAGGTATGGCAGTATTGCTTACTCAAGGAAGCTTAAACCTAGGTGTAGATTTTAAAGGTGGACGCTCTTATGTAATTACCTTTGACCAACCCGTAGTTCCGTCTGATCTTCAGACTTCTTTTGACAACGAATTTGAAAATGCCAGTGTTGAGGTTAAAACTTATGGTGCTAACAATGTGCTTAAAGTAACCACTAGCTACCTGGTAGAAGATGAGTCTACAGAGGCAGATACTAAAGTAAGAACTCAGCTGATCAGTGGTATTGAAGAGTTTACCGGAGGTACTTTCCAGGAGAATGCTGCTGAACTGGGTGAGAATGCATTCACAATTTCCAGCTCATCTAAAGTAGGTGCCACCATCGCTGATGATATCAAGCAATCTGCACAAGAGTCTATCGTAGTAGCTCTAATTGCTATCTTCCTCTACATACTAGTCCGTTTCCGCAGATGGCAGTATGGTCTGGGTGCGGTAATTGCCCTGTTCCACGATGTACTTTTCGTACTTTCCGCATATGCTATAGCAGGTATTCTGGGTATTAGCTACGAAGTAGATCAGGTGTTTATCGCTGCTATGCTTACGATTGTTGGTTACTCAATTAACGATACAGTAATTGTGTTTGACCGTATTCGTGAAACACTAGGACTTAAGCCGAAAGCTGAAATGGCAGAAGTAATTAATGAATCAGTAAATAACGTAATGTCAAGAACGCTCATTACTTCACTTACCACTTTGGTAGTAGTATTGATACTGCTCCTGTTTGGAGGTGAAGTGTTAAGAGGATTCTCTTTTGCATTATTTATCGGTATACTGGTAGGTACTTACTCTTCAGTTTTTATTGCGTCTCCTGTAGTGGTTGATCTTTCCAGCCGCAGAAGAAAAGCAGTAGGCGAGAAAAAGCAGAAAGTATAAAATAGAGGCTCCAAAAGCCTTATAAACTAAAAGCAATGTAGTTGATCTACATTGCTTTTTTTGTATCCTTTAAGCAAAAAAAAGAGGCTTCAAGTTAAATTGAGCCTCTTTTACGTATCTGTTTACAGCTTTTATTGCTGCTTAATGTAGCCTTTTCTTTTGAGTATAGTTTCCAAAAATTTTCTTTCGTTTTCGGTATTAAAGATGCGGAAGGGTAAATGAACTAGTTGGGCTTTGGATACTATGAGTAAGAAATAATCTTTTCCAATCTGCGCTTTTTTAATCATCTCCCATTTTAGAGGCATGCCCTGTTTAGCATTTACTTTAATAAGTACCTGCTGACTGTTAATTTCATAACTAAGTCGCTCAAAAAGTATTTTGTTCTGCTCTAGCTGAGTAACGCCAGCAAACTGAATTAACCAGAACAGGAAATACAGAGTGAGAGCAAGTGCGGCTCCTATGATCCACCACCACGACCATATAAAAATTGCACCACAGGCAATAGCTACGGCAATCAGAAATACCCACCACTGCTCTTTCACTATATTCAGCATTGCCAGTTTGATATAAGTCCCTGTTTCCAGCTTATACTTTTTAGTCTTTACAATCATTTTTATAAGAAGGATTTGAATTTTTTAGAATCAAGGTGCAAGTATAAACTTTTCCAGTGAAAAAGTTTTACTACCTCACCTACTCAGGCTACTCCTGCCCAAAATTTATTGATAAGCATCTGTTAAAATGCTTTCAGGCTGATATCTATACTTTTTACCGAATGGGTAAGCGCTCCTACCGAAATCGCGTCAACTCCGCTTTCTGCCACAGCTTTAATTGTCTGCTCGTTAATATTACCAGAAGCTTCTGTTTCGTAGCGTTTGTTTATAAGTGCGACGGCCTCTTGCATGAGTGCCGGGCTCATATTATCCAGCATAATTATGTCTATTCCTCCTATTTTCAGCACTTCTTCTACTTCGTCCAGGCTACGGGTTTCTACCTCTATCTTCAACTTTTTGCCTAACTTTTCCAGATACGAATGTGTGCTTTTAATAGCCTGCGCTATCCCCCCGGCAAAATCTATATGATTATCTTTTAACATGATCATATCATACAGGGCATATCGGTGGTTGCTTCCTCCACCAATAGCTACTGCCCATTTCTCTGGGAGGCGAAAGTTGGGAGTGGTTTTACGAGTATCCAGAAGTTTAGCATCAGTATGCGCAATCAGCTTTTTGAGGCTATGGGTATAACTGGCTATACCGCTCATGCGCTGCATACAATTAAGCAACAGCCTTTCTGCAGAAAGGATAGCACGTGCATTACCACTTACCACAAAAGCTATATCTCCGTATTTTACGGTATCACCATCATTCAGGTAACTTTCTATCTGTAAGTTTGCATCTACAGTATGCAGAATACGATGAGCTAATTCTACCCCTGCTAATATACCTTCACCTTTAATTAGGAGACGGGCTTTGCTTTGGGCGTTTTCTGGAATGGAGGCTAAAGAAGAGTGATCCCCCTCTCCCAAATCTTCCTGCAAAGCAGTATCAATAAAGTTTTGAACATTTCCTTCAGTCAGGTAAGTCAGTTCCACAGCACTATGAAATTCTGGTTAGTAGATAAACAAAAAAGCCAAAATTAGGGCTTGGCTCCTATTAATCGTAAAGATACTTGATTTTCCTGCTTTAGTTTACCTTTTACTACCAGATAACGAAGATTTACTTCATCATCAGCAAGAGCTTCCTGAGTTACTACAAATGTAGCTGATGCCCCCTCTTCTAATAACGGTAGCCTGGTAGCCTCGGTACGTTTTGCAGCAGCAATAATACCTGCTGCTTCTGTTTTAAGTGGAGCATAGTAAAGTGAATCCAGAACAGAAGTAGCATTAACTTTTTTGTTAGTAAGCACTGCCGGATAAATATGTAGCCCGCTGGCTTCTACTACTTCAAAAGCACGCATATCCAGCCGAATCAGGCGGGCATCTGCCAGTAAGGTGATATATCCATCCTGAAAAGCCAAAGCAGCGTTTTTAATTACCTCTCCATTTCCTTTGTAAACACTGGCATTCATGAGCAGTACCGGCTGCTCTTTATCCTGCGCGCAGGCTTGCTGGGAGAACAGCAGTGCCAACAAAATACAGATATGAAGAAAATACATAGATCAGGGATCAAATTTAACATTCATAAAAACTAGCCTGAAGGCAAGTATCAGCCTTAAAAAATTAGCCAACGACATCGGCACCTTCACTACATCAGTCTGTATACTAACCACAAAAACAGGCTATTGGTTAACATCAGTAAGTTCAGTCATAATCAGTAAAACAAGTTTCCTCTACACGCTCCTGTTCGCTATTTGCATACCAAGGTTTTATGTAGTAAACCTGTTTTAGAGGATTCATATGGCATGCAGAAAGCAAGGAGTGTCCTTTTCTGATGCTACCGAAATTGTGATAAAAGTATAGACATTTATACTGTTGTCTTGTTAAAGAACGAAATAATCACGCTAAATTCGTACGTTCTTTACAAACGACGAACCCATTCATTATAATGCAGCTTATGAGGAATTTTCACTCAATACTTACACTTTTTTTCTTATCTATCTTTTGGCCGGCCTGCACCCCACCTGCTGAAACTGTAGTTGAGCAGGAAGTAGCTACACCTGCTCCAGATTACTATCAGGAATTGTATCGCCCTGCCTACCATTTTACTCCTGAGCAAAACTGGATGAACGACCCAAATGGCCTGGTTTATTTTGAAGGAGAGTACCATCTCTTTTATCAATACAACCCCAAAGGAATTCGCTGGGGCAATATGAGCTGGGGGCATGCCGTATCTCAAGATCTGGTACACTGGGAGCATTTACCTATTGCCCTCAATATGGAAGATGATATCATGATTTTTTCGGGCAGTGCAGTAGTAGACCATAACAATAGCAGCGGCCTTTGCCAAAATGATGAAGCCTGTATGATCGCGATTTATACCGCCCATACCGATACTTTGCAAAACCAGGCTATTGCCTATAGCAATGATAGGGGAAGAAGCTGGACAAAATACGAGGGTAATCCTGTACTAGATGAAAATATGAAAGACTTCCGTGATCCTAAAGTATTTTGGCAAGAGGAAGAAGAAAAGTGGGTAATGGCAGTAGCTGTACCTCAGGAGCAAAAAATACGATTCTACAGCTCGCAAAATTTGATAAAATGGGAGATGCTGAGTGAGTTTGGACCTCAGGGATTTGTAGACGGAATTTGGGAATGCCCAGACTTATTTGAGCTTCAGGTAGCGGAGACCGGAGAGAAGAAATGGGTACTTATAGTCTCCTATAATACCAGTAATGAGGGTTCAGCCATGCAGTATTTTGTAGGTGATTTTGATGGCACCACCTTTACCAATGATAATACAGATGACCTGGTACTTACTCTTGACTACGGAAAAGATTTTTACGCTGGCGTTACCTGGAATAATACGCCTGAAGGTGACAAACTACTAATAGGATGGATAAATAACTGGCAGTATGGTCAGGATATACCTACCCAACCCTGGCGCTCTGCCCAGTCGTTGGTACGAAAACTGGAACTTCATGAATTTCCTGAAGGTACCCGTCTTACCCAGCATCCGGTAGAAGCCCTGCAAAACATCCGAGGTAAGCGTGTACACGATGAAAACGTACAACTTCAGGAGGGAGACAATTACCTGTCTTTAGAAAATATACAAGGCAAACAGTTAGAGATTATCGCAGAGTTTGAATATCAATCTATAGAAACTAAAAGCGATGCAGAAGTGCTCGCAGGAGAGTTTGGAGTTAAAGTGTTTAAAGGTGAAGAGCAGGAAACAGCTATTGGTTATGACGTAGCTACTCAGTCATTGTTTGTAGACAGAACACAGTCGGGTGACACTTCTTTCCACGACAGCTTTGCTAACCGTACTGTAGCACTAATGCCATCTGATGATGGTACGGTAAAAATTCATATCTACGTAGACCATTCGGTGGTAGAAGTATTTGGTGAAGATGGCTATGTAGCCATGACCAACAGAATTTTTCCTGATCCGACAAAAGATGGTGTAGAAGTTTATGGCGTAGGTGGTTCTGTAAGCCTCAAGTCTTTAGACATCTGGGAAATTCAATCTGCCTGGCAGCCTAAAACTTCTTCTACAGAACAACCACAATAGATTGAACATACTTGGTAAAAAGCGGATAATAACTCATCCGCTTTTTTTTATGTCTTTCCGTTACTATCCGCCTACTACTTCTCCTCCATTGATATGAATAATTTGTCCGGTAATATAGCTGGCATCTTCTGAAGCCAGAAATACATAAGCCGGGGCCACTTCAGATGGCTGCCCAGGCCTACCCAGAGGCGTATCCGTACCAAACTTACTCACTTCTTTAAATGTGGCTGGTATTAGTGGCGTCCAGATGGGACCAGGCGCTATACCATTCACTAAAATTTTCTTCTCTGCCAGGTTTTTAGAAAGCGAGCGGGTAAAAGATACTATAGCACCTTTGGTAGAGGCATAATCTATCAAGTGAGCGCTACCTCTGTAAGCAGTTACCGAAGTGGTATTGATAATTTTTGCTCCTTCTTTGAGGTGAGGTATTACCGTACGTGTTACCCTGAACATAGAAAGAATATTGGTCTGAAAGGTTTCCTCTAGTTGCTCATTGCTTACTTCGGTCAGGGAGTCTTTAGGAAACTGCACAGCAGCATTGTTCACTAATATATCAATCTTCTGAAACCTGCTCAGCGTCTCTTCTACAATACGTTCGCATATTGCCGCATCCTTAAGATCTCCGCTTAATAACAAACACTGCTTACCTTCCTCCTCTACCATAGCTTTGGTTTTGCGGGCATCTTCATTTTCATCTTTATACACAATAGCTATATCTGCACCCTCTCTCGCAAAATGAACGGCTACTGCTCTACCGATACCACTATCTCCTCCGGTAATAAGTGCAATTTTGCCTTCTAATCTTTGATTTCCTTTGTAGTTCTTTCTGATGACTTCCGGTTCGGGGTGCATCTTGTGCTCTTCTCCGGGTTGTTTTTCCTGTCCCTGTTCGGGTACCTGTTCTGGTCTTGCCATGGTTAAAATGTTTAGTTAAAAAAATGATACTATGTGAGCATTCTTAATAAGCATCTAAATGTTAATGCTTGCTCTAAAAATTAATCTTCAACTCATTGAAAATCTGCGCATTAATACATCAACAAAACTTTCCATATACTCACCTTTGAATTGCCCACAATTCTACAATCCACCAGATTAGAGCAATGTTTAAAAGTATCTCTAAAATTTTGCATAATTTATTTATACCATTTTTCAGGTACTGGTGAATCATCCAAAAAGAGCTGGGGATCTTTTCTTAAAAACTCTGAGCACATATCTGCCAAGGCTTTGGCTTCGCAGAGATAAGAGGTGGCGTCTCCTATTTTTCCTATAGTTACAATGCCCTCATGTAGCCCCGGTGCCAGTAACTTATCATAGTTTCTGGAAACATCACCATATTTTTTGGAATGGCACTTTTGAGCATAATCTAGTTGCTGCCCCTTTTCATTCACTATTTTGTAATGATGGTATTCCTCAGTAAGCCGTTCGGGTACATCGTTCCACTCCTCTACACCATGAATAAACGTATTAGACTTGAGTGTACAGCCCAGAAACAAAATCTGCGCTTTACGATCATACAGTTTACCCCAACAGCCTTCTCGGGAACAGGGTGTGTTTCTCAATTCTTCGCCACTCGTATAAGTATCAGCATCTTTGCCTAAAGCTGCTACCGAATGACTGGGGTGCCACGAGCGTATTACCCCTGCGCGTTTCATGAATAAATTACCTAAAATACCTACACAGGAAGGTTCGGTAAAGGGGTTATATACTCCACCAGGGTTGTTATCTTCATGCCAGGTGTGGGTAGGAAAAATCAGCAGCCCATCTTTCATATATTCAATAAAAGCGTCCAGCACAGTATCAGCTCCATTTTCCACATCCCCTATTGCTTTCATAGATGAATGGATTAGTAAAGAACCCTGCGGACGGATGCCCATACCAGAGAGGTGTGTCTTTAGGTCTGCTTTAGTGTACATGTGGAGTAGCTTATTGTTGCGTAGTTAAGATAATATCATTTTTACACGATACCTTAACTCAGGTAGCACACTTTCTTCAAACCAGGCATTTTTCCTGAGCCAGTAATAGTTCCGGGGAGAAGGATGAGGTAAAGGCAGATACTGAGGAAGGTACTCATCAAAGCTTTTCACTGTCTCAGTTAGGTTTTTTCTGACCTTGTCTTTCAGATAGTATTTTTGGGCATATTGTCCGATCAAAAGTATAAGCTGTAGCTTTGGCATCTTCTCTAACAAAGGAGCATGCCACAACGGAGCACACTCTTTGCGTGGGGGCAGGTCGCCGGATTTTGATTTTCCCGGGTAACAAAAGCCCATGGGAGCAATAGCAAAATTGCGGGCAGCATAAAATTCTTTATCACTCACTTCAAGCCATGCTCTTAGTTTTTTGCCACTCTGATCATTCCAGGGAATTCCACTATGGTGTACTTTGGTGCCAGGAGCCTGACCTACAATCAGTATTTTGCTTTCTGGGTGCCCAACTACTACCGGCCGCGCGCCCAGAGGGAGGTGTGGCTCACAAACTTTACACTGCCTGATATCGCTTAGTAGATCTTTCAAAAAAATTTACTTTAATCTCTAATTTACCAAAGATACGGAAGAGCACAAGCCCTAAAAGTAATTTGAGATAAAGTCTTAAACCAAACCTACAGGCCTTCTACTATGAATAAGCCAGCACTACAGATTACAATCCTTACAGACCTCTTTACTCATTAGCAGTTTACCATTTCTATGCTTTAGCAGTGCTGATATCGTGCATTGCGGCCCATTGCGACATATCCTGCTTTTGTATAGCTGCCGCCATAAGGTCTGGAAAAAGGTCTGGAGAGCAGGAAAAGGCAGGCACACCATTTTCTGCTAAAAACGTCGCATTCCGATGATCATAATAAGGTTTGCCTTCATCGTTAAGTGCAAGAAGTACGATAAGTTGCACTCCTGAGTCTATGATAGACCGTATTTTCTTACGCATCTCCTGCTCATTTCCTCCTTCGTACAAATCAGTAATTAACACCAGTACCGTATCGTCGGGCCGGGTGGTTAGCTGCTGACAATAAGCCAGAGCACGATTAATATCAGTTCCTCCGCCTAACTGTACGCCAAACAGCAAGTCTACAGGGTCTTGTAGGTCTTCGGTAAGATCTACAACTGCCGTATCAAAAACGATCATTTTTGTACTCACCGCAGGCATAGACGCCATTACTGCACCAAAGATGCCGGAGTAAACCACAGAAGAAGCCATAGACCCACTTTGATCTACACAAAGAATAATATCTTTCATAGAAGTACGGCGCTTTCTGCCATACCCTACCCTGGTTTCAGGAATAATAGTTTTATAGTCTTTTTGATAATGCTTAAGGTTTTTAAGGATAGTTGCATTCCAGTCTATTTCAGCATGGCGGGGTCGTCTGTTTCTAACAGCACGATTAAGACTACCACTCACTGCCTGTTGCATTGGTGTTGCCAGCTTATTCATAAGTTGCTCTACCACCTTACGTACCACCTGACGAGCAGTGTCCTTGGTTTTGTCGGGAATCATACGGCTTAGCGTAAGCAGATTGGCAACCAGGTGTACGTCGGGCTCAACAAGTTCCAGCATTTCAGGCTCCATCAGCATTCTATTGAGATTAAGCCTTTTAAACGCATCCTGCTGCATTACCTGCACCACCGATTTAGGAAAATAAGTTCTGATATCTCCCAGCCACCGGCTTACCTTTGGGGAAGACGCTCCCAGGCCTGCGCTACGCTCTTCTTCATAAAGAGCAGAAAGCACCTGGTCAATCTCCGCAAAATCTCCACTTAAGTTCATTCCGGTACCATCCGCCTGATCACCTCCCAGTACCAGGCGCCATCTCTCCAGCTTTTTGTTATCCATAATTTTAATATTCTTTTATATTGAGGCCTAGCAATTGGGCTACCGTCAGCATAGCCTGCTCAGCCCTTTCAGGATCTATTTCATCCGTATGCTGACCATTTTGTATGGAGTGCTCACTATCCTGCTGTTTAGCTTTTTCTCCCAGTTTACGCCTTTCTGAAGTGGTAAAACTGGAAAAGTTTCTTCTTAGCAGAGGCAAGACTTCTATAAAAATATCACCTTCAAGTTCATTAAGCCAGGTATCTACCACCTGCCACAACACCTCATCTAGTAGTAGAATTGTACCACTTCCTTTTAGAAAGCCTTCCAGCCAAGCGGCGGAAAAGCGAGCTTCCTGCGCTGGTGAAAGTGCCAGACTAAATTTGCGACTTAGCTCATCTTCATGGTAATACTGCGTATCGTGTAGTAAACGACAAGCCTTTCCCGCAATCAAAGGGTTTACCTGACTCCCATCTACCAGATAATTTAGTGTCTTTTGCCAGTCTTTTTCCTGCTCTTTAAACTGCAATAGTTGTATGCTCTCGTGTACTGTACCTATATGATGATACAGGTCTTCTGCAGCGTCATCGTCCAGTGAGGAAGAGGCGTTAGGCAACCCAATACATATTCTACTGATCATGCTTTCTACAATTTCAGCTAACAATGAAAGATCAGACTGTCTTACATTACCATAACGACTGAGCTGTGCAAGTGGTCCCACCGATTTCATAAGCTCAGGCACATCCCCTGAAAGGGCAGCCACTTCGCTGATTTGCTTCATGAGCTGCCTGATCGCATCTGGCAAGTCAGCAGGTACTGCTTTTCTTAAAGACTCGGAGAGATCGGATAAGGAGCCTGCCCTGCTCATGTGGTCGCTCAGGTAAGCAGAAGCGGCATGTGCTACCGTGTTTCCCCATACTCCCATTTCTATCAGATGAACCATCATTTCTGGTTGCCATTGTACCCTCCACTGTTCTTTAAAAGTACCTTTAGTAGATACATATTCTTCTCTGCCCCACTGAATGTCCAGTAACTGCAAACGGTGTAGGAGCTTACTCCTTTCCAGATCGTTAGGTTTACGTAGATCCAGCGTATATACTTTATCCTCATCAGTAGCTGGCAGGCGCAACTTCTTTTGCAGCTTTTGCAGATCATGCTGTAAAGGAACAGCAGGAGCATCAGTAGGAACCTGTCCAATACGGTGGCTTACAATCAGCTCTCGCTGTACAATATCTAGCAGTTGTTCATCGCCAAAACAAAAGATAGCGACGATAGCTTCATTTAGTTCTGCAAGTCCGGCCTGAGGCAGGTTTCGCATACTTGCCAGCATATTGCTAAGGCGAACGCCTTCTATTACATGCGAAACAGAAATATCCAGTCCTGCTTTGCGAAACTCACGGGCTACTTTGCTCAGCCAGCTTTCAGTGATGTTACTTGGAGTATGCCACAGATGATTGTACCATCCGGGGGAGTTTATGCCTGCACCATATCCACTTTCAAAAGTGAGGCGGCTGTAGGTCCAGGGAATCCAGGTTGAATTCACTTTTACTTTTACCAGCCCTTTAAGTAGTTGCTGATCAAGCTTTTGAGCAGGCATTTCTGTTAGGGCAGGTACGTGCCAGGCTCCACATACTACGGCAATTTTTTCATAGCCTTCTTTTTTAGCTTTGCGGATACACATACGCATGTAAGCTTCGCGCAGCTCATCGGTTTTAGAGGTGTGAGGAAAAGCCTCTCGTAAGGCTGTAACAGCTTCCTGAATCGCTCTGAAGTTTTCAGCATCATTACTGTATCTTTCAAAAGTACTCTCCCACCAGATTTCTGCATCGCTAAAGCCTGCCAGCTGGGCCAGATAAGCTATAGGATTGGCAGCTACCCCTTCCGTCTGAGTCTCATAACCAGAACTTTCGTCTTTAGGCTCCAGGGCCAGTTTATTGACCATAGGCAGATCAATAAAGCGAAAGGCTACCCCATGCTGCTGGGAATAGAGTATAGCCTGCCATTCGGGAGAAAAGTCAGCAAAAGGATGAAATACTGCCTGCTGCGGATTATCCTGTACATAGGTTAATAAAGCTACAGGCGGCTGCATTTCGCTAACAGTAGCCAGTTCTAGAAGTGTTTCCGCTTCCGGTGGCCCCTCAACAAGTACCATGTCAGGCTGCTGTTCTGATAAAAAAGCTTGTACACTCCGCGCAGAACCAGGACCATGATGCCTTATCCCCAGATAAAATACTTCCATTTAAATACGATCTCTACATGCACGATAAATATCTTTCCAGCCATCTCTACTCTTTATAACTGTTTCAAGGTACTCCTTCCAAACTACAGTATCCTGAACCGGGTCTTTAATAATTGCTCCAACCAGGCCAGAGGCTACATCTTCGGCATTCAGGCTTCCATCACCAAAATAACCCGAAAGTGCCATCCCACTATTCACTACCGAAATAGCTTCGGCAGTGCTTAAAGTACCGCTAGGTGATTTAAGCTTGGTTTTACCATCTATAGTAACCCCCGCGCGTAGTTCTCTAAAAATAGTGACTATACGCCTGATCTCTTCCAGTGCAGGAAGTTGCGCAGGTAGCTCCAATACTTTCCCCAGGCTTTCTACTCGCTGTTTCACAATAGCTACTTCCTCACTCATACTATCGGGCAAAGGAAGCACTACGGTATTGAAACGCCGTTTTAAGGCGCTGGAAAGTTCATTCACCCCCTTGTCACGGTTATTGGCAGTAGCAATCAGGTTGAAACCTCTAGTAGCCTGAATTTCTGTACCCAGTTCTGGTACAGGAAGTGTTTTTTCTGAAAGTATGGTAATCAGCGTATCTTGTACATCCGCAGATATACGGGTAAGCTCCTCTACTCTGGCTATTTTACCACTTTCCATAGCTTTCATTAGCGGAGTGGGAACGATAGCACCAAGCGAAGGCCCCTCTGCTAATAACTTCGCGTAATTCCAGCCGTACCGTATCGCTTCCTCTCCAGTGCCAGCCGTACCTTGAATCATAAGGGTAGAATTTCCACTAACGGCAGCCGCAAGATGTTCTGCTACCCATGATTTTGCAGTACCAGGCAGGCCATAAAGTAAAAGCGCACGGTCGGTAGTAAGCGTAGCTACCGCGATCTCCATCAATCGGCGATCTCCAATATATTTGGCACTCACCTCAAATCCATTGTTGAGCTTGCCTCCCATCAGATAGGTCACTACCGCCCAGGGAGACATATGCCAGTTTGGAGGTATGCTATGGTCATCCTGCTTTTTTATTTCTTCTAACTCTTCTGCGTACTGCTGTTCCGCATGTTCTCTGAGTAACTTTGACATTTTTATTTTTCCTTAATCGTTATTTCTTATGATAGCTAAAAAACTTCCTCTATTCCTGTATTCATTTCCAGTTTAGTAAACAGTTGGTCCATAGCTTCTCGCCAGGTGGCTTTGTTCTCATTTTCAGGGGGCAGGTAGCTTTCTTTTTCGGCCAAAATTGAGGGGTTTATATATTTATAAAGCTCGCTTACTCTTTCTCTTTCGTAGGGATGTAGCCCTCTTTCAGCAACTTGCTTATAAAGTAGGCTCAGCGCTTTTTTGCTAAAAGTTGCCGTCCACTTAAAATTGCAGAGTTCCAAAGAGTCCAACAATGACATATGAAAGGCTTCCGATTGAAAATACCGGAGTTTATCTTCAGGACTTAAGATGCCAAACAGTTTAATTCTAAAATCTGGGTCAGCATTGGTTGGCTTTAGCTTTCCGCTTTTTAAAGTATCAGATAAAGCTCCTGCCCATTCCTCATCCTCGTGAAAAATGGTAGCCTCTAACAGGGCTGTGAGCATAGGCTTGAGTTCTTTTTCTTTGAGAAATACCTGAACAACTTCACCGGCGTCCATACCAAAGTAGGAGGTCCATAGTGAGGGGTGTATGAGTTCTATCAATTGATATAAGTAATAAGCTTCATCTGAAAACTTTTTATCCAGACTTTCTTTACTTATCCCATAAACATCTAGCTGAGTGCCCATCGCCACCTTTTGAAAGCTGATTGCAGTCTTCTTCAGCCCTATAAATGACTTTTCATTTTTCTTAAGAAGCATAGGCGCTGCGGCTTCAAAAAGCTGAGTAGTTAAGGCAGAATCCTTCAGACGTATGAGTAAATTAAAAGCAGTAGCTCTTACCTTTTTGCTCTTATCAGCCAATGCACTTTCCAAAAAGAGAGCATCCTGTATGCTTAATCCTTGTTTCAGGATTTCCAGAAAGGCCACTCGTGCATCTGCTGCCTCACTTTTCCATGACGAGGTGAGTACTTCTAAAGCGTGCTGAGGATGTTTTTTTCTCAGACTAGCCAAAAAACTTTTCCTCTCTTCAGCTTTTCCTAACTCCCAAATATCAGTTTCCGAACTGAGTAGGTACTGCCAATCCTTATTAAAGGCGGCCAGCCACTTTCCCCTTTCTCCCACAACGGGCTTAATCAATGGCCTAAAAGCAAGTAAATTTCTGCCTAACGCTAGCAATTGTGGTAGATGCTCGGGCTGCACCAGCAACTGCGCCTCCTCACATTTGATGAGCCACTTTCTTAAAAGTTCGTAGTACTGTTTGTTAAGAATCTCTTTTAGGAGCCGAGAGGCGCTCTGAGAGCAGTAAGCGAAGGTTTCAGCAGGAGCCTGTGTAGTAGGAAACCATTTTTTTGAAAATACCTTTCCCCCCTCTTTCTGAATAAATAGCAGAGAGGCTGCTTTAAGTACTTTATCTTCAATCTCCGTGTCTGCTTCAGCCAATGGTTTCAGAGAGGCAGAAAGCTCAAGTGAGGATACAGAAGAACGAGCTGTACCCAGTAAGGCTGTTTTAAGTAAAGTTTCTAATGCTTTCATCCGTTGTTCAATACGATATAATCTTCTTCATACCACACTCCCAGTGGATTTAGCTTCCCATGTTGGTAAATGCCAGAAATAGAAACAGGCTGACCTCCACTAATTGCCAACAACAAGTAAGACTTATCCGAGCTAGTGGAAATAGGGATGTATTTATCTTCCTGATCTACAAGGTAAAAGGAAGTATTATGCATTTGTGGTGATACTCCTTCTAATAAAAATGGTAATTGTCTAGTCCAGGGAAATGCAGTATAAGCCTCTGTAATAGCCTGCTCAAGCTGAGATAAACTTGTACTACCTATGGGTCGGTCTAGCTGTAAATAATGAGGCTGATCTTTGAGCAAGGCTCTCAAGCTTTGTCTGCCGGGATAGTACACCAGACTAGCTTTATAAGAACCGCCTGGCATCCAGGTAAATTCTGGTAGCTGGCCTGCTGTGTAAAAATCAATAAGCAGCGCAAATTTTCGATATTGTTGTCCATAAAGCCAGGTACGTTTGATGTTTAGCCTTTCGTCTTTTTCGGTTTCCTGCCCCAGTACAAACCAATTATCAGTAACACCAGCTTCTTGTTTAAGCTCTTCTTTTTTACTGCTCCATCCAATCAAAGATTTTACATCGCTTTGCAGATCTTCTGGAAACTGATCCAGCCTATCGTATGCCTGCGTCAGAAGGTAAATATCAGAAAGTTGTTTAAGTAAGTCGGCATACCAATCCTGACTGTAATAGTTAAGTTGCGCTAGCGTTTTTATCATGTTAGCAATACCCGGTGCCTGAGCATCTACCATGCGCGCTGCTGGTGCTTGCCAAAAGCTATGTGGTTTTTCTGGTAACTGTGCCAGTCCCTGCCTGATCAGATCTTTTAGCCACAATGCTGTTTCTTCTAGTCCGGCTTTTACTTTTTGTTCTCTGGCAGCTGCACGTTTAGCCTGACTCTCTTTATCTATAGTTTTAGGCTGGGGCTTTTTTTCTGCTTTTTGTTCACGCTTGTTAAGCCACTGGGTGAGCCATTCGGGGGCTTCATTTTGCTTAAAGTTGTAGGAAGCAGTAGCAAACAAGAGAGCGAGGCCCAGGGCATGCTTACAGGGAAATTTTCTACTTGGGCAAGAGCATTTAAAGGCTAGCCTGGTAGTGTCAATAGCCGTTTGATAAGGCTTAGATCCGCTACCTTTTATTTCGCCCCAGAGTGCATTATCGTTACGATGCAAGCTAAGCCACTTTTGAGTCTTTGCCTGTGCTTTTCCGGCTTTTACCGAAGCAGCATCGGGGGCCATAGCTAGCACCTGTTCTTCTGTCCAATTCATGCGCCTAAAATATGAAACCCACTTAAGGACAATAGGTCAATACGCGTATTTTTCTTATGCTGTAAGGCTAGAACCGCTTAGGCAAAAAAAAGCCTGTTACAACAAGCAGTAGTAACAGGCCACAATCTTATAGCTAGCTAGTGTCTAGTTTAGCTCTTGTCTTTGGCTATCTCTACACCTAAATCTGAACCTTTATGACGAGCATGCTGCAAAGCTTCCAGCACATCTTTCTCATAGCTGCGCTCTATCTCAAAGAAAGAGAAGTTATTTAGAATCTCTATCTGTCCAATTTTTACATCATCGTTAGGCATATGTTTATTTACCATACCGATAATCATTTTGGGAGATACTCTATCTTTTTTGCCCAGGTTCATAAAGAAACGCGAGAATGAAGAACCATTGCTGTCAGAGCCTTTTTTAGGTTTGCGGTCACGCTTCTCCTTGCGGTCTCTCTTACCTTTAGACTCAGCCCTGGCATTCAGGTCAGGAGCATTTTTGTACCGCTCAAGCATCTGGTTAAACTCTAAGGATACAAAATGGCGTATCAGGTCTTCATGGCTTAGCCAGGATAGTTTGCTGGCAATCGCAGGAATAAACTGCTCTATTTCCGGATTTACATCTGCCTTCTCTACCTTGTCTATTAAAGAAAAGAGTTGCTTTTCGCAAATATCGCGTCCGCTGGGAACAGCTTTTTGCTCAAACTTTTTCTTTATCGTTTTTTCAATTTGCTTAAGTTTGCTCTTATCTCTACCGTGCAATAGAGTTAGAGAAACGCCACTTCTACCTGCGCGGCCGGTACGCCCACTACGGTGTACATACACTTCAGGGTCGTCGGGTAAGTTATAGTTGATAACGTGCGTAAGATCGTTAACATCCAAGCCTCTGGCTGCCACATCAGTAGCAATCAGCATTTGAATGTTTTTCATGCGGAAGCGGTTCATCACCACATCACGCTGCGCCTGAGACAGATCTCCATGTAAAGCATCGGCATCATAGCCATCTTTCATCAGCAAATCGGCTATCTCACGAGTATCATTACGAGTTCGGCAAAACACGATACCATACATATTAGGATTTATATCCACGATACGCTTTAGTACCTCATAACGGTCTTTAGAGTGTACCGGTATAAACTGATGCTGTACATTATCAGCGCCAGCGTTTCTTCTTCCAACGCTTATCTGCTCAGGTGAATGCATGTACTTTTCAGCTATCCTCATCATCTCCTGAGGCATAGTGGCTGAAAACAACAAAGTTTGCTTTTCCTGAGGAGTCTTGGCTAGAATAGCATCCAACTCATCTTTAAAGCCCATAGAGAGCATTTCGTCAGCCTCGTCAAGTACGAGTTTGGCAATATTTTCTACCTTCAGACGCTTACGCTTGATCAGGTCAAGCACACGACCGGGGGTACCTACCACCACATGTGCTCCTGATTTAAGTTGGCGCATCTGTTTTTCTATATCTACTCCGCCATATACTGGTACTACATTCAGGTGCTTCAGGTGCTTAGAGAAAGTAGCCAGATCGTTAGAAATCTGTAAGCATAGCTCGCGAGTAGGCGATAAAATTAATGCCTGTGTTTCATTCAACTGATCGTCTACCTGCTCCAATATTGGTAAGCCAAAAGCGGCTGTTTTACCGGTACCGGTCTGGGCAAAAGCGATCAAGTCATTTTCGGAATTCAGGATAAAGGGAATACTTTGTTCCTGGATTGGGGTGGGCTGTTCAAATTTTAACTCGTTGAGAGACTGTAAAATTTCTTCGCGCAAACCCAGCGCTTCAAATCTTGTCATTAAGAGAAATTATGTATGTGAACGGGCACAAAAGTAGGCAAAAGAATTCAGCTTTTACGCACCGCTGCACCTAATTATATCTTGCACCAACGTTAATCTGCCTTATGCAGTTCCTCATTTCGTAATCTTTTTCTTCCTCAGCAAACTATCAGTCCATCCATATGTTGGGTAGGGAGACAACAAAGCATTTTTTAATCGTATACAAACTTTTTTTTTATGAGTCGAAAAAACATACTACTCATTGGATACAATGACTTCAACCTCAAAGAATTAGAAACCATAGAAGATGCCGAGCAGTACAACTTTATTCCTCTCTTTCAGTCAGGAATTCAGAAACAGGAAGAGATTAATATTGAAAAGCTGGTAAGCACTGCCCGAGAAGCTCTGGAAAAAAATGACGTAAAAATTGATGCGATCATCAGCTTTTTTGATTTTCCTTTTACGCTAATCGCCTTTCTTCTGTGCGAAGAGTACGGACTCACGGGGCCAAGTCTTGTCTCTGGCTTAAAGTGCGAACATAAATTCTGGAGCCGTCAACAGCAGCGGGAAGTCATTCCTCAAGCTGTTCCTCCTTTTGATGCTATAGACCCTAAAAACCCTTCCCCTTTTAATAAGCTTAACGTAAAGCCACCTTTTTGGGTAAAGCCTGTCAAGGCATTTAGCTCACAGCTTGGTTTCAGAATAGAAAATGAAGCAGATTACCAAGAGAGCATGCGTACTATGGCTCAGGAAATTGGGGGGCTGGCCAAGCCATTTAATTACTTTCTGGAACGGGCAGACATGCCAGAAGATGTAAAGAAAGTGGATGGTAATTATGCCTTAGCAGAAGGTCTGATAGGCGGTCATCAGTGTACAGTCTCCGGTTATGTGTATGAAGGAGAAGTTTACAGCTATGGGCTGGTAGATTCGGTATGTTACGATGGAACGCCTTCTTTCTTCTACTACATGCTGCCCAGCAGCCTGTCTAAGGAGGTACAACAAAGAATGGATGACCTTACCCGAAAGGTAATGAAGCAGACAGGTTTCAATAACTCTACCTTTAATATAGAATTCTTTTATGAGGAGTCTACCGACAATATTTACCTCCTAGAAATTAACCCTCGCATGTCGCAGTCGCATAGTGATATGTATGACAAAATTAAAGGTCATTCTAATCATCAGGTATTAGTTAAACTCGCTCTGGGTGAGAAGCCTCACTTCAAAGAGCAGCAGGGCCCTTATAATTATGCAGCCAAGTTTCAGTACCGTGTGTTTGAAGATGGAGTAGTTGAGCAGGTTCCTTCAGAAGATAAAATCAGAGAAATAGAGAAAAAATATCCTGACACTATCGTCAAAATTGATGTAAAAGAAGGGCAGCGCTTATCCGACTTACCACTGCAAGATAGCTTTAGCTATGCTCTGGGCGTAGTTATGACCGGTGCTCAGAGTAAGGCTGAGCTTCTGGAAAAATATGATAACATCATTAATGCATTAGACATCAAGATTAAATAAAACGCTATGGAGGAAGTAAAAGAATTTCCTTATTCGTTTGAAGAGATTGAAAATATCTGGATACCCATGCCTGATGGAACCCGCCTGGCTGCACGCATGTGGCTCCCCGGCAAAGCCAAAGAGGAGGCAGTACCAGCTATTCTTGAGTATATTCCTTATCGTAAGCGAGACTTTAAGCGAGTAAGAGACGAGATTAACCATAAATACTTTGCAGGCTACGGCTACGCCTGTATTCGTGTGGATATTAGGGGCAGTGGAGATTCTGAAGGCATCATCACCGATGAATACCTGGAGCAGGAACTAGCCGATGGCGAGTGTATTATTCAGTGGCTCAGCGAACAAAAGTGGTGTAACGGAAACGTGGGTATGATTGGCATCTCCTGGGGTGGATTTAACGGACTCCAGCTAGCTGCACGCCAACCTCAAGCACTTAAAGCAATCATTACTGTTTGCTCTACCGATGACCGCTATAAAGACGATGTTCACTATATGGGCGGCTGTATGCTGGGTGATAATCTTTCCTGGGCATCAGTCATGTTTGCTAAAAACAGCCTTCCCCCCGATCCTGAAATAGTCGGTGACCAATGGAAAGAGATGTGGATGCAGCGCCTGAAAGGTAGCGGTCTGTGGTTAGAAAAATGGCTCCGCCATCAAACGAGGGATGATTACTGGAAACATGGCTCTATCTGTGAAGATTACAACGACATACAAATACCTGTGATGGCAATAAGCGGATGGGCAGATGGCTATACTAATGCTGTATTTCGCCTGATGGAAAACCTGGACGTGCCCCGCATGGGTTTGGTAGGCCCCTGGAGTCACAAATACCCAAACATGGGAGTACCAGGGCCAGCTATTGGTTTTTTGCAGGAAAGTATACGCTGGTGGGATCAATGGCTAAAAAATGATGAAACCGGTATTATGGATGAACCAATGCTTAGAGTATGGGTACAGGAAAGTATGCCTCCCAGCACTAAATACGAAATGAGACCGGGATATTGGGCAGGCTTAGAAAGCTGGCCTTCTCCCATCATTAAGAACAAAAACCTTAACCTTAGAAGTGATCATACACTTGGCATCGCAGAATCTGAACAGCCCGAACCTATGCTCATTCGTTCACCTCTTAGGCTAGGACTTTTTGCAGGTAAGTGGTGTTCTTACAATGCTCCACCAGATTTGCCCAGTGATCAGCGAGAAGAAGATGGAGGTGCCCTGGTATTTAATAGTAAAGTGCTAGAGGAAGATCTGACGATACTGGGGGCTACTCACATACGCCTGGCTTTAGAAGCCGACAAGCCTATTGCTTATGTAGCGGTGCGTCTTTCTGATGTCTCCCCTGATGGCAAGGCGACACGCGTAACTTATGGTATCAAAAATATAGCGCACAGAAATAGCCATGAGCAACCTGAGAAGCTCAAAGCTGGAGAAAAGTATTATGTAGACCTTCAGCTTAACGAAATTGCGCATGTTTTTCCTAAGGGGCATCGTTTCAGAATATCACTTTCAACCTCTTACTGGCCCCTGGCCTGGACACCTCCAGAAATTGCGTCTCTCAAGCTTTTTCCACAGGAAAGTAGTATAGATCTGCCTGAACTGACTGAAGCTGGAATTACTGACCTGAAGTTTCCAGAGCCACAGGGAGCAGAGCCTTCATCCACAGTTAGTGCCCTTACTAAACCGGATGAGAAGTGGCAGGTTATACGCAACCTGGTCAATGATGAATCTACCCTATGGGTATTCAAAGATACTGGAAAGCAGAGAATTGAAGAGATTGATCTTCTGATGTCTGACTTTAGCGAAGAGAAATACAGTATAGTAAACGATGATTTGTCTACTGTAAGAGGAGAAACCCATAGCAAAACAGCGCTGGAGCGGGGAGATTGGCAAATCAGTACAGATAGCTGTACCATTCTTACTTCAGACAAGGATTATTTTTACATACACGCTACGCTGGATGCCTACGAAGGAGGAGCAAGAATTTTTTCAAGAAACTGGCACGAAAAGATAGCAAGAGAGTTTTTATAAAAAAAAGCAAGAAGGCTACCCATAAAGGTAGCCTTTCTCATATGGGTTGGGTAGTGTAAAGCTTTAAGCGTAGTTATTCAACATAACTGGCATTACCAGCATCAGAATATCTTCATCGCTATCAGAGTCTTTAGGTACAATTAGCCCCGCACGGTTAGGAGCTGAAAGTTTAAGGATAATTTCGTCAGAGTCCAGATTATTCAGCATCTCAATCAGGAAGCGTGCGTTAAAGCCTATTTCTATATCTTCTCCCTCATGCTCACAGCTCAATTGCTCATTTGCTTCATTAGAGAAGTCCAGATCTTCCGCAGAGATATGTAGTTCGCTACCGGTAATTTTAAGCCTTACCTGATGGGTAGTTTTGTTAGCATAGATTGCGATACGCTTAAGAGAGCTAAGGAGTTCCAGACGACTAATTACCATCTCATTTTTATTATCCTGAGGTATAACATTCTCATAGTCTGGATAACGCTCATCTATCAGTCGGCAAATTAACTGTATATTGTTGAATTTGAAGAAAACGTTTGAAGCATTAAACTGCACGTTTACTGGTACCCTATCGCTGGGCAAGCTATTTTTAAGCAGGCTCAGTGCTTTGCGAGGTATGATAAGCGAAGACTGATTTGTAGAATGTACATCGGAGCGCAAATAACGGATCAGCCGATGCCCGTCAGTAGCTACGAATGTGCTATTATCATCTTTCAGATTTACATATACCCCCGTCATAGCCGGACGAAGCTCATCGGTACTTGTCGCAAATAATGTATTGTTTACAGCACTAGACAATACATCTGATGGAATCTCTACATCATAGCCATCCTCTACTTTAGCAATGCTGGGAAAGTCGGTCGCATTTTCACCTGACAAGCGATACTGACCATTGGTCGAGTGTATCTCTATATTGTATGAAGACGCATCAATAGTAAAGGTAACAGGCTGTTCGGGTAGATTTTTCAAAGTATCAATTAAGATACGGGCAGGCACGGCTATACTTCCACTTTCCTCGGCATCCACTTCCATTTCGGTGATCATGGAAGTTTGCAGGTCAGAAGCAGTAATAGTTAACTTACCGCTACTTACCTCACAAAGGAAGTTTTCCAGTATGGGTACCACCGGATTGGAAGCAATCACTCCATTTATAGCAGACAGTTGCTTCAGCAAGGCAGAGGAAGAAACGACAAACTTCATAATACAAGAGTACTTAAAATCAACAATTTAACGGCAAGCTCTTAAACTAATATTTTAGTCGGTAAATATATAAATTTCTGTGAGAAGATTGGCTTGCGCTTCAAATTAAAACAATTGTGTCTGGATGTCCTTCATTTTTCGGACAAAAAAAAACCCGACACCTAATATGTCGGGTTCAAAATTATGTATTAGTGCTTACTCGCTTACAGAAACACGTTTGAAAGCAACTACTTTCATACCTTTGTTTACACTATCAAGGTACTTCTCTACGCTCATGCTTGAGTCTTTTACGTAGGCCTGGTTTACCAATGTATTCTCCTTGTAGAACTTATTGAGTTTACCTTCAGCAATTTTCTCAATGATATTGTCTGGTTTACCTTCTGCGCGAGCCTGCTCACGTCCGATTTCTAACTCACGGTCAATTACTGACTGGTCTACACCATCTTTGTCCAGAGCTACAGGGTTCATAGCAGCGATCTGCATACCGATATCGCGACCAGCTTCTTCTGCTTCGCCACCAGTATTTTCCAGAGCAACCAACACTCCCAGACGGTCTCCAGCGTGGATATACGACACTACCATTTCAGCGCTTAGTCTTTCGTAGGCTCCTATGTCAATCTTCTCACCAATTTTACCTACCAGTTCGGTAAGTTTTTCTTCTATCGTAAGGTCTCCTACTTTAAGCTGCTTAAGTTCTTCTACGTTAGCAGGCTTCTCATTGAATGCAACTTCAATGATAGACTTTCCTGCTTGCTGAAATTCCTCGTTTTTGGCTACGAAGTCAGTCTCGCAATTTAAAGAAATCAACACTGCTTCTTTAAGATCATCAGCAGATTTTACGAAAACAGCACCTTCGTTGGTCTCACGATCAGAGCGAGAGGCAGAAATTTTCTGTCCTTTTTTTCTCAGGATTTCTACTGCTTTATCAAAATCGCCATCAGCTTCAACCAAAGCTTTTTTGCAGTCCATCATTCCGGCTCCTGTCATTTGGCGGAGCTTGTTTACATCTTTTGCGGTGATAGCCATAACAGAATTTTTTTTCTAGGTTTATTAATTGTGTTATTGTTTACGCTGGCCGGGGCAGCCCCACCATGCCATCGTGTGTAAAATTCGTGTATAAAAAAAGAACATCGAGCGAAAGCCGATGTTCGTATATGTCTGATATTTAGAAGATGTCAATTACTGTTTAGCTTCTGAATCATTCTTCTCCAGCGTATCCTGCTCGTCCGCCTCTTTCTTCTGATTCTCTTCTTCTTTCAGTTTTGCCTCTTCCTTCTGCTGCTTACGCTCTATCAATCCCTCTTCCACTGCTTTACCCATGTACTTTACAATTAGGGAAATAGATTTGTAGGCATCATCGTTGGCAGGGATAGGGTACTGCACCTCATTAGGGTCAGAGTTAGTATCCACAATACCAATTACCGGGATGTTCAGCTTTTGAGCTTCTTTGATAGCAATATGCTCACGCTTAATATCTACTACAAATAAAGCCGCTGGCAGACGGGTAAGGTCAGAAATTCCTCCCAACACTTTCTCTAGCTTCTCTCTCTCTCTGCTCATCATCAGGCGCTCACGCTTCGCCAGGTTCTTATAAGCTTCTTCTTTCATAAGCTTATCAATAGATGACATCTTACGCAAAGACTTACGGATGGTAGCAAAGTTAGTCATCATACCTCCTAACCAACGGTCGGTTACGTAAGGCATTCTCAAACGCTTAGCTTCTTCAGATACTACCTCCTGCGCTTGCTTTTTGGTAGCTACAAACATCACCTTACGACCTGATTTTACGATCTGCTTCATGGCGTTAGCAGCATCTTCCAGGCAAACTAAAGTTTTGTTAAGGTCAATGATGTGGATACCATTTCTCTCCATGAAAACATAGGGAGCTATTTTAGGATTCCACTTGCGGGTAAGGTGTCCAAAGTGAACACCAGCGTCTAATAAGTCTTTGTATTTTAAATTTTCCATTATGTAGGTTTATTGTTTTACTCCTGAGGAGCCTGTTAAGGCACAGGCTCGAGTAAACACAAATTTTATCGTTTACTAAACTGAAATGCTCTTCTTGCTTTTCTGCGTCCGTATTTCTTACGCTCAACCATACGAGGGTCACGAGTAAGGAATCCTTCTTTCTTAAGTGGCGAGCGATGCTCTTCGTTAGTAGAAACCAAAGCGCGAGACACAGCCAAACGAATAGCTTCTGCCTGTCCTTTAACTCCACCTCCGCTTACTACAATTTTCAGGTCAAAGCTACCTTCCTGCTCAGTAAGAGACAAAGGCTGCTTTACAATAGTCTGAAGAATCTCAGAAGGGAAATATTTTTCTACAGATTTTTTGTTTACTGTAATATTGCCATTGCCAGGCTGCATGTACAACCTAGCTACTGAAGTCTTACGTCTACCAATTGTATTAATAACTTCCATAGATGCGTTTTGAGCTTATAGGTGACTTAAATCTAATTTTTGAGGCTGCTGCGCTTCATGAGGATGCTCAGCTCCTTCATAGATGTGCAGGTTTTTAATAATCTGTCTTCCCAGTCTGTTTTTAGGAAGCATACCTTTTACAGCCTTCTCAATTACGCGTGTAGAAGACTTTTCCATTTCTTCACGAGGAGTAGACGTTCTCTGTCCTCCGGGATAACCTGTATGGCGAACATACTCTTTGGTATCCATTTTTGTACCTGTCAGACGTAGTTTGTCAGCATTAACAACCACGACTTTATCGCCACAATCTACGTGAGGTGTGAAGCTAGGCTTGTGCTTACCTCTCAAGATTTTGGCAACTTCGCTGCACAAACGTCCTAGTGTAGCGTCACCGGCGTCAACGATGTACCAATTCTTTTCTACAGTTGACTTGTTAGCCGATACCGTTTTATAACTTACAATATCCAATTTTATGTAATTTTAAGGTTTACTAAACCAATGTAACTCCGCCTTTTTCTAAAAAGAACACAAAGGTAGCGGGTATTTCCTTCAAATGCAATACACCTTGCTGCTTTTCTGTAGATTAGCTCAACTTTTCTAATTGCTTGACTACCACAGCAAAGTCCTTTGGATAAGGTGCTTCTACACAAACGCTCTGCTGATCTAATAGTTCAAATCTAAGAGATTGTGCGTGCAAAGCTACTCTTTTTATTAAAGGATGCTCTTCTGCATCTTTTCTTAAATTATATTTTTTCTTAATCGCCGACAGAAAAAAAGGTTTGCCACCATACTTTTCATCACCGCTTATAGGAGCCCCCTGACTGGTTAAATGGATCCTTATCTGGTGCATACGCCCCGTTACCGGCTGGCACTCTACCAAGGTATGCCTTCTGTAAGCTTTTATTGTCTTAACGTATGTTAAAGCTTCTTTTCCGTCTCTTCTACTAATTTTTACTACACCTTTGTTGGTAGCATGTATGGGCAGGTCAATTTTAAGATCATCAAAATCATGAATTCCATCACACACAGCATGGTAAGTTTTGGTAACCTTGCGATGCTCAAACTGCATAGAAGCCGAACGGTAAGCTTCAGGATGTTTGGCAATGAGCAGCACTCCTGACGTCTCTTTGTCCAGGCGATGACATACCTGCGCATCTGCAATATAGTCTTTTGCCAATCTTATGATACTTAAATCATCGTTTCTGTCATCCAGCGTAGATATAAATGCCGGCTTATTAATCAGCAGATAATCATCATTCTCAAAAAGAATCAGGTCTTTGAAAGGGGTTTTGTATAACTGCTGTAATGCGTGGGCAGCGTATGATTGATGTGAGTCCATAATGTATAATTAATAATGATGGAAGGCTTAAACAAATTAGCCTTGTTTAAAAAATCTTCAGGCGACTTCTTCTTCTCCGCTGTCTGCTTTTGTTCTGTCGCCTTTAGGTAACTTAAAACTAAATACAGAGCCAAGGTCTACTTCACTCTGCACTTTTACTTTAGAATGGTGTAGCTCTATAATATGTTTAACAATGGCCAGACCCAATCCTGTTCCTCCTTTATTTTTTGAACGGCTTTTTTCTACACGATAGAAACGTTCAAAGATACGATCTATATCTTCAGCAGGAATACCTCTTCCATGGTCTTTCACGTGGATGACTATACCATCTACCGCTTTCTTAAAGTACACTTCCACGGCACCTTCATGTTTGGTGTATTTGATGGCATTGCTTACCAGGTTTACCATTACCTGATAGATACGTTGCTTATCAGCAAAAACATAAGTTGGTGATCCATCCGTAAGAATAAGGTCTATACCTTTTTTCTCAGCTTCGCTTTCAAACTGATCAAACACCTCTCTAACTATATGGCAGATATCATAATGCTCATAATTCATTTTAATATCTCCTGTCTCCATTTGAGAAAGCGTAAGCAGATCCTGCACCAGCATATCCAGTCCATCCAGACTTTTTCCTGCTTTCTTCAGAAATTTATAGCGCACCTTTTTGTTCTCCATGGCACCATCCAAAAGGGTATGCACAAAGCCCTGAGCAGCAAAAATGGGAGTCTTAAGCTCGTGAGAGACATTAGCTACAAACTCCCTCCTGAATTCTTCCATCTTTTTAAGGTCGTTAATTTCTTTCTGCTTATTGGCAGCATACTCAAAAATCTCCTCATTAATCTGCTTAAGTGGGTTAACTGCCCGTTTGCGATCTCGCTCTCCTACAAAAGAGAGGTCTTTGCGCTTAAGCTTGTCCAGCACATTATAGATTTTATTGATCTCGCGAAAGATCATAAACTCCAGGCTGATATTGATAAGTATGTAGGAAGACGAGAAAGATATAACCAGGGCCACAATAAGAGCCGTAGGCGTTACCCCTTCTACCAATGATAAAAAGGCAGTAGTAACAATAGAAATGGATATTCCGAGCAAAAGTGCAACGCCTCGGGCATTAACCAACATAGTATGGTATTTTTATCCTTACTCTTCTACTCCAAACTTATAGCCCACACCCTTGACGGTAACAATGTACTGGCTACCCACTTTTTCTCTCACTTTACGAATGTGCACATCTACAGTTCTGGCCAGCACGTATACATCCGCTCCCCAGATGTTTTGCAAAAGGTCATCGCGGCTATGCACTTTATCGGGGTTCTGAGCGAGAAAATAGAGGAGTTCAAATTCTTTTTTGGGCAGGCTTATCTGCTCACCATTTACGGTAACCATATAACTGGTACGGTCAATAGTAAGCCCTCCTATGCTAATCTTATCACTCTTTTGTTTTTTCTTGGCCTCCCTTCTGAACATAGCACTAATGCGGCTCATTAACGCGCGGGGCTTAATGGGCTTGGTTATATAATCATCAGCACCGGTATCAAAGGCGGCTACCTCTGAGTACTCTTCAGAGCGGGCAGTCAAAAACACGATGTAAGTATTATAGAGGTCTGGATTTTCCCTCAACTGACGACAGGTTTCCACCCCGTCCTGATGAGGCATCATAATATCCAGAAGTATTAAGTCTGGTAAGAAATGGGCGGCTATTTCTACAGCCTTCCTTCCGTTGGTAGCAGTTTTTACTTTATATCCTTCTTTTGCCAGATTGTACTCCAGCAGATCCAGAATATCAGGTTCGTCGTCTACCACAAGCACTTTGTGTTGCTTGCTTGCCATATGAGTAAGATAATAGTTTAATTATCAACGAATTAGCTTAATAGCCAAATCGTACTTTTATGCCAAAAATATATACAAAAAACAGGAATAAAAAATTAGCACTTATCTATTGCTTTATCTTTAAGCATACTTATGCTCATTACACATTTCTGTAACTAAAAAAAGGCTTATTGAGTCAAATTAGAGCCCTTTTTTCAGTTTATAATGAACTCTCTATCTACATGAAGTTTTTGCTCATTATTAGCAATATTTCTTCCAGCTCATATTGCCTACTCCTGTAACCTGCCTTTAAGGCCGACAGCAAAGGATAGGTAAAAGTTACAATAAGTTCGTATCAAGTTTTTATCTTTGCGGAAGCATTAAAATCAACAGAACAAATATACTCATGGCGCTCTCTAGCAAATATAATCCACAAGAAGTAGAAGATAAGTGGTATCAGCAGTGGTTGGATAAGAAATACTTTCACTCTGAGCCTAACCCTGACAAAGAGCCATATACTATTGTTATACCTCCGCCAAATGTTACCGGGGTATTACACATGGGCCACATGCTCAACAACACTATACAGGATGTACTTACCCGTAAAGCTCGTATGGAGGGCAAAGAAGCCTGCTGGGTACCCGGTACAGACCATGCCTCTATTGCTACTGAAGCTAAAGTAGTGGCCATGCTTAAAGAGCGCGGAATTAAGAAGAGCGATATCTCTCGCGAGGAGTTTTTAAAGTATGCCTGGGAGTGGAAGGAGAAGTATGGAGGTATCATTCTGGAGCAGCTCAAAAAACTGGGAGCTTCCTGCGACTGGGATCGTACGCGCTTTACCATGGAGGACCATATGTCCGCCTCAGTAATTAAGGTTTTTGTTGATCTATATAATAAGGGCTACATCTACCGAGGCTACCGCATGATCAACTGGGACCCTCAGGGCAAAACAGCTCTGGCAGATGATGAGGTAATTCATAAAGATGTAAACTCTAAGCTTTACTATGTAAAGTATAAAATTGAGGGTGAGGACAAGTATGTAACTATAGCCACTACTCGCCCGGAGACCATTCTGGGAGATACTGCCGTTTGTATTAACCCTGAAGATAAACGCTACACACACCTCAAAGGCAAAAAGGTTATTGTTCCTTTAGTAAACCGTGCCGTACCAGTCATTGAAGATGAGTACGTGAGTATGGAGTTTGGAACCGGCTGCCTAAAAGTAACTCCTGCCCATGACCCTAATGACTACGAGCTGGGTATGAAGCATAAACTGGAAACGCTGGATGTGATGAATGATGATGGGACGATGAGCGAAGCTGCGCAGTTTTTTGTGGGGGAGGATCGTTTTGTAGTGAGAAAGAAGATTGCCAAAGAACTGGATAAGCTGGGCTTACTAGAGAAGGAAGAAGACTACAAAAATAGCGTAGGCTTCTCAGAAAGAACAGATGCTGTTGTGGAGCCTCGTCTATCAGAGCAATGGTTTGTTTCCATGGAAGAACTCACTAAGCCCGCCCTGGAAAACGTCCTTAATGATAATGTACAGTTACACCCTCCCAAGTTTAAGAACATGTACCGCTCCTGGATGGAAAACGTACGTGACTGGTGTATCTCTCGTCAACTATGGTGGGGCCAGCGTATTCCAGCCTACTACTTGCCAAACGGCGAATTTGTAGTAGCTGAAACTGCTGAAAAAGCACTGGAAATGGCTCGCGAGAAAAGTGGTAATGCAAAGCTAACAGCAGAAGACCTTCGTCAGGAAGAAGACGTACTAGACACCTGGTTCTCTTCCGGCCTCTGGCCTATTACTGTCTTTAACGGAATTTTGGAACCTGATAACAAAGACATACAATACTACTACCCCACTAATGATCTGGTTACCGCCCCTGAAATTCTGTTCTTCTGGGTAGCCCGTATGATTATTAATGGATATGAGTACCGTCAGGAAAAGCCCTTTAAAAACGTATACCTTACGGGTATTGTAAGAGACAAGCTTGGACGTAAAATGTCTAAGTCGCTCGGCAACTCTCCAGATCCTCTGGAACTAATTAAAGAGTATGGGGCAGATGGAGTAAGAACTGGTATGCTGTTTAGTTCCCCTGCCGGAAATGACTTACCGTTTGATGTTAAACTATGTGAGCAGGGTAGAAACTTCGCAAACAAAATCTGGAACGCATTCCGTTTGGTGAAGGGGTGGGAAGTAAAAGACACAAAGCCTAATGAGCAAAACCGTACGGCAATTGCCTGGTTTGCCGCCAACTTTAATCAGACGCTGATTACGGTAGAAGACCATTTTTCAAAATTCCGTATCTCCGATGCCCTAAAAGCGCTGTATAAGCTGATGTGGAATGACTTCTGCTCATGGTATCTGGAAATGATTAAGCCAGAGGCCAAGCAGATAGACCAGCTAACCTACGAGGCTACTATTACTTTCTTTGAAGACCTGATGCGGGTCCTTCATCCTTTTATGCCATTCCTGACAGAAGAGATCTGGCATGAGATTAAAGAACGTGATGAGGATGATTACCTGATTGTTGCCGCATGGCCTACAGCAGATAACAGCGAAGCACGTAAACAGGCAGACCTATCGCTACTGGGTAATGGTCAGGTGGCTATAGACATTATTACAAACATCAGAAATGTGAGAAATAGCCGAGGTATTGCTAATAAAAATACTTTGGAGCTTAACGTTCGTACCGATTCTCAGGATATTTTTGATCAGTTTGGAAGTATCATACAGAAACTTGCAAACGTAGAAAGTATCACATTTACCCAAGATAAAATAGAGGGTGCAGCCAGCTTTATGGTGAATACGCCTCAAGGCAAACCTAATGAGTGCTTTGTTCCGTTGGGTGAGGC
Organism: Porifericola rhodea; assembly: GCF_030506305.1. Lineage (GTDB taxonomy): Bacteria > Bacteroidota > Bacteroidia > Cytophagales > Cyclobacteriaceae > Catalinimonas > Catalinimonas rhodea. The sequence continues at coordinate 2,856,761 of NZ_CP119421.1, read as the reverse complement.
TGTAGACAGCAGTCAGGAGAAAGAAAGACTGGAAAAAGAACTGGAGTACAACAAAGGTTTCTTAACCTCAGTAAACAAGAAGTTGAGCAACGAACGCTTTGTACAGAACGCCCCAGAAAAGGTCGTAGCTATGGAACGTAAAAAGCAAGCTGATGCAGAAGCCAAAATTAAGGCTATTGAAGAACAACTTGCTGCGCTATAGTTTTCAATTTATTATCATTAGAAAAGGGAATCTGCTCAGGTTCCCTTTTTTTATTCATTTCCGATAAAAAAATAACAATTACTGCTACTTTTCCTACATGTTCTAGTCTGTAGTAAACACCTGTGTATTTATGCCTTGCATAGCTTTTGTTATGGTTCAGGTAAAAATAGATACACATGATGAAAAATAGCCTGATTGCCTTACTACTACTTTGTGTAGGTATTGTAGCTTGTGAAAAACTTGATGAGTTTACCCAGTTCAAAATGGATTATGATTCTTCGGTAGTCATTCCCTCCAGCACTGGCCTTAACCTACCCGTAGATCTATTTACTCCCGATGTTAAAACTAACTCTGAGTCTAAGTTTGCGATTAATGATACCCGCAAAGACCTGATAGAAGAAATTACACTTGATGAACTGGAACTGACAATCTCCAGCCCTGATGGTGAAGACTTTAGTTTCTTGAAAACAATAGATATTTACATAGAAGCTGAAGGCCTTCCTAAAGAAAAAATTGCCTGGCATGATGATGTATCCAGTGTGGTAGGCTCTACGCTAAGCCTGGAAACAGCGCAAGTTGACCTGAAAGAGTACATTAAAAAGGATGAGTTTACGCTAATGACAGAAGTGGTTACTGATGAAGCATTAAAATCAGACCATACTATAGATATTCATACTGTGTTTAATGTAAATGCCAAGATCTTAGGAATTTAGTATACAGCCCATCAGACAAAAAGCGGTATCTGCCCCAAGCAGAACCGCTTTTTTTTTACCTTTCATATTTATTTTTATGGCTCTGTAACTTCTACCCACTGCCCCTCCAGCGAAGCGTTGACAGTGTTGTCGTACATGGCTTCTGCATAAACCGCCGGTTGATAAAAGCGCCCCACATAGCTGGCATTTAGCATGAGCCTGAACGTTTTGCGCTCGCCTGCTGCAAGACCAAAATAGGTATGTACCCGGTCATCACGAATATCCTGATAATCAAAGCTTGATTGCTCGTTAAACTGCTCAACATTGAGCAAGCGCGTATTCAAGATCTCCCAACCGGAAGGCACCATATGGGAAAGAGCGATCTGCTGAATTTCTCCCTGCGTTCCAGGGTTATGCACCATCACTTCGGCTACAAAGTCTGTTCCCTGTTTCAAATTTTTGATATCAATAAGTTCTCCATTCACACCTTTGTAGACAACATTCATCTGGAGCGCATTAGAAGTCGTTTTCTCCTCGCCCAGCGCTGGCTTACCTTTAAGAATGACACGTGCATAAAGCTCACCTTCTCCCTGGTTTACTACTTTTATCTGGTGAGCACTTTTGCCATTAAGTTCTATCTTCCGCTGCATTACCGAAAGTTCAGACTGTAGATTAACCTGGGGCTGCCCATCTATAGTTAAGTTTGCATTTACTCCTTCTCCCAACTGCATATTTTCAGCAAATTTGCTGCTGGCGATCAGAGCAAAAGCGGTGGTTTGGGTACTCATCCAACGAGTGTCATCACTAAGAGCAGAAGAAATACGGCGGAACAAGGTAAGCCCTTTTTCCTGAACATCCATTAAAGCTAAAGTTTCCAGTATCATAGCTTCATCACGCAGAGCAGAGCCATAAGTACCATAGGTTTCGGTATAGGCATCTACCTGACTGTTTAGGCCTGAAATCATCTCCTGTGCCACCTCCTGCTGCTCCAGCAACGCATAGGCAGCGGCCAGCCTCCATTTTGCTGACACGGAAACATCACTGAGCTCACGCATACGGTTCATAGCTCCCTGCTCTTCTTCTCCAGCCAGTGCCAGTGTATATAAACGATAAGCCTGCACCAAATCTTCGCGTGTGTACTGCTGGCTTCTTCCCCATTGTCCTGCTCTTCTCCGCTGAAAACTTATCCAGGATTGGAGCAAGCCAGGTGGCACAAAATACCCCTTTTGCTGTGCTTCTAACAGAAAGTGTCCGGCATAACTGGTACTCCACTCATCGGCATCATTAGAGCCTGGCCAGTAGGCAAAGGCTCCTTCATTGGTACGGAAAGCACCTAGGCGTTTGATGGCCTGATTGATATTCTGCTCTACTCTTTTTTTATCCTGCTCATTAAGCTTCTGTATATTTGCCAAATACAACTGCGGAAAAGCGGCCGACACCGTTTGTTCTACACAGCCGTGAGGATAGCTGATCAGGTACTCTAAACGTTTGCCAAGGTTAAGCGGTGGAATATCAGATAGCTCAATTATAGCCTCGTTGGTACCCGGCATTCCTATGATATCAAAATCTGTCTCCCAGCTGCTTCCGCTACTGACTATACTACTGATAGCTTCTGTCATTTGCGGATTGGGGTTCCGTACATCCAGTTCAACATTATAGTCAGCACGTACAGGCCCGGCAGCAGCATTAATTTCTACTTTGCCAATACCTGCCCTGTTGGCTACCTCCAGCCCGAAATCTACCAGACGGTCGCCTGGGTTTGGGAAAAACATTTCTTCTGAACGTTGCCCTCTCAGGGTCAGAAGCTCACCAGTACTTACGCTTACTCTGACACTTTTTACGGAATTATCCATTGCGAAAATATTTACTGGCAGCTTAAGTGACTCACCGGGGCTTAGCGCTCTGGGCAGTGTACCTAGTACCATTAAAGGTTTGCTTACCGGCGTTGTTTTTTCTGCCTGTCCGTATGCTCCCTCGTGCGCGGCTACTACCATAGTCCGTACAGAACCTACATAATTAGGCATTTTGATGGTATGTACATTTTCGTCTCCTTCTTCTAAAAAGAAAGGTCCTAAGAACTTAACTACAGGCGTAAAACGATTGGCACGGCGGCTTCCTTCCATCTTGGCTGCTTCATCACCGCCAATAGCCAGAATACGTTCCAACTCTCCACCATAAGCCCCTATTACGTAATCGTACATATCCCAGGTTTTTACTCCCAGAGCTTCATGAGCATAGAAGTAGTCATGGGGCCTGGGGGTTTCAAAATTAGTAATATCCAGAAGACCCTCGTCAACCATTGCAATGGTATATGCCATAGGCTTTTCCTGAGCCTCCGCTACACTTATCACTACTTCTTTCTCCGGCTCAAGTTTTTCCGGCATGCTGATGAGCGGTTCCAGATGTGTTTCTGGATTGCTTACCTCCAGTGGAATAATGCCGTACATGCGGATAGGCAGGTCATTAGATGTTTGGGCATGAGGCTGAAGCAGCGTAGCATGTACATAAATATTGGGCGTCATCTCTTCAGTAATCTCCAGCTCAAAAGTTGTTTCTCCCTCATCTTCCACTTCTACCCAATACGTTTCTAATACTTCTGTTCCATTCTCTATACTAATGAGTGCCCGACCTTCACCTTTAGCAGGAATGCTGATCAGCGCTTCTTCTCCTACTTCGTAACTTTCTTTATCGGCCGAGAAGCTAAGCATGGCAGCTGCCTGAGGAGCATCTCGTCCATCACGCCCAGCATAATCTGGCCAGTCCAGGTATATAATTTCTCCACTACAATGCCCAGATTCGGTATCGCAGCTGCGCAGGTAGTAGCGCCCCCAGGCCTCATCATTAACACTAAAGCTCCATTTACTTTTTCCATTACCCAGATTTAGCGTTTCTTTAAGTACTGGTTCACGGTACTCATTGCCTACATAATTGGCAATGTAGTCAGCCGATTGCTCCCACCACCAGCGCCAGTCTAATTTGTACAGTGATAGCTCTACTTCACGATTTCTGACTAAATCTCCACGTTCATTTACGGCTACTAACTCTACCTGATGGCTTTTACCAGTATGCAGAGCCCCCCCCATACCTTCTCCCTGAGGTACATTTAAACCAATAAAGGACGAATAAGGGTAATAAGGCAGGCTGAACCTGTCTATGCTAAAATTACCTCCTTCTTCATATGCTTTGGTAACAAACGTAGCATTGAGCACTCCGGGCACTTCCTGTTCCAGACTCAGGTCTATGTTAAATTCCGCATTGCCATTCTGATCTACTCTGCTGTCGTACACCTCACGACGTTCAGCACTAAAATCTCTTGCCTGATCCTCGAAAGTAAATTGCGGATAATCTTCAAATGTAGTACGGGCAGGGCTTAGTAGCATTTCTGTTTCTACCCTTAGGTTTCGGGCAGTAGCTCCGCTCAACCAGCTTACACCCAGAAAGGCAGTAGGTTTCTGGTTGCGCGCTACAAAACGATCGGCACGAAAATCCAGATCAATTTTGAGGCGGTTGGGTCTCACGGTTTCTATGCGCAGCCTTTTATTAAATGTGGTACCCCCTACCTGCACCTGTGCCGACCAGCTACCCGTAATAGCATCGGGCTCGGTAGCAGTACTAAAGTTATAGATATTCCCTACGGCTTCGGTTCTTACCAAACGCTGTACTACCTGCCCTCGTGGGTTCTGAAGTTCAAACACTACCGGATGGCTGGGCGGCAGCGAGCGGGCTTTATCCTCCAGCACAAAATTAATATGCAGTGAGTCTCCGGGGCGCCACACACCACGATCACCATAGATAAAACCTTTCAGACCATTTTGAACTTCCTGTCCGGCAACTTCAAAATTGCTTAGGGGCAAAGAACTGCCATCATCCACCCTCAGATAGGCACGCTGATCACCATCAGAAGCGATTAACAAATAAGGTCTCTGTGTACTGGAAATAAGGATTTCACCATCTCCATCTGTAGACTCCTCAGCAATTAGGCGCTGCTGAAAATCGTACAGGCTCACATCCACACCCGATAAAGGCTCTGACGTACGTAAATCATTCACTGATATATAAAGTTGTCCGTGCTCGCCACGTTTGGCTATCATCCCCAGGTCAGATGCCAGTAAGTTAGTTTGTGCGCTTCTGCGAAAACCATAGTAAGAAGGTGAGCAGGGGTTGTCACGCTCCTCCCAATTGTAATTTGGAGCATAGTAGTACTGGTTGTAGGCATCCCAATAAACTTTAGAGGGATCATCCCAATCCTGAGCTATATCGTAGGCCGTAAGCTCACTGTCTTCGGGCTGCTGCGCTGCACCACAGCTGTAAACTGACTGGCTCTGACGAAAACTTAAGACTACCTGATACAATGCTCCGGGGTCAGTCTCTATAATTTCAGACAAATCTAAGGTAAAGCGGTTCCAGCGGCTCAGGTCTGTAGCTCCAGATGCATTGAGAGGCACTCTTTTCTGAGCTACCGGACGAGCCACACGTCGGATTTCCTGTTGACCATCATATTGGTTAAGCTGAAAAAACTGATTCAAATTATCCTCAAAAACCTTAATAATAGTAACATCAATTTCTTTCAGGCTTACAGCCTCAAAAGGAAGCATCATACCATCAGTAGAAGGCAGTATGATCCCCTTGTTAACAAAACGAAGCGCTGGTTTGATAGGCTCAAACTCTACATCTACTTCGGTGCTTTGTGCCAGGCGCTCTCCCCGAATATTTTTAACCCCTTCATTAATGACTACCGAAGTACCCCCTTCCATAGCGCTCTGAGGGTATACACGAAGAATGTTGTTATCTACAATCAGCCGGGGTGTCTCCTTACCTGCCTGCCGCACCTGAATTAGTCCCTCAAGGTTCTGGTTCTCCTGTAGGGGGTCAGAAAAACGCAATTCTACATATTGCTCAGGCTCTTCTATCACCTGATGACCAATTAGTGTAAAGGTGTTTAGCGAAGGCACGAAAAACTCTTCTTCGGTATTTTTTTCTACAGCTATAGGCTCTCCTCTGCTCACAAGCTTAATGCTGGCATCCCCACTTAGGCGGCTGATATTTCTTATCACAAAGCGGTGTACCGGACTACTATGCTCCCAACTAATTTCCAGAGGATTATCATCCTGCTGAGCTGTCAACATTTTTTCAATTGCTGCTGCATCTGCTACATCAGCCGTAAGCAGGCTACCTTCCAGCACTGGCTTAGCCAGCTCTTCTCTGTCTTCATAAGTGAGCCCACTAAGTTGCAGCTCATAGTTTTGCTGCATAGTTCGCAGGGCATACTCAAAACTTTCTAATGCATCGGGCACGTTTACTAACTCGTGTAGCGCAAATTTCACCTGATACTTTTGCCCGGAAAGTAGTTTTTGAGAAGGAATAAACTCAAGTGTACTTCTATCTAGCCAGTAGGTATTACCAGTGATGGAAGGGTTAAAGGAAAAATAAGTCTCTTTAACTTCTTTGCCTAATTGGGTAGAGTCGGCCAAAGGTCGGTTAAACTGAATACGGATAGAAGACTCTGTGGAGATAATGCCTGCGGTATAAGCAGAAATATAAGCATTGAAGGCAGGGTCTATTTCTTTTGTGCCTTTAAAATCATCCTCACCAAAAAAAGACAGCCCCCATACCAAAAGGCTAAGTACTAACAGCAAGCCAGCACCTACAATACCTCTATCTCGCCATGAGGCCTGCCGATACCAGTATTGGGCAGATGAGAAAGTATTGCTTAGCCAATATGAAATCTGATTAAACAGTTGAGAAAGGAAAGCTCTGATTGTATCCATAATCTAGTAAACGATACCCTATGTCCTAAATTTTACTTGATGATAAGTGGATGATTATTATTATAAAAAACAGAAGAACAGCTTAAAACCAGCACTGGCAAGGAGGCACCAAGCTAATGTCTGGCATAAACTATAAAGCGTCAAAAATAGAAATTTAGTTGAAGAAAGGATACTATATAGAGGCCGGAAAGCATAATGATATGAAGGAAAACCTTACGCTAAGCTAGCTTATTAGATTGCGACATAGCTATAGTTAAGTAAGCCTAAAAACACCTACGCAAATTACTTAAAACCTAGCACTCTTATTCACAAATAAAATGTGTGAATATTTGAAAAAAACTCACGAAATACTTACATTTGTAATACTCAAGCTCAATTAGATTTCCGCCCTATAGAAAGAGCCCTTATGCACAGTAAACATCCAAACACCAAGATTTTCTCCTGGCAAAACTTACTCCTCTGGCTCCTTAGCCTACCCTTTTTTCTGACATGCTGGCCTGGCGCTTCATCTGATCCCGGAGAAATTAGTTTTTACTTTACACTATTGTCCTCTTTTATGGTGGTAATTCCTTCCATCTTAGGTGTAAGGTATGGGTTCAGTTTTTTTAGGACAGAAGATACGCCTAGCTCCGATGATTAGCATAAAAGCTTAGCTGCTCACTACCTAAAAGTTTTACAATAGCATATCCTCAAAGTTCAGATGTAGTTTTTGAGCTTAGCTTCCCCAGAGATTCGTAGACTTACTTGCTTTTCAATCTTTTTATGTTTGTATATTTGCAGCAGCAAGAAAATTTTAAATGGTGGTGAACCTTCTTAGACATTTTCTTGTAAGAAAGCAGTAAGACGTTCTTTCAAAAATATTTAAGATTACCCGCTTGGGTCCTGGACTCGTTTTCTAACTCCAACACTTAGATAAATACCGAGCGACAGTGTACTTTCAAAACCGGGCCTCACCCCTTGCTTTTGCGAGGGGCTCTGATGAATGTCAGAGTTAACAGTGGATTGTTGCGATAGTATTACGGCTCAAAACCTGTCTTTTAGGGGGTTAGTAAAACCCTCCAGACTCAAGTTGGGTTTTTCTTAGCTATTAGCCTCTCCAAGCCTCCGGGCTTCTTCCTGTGCTTCCTTCACCGTTACCCGTTTTCCATCTATTTTGGCTACAATAAAGGCATCTTTAATACCCATTCTTCTGATGTCTCTCACAAAATCTTTGGCAAGATCCAGATCACGAAATTTACCCAATGTGTACTGATCTAACTCTCCGCTATAATCTATATTGAGCTTGGCCAGGCCTTCACGGTACTTTTCCAGGTCAAAATGCTCAAATGCCCCAATCTGTACTTCAAAAAATACTCCTGTGTAGTAGGGAGATAGCTCTACCAATAGACTATTAACTCGATTCAGGCTGTCTATTTCCTCCTGAAGCGCTTCGCGTTCCAACTGTAGATTATCGTATTTCTGGCTAAGCTCCGGCCAGCGCCCGAAGAAGGGAGGAAAGTATTCTATATAAATAATATAGCTCAGGCATAAGACAAACAACAGCCCCAGGATTTTCATCCAAAAAAGCAGACGTTTGTTGTATCTGCGCAATGCGCTATTCTTTTTGCTTAAGTCCTGGTATTCTTCCGCCAGCGTTTCCATGCGATTGATGTATATAATTTGTGGTTATCTGTAATTTCAAGGGCTTGCCTGCTATACAAAAGGTCTCAAATAAAGCCCTATACAGCCCTTATAAATAAAGTCTGCATTTTACGTACAATTTGATAAAGTCCGTTTGAAATATAAAGATAGGACTTTATATTTGTCGCATATGGTAAGAATTAGCAAGACATACGCAAAAACTAACTGGTGGTGGCGCCCAACATATTTAGGCGCGAACGGCTAAGTATTTGCTTGTCTTTACCTATAAAGCATATTTTATGAGCCTACTGTTCGCGCAGTAGGCTTTTTTTTTAAACGAAAGAATCTCATGCAAACACAACAAACTAAACGCCTTTACCAATTGGTGACTGAGCATAAGCGCATGCTCTCAGATACGGTTACCCCTGTTAACATTTACCTGAAAATACGGGACCGTTTTGATAATCCTATATTACTGGAAAGCTCAGACTACCATAGCAGTGACAATAGCTTCTCGTTTATATGCTGTAGCCCTATTGCTACTTTTTCTGTAAAAAATGGCCTGGTGAAGCAAAGTTTTCCTGATGGCACGGCTTCAGAAACCCAAACTCAGCAAAAGCAGGAAGTAATAGAGATGCTGAGCCAGTTTGCAGCCTCATTTAAGTCTGAAGACCATGATTATAAATTTAGCACTAATGGCATGTTTGGGTACATGTCTTATGATGCTGTACAGTATTATGAAGACGTGGATATACAGGCCGATACAGATAAGGATTATGGTATACCAGAAGTACACTATTCTGTATATCGGTATGTGATTGCCATTGACCATTTCCGCAATGAGTTGTATGCGTTTCATCATGAGCTGGCAGGTGAAGAGGGTAAGCACGACAAACTCTCAGACCTGATCTCTCTGGTTAATAACCGAAATATTCCGAGCTATCGTTTTCAGCGCGAAGGCGAAGAAAGCAGCAATTACTCCGATGATGAGTTTCTGGAAATTATTCGTAAAGGACAAGAGCACTGTTTTAGAGGAGATGTATTTCAGATTGTACTGTCTCGCCGTTTTGAAAACCGCTTTAAAGGTGACGAATTTAACGTTTACCGTGCCCTCCGCTCCATCAACCCTTCTCCATATCTCTTCTATTTTGACTATGGCAACTACAAAATATTTGGCTCTTCGCCAGAGGCGCAAATTGTTATTAAGGATGGAGAAGCCAGTATTTACCCTATCGCTGGTACTTTTAAGCGTACCGGAAATGATGCCGCCGATGCTGAACTAGCCAAAAAGCTGATAGACGACCCTAAAGAAAACTCAGAACATGTGATGCTGGTAGACCTGGCCCGTAATGACCTGAGCAGACACGGGAATGAAGTGACGGTAGAGACTTTTAAAGAGGTACAATATTTCTCCCATGTCATCCATCTGGTATCTAAAGTGACCAGCAAACTTTCTCCCGAAACCTCGCCCATACAGGTGGTGGCTGATACTTTTCCGGCAGGCACACTTTCTGGAGCTCCCAAACATATGGCTATGCAGCTGATCAGCCAGTACGAAAAGACCAAGCGTGGCTATTATGGTGGTGCTATAGGCTTTTTAGGGTTTGGTAGCGATCAAAAAACCGCGCAGTTTAATCATGCTATTATGATACGCTCCTTCATCAGCCAGAACAACTCATTGTATTATCAGGCAGGCGCCGGAGTGGTAGCCAAGTCTGTGGTAGAAAGCGAGTTACAGGAGGTAAATAACAAACTGGCTGCCCTCAGAAGAGCCCTGGAGGTAGCAGAGGATATATCAAACTAAAGCCCGGCTAGTGGAACGCTGAGCATAGTATTTAGGCTCAGGTAGCAGTTTTCTGATGCTTGGCTCTTAATAATTTCAGCTCTACTTTATGATTTCAATAGAAATTTGAAATCGCATACATAATTTTGATTTAAAGATTTGCAATCTGCAATTACTAACATGAAAATACTAGTTCTAGATAATTATGACTCATTCACCTATAACCTGGTGCACATCCTGAGGGAACTGGGTTATGGAGAGCAGATGGATGTGATCCGTAACGATAAGATTAGCGTGGAAGAAGTAGCCAAATATGATAAAATTCTGCTTTCTCCCGGCCCCGGTATTCCCGAAGAAGCAGGGATTATGATGGATGTAATTAAAACCTATGCGCCCACCAAAAGTATACTGGGTGTATGCCTGGGCCACCAGGGTATTGCCGAAGCCTTTAAGGCAAAGCTGTACAATATGCCTACCGTACTGCATGGTTATGCCGATAAAGTGATGCTGGAAGATAAAGAGGAATATCTTTTTGAAGGCTTACCACAGGTTTTTAATGTTTGCCGCTACCATAGCTGGGCAGTAGAAGCTGTATCTATGGCTAATAACCCGGAGCTAATCGTAACAGCACTGGACCCTCATGGAGAGGTAATGGGCTTACGCCATAAACAATATGATGTTCATGGTGTGCAGTTTCATCCGGAGTCTATTCTTACCGAACATGGAAAACAAATGCTAAAAAACTGGCTGGAACATTAGCTTCTGCCGGGCATTGAGCATAAATATCTACACCATTATGTACTACCCCTAGCTATGCTCCCGTTTTTTCAATTTCCAGAAATCTATTTTCAACCAAACATTAATCAACAGTTACTATATAGCTCAGCTAAGGCTTAATCATACTGCAACCCCACAAGCATGAAAGATATACTCAACGATCTGATAGAATATAAATCTTTAGATAAAGACACTGCTCAACAAATCCTTACCAAGCTCGCGCAGGGAGAATACAACCAAAGCCAGATGGCTGCTTTTTTAACTGTTTTTCTGATGCGAAGCATTACCGTAGAAGAGTTGGAAGGATTCCGTGATGCTATGTTGGAGCTTTGTGTACCTCTCCATATTGATGAATATGATGCCATTGACCTATGTGGCACTGGCGGAGATGGTAAAGATACTTTCAATATCTCAACTACAGCTTCTTTTGTTGTAGCTGGCGCAGGACAGGCAGTAGCCAAACATGGTAATAAAGGAGTATCCTCAGTAAGTGGTTCTTCTGACCTTATCACGCACTTTGGCTATGAGTTTACTAATGAGGCAGAGGCACTCAAAAAAAGCCTAGATAATGCGAATATCTGTTTTCTGCATGCTCCCCTCTTCCACCCTGCCATGAAGAATGTAGGGCCCGTAAGGCGCGAACTGGGAATGAAAACTTTTTTTAATATGCTGGGCCCCATGGTTAACCCCTCATTTCCTAAAAAACAGTTGGTAGGTGTGTTTAGCCTGGAGCTAGCTCGCCTATATGCTTATTTGTATCAGAAAACTGATAAGCGTTTTGTAATCTTACATTCTCTGGACGGCTATGATGAAATATCGCTGACTGGTCCTTTTAAGATGATTACCAATGAACAGGAACAAATACTAAGACCGGAAGATCTTGGGTTTTCTACTCACAAACCCGAAGCACTACACGGAGGGGAATCAGTAGAAGATGCCGCTCGTATTTTTACCAGTATACTGGAAGGTAAAGGTACACAGGCCCAAAACGAAGCCGTACTTGCCAATGCCGGGGTAGCTCTGTACTGCGGTAAGCCGGAGCTTAGTCTAAAAGACAGCATTGAGGCCGCTCGTGAGTCTTTATTTTCTGGACATGCGATGGAAGCCTTTCAAAAGCTTATTGCAAAATAGGTCTGACCTATAACTTTTCACGGTATTTAAACGATATACAGGAGAGAAAACCTTATGTATGCTGTATTGGCTTAGTAATGATTTGAATTTCCCTCCCGTTGAAGAAGCAGAAGAGTGGGGAGGAATCGCGCTGGGTGGTGACCTTTCTCCTGACCGTTTACTTCTGGCTTATTGTTCGGGCATTTTTCCCTGGTACGATGAGGGGCAGCCTATCATCTGGCACGCCCCTGACCCTCGTTTTGTAATGTTTCCTGAGCGGCTCAAAGTCTCCAGAAGCATGCGCCCTATCTTCAATCAGAAGAAATTTGATATTACGCTGGATACTGACTTTCGGCAGGTAATTACTGCCTGCCAGCAAACCCGCCGCAGGGGACAGCAGGGTACCTGGATTACCGACGAGATGCTGGAAGCCTACTGCTACCTACACAAATTGGGCTATGCTCATTCGGTAGAGGTATGGCAGAAGGGGCAACTGCTGGGAGGGCTGTACGGTGTGTCGCTAGGCAGTATTTTTTTTGGTGAGTCTATGTTCAGTAAGGTAAGTAATGCTTCTAAGGCAGGATTTATTACGCTGGTATGGGAGCTTCAGAAGAGAGGTTTCAGCCTGATAGACAGCCAGGTACATACGCCCCACCTGGAAAGTATGGGAGCAGAGGAGATACCTCGTTCAGACTATATGGAACTACTCAACCAGGCTTTGGAGGCCCCTAGCTTTCAGGGCAGTTGGTCTCATTGGCTAGACAAAAAATAAGCTACCCGTATAGGGTAGCTTACAGTATGCATAAAAGGAGAAAGTAAATTAACTTTCACTACGGCGGCTTCCTCTACGTTTGCCTTCCCTTTCTTTGGTTTCTGCTTTAACTGTCTGATACTGCTGATACTGCTCTTCGCTAAATACCAGCTTCAGCTCTTCATCCATCTTAGCATCACTTTCTTTCATGATTTCCATCCGCTCTTCGCGGCTGGATACCTGTTGCATCTTTTCTCTGCTGGCTTCCATATTGCTAAGAATAATCTGCTTCACTTCTTTTGACTGGCTTTCATCAAGCTCTAGTTTCTCTGTCAGACGAGCACTCATTTTATCTGCTCTCTCTTCCGGTGTAGCTCTCTGGGCAAAAGCTGCCGTACTTAACATTACTCCAAAAACAATGGCTATTATTCGTGTCTTCATTGTACTATTTGTTTTGTTTTCAGAGCTTAGATAGCCTTGTCAGGTAAAAGTTTAATGGCTTACTAAAAATTTTTGCACATTTTTTCTAGCCACACTTCCTGTGCTCAGCTACCACATCATAACCGCAAAATTACCTTCCAGATGCTGATAATAAAGACGTGTTCGGAGCATATAGCGCCTGCCTTTGATCAGGCGGTAGCGTAGGTGCGCATTATATTCTTTACCACTATCATCATCAGCACTACGATATTTCCATTCGCCATCTTCCTCTTCAAAAAGCACCAGTATGGTATCTGACTTACCAAAAGTTCTGATATTGTACGTGCGGGTAGTTTTAGGTTTAATGAGGTGGTCTACCTGATCTCCGGCTCTGATCTCTAGCTTTTTGGAACGGAATGGCTTAAGCTCGTCAGTTTTCTCTTCCAGTGGAGGATAAAAGTAGCGCACCCACTGTATATCTCTTTCCGACAGGCCGGGTGCCGGCGATATACCTTTGGTTCCATACTCTTCTGGTTCCAGAATAAGGCCAGGCTCAAAAGGATAGTGCATAATAGAATCCGGGTCCCAGTTAGAACCCTGTACAGTGTCCGGGTCCAGCTTACGGATAATATTATGATAGGTCATCTCCTCCGACCAGTTATTGGGTGGCTTTGCCAGGGCTGCGTAAACGGCTTCTTCGTCCCAAACGATACCTGCATTAGGGTTTTGATGCTCGTGAGGTAGCCCTAGCGTATGCCCTATTTCGTGCAGTGCAGTATCTCTTCCCTGGCTGCTGGTGAGGTCCCAGCCGAAATTCATGGTACGCTGCCCTGCCCCGATATTAAGCACATAAGTACCCAGATAAGACCAGGAGCCATCTCCCTGCATAAACCCTATCCTTACTTCGGCATCCTCACGATTGTTTACCTCTTCAAACTCCAGCCCTATGCCAATATCTTTCCAGGTCTTAAATGCTTCTCTTACTACATCCTGCTGTTCTTTACTGCCTACCCAGCTTCTCCATACACGTTCTCCTGAAGGTGTAAAACTGTATTCGCCATCCTCTTCCTGATCAAAAAAGTAGTAATGAATGACGGTGCCGTTTACCCACTTATTATCAGTAATGATAATGGCAGCTGCTCTCATAGGGTCAACATCCGGGTCAAAGGTACGTACCGGTACTACTGGCATAGAGCAGTAGCGCATCTGCTTTTCTTCCTGGGTATCAGCCTCTTTTGCCTTGGTCTTTTTCTTCTGTTTAGCCATGCTTTGTTTAGGTTTGGTAAGTGTCTGCTACAAAAAATCGCACACGCAGATGAGTAATGTTCTACCTGCTGTTACAAAGAATAAGATAAGGAAAAAACTACCAACTTATGTTATATGTTAGCGCAGTCTGATAGGTATTAAGCGTCATTTTAAATCGACAGATACTTAAGCTGAAATGTAAGGAAAAGCTGAGGGTGGAACTGCAAAATACGAAATGCCGGCACAGGCTTTTCTAAGCTGTTGATGTGCAGAAAAAATATGGTACTCAGTAAGCTACAAAAAGTGCAGCTAGCTAATTAAAGCGGAGCAGAGGTAAGAACCGAACTTTTGCAAAAAACGTGATAGAAAGTAACTACCCTCTACCACATATTGATTTTGCCTGCTACATGCCTGCTTTGCCCTAAACGATAGCTCAGGCTGAGCTCATTGGTTTGTGCCTGGAGTTGTGCTTCTCCGGTAGGCACCTCCATAGCATAGCCGATGTTTAATTTATGTAGCTGAACACCAAAACCAAAAGTGTAAGCCAGCTGCTTACGGTAGCCGGCAGTAGCCCAGAATTTCTGATAAAATAGGGCTTTCATTTGCCCCTCCAGTACTCCCCCTCTTTCTTCATCGTACTGATAAATACCATTAACGATAAGTGCAAACTGCTCAGAAAACTGGGTACGATAAGCAGACTGGATGATATGCTTGTATGCATAGGCAATAGCGGTATTTTCTCTGTTAAAAGAAGCCTGGCCTTTCGTAGCATCCTGCAAGGCATAGCCCAGAAAGAAATTTTTGCTGCTGAGCATCATTCCCAGGTTCACATCTACACGACCACTTTTGGTATTCTGCATATACTGCATAACAAAAGGATCATTGCTTTGCTCCAGATTTACCTGAGCGGCATCCATTCCTTCCATATTGTAGGTAAGGGCAGCACCAGCACGCAGGTTAAGATTTCTGGTAATTCTTAAGTTAGAACTATAGCTCAGGTGCAGTTGATGCTCATAGTATGGGCCAAATGTATCTTTCAGAAAAGATAAACCAAACGCATGACGGGCATACTGAGCATTTTGGGTTTTATAGATTCTTTTCTGTTGTTCCTCAGCCTGCTGCCACTGTTTCAGTTCATGCATATTTAGCTCTGCAGAAAGATAAACAGTAGACGGAGCACCCTCGTAAGAAGACCACTGGCTTCGGTACAGTCCCTTTACTACCGAGCCTTCAAAACCTGTTAAGGCAGGATTGTAATAGCTCTTTAACAAAGAAAAGTGAGCGGCCTGCTTACGGGTTTGTGCCTGAAGATTGGAAAAAAAGAGCGTCAGCAAAAAGATAAAGTAGAGTTTTTTCATGTGTAATGCTATTTGATGACGCTAAGGACGCCACGTTTGGTAAGTTGTATATCGTTAACCGTAATGATGTAGTAAAAACCTCCTCCAGCTACGCTTCCGTTTACGCGTCCATCCCAGCCCTGCTCAGGGTCTGAGCTCTGAAACACACGTCGCCCCGCACGGTCGTATACCTCTATCTGTACCTCTTTAAAAAACTTGAGATCAGATACTACCCATTGGTCATTGATACCATCACCATTAGGTGAAAAAGTATTTACAAAATTAATTTCTGTAGGAAGCTCCACGTCCTGTAGGGCAAGTTTAAAACTGGTTTGCAAGCTATTGCCCTGTGCATCTTTGCTCTCTACCCGGATAGAGAAATTTTTCTGCTTGCCGAGGCTACGGCTATAGTTAAAGTACAAAGCATCGTCTACTATACTGAAGAAACGGTTGTCATTGTCTTCAGGGCCTGCTACCAAACTGTAAGAATGCGTATCATCATCAGCATCCTGAGTTGTAAAATAGCCCACTGGCTCTTCATCAGCAGTTGTAAATGTATGCCTGGAGAGGCTGATTTGCGCTGGAGCTGCATTAGGTAGCACTCTTACGCTCAGCCCGGCTTTCAGGTTTTGAGGATTAGAATACGTTTCGCTGATTATTTCTCCTTCCAGATGATAAGTCTCAGGCTGATCTGACGTATAGCTTCCCCTCTGCCATTGTACTTTCATACGATGCTCACCATCTGAACATTGTGCTGTAATATGTTGAGGCAGCGGCAGAGCGTCAAATGTTGTGGCAAAGGACACCTCTATCGCGGCTAAAGCCTCAACAGATAAGATCTCTTGTGTAGACTTGCTTATTTTCGCCTCTGCTACCTCTCCACGGTTTGCAGCCGCATCTAGCAAATATACATTTAGATTAAGTGCACCATCAGGAAGAGTACGCATATCCAGTCCGGAAATTGACATCTGGCTTTGAGTAGCGATAAATTCACCCTTGACATCTACATTTCCTCCGCTGATAGAGTAGAAAACCTGAGCTCCCTCCTCCAGTCCTTCAAGTTTAATAGTATAATCTGTCAGATTGCTGCTGTTTACCTCCGCTAAAGGCTCAACGATAGCGTATCCGGCAGGGGCTGTTGCATCGTAATGAACTATTGTCTGTTGAGCTGTTTTGTTGGTATTGCCTCCCATATCCTGCACCGCTCCGGCTTCTATGCTTATCTGCAACTCACCATCCGTAGTAGGTGTGATAAATACACTAAAGTTTTTGTTATTGAGCGTCTGTAAATCTGAAGCCTCTCCCTGACTTAGCTGGATATCTTCCAGCGTAAAATTCTTTACTTCTTCATCAAAATCTACCCAAAGCTGAAATGGCTGATTGTATACTTTGGCTTCAGTTGATAGGCTAAACTGCGGCGCATTACCATCGTACAGATAGCTGAATACTTCTGATGCCGTATTACCATTGCCTGCCGCATCAGATACTACTCCTGCTGGTAGTTGGAGACTCACATTGCCATCAGCTATAGGCGTTACTTCTATGCTGAAGTTTTTCTGGTCGTTAGTTCGCAACTCAGAAAGCGTAGCATTTTCTACAACAATATTTTCCAAAGTAAAACCCTTTACTTCTTCGCTAAAGCTGATGTTTACAATGCTTTCGTTCTCTTTATCTCTGCTGATAGCTACTGTAGGTTCACTGGTTTCTTTTAGCAGCTGCTTAAGGGCGGCTTCGCCACGGTTACCGTAAGCATCGCTCAACACCACAGAAATAGTAATTTCACCATCTTCCAGGCTACTCATTTTTATTCCACTTACTACTTCCTCAGTATCGTTTACTTTTCCACCGCCGTTTACTGTTGCACCATAACCGCTTATAACATATTCATAATTAGCTCCTATTTCAGCATTCGCAATAGTAAAGGCAAAGTCTTCAGCCTCAGCTTTGCTTGCCGTATTTTTCTGTAGCACTACCTCATAAGCGTAAGGGGCAATGGCATCGCTGATAGTAACGGTGGCAGTAGCACTGTTCTGGTTTCCGCTTTCGTCGGTGGCAGTTAACCTGACAGTATTCTCCCCCAGGTTCTCATAAGTAAACTCGCTTTTGTCAAGGCTAAAGCTCAGCTCAGATGAACAGGCATCCATAGAGCCTCCATCTATCTGGGCGGGATTCAGGCTTAACGTACCTGCACTATCCAGCGCCACGTTAATGTTTTTAGTAAGTACCTGAGGAGCAGTAAAGTCGTATATCGTAACTATCGCCTCTATTGTACTGGTATTTCCGGCATTATCGCTAACGCTCAGGTTTACATTATTGTCACCCAATTCTGCACAGCTAAAAGTTGTTTTGTCAACGGAAAACTTCACTTCTCCACAGTTGTCTGTACTTCCGGCATCCAGGTAGTCAGCGATTAGTTCAGCCTCTCCATTTTCATCCAGTATCAGAAAATAATTGGTTGCTTTAGCTGTAGGCGCTTCATTGTCCATAACTACATCGTAAGCAATTGTGCTGGTATAGCTGTCTCCTTCAGAGTCTACCACAGTACACTGAATACTCTTTGTGCCATTGCTATCAAATTGAGCTTCCAGGTTCTGGTTCTCATAAGTTTGCCCATCACCAATGTTCCAGCTATAGCTTTGCGCTTCGCGCATTACAAAAACAGAAATATCATCTAACCCCCAGTTGTCGTAGCTGGAGCCTGAGTTAGAAGGTTGAAACCAACGAAAACGTGTGCTGGTTGACTTAGCCTCTTCGGGTACAACTACATTAAAGGTATTCCAGCTGTAAAGGTCCAGCCCCTCAGGAGACAATTCTCCTATTCTGGTAGGTACCCAGTATTTAATGGTGGTCCAGTGTGCTCCTTCGTCGGTTGAGTATTGCAGGTAAACTCCCTCGCTTGGCTCATCAGGATTTTCGCAGCCTCCGCTAGGATCATCACGACCAAAACGCATACTGAAGCTGATTTGCCCTCCAACACTTACATTTTGATCGTTAGTGGCTACAAAACGAAATCCCTCCTCATTGTTAATTGTAGCCCAAAAATAATCTGAGTCGTCGGGGGTATCGGCAAATATACCGGAACAGGCCTGCCCAACATTGTAAGGGCTGGAAGACCAGGCTTCGGGTAGCTGGCCTGAATCAAAAGCGTAAGTAGTGCCAATTTCCACAAAGCCAGCCTCGAAATTCACTTTCTGGTTACCACAACTACCGCTAGCTTTGCTGGGAGTGATGGTAAAATCTTGTGCCTGCGTAGCCAGTCCTAATATGGATAAAGCCAGGGATGCAGCAGTTTTTAGTAAATATTTTTGCATAGATCCGGGGCTAGAGTAGGTAAAACTTAAAATCTGAAAGTACTGGCTGGGTAGATTGAGACTGGGCCAAAACCATTAGAGGATTAGCGGCATACGCATCACACAAGCCTTCTTTAACTTCGCCAGGCTGCAGAATGAGGCTCACATAATTTTCATCGCTTTGTCCCTCACCTTCGCCAGCATTGTACCATTGCAGGTTAATTTTCTGATTGCTTTTATTTTCCAGACGAATAGCATAAAAACTGAAGCTTACACCATTTTGCTCGTCTTTGCAGCGAAGCCGGCGAAAGCTCACCGAAAAAGCACTACTTTCCTTAAGCTGTACCCACTGGCTTGGGGCAAATGCCTTAACTGACATGGCCGTCAGCAGGAATAAAAAAACTAATAAAGGCCTCTTGTCTCTCATCTCGTTTCTACTTGTGGTTATTCAGATACTTCAGGAAATTTCTTCGCGGACCTGCTCTTCAATAGCAGTATCTAATACATCCGAAAGTTAGGGAGAGGCTGAACAAGATGCGGTGCTTAGCTTGTGGCTATAACACACTCGTAGTGTTTTCTTTCTTTTCCTGTATGGCCTAAAAGAAATTGTAAAAACAGTAAAGAAGTATGCTTATTGGGAATGTATAGCTAAAAAAATCTAGAAGTTGATAAGTATAATACCACATAAGAATAATATAATTTTATCACATTCATATAAAATTATTTATACAATTAATTATTATTATTCATTATATACTATTCATACTCAAAGCCTTAGGTAAATATTTGTTGTACAAAAAAGCAAAATCTTACGCATATCAAGAATAGAGATAAAGCAAAATAAGTAAGCAAAAGCCTTATAATCCTGCTTACAAAATGCATGTATCCTTTGTAAAACCTACAAAAATGAAATGTTAGCTTAAGGTTCAGGTGTATCAGTTTGTACTTTTTACACATATTCTCGCCTTATAATAGCATCTACCGCCAAGAGCTTCGTTTTTTGGTTTGCTGTGGTTATTTTTCCAGCTATATCCATTTTCAACACTGCATGATTTCACCTTTATGAAACTGACAAGATTATTGTATGGGGTAGCGGGCTTTTTGATCACGCTAAACACATACGCACAAGCACCGGAGCCCTATGGGCCAGTGCCTTCTGAGCGACAGCTGGAATGGCAAAAGCTGGAATACTACGCCTTTGTACACTTTAATATCAATACCTTTACAGATAAAGAATGGGGCTTTGGAGATGAGTCTCCTGAAATTTTTAACCCTACACAACTAGACTGCCGACAGTGGGCACGCGTAGCCAAACAAGCTGGCATGAAAGGTATCATACTTACTGCCAAACACCACGATGGATTCTGCCTATGGCCTTCGGAGTACACCGACCATTCTGTAGAAAGCTCTCCCTGGAAAAACGGAAAAGGCGATGTGCTGCAGGAGTTAAGAGAAGCCTGTGATGAGTATGGCCTGGAGATGGGCATATACCTCTCTCCCTGGGACAGAAACCACCCTGACTACGGAAAGCCAGAGTACCTGACCTACTTTAGAAACCAGCTGCGTGAATTACTAACTAATTACGGAGATATTTTTGAGGTGTGGTTTGATGGTGCTAATGGCGGTAGCGGCTATTATGGAGGAGCTAATGAAGAGCGTAAAATTGACCGCAAAACGTATTATGACTGGGAAAATACTTATGATATTGTAAGAGAGCTACAGCCCATGGCCGTACTTTTTAGTGATGCTGGCCCGGATGTACGCTGGGTAGGTACCGAAGAAGGTTTTGCTAATAAAACGAACTGGAGCCTGCTCCGCCGCGATGAGGCCTGGCCCGGATGGCCTCGCTATCTGGAGCTACGCTCTGGCCACGAGGATGGCACCCACTGGCTGCCTGCAGAAGTAAATACCTCTACCCGCCCCGGCTGGTACTACCATGAGTCTGAAGACCATAAAGTAAAAACACTGCCCGAACTGCTGGACATCTATTATCATAGTATTGGCCGCAATGGCACTTTCTTGCTCAACTTTCCGGTAGATACTCGCGGACTGATACACGAAATAGATTCGGCTCATGTTATTCAGCTGGCAGAGCAAATTAAGAAAGATTTTGCCAATAACCTGGCTTTAAACAAGTCTGTTGAGGTCAGCCAGTACAGAAATGAAGACGCCACCTATGATGCCAGCAAAGTTAATGATAATGACCCTAAAACTTACTGGGCTACCGATGACAATGTTAACAGTGCTTCACTTACCATTGACCTGGAAGAGCCTACGTACATCAACCGCTTTTTGGTACAGGAGTACATTCCGTTAGGCCAAAGAGTTAAAACCTTTACTGTAGAAGGGTGGAACAATGGCAAGTGGACTACCATTGCAGAAGAAACTACTATCGGCTATAAGCGTATTCTCCGCTTCCCCGATGTAGAGGTTTCCAAAGTTCGCTTTAACGTAACAGATGCTAAAGCATGCCCTCTAATCTCAAACATAGAGCTGTACCGTGCGCCCAAAGTGCTAAGTGCCCCTCAAATCTTCAGAAGTAAGGAGGGCATGGTTGATATAGAAACAGCAGATGAAGATGCTAAGGTGTACTATACTACAGATGGCCAAAAACCGGGAAAATCGTCTAAAGTGTATACTAAGCCGTTTAAGTTAGCTGAGAAAGCGAAGGTGCAGGCAGTTATAGTAGATGAACGTACCGGAAATAGCAGCCCGTTAGCCAGCGTAGATTTTGATATTAGCAAAGCCAAGTGGAAGCTGGTTCAGCCCAAAGGAAAAGCAAAGGACGTAAACGCTATCTGGGATGGCAAAACCTCTACCTACTGGAGTGAGAAGACAGATGTTTTTCCTGCCGAATGGATTATTGATCTTGGTGAAGCGTATCAACTGAATGGACTTACCTATACGCCCGACCAGAGTCGCTATGCTACAGGTATTGTGTCTAACTACGAGATTTATGTGAGCCAGGATGGCAAGAACTGGGGCGAAGCGGTAGCTAAAGGAGAGTTTTCTAACATACGCAACAACCCTATTGAGCAAAAAGTAAAGTATCCGGTAAAAAAGGGACGCTATCTCAAATTTGTAGCTACCAAGGTACTGGATGGCCAAAAAGAAGTTAAAATCGCTGAGATAGGCGTACTTACTAAATAAAACACAAAAGCAGAGCGACTTTAGAAGGTGGCTCTGCTGGTTATCTTTCGCTTTTGGTTATTTCTTGGCAGACCTCAACTCCTAAGCTTTAGGCAGAAATATCTCTGCCATCATGCAGCGAGCACTTCCCCCTCCATTAGTTTCAATAGTATAAAGCGGGCTATACAGAATTTCAGTATGCTTTTCTATCTGCTTCACCTGGGCTTCGTTTAAAGACCGATACGCCTGCTCAGACATCACCAATAGTTTTTTACCTTCCCTATTTCTGACCTGTAGCATATTGCCTGCAAACTGATTGCATTGAGCCTCACTAATACTAACTATTTCTTTACCAGTATTTTTGAGGGTCTGCAACACTCTATTCCTTTCTTCAGCATTACGTATGGTCTCATCACAGATGATAGCAATATTTTCGCCTACACTCATCATCACATTGGTATGATATATCTCAGAAAGCTTACCCTCCCTGGTAGTTTGTGAGGCGGTAAAAAGTACCGCTTTATAGCCAAATTCCTCGCAGAATGCAGCAAATAGTTCTTTGTGAGTTCTTGGAGATACACAAGCATAGGCGATTTTATGCTCCCGGTCCAGTATCATACTTCCAGTACCTTCCAGAAACTGCTCCTCCGATTCAAACCTTGCGTAGTCTACTCGCCTACCAGCACTATAGCCCAGCGACTGAAGCTTTTCTATAATGTCCTCACGGCGTTCTTTTCTTCTGCTGGTAGCCCACATAGGGTAGGTGACAATAGTACCGTCATCATGAGTAGAGATCCAGTTGTTTGGAAAAATGGAGTCTGGCTTGGAGGGAGAAATTGTATCATCTATGGTAATCACGCTGAGCCCGGCGGCCTGTAGTTTATCTACAAACTGGTTAAACTCCGTCAAAGCCTTATGCTGAATACTTTCTGCGGTCTGCTCTTCCTGCTTTTTCTGGTATAGATTATTAGTAGCCGTTTCAGCATTGTAGCCAAATTTTACCGGCCTTATCATCAGTATTGTATCTGTCAGTTGTACTTGCTTATTCATAATTATTAAGAGTTTATGCCGACAAACTGAATACTTAACTTAGCAGCAATTACAAAAGTAATCGCGTAGCTTTACAAACTGCCGGCCATTTAAGCAATTAGGCCTGTACACTCACTTCGTCTCTTAGTAGTGGCATACTCATACAGTGGGTACCTCCCCTGGCACGAGACAGCTCGGCAGATGGCAGTAGAATTAAGGTATCTCCGTTCACTACTTCATTAATATCCTTACCATTTTCTACCTGCTCTATAATTTCTGCTGACTGCATTACGGCAAAGCCTCTCTTTCTAAATTCCTCTTCAGTTTTTACATTACGGTCATAGCCTACTACTACTCCTTCTCGCAGTGCGAGAAAGTTACAGGCATCTGTCCACTGCTCGCGCTCACTATAAGGAAACTCTCCTCCGGCGCTTGGTATTACCTCACAGTGGGTGGCTCCGAAATCTTCTTTACTAATTTGCTCCATCAGGTCATCCAAGTAGCTCAGCTTATTAATGCTTACGCTAAAGTTTCCATTGCCTTCGTCCAGACGAATAAACTGAGTAATCTCTACATTGTAAACAGGTTCTGAGCGTTTGCCAGAGATAGCTCCATCAAAGTCAAACTTATTACTCCTGTTGAGCATCTCTTTTTTAGAGAATGGGCTAAATAATATCCATGTGTCTTTTTTTACCTGAGTAAAGACAGTGTCTATGTGCATG
Source organism: Porifericola rhodea (assembly GCF_030506305.1). Taxonomy (GTDB): domain Bacteria; phylum Bacteroidota; class Bacteroidia; order Cytophagales; family Cyclobacteriaceae; genus Catalinimonas; species Catalinimonas rhodea. The sequence goes on along the minus strand of NZ_CP119421.1, from coordinate 2,832,886 downwards.
TATGCTCTACGTCGAGGTATCTTAACTACAGATACTTTCTGAATGATGTTGTTGCTAAACACCTCTTCCATCAGGCGCTCCGCAGCAGCCATAGAAGTACGCTCACTCAAGCCTACCAGTAGGTGTCTAGGGCTTATCATCATTACGTCACCACCTTCAATAGTTACCATTTTTTCTGCCGCCTCTTCTTCACTGGAAAGGAAAAAAGGATTAGGCTCCTGAAGCTCAATTACCTGCTGTGCCAGTTCGTCGGGTTGCTGGCTGGTAGTCTGTTTTAGCAGTTCAAAATGGGCAATATATTTAAAGAGAAGAGCTTCACGGTCACGCGCATCTTCGTAGGGTTTGCTCAGTAGTATGTGGTCATGTATAGTAATGCCTATGTCTCTTGTAAAAATAAGATTAGGCACCGGAGCAAAAATAAATACGTCCTTTCCATTGTCTTCTAGTATACCTGTAATCAGGGTATTGGCCAGTTGTGCAGGCTCCATCTCTAACAGACGCTTCTGTACACGCAGCCCGCATTTTTCTATCGCACAAACAGAAGGTACCAGCAGGTATTTTACATCTTCATTGTGCAGGATACGGGTCAGCATCTCCTCTACTTTGAGCACATAATCAGAATCAAAACTATTGTTGCGAGAAGCCTCCTGATAAGTTGGATCATTAGCTTTGCCCTTGATCTTATCCTGATCCAGAAAGCAAAGTAAAATTTTCAGATACTCTCCGTACTCCTGCTGCATTTTTTCCAGGTATACGATATCGTCATAAAGTAACTGCTCTTTAATACGAGGCACTATTTTACCAATACCAGCATCGGGGCTATGTACCAGCAAACGCCTCAAACGACCTATCTCCGAGGTAACTCTAACGTTGTGATTTGTCATACTTAATAGGGCTTATGTTGTTATGTATAATTACTGCCAAAGTTAAAATAATTCCCCGCACTTTGATTGATCTTAGCAGAAAACCCAAAGGGCTAAGCTCCGAAAATCAGCATTAACAGGGAGCTATAAGGCTTTGTACCAGTTATTTACGACCTTCGGCCTGCGGTCTTGCACACAAATGAAGTCCGAGGTGCCAATAAATCAGCAGCTCTGCTGTAAAACGATGTCTTTTTGGTTAACTTTGGAACGCATAATTAAGTCACAAGTACTATGAATATACTGGATAAGATTGTTGTCCGGAAGAAAGAAGAAGTAGCCCAACGTAAAGCCGAACAGTCTGAAGAAAAGCTAAAAAGCAGCCCTTATTTTGAGCGCAAAACCTATTCGCTTTCTCAAGCCCTAAAGGAAAAGCAACCGGGAATTATCGCTGAGTTTAAGCGTAAGTCTCCTTCCAAAGGGATTATTAATGCCGAAGCAGATGTTAAGGAAACCACGACTGGGTACGTACATGCGGGTGCGGCTGCTTTATCAGTACTTACCGATATTGATTTTTTTGAGGGTAGCGATACTAATTTGCGGATTGCAAGGGACAATAACGAATGCCCGATTCTGCGTAAAGATTTTACCATAGACCCTTACCAGATTACAGAAGCAAAAGCGCTGGGTGCCGATGCCATATTGCTAATTGCCGCTATTCTTAGTCCTGAGCAGGTAAAACAGCTCGCCGCCTATGCTCGTGAGTTGGGCCTGGAGGTTCTGCTGGAGGTGCATAATGAAGAAGAGCTACGCCAGACTGCTCTGGATGAGACTATAGCTCCTTTTATCCATGTAGTGGGGGTGAATAACCGGAACCTCAAAACTTTTGAAGTAAGCATACAAACCTCTATAGCTTTGGCTCAACTGATGCCGGAGGGCATGGTCAAGATATCTGAGAGTGGTATCAGCCATCCTGACAACATTCGTACGCTGACAGCACATGGCTTTCAGGGGTTTCTAATAGGCGAATACTTTATGAAACAGGCAGACCCTTCGGCAGCCTGCAAAAATTTACTGCAACAAATCTGACTTTCTCCGAACTATCAAAAGTGTATCTGAAGTTGATATAAGCATGACAAACCCAAGAATAAAGCTCAAAGTCTGCGGAATTAAATTTCTTCATAACATGCGCAAAGTAGCGCAGATGAAACCCGACTATCTGGGCTTCATTTTTTATGAGAAGTCTCGTCGTTATATGCCCGATACGCTTAAGCCCAAAGATTTGCAACAGCTCCCTAAGCAAATAAAAAAAGTGGGCGTATTTGTAAATGCCGATACGGACAAAATGCTGAAGCAGGCCAAAGCCTACCATATAGATGTACTGCAACTACACGGGCAGGAGAGCCCTGAGCAGTGCCAGGCAGCAAAAAAAGCTGGCTTCAAGGTGATTAAAGTATTTAGCCTGGGGCAGGAAGACTTTGACTTTAAGCAGTTAGAAGCTTATAAGCCCTACGTCAATTATTTTTTGTTTGACACTGCCGGCAAACACCCCGGAGGTAATGGCGAAACTTTTGATTGGGGGCAACTTCGCCGCTATGATCAGGAGGTTCCCTTCATTTTAAGTGGAGGTATCAGTCTGGACAATGTGCCCCAGCTTAGTGCACTATCATTCTTCAATATTCACGCTATAGATGTGAATAGCCGCTTTGAAATTGAGCCCGGTCTAAAAGATATCAATCTTGTACAGAAGCTAAAAGATAAGCTTTACGGCAGAGAAGAAAAGAAGCCTGGAAAGAAGCCATTTCCTTCACGCCAAAAAAATCAGTAATTTTCAACCTAGTTCAGTGCTAAACATAGCATAACTGAAGATTAAGAAACAGGAAATCAATCATGGAAGCGAAAGACGTACAGCACAGCCCCTACAATGTCAACGAAAGAGGTTATTATGGTCAGTTTGGTGGTGCCTTTATCCCGGAGATGCTGCATCCAAATATAGAGGAGCTTCAGAAAAACTATCTGGAGATCATCAATACCCCCGATTTTCAGAAGCAGTTCAGGCAGTTACTCAAAGACTATGTAGGGCGACCCACTCCTCTCTATTTTGCTGAGCGGCTTTCAGAAAAATTTGGTGCTAAGATTTACCTTAAGCGTGAGGACCTTTGCCATACAGGTGCCCACAAGGTAAATAATACTATAGGGCAGATCTTGCTGGCCAAAAGGCTGAATAAGAAGTTTATTATCGCGGAAACGGGCGCCGGACAGCATGGCGTGGCTACAGCTACCGTTTGTGCACTCATGGGTATGGAGTGTAAAGTATTTATGGGCCGACTGGACACCGAACGCCAGAAGCCAAACGTAGAGCGCATGCGCATACTTGGAGCAGAGGTAATACCCGCAGATTCTGGCAGCAAAACCCTTAAAGACGCTACCAATGAAGCTATGCGCCACTGGATCAATAACCCTAAAGATAGCCATTACATTATTGGCTCAGTAGTTGGCCCCCACCCTTACCCTGATATGGTAGCCCGCTTTCAGGCAGTAATTAGCGAAGAGATAAAGAGGCAGCTTAAAGAGCAGACGGGCTCAGAAAATCCTAACTATGTGGTAGCTTGTGTGGGTGGAGGAAGTAATGCTGCCGGCGCTTATTACCATTACTTTGATGAGGCTGACGTAAACCTAATCGCTGTAGAAGCAGCAGGTGAAGGGGTAGCCAGCGGACGCTCAGCAGCTACTACCGCTCTCGGTAAGCCCGGAATTTTGCATGGCAGCCGTACTTTGCTGATGCAGACCGATGACGGTCAGGTTACTGAACCCCACTCTATCTCTGCCGGACTGGATTATCCAGGTATTGGCCCTATGCACGCTAACCTTTTTGATACCGGGCGTGGTACTTTTTACAGTGTTACCGATGACGAAGCTATGAAGGCGGGCGTACTGTTAAGCAGGCTTGAAGGTATTATTCCTGCGATAGAGTCGGCCCATGCGCTAAGCGCACTTCATCAGATGAGCCTAAAGCCAGAAGATGTAGTAGTGATCAACCTGTCTGGACGTGGCGATAAAGATCTGGAGACCTACATCAAGTGGGGTAAATACTAATACTAACCAAGACAAAATTTTTAGATATCATGCGCAGCTGTGCTTTTCTTAGCATGGACAGCCTGGATGGCTTTTATAGCTACGACCGTTTAGCTTTTGAACCTCTGCGTGAGCTAGGCTGGAAGACCGAAGAAGTTTCCTGGAGAAAACAAAATGTGAACTGGAACCAGTACGATGCCGTAGTAATCCGCACCACCTGGGACTACCAGAGCGCACCAGAGGCATTTATGCAAGTGCTGGAGGATATTGAGAAGTCTTCTGCCCAGTTGGAGAACAGCCTGGATCTGGTGCGTTGGAATCTTTCAAAAACGTATTTGAAGCAGCTGGAAGAAAAAGGAATTGCAATTGTGCCTACACTCTGGGGGGAGCCCACCAGTACAGATACAAGCATTAGCTTTGATCTGGCTCAGTTACAGAAGTGGAAAATTGACCTGGCTACTAAAGAGCTAATTGTGAAACCCGTAATTAGTGCCAATGCAGACCATACTTACCGCATAGCGGCATCTCTCCCTGAGCAGGAGCTACACGAAATAGGAAAGGCTTTTGAACAACGTGCTTTTATGGTACAGCCCTTTCTGGAAAGTATTGTTGCCGAAGGGGAGTATTCTCTATTCTTTTTTGGGGGTAACTATAGCCATACCGTACTAAAAAGACCTAAAGCACAAGATTTTAGAGTGCAGGAAGAACATGGAGGAAGGATCAGCGCTATTACACCAGAGCAGGAAGTTCTTAATACTGCCTATCAGGTGATGGAAGCTATACAACCTCAGCCACTTTACGCCCGGGTAGATTTGGTGCGTGATAAAGAGGGCAGATTCGTGCTGATGGAAGTGGAGCTGATAGAGCCTTCTTTATATTTTGAATACAGCACGGCCTCCCCCTCTTTATTTGCACAGGCGCTTAATAATAGCATACGATAAAAAATTGACATATCATGATCCAGACCACTAACCGCATAGACCAACTTTTTCAGAACAAGCAAGAGAATATACTCTCTGTTTACTATACTGCTGGTTTTCCGCAGCTCAACAACACTGTTAAAATAGCTCAATACCTGGAAGAAGCGGGCGCAGACATTATAGAAATTGGCATGCCCTTCTCTGACCCTCTAGCTGATGGTCCTACCATACAGCAAAGTGGTACCCAAGCGCTTAAGCAGGGTATGACTATCAAGCTTCTTTTTGAGCAGTTACAGGAAGTTCGTCAGTCTGTTACGCTCCCCATTATCCTGATGGGCTACCTTAATCCGGTAATGCAGTATGGCTTGGAGAACTTCTGCCAGCAGTGTCAGAAGGTAGGTATTGACGCACTCATATTGCCTGACCTTCCTATGCAGGAGTATCTGGACGAATACAAAGCTATATTTGAGTCTTACGGCTTATACAATATTTTCCTTATCTCTCCCCAGACCTCTGAAGAGCGCATCCGCCTGATTGATGAGCACTCTCACGGATTTATATATATGGTATCTTCAGCCAGTATTACTGGTGCCAAAACAGGTATTTCTGATGAGCAGGTAGCATATTTTAAAAGAGTACAGGCTATGCAACTGAAGTACCCCACTCTTATTGGTTTTGGCATCTCTAATCATGAAACTTTTAGCAAAGCTTGCAAACATGCCAGCGGGGCAATTATTGGTAGTGCTTTTATCCGAGTATTAGAAAAGAGTACTAATTTGAAAGAGGACATTAAGCAATACGTAAGCGAAGTTAAAGGGTAATTCACAAATTCAATCAACTTATGTTTAAACACTTTGAGTGCTTCACAAAAAGTTTTTACTTTACGCAATAATTTTTAAGTGCAAACCCTAAAACTTTTATTGAATGAAGCTAATTCGCGTCTTTTTATTAGTTGGAGCAGTATTTTTATCAGTTCAGTCTGCACAGGCACAGCTAGGAATCAGTTACCACCAGTCTGGGCTACCTTTTGCTGGTATACAGTACAACTTTCAGGAGGTGCCTCTTATGGCAGAACTACGTCTAAGCACTGACATTGATTTTGATAACATTGCCCCGGAAGTAGTTGCCACTTACAGTTTTGTTAACCAGTCTCAGCACGAAGTGTATGGAGGTGTAGGTCTGAGAGTAAATACTATTCCTGGTTTGGTAGTACCCATAGGCTTAAGAGTATACCCCCTGGAAAACTTTAGTAATTTAGGATTACATACAGAAATTGCTCCCATTATTACTACCGAAGATAACTGGGAACATATACTGAGAGGCTCATGGGGCTTCCACTACATTTTTGGAAGAAACAGTAATTAAGACATCTACAGCCAGCATAACGTAATAGCACCTTCGGGTGCTTTTTTTATGCCCCAAAACATTATTTCTCCAACACACAAACAATTTTGTCTAATGCTGGTACGCATTTTATGATTCGAGCACGAGCTTTATCTTTTTCATATGCCAGACAGGAGAAAGGCATAGATGATATTTATCTGGAGGTACCTGACGGAAGTTGTTTTGGACTACTGGGACAAAATGGAGCAGGTAAATCTACACTGATGAAACTGATCCTAGGCTTGCTAAAACCTAAGCAGGGGGAAGTCTTTTTGCAAAAACAAATGCTGAACAAGGCCGGTGTTTCACTTTATAAAGAGGTAGGCGCATTGGTAGAAAGCCCGGCTCTCTATACTCACCTTAGTGCATATGACAACCTATCCATTAATAGCATCTATAGAGGGATTATCCAAAGCAGAATAGAAGAAGTGTTGGAACGTGTGGCACTAAATGCTTACGCACATCAAAAGGTGAGTACTTATTCTACTGGCATGAAGCAAAGGCTGGGAATTGCTCTCGCTTTACTGCACGACCCAAAGCTGCTTATTCTGGATGAACCTGTCAACGGCCTTGATCCAGAAGGTATAGTTACTATCCGTAAGTTAATTCGTAGCCTTCAGCAAGAGGGGAAAACTATATTATTATCAAGTCATTTGCTACACGAGATAGAGTTAAGCTGCGACTATGTAGGCATCCTACAAGAAGGAAAGCTGCTTTATCAGGGTAGAATAAAAGATTTGCAACAGCAAAATTATGCTCATCAGCCTCTTTGCATTAAAACTAATGACAACATCAAAGCCAGGCAGCTTTTATCTGGTGCTAAATTTTTCTGCCAACAAGATGAGAATGGCCTACTCATTAACATTGAAAACAAAGATCAAATCAGTGTAATTATTGATCTGCTTCGCGCTCAGCAGATAGCTATCTATAAAATCACTCAGCAGGAAGCTCGCCTGGAAGATCTCTACTTTAGATTTACTAAAACACATCAGCATGAAGTCATTAAGCGCTAGCCTGTCTGCCGAAATATTAAAATCAAAAAACTCTCTGGCAGCCTGGCTTTCCTTTCTGGGTAGCAGTGGAATTATCATCGCTTTTTTTGTGATTCTTTTGTTGGGTACAGACACTTTTCTACCGGATGAGCATGAACATGCCTGGAAAAATTTTTACCACGCCTATTATGAAGGCACTGCCTTTATGCTTCTACCCTTATTCGCCATTATTATCGCAGCACTGGTTTGCTATACCGAGTACAAAAACGGAATGTGGAAGCTATTACTAATTACTACCATCAGCCGTACCGAGCTATATCTTTCCAAATTACTATTTACCTACCTGTTGATCACCTGCTCCCATATTTATTTTGTCTGCCTTATGTTACTTTCAGGCTTTCTGCTCGCATGGCTAAGGCCTGAGTTGGGGTTATCCTCTTCAGGTCTGGACATATTGTACCTTCTGAAGCTCGCTTCTAAAACTATAATTTCTGTTGCTGCTATGCTGGCTCTGCAATTTTGGGTTAGTATACGCTTTAGCTCCTTTGTTGTGGCCCTGGGCATAGGAGTGATAGGTTTTATACTTTCGGCACTATTAGTAGAAGGTTGGCCATATGCCGTTTACCTTCCATATTCTTACCCCTTATTGTATTTAGAGGAGAAGTACCTGCTACAGCCTCTCAGCCAGGTAGAATTTTTGAGTATGAGTTATTGCTTACTTGGCACATGTCTTGGGCTTTTGGATTTTCGTCAAATGAAGATTCGCACATAAGTATCTTTATGATAACTTACTAAAATGAGAGCTTTTTTATTAATTTGATAAAACTTAAGGGGCAAAAAACTACATCTTAAGGAAATTTTTCACAAAATTTGCAAAAGCATAAGCGATATAATATTCTTGATATATTGATGATATATCCTGAAATAGCCCTTTTTCTTTGAAAAAGCATATTTTTTAGAACTTGTAGCTTATCGGATTAAGCCGAAATAATGCAATTATTTTAAAGAATTGTCAGTTGTAACTAATATAGCCTTATTTTTGATGTCAGAGACAAACGAGTCTTCAGACACAAGGCAAAATCATAAAAGCATTAAGAAAAAAAGTAGAGGTGTTATGAGAACTATCAACCGTATGTTATTCTTTGGATTGGCAGTATGCCTTTCAGTGACTAGTGTGTTTGCGCAAGAAACAAGCAGCGATATTGATAAGCAGTTTAATGAGATGATAGAGTCTTCTAACTCTGTTAAATCAAGCTCTGGAAGAGAGTACAAAGTAGTCAACCTACAAGACTTGAATAACATCTGGAGAAATGTTCAGAATCGTCTGGCAGACTCTAAACAGGAGTTAAAATCTACGCAAGATAAGGTAGAGAACCTTAATCAGGAAGTTGCAAAGCTTACTCAGAAGATTGATGAGCAGCAGGTAATTGTAGAAGACAGTGAACACGCTGCTACTCACATTTCTGTATTAGGGCTGGATGTTCCTAAAGATAAGTTTGTAGCTGCCTTCTGGATTACTACCGCCATTCTTCTAGTATTGCTGGCAGGTGCTATCTACCAGTTTAAGCGCAGCCGAAATGTAACCCAGCGCACACAACTGAATTTTGTACAATTGCAGGAAGAAATGGAAGAACTTCGTCGCACTTCCCTGGAAAAAGAACGTCGCCTGCGTAGAGAGTTACAAACAGAAAGAAATGCTGTAGAAGAGATGGGCCGCAATATGGGTGGCATTAAAAGATAAAAGCTAAACTAGCTTAAGTATGTTATAACCGCCAAAAGGCGGTTTTTTTATGCTAAATTATAGCAATTTGCTTATATTATTAATATGAGCAAGTATATGAACATTCTCCTTATTCCATTTTTTCTCATCTTACAAGCTTGCCAGACTGGCGAAGCCTTTAACTTTGAACAACAGGGGCAGGCTTCTTATTATGCTAATGCTCTGGCAGGACAAACCACCGCTAATGGCGAAACTTACCATCCCGATAGCCTCACTGCTGCCCACCGTCACTTACCACTTGGCACAGAAATTCTGGTAATCAACCCGGAAAACCAGATACAGATCCGTCTGAAAGTAAATGACCGTGGCCCCTACCATGGAAGGCGAATATTAGATGTTTCTCGTAGGGCCGCAGACTCATTAGGTCTTATACAAGATGGTGTAGCAGAAGTAATAATTAAGGCTTCTCTACCTCAGGAAATAGCGGATAGTTTGAATCAGGAGCTTAATTCTACATCTGGTAATGTTAAGCAGGCGAAGTAATGATAACGCTTATTTGAGCTTAACTTCATTCTTTAACTCCTGGCCTGCTTCAAAATCACTAATGTTTTGCAGTGTGGTTTCTGCTATTTTAGTCATGGCGTTTTCTGTAAAAAAAGCCTGATGAGAGGTAATTAGAACATTAGGAAAAGTCATGAGGCGGGCAATATCATCATCCTGAATAATGTGTCCGGAAAGATCCTCAAAAAAAAGATTCTCTTCCTGCTCATATACATCAAGGCCAAGGTAACCTATCCTTCCACTTTTCAGCCCTTTGATCATGGCTTTAGCATCTACTAAACCACCCCTACTGGTATTAATGAGCATCATCCCAGGTTTAATTTGTTGTAATGCTTCTTCATCCAAAAGGTGATAAGAGTCTTCGGTAAGAGGGCAATGTAGAGAGATTATATCTGAGCGCTTAAACATCTCGTGAAGATCTACATATACAACCCACTCTTCACTGGCAAAATCTTCATTAGGGTAAGGGTCATAAGTTAAGACATGGCAGCCAAGACCATGCATAATATTGGCAAATACCTGTCCTATTTTTCCGGTACCAATTACACCTACCGTTTTGCCTCTTAAGTCAAAGCCCATGAGCCGTTCCAGAGAAAAATTACCATTACGCACCCGGTCATAAGCAATATGAGTTTTACGATTGAGGGTAAGTATCATAGCCAATGCGTGCTCTGCCACCGCATAAGGAGAGTAGGCCGGTACTCGCACCACTTTAATGCTCAGTTCCTGCGCAGCTTTCAGGTCAACGTTATTAAAGCCAGCAGCTCGTAGTGCCAATAATCGTACACCCTGGCTCTGTAGCTTTTCCAGTATAGCCCTGTCGGCTTTATCATTTACAAAAATACAAATAGCCTCAAAGCCTTGTGCCAAAATAGCAGTAGATAGATCCAGGCCGGTATCAAAAAAAATAAGTTCATGGTGATAATCTTCATTGATTTTCTCCATAAACTTTTTGTCGTAAGACTTAGTACTAAAGAAAGCTACCTTCATGGGTGGAATTTAAAAAGTCACGTACATGTCTACGTAGATCGGGAAAAAAGAGCGAAAAATCATGGGCGTAGTCAGAAAAATCTTTTTGCAGTTCCAGGTGAGCTTCTTCCAGGTAAGAACGAAAGCGTGCCCGCTGGCTGATACCGGAAAGAGCTTTGCTCAAGCCCTCCATCTGCTGATAACTTAGCAGCCAGTCGTGCCTGGCCATATAAGTAAGGGTACGCTCGGAAGATGGAGTGAGCACATCCTGATTGGCCTGCAACACGGCATAGACATGCTGGCTAAATTTGTCTAGCGGTATATCAGAGTAATCGGTCCACTGTACCGCCAGCAGGTGATCGTAAAACATATCAATCGCCACTCCGGCATAATGACCATACTTAGCGGATAACCGATGCTTACTTTGCAAATGACAAGAATGCTGATCTGTAAAGCTATCAATTTCCCGGTGGAGTTGTATGCCCCGGGCTACCGCAGGAGGGAATTTCTCATACTGGCTGCCTTTCACAAAATCACCCAGGAAATTGCCAATGATCAGAGAGTCATCCAGGTCGGAAAGGTAGAAATGGGCCAGAAAGTTCATGCTTACTTATAACCCAATATTGACACTTAGAGTTACATCAAAGCATACTAAAAATAAGACATTACTTACGCTTTCAACTATTTATTTAAATTCTCATAAAGCATAAGACCTTGATAATCTATATCATTAAAGCTTGTATCCACCGAATACGGCTATACCTGACTTCATCCAGAATACATCTACTTGTTCAAAACCAGCCTGACCAAGCCAGCTTAGCTGTTCGTAAATCGTAGAGGGCTTGTCTAGTGGGTCATCTTCAGGGTATTGAAAAAAATTCCACTTCTCATCGCTAAATTTCTGATAAACTTTATCATCATTGAGCTCGTCTGCCTGTTGCCGAGCCCAAGCATCCCATTCTTGGGCATATATACTAAAAGCAGCGGAAGCAGCAGGCAAAACCACATCTGCGATTAGCAGCCCCCCTCCTGGCTTGAGCAACTTAAAAAGATCTACAAAAAGCTCCTTTTTTTGAAATGCGCTCAGGTGATGTATAGCCAGAGAAGAAATAAAAGCATCAACTTTTTCCATGCCCTGGCGCCAGGAATGATCCGCTAAATCAAATTTGTGCCCTTCAAACCGCTTACCATATTTGCCTAAGTCTTGCCTGGCATGTTGTAGCATCTTGTCCGAAAGTTCGTATAACTTGAGCTGAAACTGTGGGTATTGGTCTAGTATAATTTTGCCAAGCTGGCCATTTCCTCCACATAAGTCTACTACAGTACTATGAGGCGGCAGGGGGCTTAACAGCTGAAGCAAAACCCTGCGTTGCTCTTGCCGATACGGAATAAAATAATCCCCATAATCTATAAAGTCCTCAGAATCCTGCTCTGTCCAGTATCCCTGATTTGTGTGTGCATTAGCAGCTTTCATATAAATCTTTCTGTACTATTGAAAAAATATCTGGATGGTAAAGTCGGCCTATAAGTTTTACCATAATTTAACACTAATACTTAAAAGTAGATTATAAAGATATGCATACATCTGAAGACAAAGTTCTGAGAGACCAACTCATCAAGCACCTGGAGGGGGGCGAAGCTTTTATTCCTCTTGATCATCTGCTAGATAAGATAGCTTTTGATGACTTAGGCAAAATACCCGAAGGGTTACCTTACTCTTTTTATCAGCAGTTTTATCATATCTGGCTGGCACAGAACGATATTCTTGAATTTACGCGCCATAGCAATTATCAGCCTTTGGAGTGGCCGAAAGATTACTGGCCCGAAGCAAAAGCACCAAAGGATGAAAAAGAATGGCAAAACCTTGTACAGCGTTACTTTGAAGATAGGCAGCAGCTATGTGGATATATCAGCGATTCCAGAAATGAGTTGTTTGTACCTTTTACTCATGGCGAAGAGCAAACTTTGTTTCGTGAGGCTATGCTGGTAGTTGAGCATACAGCCTACCATACCGGACAGCTTTTAGTCATCTTGCGCCTCTTGGGTTTGCATTAAGCTATTACCGATAGTGCTTAGCAAAAAAATGTCTTGCTAAAGTTCGGACATATCTGCACTGATTTTGGGAGAGCTTTGACTCCTAAAACAACAGACAATTTATTTTTGTGAGCCTGGTAAGCAATTAGTTTCTGCCATACCTGTCCCTTGTGAGTATGCTTATTAAAATTTGTAGCCCTCAATCAAATTGTTATAGCTTGATTGAGGACTACTTAATAGCATACTACTGCCATCCACCACCCAAGGCCTGGTACAAATCTACAATAGAGCTCAGCTGATTAAAGCGAGCATTGATTAAGTCCAGTTGAGTGTTTAACGCATTCTCTCTGGCAGTCAAAACTTCCAGATAATTGGCTAAACCATTGTTGAGCAACTGCTCAGAGTAATTGGTAGCCGTATTATAGGCTTCGTATTCTCGTTGCTTAATCTCTATTTTTTCAGTAGCCGCTTCGTAGGTATATAGAGCATCAGACACTTCTTTACTGGCGGTAATAAAAGTTTGCCTAAAATTAAGCTGAGCCTGCACCTGTTCAGCTTCAGACACTTCATACTCTGTACGTATACGACGAGCATTAAAAACCGGCTGCGTCAGACCACCTATGATGGTTGCAAACAAAGAATTAGGATCTATAAGCTCCGCAATATCCAGACTCTGAAAACCTACATTAGCGGTTAGTGTCAGTGAGGGGTAAAAATTGCTTTTTGCCACATTGGTCAGCTCAAATGAATTGATCAGGTTGTACTCCGCTGCCATCACATCCGGACGATTACGTAGTAGTTGAACCGGCACCCCCACGTTAAGCTCTGTCTCTATCTGCTGTGCTTGCAGCTCTGACCTTTCAATCTCCCGGGGTTCATCTCCCAGTAAAATAGAAAATGTATTTTCCAGCAACCTAAGTTGTTTCTTCAGATCTACCAGTATTGCCTGGGCAGTATAGAACTGAGCTTCTGTCTGTATTACACCTACTTCCGTTACATTACCAGCACGCTTCAGCGCTTTGGTAGCTTCTACACTATTGTTACGGTTTTCTATCGTCTCTTCCGTAATTCTGATCTGCTCATCCAGAGCCAGAAGCTGATAGTAGGTAGATGCTATACTGGCTATCAGCTGTGTTTTTACAGCACGATGAGCTGCTACTGAGCGCAGATAAGATGCTTCAAAAGCTCTTTTGTTGCTTCTTATTTTGCCCCATATGTCTGCTTCCCAGGATATGTTACTACTCAACTCAAACTGGTCCAGTGAGGAGAAAAAACTACCAAACTGGCTGTTAGAGGAGAGCTCCTGATGCGTAATCTGCGCGTTGGCATTAACAGAAGGAAAAAACGAGGCTTTCCCCTGCTTAACATAGGCCTCAGCTATTAGTATCTGCTGAATAGCAGTGCGTATATCTATATTATTCTTAAGGCCTTCTTCTATATGCCCTACCAATACCGGATCGGTAAACAACTCTCGCCAGGAGACATCGGCCATGGTAAGGCTATCCTGCTCCAGCTTATCAGTCCGGAAGTAGTCTTCTTCTACTATCTCCGGCCGTTTGTAATCTTTGGCAACGAAACAGGACTGTAAACTTAAAACAATAAGAAATAATAGTGCGGCTTGTAGTTTATTTAAACTTTTCATGTACTTCTTTAGCTGTTCTTATAATTTAAGCTCCTACAGTTTTTTGTTTTTTGCTTATTTTCTCCTGCATCCACTGGAAGAAAATATACAGCACCGGAATAATGAAAATACCGATTATTGTACCTATCAGTAGCCCTCCAGCAGCACCAGTACCTATAGAGCGGTTTCCTTCTGCTCCAACACCGCTAGCCAGTACCAGAGGGAGAAGTCCGAGTATAAAGGCAAAAGAAGTCATCAGAATAGGACGAAGCCTCACTTTGGCACCCTCTATTGCTGATTCGGTAATGCTTAGCCCCTGCTTACGACCCTGAATGGCAAACTCTACAATAAGGATGGCATTCTTCGCCAGCAGACCAATCAACATAACCAGGGCAATCTGGAAGTAGATGTTATTCTGCAAACCTGCCAGAAAAGTAGTAAGGTAAGCACCTGCCACACCTATCGGAAGCGAAAAGATGACTGAGAATGGAAGCAGATAGCTTTCGTACTGTGCTGCCAGCAGGAAGTACACAAAAAGAATACTTAACAAAAATATAGTTGTGGCCTGTCCTGAAGAAGCAATTTCTTCGCGAGTGATACCAGAAAATGCTACATCATAGTTGTTAGGCAATTTCTCTTCGGCCAGTCGCTGGATGGCAGCAATAGCATCTCCTGAGCTGTATCCGGGAGCCGCAGAGCCATTTATGGTAACCGCGTTAAAGAGGTTAAAACGGTTCACTGTCTGAGGACCGTAAATTCTCTCCAGGCTTACAAACTGTGAGATAGGAGCCATTTCTCCACTAGGCGTTTTCAGGTACATACTGTTCAGGCTTTCCAGATCTCTTCTATCGTCAGGTAGAGCCTGTACAAATACTCTGTACTGCTTACCAAAACGGCTGAAGTTAGTCGCGTAATATCCTCCGATATACCCCTGCATAGAGCTTAGGATATCGCTGATGCTTAAGCCGGCTTCTTTGGCTTTGGCGACATTAATATCCATTTCCAACTGAGGAAAATCCGTACTAAACGAGTTGGATGCAAAACCGATAGACGGATCCTGGTTTAACGCCCCCACAAATTCGGTGGCGGTTTCGTCTAGTTCTTTGAGTTCTCCTGATGTTCTGTCCAGCACCTGCATTTCAAAACCATCAGCACTACCAAAACCGGGCACGCTAGGCGGTGTAAAATAGATGATCTGGGCATCGCTTATGGCAGCCGATTTTCTATTAAGCTCCTGAATAATGCTCTGTATAGAAGTTGCCTCGGTCTGCCGGTCTTCCCAGTCTTCCAGTATAATAAAGCCCATAGCATAAGAGCTACCTGCACCAGAGAAGAAATTTCGCCCACTAATAAGGGAGGCAGTTCTGATTCCTTCAATAGTTTCTATCTCATCATACAACTGCTCGGTTACTTCATAGCTTCTGTCTAAAGAGGCACCCGGAGGTAATTCTGCATTCATAAAGATTACGCCACGGTCTTCTGATGGTACAAACCCAGAAGGGATAGACTGGTTGATCCAGTAAATAGAAAATACAGCGGCTGCTAGTATAGCTACTGAGATCCATTTGTGCTTTACCAGAAAATGAAGCGAGCCTACGTACTTATCTCGCGTAGCACTAAATGCAGTATTAAAGGCTGAGTAGAATCGTTGTAAAAAGTTCTTTTTCTCATGGCCATTATGCTGAGGTTTAAGGAACAAAGCACAGAGTGCTGGACTTAGCGTAAGGGCATTAACTGCCGAAATCAAAATAGCGACAATCAGAGTAACACCAAACTGCTCGTAAAACACCCCTGAAGGCCCCTGAATAAAGGTAATAGGAATAAATACCGCTGCCATTACTAGTGTAATAGACACTATAGCTCCGCTAATTTCGCTCATGGCAGAAATAGAAGCTTTTTTGGCATTATCGTAGCCACTTTCAAGTTTGGCATGCACTGCTTCAACCACCACAATGGCATCATCCACAACAATACCAATAGCCAGAATTAAAGCAAATAGGGTAAGCAGGTTAATGGAATACCCCAGTAAATTTAGAAAGAAGAACGTACCAATAATAGATACTGGCACCGCAATGGCAGGTATCAGGGTAGACTTCAGGTCTTGTAAAAAGATAAATACCACGAAAAATACCAGCAAAAAAGCCTCAATCAGTGTACGGTTTACTTTACTGATGGAAGCGGTCAGGAATTTGTTCGTATCGTAATTGATCAGATACTCAATTCCTTCCGGAAAATCTTCTTCCATTTCATCCAGTCGGTCATAGATTTTCTCTATAATTTCCTGAGCATTAGAGCCAGGGGTCTGGAATACACCAAAACTAATGGCAGGATTACCTCTTGAACGTGAAAGTGATGAATAGGAGAAGGCATCCAGCTCTACTGTTGCTACATCTCCTACCCTTAGCATCTTACCATTGTCCTGTGCTTTAATGATAATATTCTCGTACTCGTCTACCGTTTTATAACGGCCCTTGTACTTGATTACATACTCAAAAGATTCACCAGCATTTTGCCCCAGGGCACCGGCAGCAGCCTCCAGGCTTTGTTCGCCTATTGCACCAATTACATCATTAGGCGTAAGGCCATAGTTAGCCATTTTGCTAGGGTCTAGCCAGATACGCATGGAGTAGTCTTTACCTCCGAACACACTTACTTCTCCAACACCATTAATACGCTGAAGCTCAGGCTTTACATTGATGTTCAGGTAGTTTTGCACATAGGTATCGTCGTACTCCGGATTGGTAGAGTACAGCGCGGCATACAAAAGCGCGGAGTTTTGCCTTTTGGCAGTAATTACTCCCGCCCGTATCACTTCGTCAGGCAGTACAGCATTGGCACTAGCTACACGGTTTTGTACGTTTACCGCAGCAATATCAGGATCGTACCCCTGCTCAAAAAACACCTGTATGGTAGCCGAACCATTGTTACTGGCACTTGAGGTAATATAGGTCATACCTTCCACCCCATTGATCTGCTCTTCTATAGGAATAATGACACTCTCCAGTATGGTTTCCGCATTAGCTCCCGGATAAGTAGCACTTACCTGAACGGTGGGCGGCGCGATATCCGGATACTGAGTCACTGGAAGCTGCGTAAGCCCCAGTACCCCCAGTATGACAAGAATAATAGATATTACAGTAGAAAGAACAGGTCTTTCAATAAAAATCTTTAACATGATATACTATCTGAAAACAGTGTTAAAAGAGTAAACAATGCTGTCAAACGCAGCAGGTTGAGGCTTAATTTTGGTTCCGGCTTTTACATTGCCTACACCTTTGGCTAGGATGGTATTGCCTTCTTCCAGTCCCTGGTCTATTACATACATTCTGTCTATTTCTGACAATACATTGATTGAGGTAGATACTAGAGAGTCTCCTTTTACCTGATAGACAAATGTTTTTCCCTGCTGCTCGTAGGTAGACACTGCCGGTATAACTAGCGCATTTTCAAAGGTTTCAGGCACTAGAATAGTACCGCTGCTTCCGTTTCTCAGCATTCCGCCACGGTTGTCAAATTTGGCACGAAAGGTAACCGTACCTGTTTGAGGGTCTACTTCGCCAGAAATGGTTTCTATCTCCCCTTCTTTGGCATACTCATTACCATTGGCCAGCTTTAGCTTTACCTTAGGAAGATTTTTTATTTTTTCGTCTATGGTTTCACCTTTGGCAGTCTGAACAAAATCCAGAAAGCGCTTCTCGTTCATAGAAAAATAAGCATACACATTATCTATTGAAGACACGCGTGTTAGGGGAATCTGGTCCTGAGGGCTTACCAATGCCCCTTTACGGTAGTTAATAGAACCTACTACGCCATCTACCGGGCTTTTAATATTAGCATAACCAATATTGGCTGCTATACTATTATAGGCGCTCTTCGCCTGCTCCAGCTGAGCTTTGGCTGTCTCCAACTGTACTTCACTAATAATTTTCTGCTCTACCAGAGGTTTTAGTTTGTCTACCTCTACCTGCGCTGCCTGTACATTAGCCTTGCTCGCTGCCGCATCCTGGCTTAGCGATTGCGTCTCCAGCTTAAAAAGTATCTGGTCTTTTTTCACCTGCTGACCTTCATCTACCAGTACTTCTGTTATATAGCCGGATATTTTAGCACGTACCTCACTATTCACTACTCCTTCTATGTTGGTTGGGTAGGCATTATAAGAGGTTACCGTTTTGGTAGGAACTTTAATCACCGGATAGGGTGATACTGCTCCACCCTGTGCTTGAGGGCTAGGTCCACTCTGCTTACTGGCACAAGAAAACATCAAACATGCTGCTACTACAGCAAGGTATTTACTCATTCTTTTCATTTTTATCTACATTGGGGAATTATGAGGCGTTCTCGCTTAAAAAATTGTCCATTTTAGCTATAGTCTCCTTAATATTTTGCTCCTGAGATTTTAGGTAATCCAGAAACATCAGGCCTATAGATTCATTTTTTATAAATTTCTGCTTATTGTGTTTGCAGTTGTACGCATTAAATCTTTCTGTGAGTCTCATCTCCTCATGTATACGATCCAAACTCTCACGCAGCGTATTCTTCAGATGTTTTTTTGTGCTTCTGAAGTACCTTTTACGATCACCTGAGTTTGTGATGTACTCTACACTTTGTAATTGAATCAGAAGGTTTAAGCTGGTAGATACCGAACCTTTGCTGGCACCGGTAATTTCCATGATTTCTTCAAAAGTATGTCCCTGGTTGGAGCTTAAGATCATGAGCGCGTGTATGCGGGCTACTAGAGGGGAAAACTTATACTTCTTTTCAAAAAATAAACCTGCTTCTTCTATTAATTGCTTTTTCTCTTCGGAGCAATCCATTAATTATTTTAATAGTTAATTCTGTTAACATATAGTTAGTTTAGAACTTTCCAAACTAATTAAACCTACGAGAGAAGAGAAAATAAGTTAACGTTTGGCAGTAAAAAGAATAAGAAAAACTGAAGTCCTTTTTATAATACAATGAAAGGCTTGCTAAAGCTAAATATTGAGAAAATAGCCCTGAAACTATACTCAGGCATTATATACCGTCCGCTGAATTTTCCACCTACCTATACCTACGTATAAAACAGAAAAGAACAAAAAGACAAAAAGTAAACCTAAACTATTGAGTAAAACCTGTCGCACCCCAAGGCTGTTGACATCTAAAAAAGGGTAAGGGTAAAAACCTGACACGCTTCCGCGAAGCAGCACATATACCAAATAGAGTAAAGGATAAAAGAGCCAGGAGGGAATATGTTGCCAGCGAAGCCTGCTGTGCGCTTCAAAGCGATACCAGTAAAACACAAAATAAAGTGGGATAACTGAATGCAATAGTTCATCTACCAGCAACTGCAAACCCTCTGGTGCCCAAATCTGCCGCAACAAAAGTTGGTAGACCACCCCTACTATGGTGATATAAACAGAAATTGCAGTCATAACTCCGGGCTGACTAAACAGCTTATTAAAAACAGCAGGAGTTCCCAGGGCGCGGACTAGAAAAAAGATGGTTACTAAAGAATTCGTTAAGATAGTAAAGTAGCTAAAGAAGCGTATGCTTGTTTCCAGCGTAGTGTGATTACTATTTTCCAACATTAAAATATATTGGCTTAGCAGGGCAAAAGTACCAACAGCAGCACCAATTAGGTTGAAGTATTTTTCTGTTTTTAGCATAGCTTAAAAATTGATCACCTTAAATTAAGGGCTTTCCTTATTTTTACAAAAAAGGCTTTTAGTCATTGCCTATGGGTTTTGTTATATTACACCTACAGATTTTTTATTAATAATAGCCATGTCTTTATCCATTCCCCAAAAAAAGGGAGCAGGTACAATTACACTCAAACAAGCTTTGGCAGACCTAAAACCAAAGCTAGAAGCGCTACAGCTAAAAAAACTAAAACAACTACAATTAGAGCTGCGAACTGAAGAATGCACGCTACATCTTCCTCTACCAACCTCATTGCTCTGCCTCTCTCTTTCAGTTTGGCAAAAAGAATTTGAACGATGCTCTTACCCTTTACGCTTAAGAATTAGCACCTTTACAGAAGGTGTTTTTTTAATAGTGGAAATCTTTAGTACCCTGGGAAGCACTTTAGGAGAAGCACAGGGTTATACCCCCTCCTTAGTACCTTCCAACTTAATAGCACTGCTTAAAAAAGAATATCAGGGTGCAGCACAAATTCATAGTTACCGCAGCCATAAAGATTTATTGCTTAAACTAAAACTTCCTCTGGCAGACAGTAGTGAGCATTTAACAGCAGGAGAAAGTATTATGAGCGAGTAATACGCTAGACTTCTTCTCAATTTTCAGGATAAATCGCTAAACTTGCTCTCTGTCAACATACGATAGCTACTACATGTACAAACTTATATTTCTCCTCGTTTTTAGCCTCTCCTGCGACTCACCCAGCCAGATAGATAGCGAAGAAGCAGCCGTGCCTGATAAAGTATCTACAACAAGTGCTCAAAATGATAACACCGACGTACTGCCAGCAAAGCTCAGGTTGACTGAAGATGAATTGCTAGGCAAAATTAATCCGGCGAAAGATAGCAGCTTTAGCAAAATCGCCAGCCAGTATACCAGCAAAACCAATATTTATCTGCGCGACGAAACTTACGATAAGTTTGTACAAATGGCCCAGGCCGCAAAAAAAGAAGGTATACAACTGCACATCATTTCAGCTACCCGAAATTTTGCCGCGCAAAAAAGTATCTGGGAGGCCAAGTGGAACGGGCAGCGTAAAGTGAGCGGTCAGGATTTGAGTAAAAGTATTGCAGATCCGGCACAGCGGGCACTCAAAATTTTAGAGTACAGCTCAATGCCCGGCACCTCTCGTCACCATTGGGGAACTGACCTGGACCTGAATGCGCTAAACAATGCTTACTTTGCTAAGGGCGAGGGCAAAAAACTTTATGACTGGCTATTAGCTCACGCCCACGAGTACGGCTTTTGTCAGGTATATACCGAGAAAGGGCCTGACCGACCCGATGGTTACCACGAAGAAAAGTGGCATTGGAGTTATATGCCTCTTTCCCGTCAGTTTCTTGAGCAGTACAATGAGCTTATTGGGTATGACAAGCTTGGGGGTTTTGATGGTGATCAGGTAGCAGAACAGATAGATGCCATTGGCAAATATGTTAATGGAATAGCTCCTCTATGTAAAAACTGGCAAGACTAATCATAACAAATCGCCTTTTTCTCTTCAGTAAAAATAATTCTTTCTTTGAATAGTGACTTTGCAAAAGCCCCTCGTCTAATCATTAGATTTATTTAAATTCTATATGATCAGACAAATGAATGTAGCTCTTATTATTAGTGCTACCCTTATGAGTACCACTTTTTTTAGTTGTGGTATAAACAATGAAAAAGAGCAGTTACATACCCAGATAGACAGTCTGGAACTGGAGCTACAAAATAGCCAGCAGGCAGCCCGCGTACTGGAAGAAGTAGGCATACTAATGGATTCTATTGACGCGTCTCGCAACTTTTTGGCCATTAACATGGAAATGGGAGCTGATGCCAGCTATACTATGCGTATGGAGAGCATACAGGCTTACATAGCCGAAAGCCAGGCCAGAGTGGCCGAACTGGAGAAAACACTTCTTACTTCTGAGAGTGCCAGCAAAACCTATGCGTCCAGCATTAAAAAGTTAAAGAAAGAGATTGCCGACAAAAATGTTGAGATGCAAATGTTACAGCAACAGGTAGTGGGCTTACAGACAGAAAACAATACTCTGCTTAGCACAGTAGCCTTTAAAGAAGAAGAGATTAGTCTCAAGACCGCCGAGATTATGGCTCGTACTGAAGAGCTGGCTCAAGCTGAAGCCCGCATTAAGGAGATGATTATCCAACAGAAGATTTCTCAGGCTGATGCGTATTATGCTCGTGCCGAAGCAGTAGAAGAAGTAGCCAGGCGTACGCAACTAGTTCGCCAGAAGAAAAAAGAGGCTTATAAAGAAGCCCTTACGCTGTACGAAAAATCTTTTGCCCTGGGCAGAACTGACGCCCGGACCAAGATGGAAAGTTTAAAAGAAAAAGTTAGATAAGGTTAGATTTTAAGTGAGAAAAGCGGGAGAGTTATTTCCCGCTTTTTTTATTACTTATTATTTAAGATACTTCCAAACTACTGCTGCTGATAGCCAGGGTTTTGTATTTCCAGATTAGGGTTATTTAGCATCTCCTGTATCGGAATAGGAAAAAGTAAATGTTTCTCCTGTAGCGCCTGATTAGAGTTTTGGTTTACATGACCTACAAAATCATCAAAATCATCATTCTGCTCATTGTACACCATACGCAATCTTACCATATCAAACCAGGTGATACCTTCGTAAGCCAACTCATGCCAGCGTTCTTTCAAAATAAGCTCTCTAAAAGAATCCTGTGTGAACTCTCCTACCGAGGGTGTCTCCAGACCAGCACGATCTCTTACTCTCTCTAACGCATCTACCGCAGCCTGTGTAGGGCCATTTACTTCGTTAGAAGCTTCGGCATAGATCAGCAGCACTTCGGCAAAGCGTATCATAGGTACATTAAGGTTATCTTTAGCAGTACCGGGCACACCAGCAATACCATTAGCTACTACATTAAAATGTTTGAAAATATAAGGCGCGCCCAAATCAAATGGCTCACCGCTCCCATTTTCGTAATAAGTCGTATAAAAATATCCCTGCTGGTCTACTGTTCTTAAGTCGCCTTCTTCGTAAGACTCATAAAAAGAGAAGGTGGGCACAGTGCTACCCGTACCTGAAGGTCCGCGATAAGTCACAGGTTTAAAGTTAGGAAACATATTACCCATAGGATTGCCCTGCACCAGATCATTATACTGCAGCATAAAGATATGCTCCTGCTGGTTGCCCAGCCTTTCGTCATGCACTTCCATATAAGTATCAAAAAGCGCTATCGGACCAGGATTATCTATAATCTCCTTAGACTTAGAGGCTGCCAACTGATAATACTCACTTCCTTTGTTTAGTGGATACCCCGCCATTGTCAGGTATACTTTAGAAAGCATAGCCTTAGCTGCTGACTGAGATACTCTACCGCTCTCGTCTGTCCAGGGTAAGCCCGCAGCTTCCGCATCTTTAAGGTCGTTGACAATTTGCTCATATACCGTTTCCAAAGGGCTACGCGCAGGGAAGAAGTTTTCTGAAGAGGCTGATTGCGGAGTAAGTACCAATGGCACATCACCCCAAAGGCGCACGGCATAAAAATACGCCCAGGCTCTCAAAAACTTAGCTTCACCCAGAATTCTGGTTTTCTGATCTTCGTCCATAGGTGTAATACCAGGCACTTTATCCAGCACCAGATTAGCTTGAGCAATAACCTTGTACAACCCCCGCCACCAGTTTTTGATGTGGCCGGTATTACCATCCCAGGTGAGGGAATAAAGGTTGTTCAGGTCAGAATTCTGAGCAGTTTCTGTAGTAGAAGTACCGGTTGGTGCTTCCAGCAGTTGCCAGTTAGATGAAAAGATACCTGCTCCATCACCATAGAAGCGAATATCGTCATAGACAGAAGCGATAGCGGCTTCCGCATGGTCAGGTATGGTATAAAAGTTATCCGGCGTCAGGTTAGAAGGGTCTTCTTCGTCCAGAAAGTCCGAACAAGCCGAAGCAATTAATACTAATCCGCAAAGGAAAAGTCTGCTGATTTTGATGATACTATATTTCATAATCAGTACTTTTTTTTAATTTTTAATAATTTACAGGTCTACCTTAAGTCCCAGTGTGTAGATAGTAGACTTAGGATACTCATGCCACTTCATGCCCTGTGAGAAAACATTATTGCTTACTCCACCACGAATCGGGGTAATTTCTGGATCACCAATTACTTCGTCATCAACAATCAGGAAAAAGTTTTGCACAGAAGCGTACAACCTAAGGTTGCTCAGGAAAATCCGCTCCGTAAGAGCGCTAGGGAAGTTATAGCCCAAAAGCAGGTTTCTACCCCTGATAAATGAGCCATCCTGTACCCAGTGTGAATCTACGTTAGTAACATATCCGGCACGGGTATCACGAATCTGGGCAATCATGGTATTCTGGTTCTCTGGAGTCCAG
Organism: Porifericola rhodea; assembly: GCF_030506305.1. GTDB lineage: Bacteria > Bacteroidota > Bacteroidia > Cytophagales > Cyclobacteriaceae > Catalinimonas > Catalinimonas rhodea. The sequence goes on along the minus strand of NZ_CP119421.1, from coordinate 2,808,723 downwards.
GCATTCAGCACTGTTGTATAGCTGTTAGCCAGCGCCTGGCGGTCTTCGCTGGAGTGGAGGTTCATATCCATGATGTCATTCCCGTAAGAGAACTGTAAATCTACCAACAGGTCAAAATTGCCAAACCTAAAGTTGTTGATAAATGCTCCCCAGCCATCGGGGCTTCCGTCTCCTATAATCATACGGTCTGCATCGGTAATAGCTTTATCACCGTTTACATCTTCGTATTTGATATCGCCGGGCAGTATGGTAAGTCCATTACGGTAGCTGGTAAATTCAGCGGCTTCCGCAGCCTCGTCGGTACTCCAGACGCCAAGGCGGTTAAGCCCCCAGAAGGAACTGGCAGATTCACCTTCGGTGATGATGCTGGTCTCATTAGTAATACCCGGACCACCTACCCCAAAGATAGGCGCACGCGTAGCTAGTTCCAGCACTTTGTTTCTGTTAAATGAAATATTGAAAGTGGTACGCCACTCAAAATTGTTGCGAGCCACATTTACGGTATTCAGGGCTAACTCCACTCCCTTATTTTCCATAGAGCCTACATTACGGCGAATGGTTGCGTACCCACTAGTCTGAGGTACAGGCGCATCCAGCAGCATATCGGTAGTTTTACGATAGTAGTAGTCTGCTTCAAAAGCCACTCTACCCTCAAACAGTCCAATTTCTATTCCTATGTCGCTTTGAGCTGTTTTCTCCCAACGCAGGTCGGGGTTTGCCAGACGAAGTATACCAGTACCTCCAAATCTTGACTCATTAATTACTGCCGCATAACCTGAACTCAGGAGCGAAAGCGCAGAGTAAGGAGGAATTTCAGAGTTACCAGTAAGCCCGTAACTGGTTCTCAATTTTAAGTTAGAGATCAGATTGTTATTACTCAGGAAAGATTCTTCCGAAATTCTCCAGGCCAGAGCCGCCGAAGGAAAAAAGGCGTATTTATTATTTTCTCCAAACTTAGACGAACCATCCATACGCCCTGTAAAGGTCAGTAGGTATTTGTTCATCAGGCTGTAGTTTAAGCGACCAAAGTAAGAGTTGAGCGCTTCACGATTGGCTGAAGACCCCACGCCCAGATTATTACTACCAGCACCTATGTTGTTATATAGAAAGTGGTCGGTAGCAAACCTTCTGGACTCTGCACTCATTCCAAAAAACTTGTTTTCCTGCCAGGAGATTCCTAACATACCCGTAAATGAATGGATCTCGTTGAAGGTATTTTTGTAAGTCAGGTAGTTTTCAAAAGACCAGAAAGTTGAGCGGTCATTATCCAACCAGGCTCTACCCTGATCACCTTCCTGTATTGTTCTACCCTCATAACGGTTGGTTTCGCGAGTAACTACATTACTCCCCAGCACAGTTCTAAACTCCAGGTTTTCAGACAGGCTGATATTGGCATAAGCAGATGCCAGCATGGTCTGAGTATTGATGATATAATCTCTTTCCAGCAGATTGTGCACAGAGCTACGCGTACCTTCTGCAAAAGGATAGTCGCGATTATCAGCATAAGTACCATCTTCGTAGTATACCGGCAAAAAAGGAAAATCTTCTACCATGCGGCGTGGTATCTGGTCGTTGTAGTCTACATTGTTTTCTGACTGATAATTGTAGTTAAGGGTAGTACCTATTGTCAGCCAGTCTTTCACTTTAGTATCTACCGCTACTCTGCCTGAGTACCGCGTCATGAAGGAGGTAAGGTAAAGACCGTTGATATCCTGATAGCCTAAAGAAAGTGAGTAGGTAGTACGATCCGTACCTCCGCTAAAATTCAGCTGATGGTTTTGAGAAAGCTTACTTTGTGTAGTTTCTTCAATCCAGTCGGTATCGTAATAGGGATTACCATTGCTATCAAAAATTCTGGGATCAGTTCTTTTTAATGCGGGGTTGAGGTATGCCCACTTGCCTTCGGCCCAGCCTACAGGGTCAAATTTTTCCATATTTCTCCAGGCTAGCTCCTCTACCTCCAGATACTGCTCTGTGTTGAGTACTTCCGGCTTATTGGGGCCATAAGTTCTGGTACTAAAATCTACTCCATAAGATATTTTACCTTCTCCTGACTTACCCTTTCTGGTAGTAATCAAAATAACACCGTTAGCACCACGAGCACCATAGATAGCTGTTGAGGAAGCATCTTTAAGCACCTCTACTGATACAATATCGTTAGGGTTGATATAGTCAATAGCCTGACTGCGCTGGGTCTGGGTTGTCATGGGAAGCTGTACTCCATCCACTACATATAGCGGGTTGTTTGAAGAGTTGATTGAGCTAAACCCGCGGATACGCACATTAGACTTTCCTCCGGGGCGGCCAGAGTTTACATTAACCTGCACCCCGGGAATTCTGCCCGCCAGGGCCTGGTTGAGCGAAGGCACCGGACGTTGTTGCAACTGCTCTACATTAACTGAACCTACCGCTCCTGTCAGGTCAGAGCGCTTCTGTGTTCCATACCCAATAACTACGATCTCCTCCAGAGACTGTACGTCTTCTTCTAGGCTAATATCTACCACTGTTTTACCGTTCAGAGCAACTTCCTGCGACAAAAAGCCTATGGAAGAGAAAACGAGTATGCTGTTTTCGTCAGGCGCGTTGATGTTGTACTTTCCATCAATATCGGTAACAGTACCAATGGTAGTCCCTTTTACCAATACGTTTACCCCTGGTAAACCGGAGCCATCAGTAGAGGAAGTGACGGTACCCGTAACTACAACCTGTGGCACTGTTCCCAGTACCTCTTCTACCTGTTCTTTGCTTTCTTTATCGCTGATATGAATATTGTCGCCCATACGCTTGAACGCGAGTTGGGTCTGTTGCGAAATACTTCTCAAAATGTCTCCTAAAGACTGAGAATTACTATTCACACTAATACTGTGTTTTTTCTTCAGTATTTTTTCATTGTAGACAAAACGGAAGTCAGTTTTAAATTCAATGGTGGTAAGCGTTTTTCTTAAGCTGGCATCTTCCAGCCTGATTTTCACAAAAATTTCTTCTATGCTTTTCTCCTGTCCGGTACTGACACTGGCCTTAAGCGTAGGCACAAAATAAGCATGGATCAGTACAGTCAGCAGCAAGCATCTGACTATTGTGAGTGGTTTTGGTAATAGTTTAATTTTCATGCTTCAATAGTTTAGGTTGATTACATTAGTCTATGCAAATGATGTAGCTACTACCCCAAGCTTTGCACAGAGAAGGTAGTGGGTTGCCTCCTGGAGGCTTCCTTGTTTTGTATTAGTTTAGAAGTGCTACATAGGCGCTCTATTTGATGATGATTAGATTCTCTTGTATCTCGTATTCAAAGTCCAGTACGAAGCTCATACCTTCCAGCACGCTTTCCAGCGATCGTTTGGTGTATGAGCCACTAAAACCATTTTCTATGCCCTGCTTCTGTACCACGATATCTACTCCATACCAGCGCTCCAGGCTCTGTACTACCTCAGCAAAAGGGGTATTTTTAAAGTAGAGTGTACCATCTTTCCAGGACAATACATCCTGATAACTGAATCGCTGCTTGGCCAGGCTGGTATCCAGGTGAGTATACACTGCCTGCTCTCCGGGCACCAGATGAACAGGCGCTTTACCGACATCATTACCTTTAGAAACCTGTACCTTGCCGCTTAGCACCGACACAGCAATCTGCTCCTCATCTGTAAATGCCTTAATATTGAATGAAGTCCCTACTACTCTTGTCGTAATCTCTCCGGTATGTATCAGAAATGGGCGGGTGCTGTCTTCCGCTACATCAAAAAAAGCTTCACCCTCCAGAAAAACTTCTCTAACGCTATCGCCTAAAGTAGCGGTATACCATAAACGGCTCTCAGCATTAAGCTTTACCATAGTTCTGTCTCTGAGCCGGATGCTAAGCTTTTCTCCACGGGAGGTTTCTTTACTAATCAGGGACGGTTTATTGCTGGTATCCGTACTAACTTCTTCGCTCAGGAATAGTCCTTCTGTACGCAGAAACTGAAAATAGAGCAAGGCAAAGGAGGCAAGCAACAAGCTTATTACCGCGGCATAACGCCATGCTTGTATACGTCCGCTACCCACATTTTTGGAGTTGGAAGAGCTTCTATCATTACGTGTATCAAGCTTGCTTTCTATGGAATTATACAGTGCATCTTTAGTCCAGTCTTTGGTTTGTTTCTGCCACCCATCCTGCCAGTAGGCTTCTATTTTCTCTGCCAGCTCCTGGTCTGCCTTACCTGAAAGATACCATTCAAGCACTTTTTGCTGCTCCTGGGCAGAGCACTCACCATTAAAAAAGCTTTCCAGAAGTCTGTGATCCATGAGCAGTGCTGTTTTAGGTAGTTGTATTCTGTATACAATTCAGCCCTGCTGTTTACTCTGTTGCCGAGAAAAAAAAATTATTATTTATAAGCCCATCCAGGCGATAAAAAACAATATGCTCTTTTCCAGCACTTTATTTCTACTCAAAAAATGACGTATGGCCGTTTCTGCCTGATAAATGTTGTTTTCTACTGTTCTTTTAGATAGGTTTAATTGCCGGGCGATGGTATCGCTATCCAGCCCCTCTTTTCTGCTAAGCAAAAATATCTGTCGGTTGCGTGGGGGCAATGAGTCTATAAACCGCAGGGTATGCTCCTCCATATTAGAAAAGAGTACATAATCTTCGGTTGTTGTACAGGCCTCATCTCTAAGCCTGAGGTAAGTCCGCACTCCGGCAATTTCTACTGCTTTTCTTTTGTGTAGGTTGAGAATTCTGTTTTTAGTAATAGTTAGCAAAAAAGCATTTAGAGACAAATGTTCCTGAAGGTGGGCACGTTTTTCCCAAAGTGTCAAAAAAACACTTTGCACCATTTCTTTTGCTTCTTCTTCTGTTAGGTGAAATTTTAATGAGAGATAGTACACTTTGTCTGCGTAGCGATCATACACAGCTTTAAATGCTTTTTTGTCTTCTTTTCTGATATCGCAAACCCACTTTTTTTCCTCTTCCCTCTCGGTTTCCGGTACATTCATTTTGGGTAGTCTTAGGTTGATGGATAGTAGAAGGATGTACAATCCGCTGTAGCAGACATTGATTGTTACTACCTCTACTTATTGTCTTATTCGCAAAAGCAAAATGTTTCACTGAATATGCAAAAAATATTGCTTTCATCTACTATGCTTTTACTCATTTAATAAAAAAGACACATAAGCAAAACATACTACCTAAGGTTTGACTATCTTTTTTCAAAGTTTCATTTAGCTCACTCACATCCACTACTTTGTTTCTACTTATGCGCTGGCAAATTTTGTATAATTATTTGCATGTATCTTTATTGATATACGTACACAAAGCTAGTATCTATGGTTTTTTAATTTTCTTGCGGCCTTGCTAACTGTTTTAATAAAAATGAACCTCAACATTTAGTTGTATCTCTCTAACCTCATATGCTTGTGTTGTCACGAATATTTACCTTTTAAGATTTAAAGCCTCATGTATAAACTGTACTTGCTTTCTCTTACAATCTGCGCTAGTTTACTAACTGCCTGTAACCCTATGGTAGGTGAGCAAAGCGAAGAACAAACAGATGCAAACCCTCTAAAACTCTGGTACGACGAACCTGCTGAAGACTGGATGCTTCAGGCTTTACCTATAGGCAATGGCTATATGGGTGCTATGTTTTTCGGACAGGTAGAGCAGGAGCAGATTCAGTTTACGGAAGAATCGCTTTGGGCCGGAGGGCCCGGTGCTCATCCCGATTACAATTTTGGGATCAAAAAAGGGGCTGCACAGTTTCTGCCTCAGGTAAGAGCATTGCTTGCAGAGGGCAAGTTTGACGAAGCCCACCAACTGGCCAGCCGGGAGCTTTCCGGAGAAATACATAAAAAAGAAGGTTCTGAGCAGTCTTTTGGAGATTTTGGTTCTCAGCAAACCATGGGCGACCTCTTTGTTAAAGTACAGCACAAGGAAAAGGTTACCGCTTATCAGCGTGAACTTAACCTGAACGAAGGGGTAGGCAGCGTAAGCTACCAAGAGGGTGATGTAGAGCATACGCGCAGCTTTTTTGGTCTATACCCTAAAAGAGTGATGATCTACCATTTTACTAACTCTGACCCTAAAGGTAATACATACCGCATCCGATACGAGACTCCACATCAAAAGATCAATGACAAATTCGTAGACAATACTTATAGCTTTGAGGGTGAAGTAGAAGATAATGGTATGCGCTATGAAATGAGCTATCTTATACAAAGTCCGGAAGGTAAAATCAATTTCCGGGAGGGGGAAGCAGTAGTAGAAGGTGCCCGTTCGCTTACCATTATTCATACTGCGGCTACCGATTATTTGCCCGAGTTTCCAGACTATAAGGACAGAGACTATAAAGCCCTTAACCAGCGTACTTTAACAGCTGTACGGGATCTGAGCTACGAACAACTTCTGCAAGAACAGCAGCAAGACTACAAACCCCTTTTTCAGGCGGTACAACTACAGCTGGGACTACAAAGTAATGAGCACCTACCTACCGATGAAAGACAAATAGCTTATGCGGAAGGACAAGCTGACCCAGCTCTGGAAGCTCTCTATTTCCAGTATGGCCGTTACCTGATGATCTCCGGCTCTCGCCCTGGCACCATGCCCCTCAACTTACAGGGTAAGTGGAACAATAGCACTAACCCTCCCTGGGCCAACGATTACCACTTTGACATTAACGAACAAATGCTCTATTGGCCGGCAGAAGTGAGTAACCTATCTGAATGCCATAAGCCATTACTCAACTATATTGCTAGCCTGGTAGAGCCGGGGCAACTGGCAGCTAAAGAGCACTTTGGCACTCGCGGCTGGATAGTCAATACCATGAATAACCCATTTGGTTATACAGCTCCCGGCTGGGGATTCCCCTGGGGCTTTTACCCGGGAGGAGCGGCCTGGCTGGCTCAGCATATGTGGGAGCATTATGCGTTTACTCAGGATCAGGCTTACTTACGTGATGAAGCTTTTCCGGTAATGAGAGAAGCTGCTTTGTTTTGGATAGATTACCTTACTGAAGATGCTGATGGCTACCTGGTTTCCAGCCCTTCTTACTCTCCTGAGCATGGGGGCATATCTACCGGAGCGTCTATGGATCATCAGCTTGCCTGGGACCTACTTAACAACTGCGTTCAGGCTTGCGAAGTATTGGGCATAGAAAGTGAATTTAAAGCTGAAGCAATTGCGATACGTGACCAGATACTGCCAGCCAAAATTGGTAGCTGGGGCCAGTTGCAGGAGTGGAACGAAGATGTAGACGACCCTAAAAATACGCATCGCCATGTATCTCATTTGTTTGCGCTCCACCCTGGCAAACAAATTAGTGTAGAAGAAACTCCAGAGCTGGCAAAAGCTGCACAGGTAAGCCTCAACGCCCGCGGCGATGAAGGTACCGGATGGTCACTGGCGTGGAAAGTCAACTTCTGGGCTCGTCTAAAAGATGGAGAAAGAGCACACCAACTCCTTAAAAACGTACTGACCCCGGTTACTGATAAAGGTTATAATATGAGCGATGGTGGAGGTTCATATAGCAATCTGCTTTGTGCACACCCCCCCTTTCAGTTGGATGGCAATATGGGAAGCACTGCGGGTATAGCCGAAATGCTCATACAATCCCATACCAAATTGATAGAACTTCTACCGGCACTTCCTTCGGCCTGGGCAGAAGGTAAAGTAAGTGGCCTAAAAGCACGAGGTAATTTTGAAGTAGATCTGAACTGGAAAGGGCAGTCACTTACCGGAGGCAAGCTTACATCCCATAGCGGTGGTGAGTGTGTACTCAAATATCAGGGTAAGGAGGTAAAGTTGAGCACACAAAAAGGTGAAACCTACGACCTGGCCAAAACCCTACAACTATAAGAAAGATATAAAAACAGCATCAGAGGAGAAACGACCCTGATGCTGTTAACTACACTACATGAACAAAAACTACTTCCTAATTTAAATCAATTGTAAGGCATTTTAACTTTGACATTGTCAAAAGCGAAACTGGCGCTTCCGGTACCAGAGATGAGCACCTGTGTAATTTCGGTTGAATAAGAAGATAAGTTCCAGGTACCCACACCCAGACTTGACCATCTCCACCAGCCTCCTCCTTTCTTTTTAAACCATAACTGTATAGGCCCATTGACTACTTTTATGCCCAGTAGGTCAAAAGTACGCTGAGAGCTATTGTAGTCATAAGCATAAATCTTGAGCCACTGCGTACCATGATGTGAGTTCACAAGTCGGGGCTCGTTAATCGGATTAATACTGGCACATCCACTACCAGTAGGCTTACCAAACTGCCCTCCGTTAGTAATACAAGGTACAAAATTTTGATAACTTAGATGGTAATGTTGGTAATTACTGGTAAATGCCGGATTATATCCAGCGCCATTGTTTTCCTTCACATGTACCCATGCATTACCTACTTTTTGTATGTAGTAAGGGTAAGTAGCAAAAGTACTACTGGCATAATCAGGAATAATAGATAGGGCCGCAGGGTCGTTAAAGTCTACATAGTCTATTACTCCAATTGCGGAAGTTCGTGCATTATCAGACGAAGACTTACCTTCCGGAAATCTTAGATTGTCGGCATTTTCCAGGACCTCTTTGGTGCTTGGTGGTACCAGACTCAGCGTAGGAGCTTCTAGTTGCAGCTCTTTCTGATCCTGAGTATCATCTGTCATCTCAGGTACAAGTGCTTCTTCATCTTTAGTACAGCCGGCAAAAATACCGATGGTCAGTAACAAGCTTAGCAGGCTTTTGTAGTGGGGTTGAAAAAATTTTTCCATGAGCATGTGGTTTAAGGTGAATTGCTCTTTGGTACAGGCTATAGCTTTGGATGTAACCCTTTTATATGGATGTTTCGCATAAAAAAACCTGCCTTTGGGGCAGGTTTACTGATAAAAAGTAAAAGTTTTCACCTAAAATGAAGGTCTCCGAATCATATAAAACGGATTGTTAAGCTTTTCGGTGCGTTTTTCCAGTAACAGGCGGGCAGCACTTTCTCCCATTTTCTTAAAGTCTGTAGAGATAACTGCAATACCATCATGTAGTACTTCTTTGATGGGCGTATCATTGTATGAGATAATGCCTACGTCTTTACCAATCTCCAGCTGATTATTTTTACAGTACTTAATAATATTTACCAGCTCATCTTCTTCAATCACGATATACAGACTACGAGGCTTTACCATATCCGCATCAAATACGTTGGTGATGCAGTACTCATAATGGTACTCTGCGCAAAACTTTTTAAAGCCCGCCATTATCTCAGGCACGTACTGGTTTCCGTCCGGAAAAATTAGGTTGATACGCTGGTACTTACTTAACCTATCCATAGCAGAGGCCAGCACATCGTAAATATCATTTTCAAAATTTTCAGAAACTGCTTTATACTTGCCCTTAAGGTCTTTTACATCTTTATCAATGAGTAAAAGTTTATCGTTGGGCACAGAAGAAATCACCTTTACGGTTTCTTCTGAGAAGTCCTTGAAGCAGGGAATTATAGCGTAGTAATGATAATTGCCCTGATTTTCGTCAAGAATACGCTTGAGCATTTCGGTGCTGTAATGATGCACACAGGTTTCTACACTTGCCTGCTCTCCCAGCGTTTCTACAAAAGCCTGCACAATCTTCTTTTTATGCGCGCTAATCTTGTTGATAATTAACAGTACCCTGATAGTATCTATGGGCTGGTCGCAATTAACATAATAGCCTTTGCCAGGAACCGATTTAATAATTCCTAACTCCCTTAGCTTGGTATAGGCTTTTTCTACGGTATCGCGAGAAATCAGAAAATCCTCACTGGTTTCATTTATGGAAGGAATACGTTCTCCCCTTTTGAAAATACCATTTTCTATATCCGATTTAATGAGATTCATAATCTGCTCATACTTCGGTGTTCGGGAGTCTTCCTGAATCTGGGTGAAATTAATGGTGGGCATGATTAGGTTGTGATTATTAGTTTTTTAGTCGTATAGGTTGTTTTTAGCACTCTTCTATTCTTATTATTTTATCTTATTATTTTAACAACAGAAAGGCATTTTTTTTCATAATATATAATATACAATTATTTTTTTCATCTTCTATTACACATTCTTTATCAAAGTATGAATTATAGGCCTACCTAAGTTGAACTTTACTAAATTTTTAACCAAAACATAAAGTCTATTCTCAAAGTATGAGCATAGAATAACGCACAAAATACTATTTATTTGCGCCTGTTGAAAAACAGAAGTTAATGATATGATATCTAACACTGTTACCCTTGCTCCTTCTCCTAAGCGCTACCGACAGGCAGTAGGAGCTTTTTTCATTATTCTGGGTGTTATTTTTTCTACCTGGGCCAGCCGTATCCCTAATATTCAGGGACAGCTTGGTCTTAGCGATGGTGCCTGGGGGAGTGTGCTTTTTGCCTTACCATTAGGCCTACTGCTGGGTTTACCTTTTTCTGCCTGGGCAGTAGCCCGGCTAGGTAGTCAGATTACTTTGGTAGCGGCTACGCTCTTTCATATAGCTACTTTGCCCTTTATAGGGCTGGCTGACAACAGCTGGCAACTGATGATTGTACTCTTTTTCTTCGGACTTTCCGGTAACCTGATTAATGTAGCAGTCAATACACAGGCTGTAGCGGTAGAGGCGATGTACAAACGCTCTATTATGGCTTCTTTTCATGGACTGTGGAGCCTGGCAGGTTTTGCAGGAGCGGCTATCGGCGCGCTTTTTATCTCTCTAAAAATAGCTCCCTGGATACATTTCTGTGTCATTGGAGTATTGGTATTAGGCCTGCTAATTCTAGCATACCGCTATACGCTTGCTGACAGAAGCACGAGTCAGGAGAAACAAAAGGTGTTTGTTATGCCCGACCGGCAGCTATTAGGTTTAGGCTTTATTGCCTTTTGTGGTATGATTTGCGAAGGCACCATGTTTGACTGGAGTGGTATCTATTTTAAGAAAGTAGTGGAAGTGCCTGACTCCTACACAGCGATAGGCTACGTAGCCTTTATGTGCTGTATGGCAGCCGCACGTTTTGTAGGTGACAAACTTGCCAGCAAGCTCGGTACCTTTACTATGATACAACTTAATGGATTGCTGGTAGTATGTGGTTTGTGGCTGGCAGTAGCCTTGCCTAATATTGTAGCGGCCACTTTAGGTTTTATGCTGGTAGGTTTAGGCGTATCAACCATTGTACCTTTACTGTACGGAGAAACCGGAAAAACCAGTACCATGGCCCCCGGCACAGCTATTACAGCAGTATCTTCCGTAGGCTTTCTGGGCTTTCTGTTTGGTCCTCCGGCTATAGGTTATATCTCTGAAGCGACAAACCTACGCTGGGCTTTCGCAATAGTTTCTCTGCTGGGCATCGGTATTATCTTATTGAGTGCAAGAGTGAAGCGAAAACACTAAATTAACAGGCAACTACCTAAGCCTGAACTTCCTAAAAATGGATGAAATTAAAAACCTCCTTATCCTCATCGTATTGGTGGTGAGTGTATTGATTATCAGTTCCCTACCCTGGCTAATGATTCTGGCCTTTGGCTTTCAGGCACTTGCACAGGAGATGGAGCAGGTGGAGCTTACTTTCGGACTCGGCAATGCGTACGTTAGTTTACTGATACTGGCGATGGTATGCAGCGCTTTGCTACTCTTTTTTCTGATTAACTGGATAGTTAAAAACAAGCATAGCATCTTCAAATAAAAAAGGCTTCACCTTATCGGTAAAGCCTCTCATATCTATTTTAAGAATATTAGCTTAAGCCAGATCCGCTACCTCTTCTTTCTGATCTTCTGCGTCCTGGTAGGCTTCCATAGGAATACAGCTACACATCAGGTTTCTGTCTCCGTAGGCACTATCAATACGACTTACGGAAGGCCAGAATTTGTTAGTTCTCACAAAAGATTGAGGGTAAACTGCTTTTTCACGGCTGTAGCTAAAGCTCCAATCATCGTTAAGGGCAATTTCAGCAGTATGAGGTGCATTTTTAAGTACATTGTCTACCTTATCTGCTTTTCCTTCTTCTACCTCTCTAATCTCTTCGCGGATGCTAATGAGCGCATCGCAGAAGCGATCTAGCTCAGCTTTGGACTCACTTTCAGTAGGCTCAATCATCATGGTACCTGCTACAGGAAAGGATACAGTAGGCGCATGGAAGCCATAGTCCATCAACCTCTTGGCAATATCTTCTACTTCTATACCTACTTTTTTATACTCACGGCAGTCAATAATCATCTCGTGAGCTGAGCGGCCATTTTTTCCGGTATATAATACTGAGTAATGTCCGTCCAGACGTTGCTTAATGTAGTTGGCATTCAGTATTGCCATTTTGGTAGCATTGGTAAGTCCAGAGCCGCCCATCATCGCTATATAAGCATAAGAGATGGTAAGAATGCTGGCACTCCCGTAAGGGGCAGAAGAAATAGCGTGAATTGCCTGCTCCCCTCCTACTTCTACGATAGGATTACCGGGAAGGAAGGGGGCTAAATGTGCCGCCACTCCAATAGGCCCCATACCGGGTCCGCCACCTCCATGAGGTATGCAGAAAGTTTTATGTAAATTCAAATGGCATACGTCAGCTCCAATATTAGCCGGGCTGGTAAGCCCCACCTGAGCATTCATATTAGCGCCATCCATGTATACCTGCCCTCCATGCTGATGGATGATATCACAGATTTCCATAATTTCTTCTTCAAACACACCATGAGTACTCGGATAGGTAACCATGAGCGAAGAAAGCTGCTCGCTGTGTTTGTCAGCTTTGGCCTTCAGGTCATCCAGATCAATATTTCCTTTTTCATCACAGTTCACCAGTACTACTTCTCCACCTGCCATTACAGCGCTGGCAAAGTTGGTACCGTGTGCTGAGGTCGGAATAAGCACTTTATTTCTATGCCCTTCGCCATTGCTCTCATGATAAGCACGGATGACCATTAGTCCGGCATACTCGCCCTGCGCACCTGAGTTCGGCTGCAAAGAAACTTCGGCAAAACCAGTGATTTCGCTCAGCCATGCCTGTAGGTCTTTGAAAAGCCTCTGATAGCCTTGTGCCTGCTCTACCGGAGCAAATGGGTGTAAGCCACCAAACTCTGGCCAACTCAGCGGCATCATTTCAGTGGCGGCATTAAGCTTCATGGTACATGACCCCAGCGATATCATGGAGTGTACCAAAGAAAGATCTTTGTTTTCCAGGCTTTTGATATATCTCAGCATATCATGCTCGGCATGGTACATATTAAATACCGGATGCTGCAAATAGTCTGATTTACGCTGTAAGTTTTCCGGCCAGTTAATGGTAATAGCCTCTGTTTCTGTAAGCAGATCAAATGTAAGTTCCCTGTTTGCTGCCTGAGCAAATATTTCCAGTAAAGCCTGTACATCATGCAGACGGGTTGTTTCGTCTACTGAAATACCCACATACTCATCCTCAAAATAGCGAAGGTTCACTTCCTGCACCTGCGCGATTTTTTGTAAGAGGGCTTTATCCTCAACTTTTACTTTTAAGGTATCAAAATACGCTTCATTAGTCTGCGCAAAGCCAAGGCTACTCAAGCCCTTCTCTAGTAAAACAGCCATAGCATGTACACGCTCAGCAATTTTACGCATCCCTTTAGGTCCATGATATACGCCATACATACCTGCCATTACTGCCAATAGTACCTGGGCGGTACAGATGTTAGAAGTAGCTTTGTCTCTTTTGATATGCTGCTCGCGGGTTTGCAAAGCCATACGATAAGCTTTTTTACCATTGGCATCCTGCGATACTCCAATGATTCTGCCAGGAATCTGCCTTTTGTACGCTTCTCGCGTAGCAAAGTAAGCTGCATGCGGACCACCGTACCCCATAGGCACACCCAGACGCTGGCTGGTTCCTACCACACAGTCGGCACCTAACTCCCCGGGAGGGGTAAGCAAACAAAGGCTGAGCAAGTCTGCGGCTACAGCTACACGAATATCATTGTTATGTGCTTCTTCTATCAGCGTACTGTAGTCCTTTACTGCTCCATCAGCATCAGGGTACTGAAGGAGTACGCCAAAAAGATTTTCGTCGCTAAGGTCAAGGTCTTTTAAATCACCAATTACCAGCTTTACATCTATAGGAAGAGCACGTGTCTTAAGCACATCCAGCGTCTGAGGAAAAGTGCGACTGTCTACAAAGAAGGTTTGTGCTTTTTTCTTGGCTCCTTTTCTTAATCCTAAAAACATGCTCATGGCTTCCGCAGCAGCAGTACCCTCGTCCAGTAAAGAGGCATTGGCAAGTTCCATAGCGGTAAGGTCCATTACCATAGTCTGGAAATTGATGAGTGCCTCCAGACGTCCCTGGGCAATTTCTGCCTGATAGGGTGTGTATGCGGTATACCAACCAGGATTTTCTAAGATATTTCGCTGTATTACCGATGGTACGATACAGTCGTAGTAGCCCATGCCAATATAAGATTTGAACACCTGGTTCTGAGCAGCCAGCTTTTTAAAAGACTGTAGGAAATCGTATTCAGATTTAGGTTCCGGCAATTTCAGAGCCTTTTTTAACTGGATGGCTTTGGGTATAGTCTCATCAATCAGTTCTTCCAGAGAAGAGGCATTGATGGCACTTAACATTTCTTGAATTTCCTCCGGGCGGGGACCATTATGGCGGTGCTCAAAGGTAGTAGGAGATGAAAGATTTATCTTCATGGACTACAGAAATAATTATTCGTATTTAATTCCCATTGGCCTAAGCTTTTGGGGGTGTAAATATTTTATATTCAGTTAGTAAGCTAATTTTCTATGCCACAGATTGCTATAAGTAGTTTTGGATTTAATTGTTTTTGTTTAGGACTATTTACCCAACGTTTTTCAATTAAAGCGCAAATATAGAGTTCTCATCTGTAAATAAAGAGCGCTTTCATTACTTTATTCTTTTACTAGCAGATAACCTTAGTTGCTACTCCCAAGTTCAGCTTTGGGTTTAAATATATTTTAAAAGATTTATGGCTAATAAGAAGCCTTTACAGCCGCCTTTCTCTAATAAGTAAGACTTGTAAAAACAGTAAATTTTTGAGAGTCAGTATTGGAATCTGTTATCTGGCTTCAAGAAATATAGCTTTAGTGTTAGAGCAAGAAAGCTTAAGATCAATACTGTAATTCCTGGACAGAAGATTTCACTAATATCTGCAACATCTAGCTCAACAATAAAATGTTTACACAAAAAAGACAGTCAGTAAAATAGCTCTTTTGCCTGAGGGGGGATTTAGTTAAAGAAGAGGGTTTTGATATAAGTTAGCAGTTTGCATAGTGCAGTTTGTACCCCCATCCTGTTTGATAGAGAGTGGTAGCATCATTACAATAGTATCTGCATCTTTAACCGCTATAAAAGAGACCTATATAGATTAGGTGTTTGTATGGTTCCCCTTTACTATATCAAGCTTTAGATAAGTATCCTCCTTACAATTCCGCGGTTATGTAGCAAGCAGTGTAAAACCATGGGTTTACAGCAGCTACTTTTTAACATTATGTAAAACAATTCAACAAATTTGTAGCATTTTTTTCACACTATTTTTAATTATCAAAAAACTAATACAAACTTAAATAACTGATTAACAGATATTTATATAATATTTTTAATTATTGGCTTTATATTTCCTTTAAGTATTAGTGTAATTTTGGAATTAAAATATTAGACATATTATGAAAAAGACAATATTAACATTCGGTATAGCAATAGCATCTTTTGTCACAGTACAGGCGCAGGACATGCCAAAAGAGAAGATGCAAGACCAAGACAAAAAAGAAATGATTAAAGGAGAAGGCATCAAGAAAATAGAAAATAGTGCTATTCCTAAAGAAGTTAATGAGGCACTGATGGAAAGCGATTACGAAGGTGCAAGCATTAAACAAGCCTATGTACTAAGCGGTGCAGCACTGGATCAACAACTGGGAGACCAGTCAGTAGAGATGTACATTGGTGATCAGTATCCAGAAAAGCTATACCAATTACAGGTAACACATGAAGATGCTAATGCTCTGTTGTATTTTACTGAAGAAGGAGAGTTGTATGCATCTAAAGATTTAGAGATGTAATAGAGAAAGATTTAGAGATGTAATAGAGATAGTGAAGTAGTAGATTATGAATAATAAAGGCTATGTGGATTTTCCGCATAGCCTTTTTGTTTTACTTCCTCAGTAATTTAAGTTTATGCAGGTGTAGATGCTTCTCCGCTGGCCTGCTGAGTATTATTCTGCATATCATCCTGCATAGGGTTATGATAGTAGAAACTCATTTCTTTAATTTTATCTCCCTCCCAACGATACACTATCACCTCTTCCATCTTCATGGGCGCAGGCATACCTTTAAGTGTAACTTCCATCCAGGTTTCAGCCATACTAATACCCTCTTCATCGTTGGCAGTAATGCTATCAGTACCTCCGGCATGGAAATCCTGAACCATGTTTAACCACTCTTCTACAGCTTTCTTCTGAGCTTCTACTCCATTGCGTACTTCACCGTTTGGTTTCTCAATAACTTTAACATCGGTATGAAAAAAAATGTCTAATGCTTCCAGGTCTTTCGCCTGGTCTAGCATGGCATGCAGGTCTTTTGTTCTTTGCAAATAACTCATAGTGGTAGGGTTTAAAGATTGTAAAAATATACTTAAATTAAGTATATTCCTGACTAAATTCCTCCTTTTATCCGCAAAAAAATACTACCCCAATTTGGGGGAATTTTTTTGTTCTGATTTAGCGCCCCCTAAAATTCACAGTCTGTTCTGCTTAGAGTTCTTTTATTCTTCCAGACTGGGCAGGGTTATATTCTCAAAAGAGCTAGGTTGTGCCATTAAAGCTTCTACTTCTTCGCTTCTTCTGGGAGCCAGGTCAGATAATAGCTCGTACCCCTCTTCTGTGATCAGAAAATCATCTTCTATGCGCACTGGAATATTCCACCATTTGGGGTCGCAGGGGCTGCCCTCAGGAATATAAATCCCCGGCTCTATGGTAATGACCATTCCTGCACGAAGGGTGTCGTTTTCTCCCAGGTCATGTACGTCAAGTCCGATATGGTGAGTACAACCATGAGGGTAGTAGCGATTACGGCCAGTAGCCGGATTGATAATATCTTCTTTTTGCAGGCTTTTGTAGATGCCTAGCTCTACCAGCCCCTGATTAATTACCCGGGCAGTAGCCGCATATAGTTCTTTAAAAGTTGTTCCTTCTTTGCATATGGCCATGGCTGCTTCCTGCGCCTCATAAACCAGATCGTAAATTATTTTTTGCTCTTTGGTAAATTTACCGTTTACGGGTAGCGTACGGGTTACATCAGCTGTATAGCCATGATACTCTGCCCCCAGATCCATCAAAATCAGCTCACCATCTTCTATTTTAGGCTTGTAGTTTTCTATGTAATGAAGCACACAGCCATTATGCCCAGCTCCTACTATACTGGGGTACCCTTCATGCTCGGCCTGGTATTTTTTGTATATAAACTCATGCATGCCCTGTACTTCCAGTTCAGACATTCCGGGGTGCATAGCCTTCATCACTTCGGCCTGGCCCAGCGCAGAAATTTTTACCGCCTTGCGTAGTAGTTCCAGCTCTTCTTCCGTTTTGATCCCTCTCAGAGACTTCATCATCTTGTCCAAAGATTTGGTATCTAGCTTGTTTTCCGCAGGCTCCACCTCTATGGTCATCTCTTTTTCGTCTGGATAGTTGATTTTCTGCTTAAATGTGGCAATAAGATCATACAGGTCACCGTCTTCTTTGGTATCTCGCACATCATTATGAAAATCGTAGAAGAGTACTTTATCAAATTTTGAGAAATCAATATTGTATTCTTTAAAGTCACTTCCTTCAAAGGTTACATCTATTTTTAAGGTTTTACGAGCTCCTTCTTTTCCTAAGCGCCCTCCATCATACAGCTCTTTGAGCGCATCGTGCCCACGTACAAAAATTATCTCATCAAATGACTCAGCATTCACCTGCTGCTTTTCTTTGAAGATAAGAAGCACCGCATGAGGTTCGGTATGCCCGGTCAGATAGTAGAAATTCGGATCCTGATGATAATGATAATCCACATCATTAGAACGGTTACGCACAGGATTGGCAAAGAATACCGCTACTGAGTTAGGAGGCATTTTGGCTCTCAAGGCTTCTCTTCTATCCTGATGAAAATCCATTGGCAAGAAATCATCGGGCTTTTCTGTTTGTGCCCAGCCACTGATAGCATTTGCTATCAAAAAAAATAGCACTAACAATCTGTATCTTTTCATAAGGTCAGGTTTTCTATACTAAAAATACGAAGTTAAGTAGTGTAAAGTATTTTTAACCCTATAAAACAGATATTAGTGCTCAGGTTCAGCCAAAAATCATTATTGTACAAGCTTTATGGCATGCGAAAAACGGATACTACCGGAAGATGATCAGAGGCATAAGTTTCGGGCAGCACTTGATGAGATTTGACAGTAAATGCTTCTGATGGCCGGTAAGCTATAAAATCTATAGCTCGCTCTGGCTCAATTACCGGAATGGTTGGCGCACAGGGGTTACAACTTCTGCTAAAACTCTGGTCCAGAACATTAATAACCGCTGAACCCGGAGGAGCATTAAAATCTCCGGCAATAATCATAGGAAGCTCATCTTTACTACTGATCTCAGCAATTTTCTCTATTTGCAGCAGGCGGTTTTCATCGGTGCTGAGCGCATCCAGGTGCGTATTGGCAAAACGGATAAAGATACTACCGGGTAGCTCTACTTTTGCACTGGCAAATACCCGGGGTTCGCCTCCACTGTCCGGCTGCATAGGCAAAGAGTAGGTCTGAGTTTCGCTTATTGGAAAACGAGATAGTATAGCAACACCATATTCTCCTCCCTCAAAACTGATTGCTTTCGCAAAGTAGTAGTTCATATCCAGACGTTCCGCCAGTGCTTTAGCCTGGTCTACTTTACCCGATCGGGCAGTTAGCACATCTACCTCCTGCAAGGCTACCAAGTGGGGCTGCTGCTCTTCTATCACTCTGGCAATGGCTTCCAGATCAATGACTTTGGGGCTGGAAGGAGGGTTAGCATGATGAATATTATAGGACATTACGCTAAGCTCAAAAGCTTCCTGATGGTTGCGCGAGTCAGCCTGCTCAGATATAGCAGAGGTGCATGAAGAAAAAGAAACCGCCCATAGGGCGGCCTCTAAGACTAATGCGAGTACATTAATTTTTAGCATATACTACAATTATTAGAGTGTCTGATTGATAGCCACCTACTAATAGTCTTAAATAATTTTACCAGCCAGGATTCTGCTCCAGGTTAGCATTAAGTAATATCTCTGTTCTGGGCAGAGGATAAAGATAGTCTTTATTTTCGTCAAATTTTCTTTCGTTTATACTCGGGTGAGGGTTGATCAGGCCATTTTCATCCAATACTACATCTTCGCCCAGTTTTAAGTACAAAATACCGTTTTCTTTATCCGATATATCTCCACTATAGATGACTACATCAGTATCGCCATCACCTTCCAGGTCGTAAGAACCCTCTCCGGCAAAATACATTCCCCGAAAATCCTGCGTTAGCTTCTGACCTTCTTTCCAGCGCATCAGGTCATCCCAACGGAAGTTTTCCATAAACAATTCAATACGGCGCTCTCTGCGAATCTCCAGAATAACTCCCTGCATACTACCAGCACTTACATTTTTGTACTGAGCTGCCAGATAGGGATCAGGGTCTGCATTGGCAGCATCCAGATTCAGGCTGGGCATACCTACCCGAGCCCTAATCAGGTTGATAGACTTATCCAGGTCTTCTTGTGTAAGGCTACCCAGTTCTGCTTTAGCTTCTGCATAGTTAAGTAAGACCTCTGCATAGCGGAAGAGCGGCATATCTGTAATTGATTCGTCAAATGTATCGTACTTAGGCTCAGTTACAAATTTGATCAGCTGATAACCAGTGATGGTAGCCCCCAGGTTTGGAGGTAAGGGTTCGGTAGTTCCCAGGCGAGTGTAGCCAGGTGTACGTACTGTCTGAGCCAGACGAGGATCACGATTCTGGGTTTCTTCTACAAAAGAAAGTTTATTATAATCTGCCTGATCGGTAAAGCGACTTCCGTCTAACATCAGGTAGCTGTTTACCAGATCTTTGGGCATACCGGGCATTCCGTAAGAAGAAGTAGTGGTATAATAGTTTACATTATGGTCTATTGCATGCTCAGTTAAAAACTGTCTGGCCAGAATAACTTCATCACCTATAGCGTCATGAGCAGCAAAAAAATCACGGTAATCAGTTTCCGGGCTTCCACTACTGTAAAGGCTATAAGTTTGAGCGTCCATAAGCGCTTCGGCAGCCTGCCACGCCTGATTTAAAAATTTGTCGCTACCTTCTATGCCATGATACTTGCGGAAAGTACCTTCATACAGGCTTACACGAGATTTTAGTGCCAGTGCTGTCCATTTACTCACTTTGTACACTTCTACATTGGCATTCATATTTTCTACTGCATAATCAAGGTCTGCCAGCACAGAGTCCATGACCAATATACGTGAATCACGGGCCTTGTTAAGAGCTGCATCATCTGTAGGGTCTACTACAGAGGAGTACCAGGGCACATCACCAAAGCGCTTTACTTTATCAAAATAGAAGTAAGCACGGAAGAAGCGAGCGACACCGCTGTAATGCTTTTTAGCAGCCTCATCCTGACAGCGCTCGTAATTTTCCAGAAAGTAGTTGATTTGTCTTAAATCTCCCCAGGTCCAGCCCGCGCTACCAGCATCGGTAGGTACAATTCTGGCACCTCTTACCCGGTCAGATGGAGCATTCAGAATTACATTATCTGACTCATCATCTCCGCGGTATATCTTTTCAGGAAACATAAGGTAGAAACTGTTAGTATACAGCTCCAGATCACTGGCTTTCTGAAAAAAGTTTTCTGAGGTAACTTCTGATGGCGGCGTAAGCTCCAGTTCGTCTTCGCTACAGCCGGCCAGCCATAAAAGCGCTAATGCGAATAGGCTAAAATATATCTTGCGTTTCATAGGTTTTGTCTTTTGAAACATGGATGGTTTAGTTTAGAAGTTGACACTTACTCCAAAAGAGAACACTTTGCTGAATGGGTACCCCTGAGCTGTGCCTCGGTCGTCTGCCTGGTTAGTATTAGAAAAATTTACATCGCCAGAAGCGGCTTCAGGATCTACATAATCTGTGAGCTTGCTGAAAGTAAGCAGATTTTCGCCACTGAAGTAGAACCTCACATTTTCCAGGTTTATGCTTTCTATCCACTGCTTAGGCAGGGTATAGCCAATGCTCAGATTCTTAAGGCGTATATAGGCTACACTTTGTAAATAACGATCATTTACCGCCCCCAGCTCACGATTGTTACCTAATGAGGCGTACCCTCTGAGGCGTGGGTAGTAACCATCAGGATTTTCCTCGCTCCAGATTTCTTCTACCAGATCCTTACGGATAAATGAGTTGTAAGGCCGGTTGTACATTGCCCAGTATAGGCGGGAGTCAGTGTTGGGGTACCAATCCTGCTTGCCTATTCCCTGAAAGAAAGCTGAAAAATCTATGTTGTTCCAGTCTGCTCTGATGCCAAAGCTGTAAGGAAACTGAGGCGCAGAATTACCAATAATACGGCGGTCGCCGGGGTTTTCCAGTGTATTGTCACCTTCGCTAATCTCACCATTTCCGTCCAGGTCTGCAAACTTCATATCACCGGCCATTACTTTACCGTACTCTCCCGGAGAAGCGTTGATATTCGCGTTTACCCTGGTCTGATCTACATGGTTTTGAGCCTCCTCATCGGTAGCAAACAGGCCGGGAACGTGATAACCCCAAATTTCACCTATCGTCTGTCCTACGTAGTAGTCTCCCAGGTAGTTGTTTGGGTTATCAAACTTGGTAATTTCTGTAATCTGGTTAGATACTGTACCATTCACCACCAGGTTAAGAGGTTTACCAGCCAGGGTCAGGCTTTCCTGGTAGGTCAGGCTTACTTCAAAACCTCGGGTCTGTAGGTCAGCTGCGTTTTCTTCAGGTGATCCGGTACCTAATACTGCTGGCAGTGTTTTACCAGGTGTGAGCATGCCCAGTGTATTTCTCTGGAAAAAGTCCACATTAGCAGTAAGGCTGTTTTTTAGCACAGAAACATCCAACCCCAGGTTGATTGTATTAACTTCTTCCCAGCTGATGTCTACCGGGTTAAGTTTGGGAGGGTTCATATACTCCAGCTTGTTGCCATCTATAGCGTAAGTGCCAGCAGTATTTTTAGCCAGCGTAGGCACGTATGCGTAGTAGTCTACTAACTGGTTTCCTAGAGAACCGTAAGAAGCCCTGATTTTCAGGTCATTTACATAGTCGTGCAGGCCATCAAAGAAGCTTTCGTTACTGATAGACCAGCCCGCAGATACTGAAGGAAAGAATCCCCAGCGGTAGTCTGAAGGAAAACGAGAAGAACCATCATACCTACCATTTACTTCCAGCAGGTAACGGTTGTCGTAGTCATAGTTAAGTCTGAAAAAGTAACCATGCGAAGCCCACTCCCAGGCATTTCCATAGGCTTCAGGGTCGCTGCTACCCAGATCTAAAGCATTCAGGTCATCCGATATACTATTTTTCTTGCGGGTGTCTACGGTTTCGTAGCTTTTTTGCTCACGGTTAAAGCCTATCATTTCTTTAAAATGATGACGACCAATACTTTGCTCGTAGTTGGCAAAGATATTAAGAGCTGTATAGTCGCCTTTACCGTTTACTTCTCTGAGCTGATCACTACCCAGATAGTCTATCTGCCCGGGATAGACCGACCAGGGGCTTCTCACGCTTCTTTCCATCTCATCATAGAAGTCCCACTTGTTGGTGAAATTAAAGTTTACGCTTAACCCTTCTACCGGCACGGGGGTAA
Source organism: Porifericola rhodea (assembly GCF_030506305.1). Lineage (GTDB taxonomy): Bacteria > Bacteroidota > Bacteroidia > Cytophagales > Cyclobacteriaceae > Catalinimonas > Catalinimonas rhodea. Next base: position 2,785,923 of record NZ_CP119421.1, on the reverse strand, counting down.
GGGTAGCCCCTATGGTGTTGACCAGCTGGCGCTGGTCAATAGTTTCTTTTGACTTACCATATAGCAAAGAGGCGTAAATACCATCTCCGATGGTGTAGTTGTTCAGCTCGGTACGCCAGCTCGCTGTTCCGTCAGGGTTTTGAGGAACATAAGAAGGCAGGGCATGCACCCAGATCAGGCTACCCCAGGGTTCGCCCCATCCGTACTGGCTACCGCCGTGCGATAGCTGGTCGCTGGTATTTACCTGTATATTTTCAGAGATGCTAAGCCAGTCGTTCACTTTCAGATCCAGCTTGGCACGCCCGTTATACGACTCATAGGTATCATCCTGTACTTTGAGGATACCGGTATTTTTGTAGAAACGGCCTGAGAGCAAAACGCTAAGCTTTTCGGTACCTCCGGTAAGTGTAACATTGTGGTTTTGAGAAGGCTGCCATTTACGAAACATGGTATTCCACCAGTCGGTATTACCATAGTAGATGTACTGATCTCTACCATTACGGTTTTCTATAACCACATCTGGCAGAGAGGGGTCTTCTGACCTTTTCTTTAGTTCTTCGTAATCTGCTTCTGTATAGCCGGTATAGTTACGTCCCAGCCTTACCTGAAAGGATTCGTCTACCAGTTTGGCTGCCAAATAGGGGTCGGTAACAAAGTCTGTATTAGTGGTAGTAGTACCCCAGGCAAAATTGTTGGTATAGCTGACACGGGTACGGCCAGCCTCTGCATTTTTGGTAGTAATAAGTATGACTCCAAATGCACCTCTGGCACCATAAATAGCAGCGGCAGCGGCATCTTTAAGTACAGTCACTGACTCTACATCGGCAGGGTTAAGCTTACTTACATCACCCTCTACCCCATCTACTAATACTAAAGGGCCACCACCATTGATGGAGGTATAGCCTCGCACATTGATCTGAGGTTCTGACCCTGGATTTCCATTGCTACGATTAATATTTAGCCCGGGAATTACTCCCTGCAAACTTTGTGTAAGGTTAACATTGGGGCGCTTTGCCAGCTCTCTAGCTTCTATCTGAGAAACAGCTCCGGTCAGGTTAGCTTTCTTCTGAGTACCATAGCCTACTACCACTACCTCATTGAGGCTCTGCACATCTTCGTAAAGTGTAACGGTAAGGTTGCTGCGGCCATTTAGGTTTACTTCCTGTGTCTGATATCCTACGAAAGAGAATATCAGTACCGGCTCCACAAGATCATCGGCTACATTGAGGCTGAAGTTACCATCAATATCACTGATGGTACCGGTAGAAGTACTTTTGATAAGAACGGATACCCCGGGGATAGGCTGACCTTCTTCATCGTTGACCTTACCTTCTATTCTCTTTTGAGGCTTCAATTGCTGACGCAAATGTTCATCTATGCTCACAGAAACTCTCTGATCTCTAACTCTAAAACGGATGGGAGCCTGAGTAGCCAGGTCTTCAAGTACTTCTTCAATAGTGGCGCCTTTGCTATAAATACTGATGGTATGCTGTAGCTCTGCTACTTCATCGGTGTAGGCGAACTGGTAGTTGTAACGGTCTTCTATTTCTTTAAAGACCTGCACCAGCCGGGCACTCTGCACCGAAAGGCTGATGACAGAAGGGTCCTGCTTGCCATGAGCCACAGTAAGCTGGGGATAGCACAGATTAAACAAGACAAGCCAAAGGAAGAAGCACCCATAGCGCGCGGCACTTTTCTTCGTTGGTAATTTTGGTTTCATAGTAAAAAGGTTAAAAGTTACTGTAGTGTGGTTATGCGTATCTGATTTTGGTTTTCTTCATAAGCAGCTCCAAGCAGGAAGCATAAGTCTTCCAGTATGTAGTCCAGCGTTTTTTGTGAGTAGCGCGCTGTGATAGCCCGGTGGAGCAGGTCTGGCTCACAGTCTATGGCACGACCAAAAGCTCTTTCCAGCTCTGCCACCACCTTGTGCATAGGGTCTGCATGAAAAGCTAATATTCCCTTTCGCCAGAGAAAGGTTTCTTCTGTTACCTGCTCTTCAAAAATGAGCTGTGTCTGAAGGCTGTCAAGCGAGGCTTGCTGGCCAGGCATGAGCTGTAGCTTTTGTGTTTCTCCTTTTACTTTCGCCTGTACTTCTACAGCTCCGCTAGCTACAGCTACGGCATAGTGCCCATCCACAGTATGAACATTAAAAGAAGTACCCAGCACTCTTGTGCTCAGCTTCTCGGTTTCTACAATAAAGGGGCGCAGGCTATCTTTCTGCACTTCAAAAAAAGCTTCGCCAAGTAGCTTTACCTTTCTTTGCTGCCTGCCAAAGCTGGTCTGTGAAAAACGAAGGCTACTTTGATGGTTTAGGTGCACTACCGAACCGTCAGGAAGATTGATTTGCTTCTGCTCACCGCTTTGGGTAGCGTACTCCTGCCAAACTTCTTCGCTGGCAAAAAGAGACGATAGGGAAATACCCTTATCGTTCAGGACAAAATATGCCAGACCGGTAATGAGCATTAGCGATGCGGCTATGCCTTTGGCCAGGTTCCATAATATGTAGGATGTTTTTTTCGGAGGTCTGATGCCTTGCTGCACTTCTGCCAATAGCCTCTGCCGTATTGTTTCGGGAGCTTCTTCCAACTCCTCCCATACCGCATCCTCTTGACTACTTGCATCGGCAAAGTAGCGATCTAGCAGTTTTTGTTCTGCGGGCCCGGCCTCTCCTCTTACATAACGAGCTAATATGCTCTTCCAGAATTTTTGTTGATCCATTATTATCGCTTTACACCCCTATGTCTCATAGAGAGCGTTTACTACTTAGTGCAAAGCGATTATGGATATATTAAATGAAATGCTTAATTATTAACAATATGGTAATAGGGTTGATCTTGTTTTTGAGAATTCTTGTTGCCTGATACAAGTGGTTTTCTACTGTGCGTATAGACATGCCCAACTGCTCAGCTATTTCTGCGGCGCTAAGCCCATCGTCTTTTCTGAGTTGGTACACCTGACGGCAACGGGGCGGGAGTTCTTCTTCTGCTTCGCGTATTTTCGCTCTGAGCTCATTTAAAATATACTGGTCTTCAGGGGAAGATTGCTGAAGTAGACCTTCCAGTATTTCTATATTTCTTTCGGGTATATTTGTACGAGACATGCTCGTAAACACCCGGTTTTTTACCATACGGGTGAGGTAAGCTTCCGGCTTGTCCAGCTGTAGCTTTTTTCTTCGGGCCCACAGGTCAATAAATATTTCCTGAACAATATCTTCGGCAAGTTTCTGGTCTTGCAACATGCTATATGCCATAGCAAAACAACGCTGCCATTGTCGGTTAAACAACTCTCCGAAGGCCACCTCAGAGTCTGCCTGTACCTGCTGCCAAATAAGAAGATCGCTCATATCTTATCTATTTAACAGCAAAGTTCAGTAGACCATGGTAGATTAGGAAGGCCTTCAGATTATGATATTGTTATGATTAGATGTAGTTACCAGCTATTATTTTAGCTGAAAGACTCTGGAAATATTAAACCCGAAGTGGATATCGCCAGAAAAAAAGTCTCCGCTGGTTTCGCTCAGAAAGCCTTCTTCTATCATAGCCCGGGCATTAGTAAGCTGTAGTTGAAAAACATGCCCTCCGGTTTCTATATCAAATCCAATGGCAATAGGATTATAATAAAAGTCTTCTTCTGCCTCTGCATTGAGGCGATAGTAGTATTCCAGGTTGAGTGCTACCCGCTTGCTAAGTTTATAGCGACCTCCCATTCCTAATACGTACAAGTCGTTCTCCATATCTGCCTTAGCAACCAGATTACGATGTAGCCAGGTTGGCATTAACTGTAAAGAAAGACGAGAGCTAAATTTCCTGGCCAGCAATAACTGATAAGTATAATCCACTCTATACCTGAAGTTAAGCTCTCTTTCGGGAAGCTGGCTACGCAATGTATTGATTGCCATGCTACTAAATACGGTAAGGCTCAGAGGTACGACTTTGCCTCCGCTCTGCTGTCGGATCAGCTGGTATTTAATAAAAGCATCTATTACTTTCTCAAAAGAGCTTCTACCTATGCCAACATTCAGTCGGTCCGTTAGGCCATACTCTAAGCCCAGCCTGATGTTAGAGTCATCTAAACCAAAAAACTCATAAGCCCCTTCATTAAGCCTGCCGAAGCGATGCGAAATTAGAAAGCTAAGCACTCCTTCGCCATCTGTCTCTACAGAGTGCCCATTGATCAGGCGTGTACCTTTAAAAGTAGCTTGCTCCGTTATGCTAAGCGTATCAGGCTCTTGCTCCAGTTCTTCTAGCAGGCTCTGAGCAGAGACGACTAAGCTACAGAGCAGTATCAATGTCAGAAAAAAGATAGTTTTATGGATCATAAGGCTGGTATTGAAAGTTGACACGTACCTCTACTTCTTCAGCAATATTGTAAAAAACCATTTTGGGAATTTTAATATCATAGTCAGCTACTTTGACGGGAAAGGTAGCTTTCATCTCAAAACCAGAAGGATGCTGCCTGACTGTGCCTGGCACTTCTATCTGCCGCGTTACTCCATGAATACTCAGCTTACCGCTGGCTACCACTTCCTGCACAGTTTTGTCCGAGTTAAAGTTTTTTAGCTTCCCTTCAAACTTTGCATTGGGGTACTGGTCTGACTCCAGGTAGTTTTCGTTAAAATGCTCCTGCATCAAAGCTTTTTTGAACTCAAACTTTTTGATGGGTACAACAAAAGCAATCTCTCCGGTTTCTGCATCAAATATACTTTTAGCTTCCGCATTGTATGCTTCTATATCTTCCAGCGGTGCGTCAGAATAAAAAGACACTTCACTATCAGAAAGCCTGTACTTTTGTGCCTGTACCACAGAGGTACCGCAGAGCAATAGCCATGTAAAAATCAAATATTTTGTCATAGCTTAATTGTTTTGTGCTCCATTGTCTACCCAGCAGGCGATCTGCTTTACCTGCGCTTCGCTCAGGCTTTTTCCAGAGGATGAAGGCGGCATACTGCCATTTTGAGTTACAGCCCTGATACGCGCAGCATTACTGATAATACCAGCTTTGGTGCTCAGATTAGGCGACTGAGCAGCGGCATGGCAGTTAGCCAGAGCACAATTTGTATTAATTATGGGACTAATATCATCCGTTAATGAGAGTTCATCATTACATTCGGCACCTTCAAACAGATCTTCTTCATTGTCGCTGGCACAGGAAGAAATAATGATGATAAGCAGACTTGTGGCAAGTATTGTTTTCATAGGTATGTTTAGTTTGGTTTAAGATTAAAAAGTGTCAATTATCAGGGGCTCCATCATTTACCCAGCAAGCAATAGCCTGTATCTGTTCGTCAGTAAGTGAGCGACCCGAGTTGGCTGGTGGCATCGACCTACCCCCCGTGCGGCTCCTGACACCTGATGCATTGTCTATAATGTTTTCTTTCACACTAAAGTTAACTCTGCCTGTACCCGCCACATGGCAGCCACTCACGGCACAGTTAGTACTGATGATATCGCCAATGCGGGCGCTAAATGATATTCCACTTTCTATATGCGCGCTAGCCTCTGTAGTACAACCATTAGCATCCTGAACGTTTAGCGTATAGGTGCCCGCTTGTAGCTCAGCAAATGTGTTGTCTGACTGAAAATTTTCTCCCTCAAGGCTATAGGTATAAGGAGCGCTTCCACCACTCGTGTTGACTGTAATGCTACCTACAGACTCCCCACAGGCAGAGCTGGTGGTAATAACTTCTGTTATTAAGTCTTCTTCTGTATGGTCAATAGTAACACTGATACTTGCCGTACAGCCTGCGGCATCTTCCGCTTCCAGCAGATAAGTACCGGGTGCAAGATTCGTAAAAGTATTATCATTCTGGCTAGTACCTTTATCCAGACGATAGCTCACATTGCCATCAGCATTGCTGGGTTCTATTTTTATGCTCCCATTTGCTGCCTCGCAGCTTGCCGGATTTATTTCATCAGCGCGGATAGTAAAATCTCCCTGACAATCCATACGCTCGCTATCTTCCTCACAGGCCAGTAATAGCAAGCTAAAACATAGAAACAAAGGGTAGTGTAGTACTTTCATTAGTATTATTGTTAGCGGACATTAAAAAAAAGACATAGCGCTTCTGTTTCCGGGCTCAAGATATTCCGGAGCAAATGCCCCGGACTATCCATAGCCTAGATCCACTTATAGGTGGTACTTTTAGTATATTTATCGTCCCCAGCGGTAATGCAGGGAGAAGAACGTTCCCATAGTAGCCAGTTTAATCTTTCCTTCACCTACTCCGGCCAGCGGCACTTTTACAAAAGGCTCTGCCTGTATCGCCCAGTGTTTACCCAATGATTTTTCATACCCTAAAGAGAAGTTTGCTACTTTAAAAGGATGTCTGTTTTCGTTTTTGTAGCTATAGTCTCTGCTATAATGTTGTCCTTTGTTGTAATACACATACTCATAATCCTCGCTGAGCATGAGGTAAGACGATAGGCCTCCACTTATAAACCAGCGGCTCTGTGTATTTGCTAAAGCATACCAACGCAGATTGATGGGAATATCCAGCACCTGACATTCTCCATTAATATTTTCAGGTTTATAGCTGTTTGTATATTTCTGGCTATAATCTTCTGCTGAGGCATTGTATATTTTGTTGGAGAATATAACTCCACTGTTCAGGCTCAGGGCAGGCAGTATAAAAAACTCCAGCTGCCCTCTTACTTTGGTACTTATACGATGAATGTTCTTTAAGCCTACTCCACTCAAATCTGGAGAAAGTCCGAAGCTTAGCCCCCAGCGCCCTGCTTTTACCGCCTTAATAGAATCCATCAACTCCGGGGGCCGTACCCTCTGCTCCGCTTCTACCAGAGCTGTCACTTCAGGGTATCGTATTACCCATTGCTCTTCTCTTATTGCGTACGGCTCTAGTAAAAGCAGAGTACTAGGAGCAGAATGCGTATTTAGCATCAGGCTTCGGCTGTTGTTTGCTTCTTCAGTGCCTCTCGCTTCCGTGCTTTGCACTTTAACAGCAGATCTTAACTTATGTCGCAGAGCATTAATAGATTCAGTATTTTCTAAAGCCTGTATATCTCTTTGATCCTCTTTGCCATTAGTGCTTTTTGTGTTTTCCGCTGCCTTACTTTTTATCGGCGGTTTAGCAGGCAATTGGTCAAAGACTCGTTGGGGAGCCTGCGGGTTTAGCTCCACTAACACCATATCTTCAACTCGCTGATGTTGATCTATCCACCGCCCTATGCTAAGTAGTACCATTAGTATGGAGAAGGCCAGCAAACGTTTTTTATACTGCCCCCATATTGTCAGCTGGCTGGCTCCAAGCTTTTGCTGCATACGTTTCCAACCCTTAGGATTGTAAGGCACTTCCAGCTTTTGGGCAGCCTGTTTAAACAAAGCATCAAATTCATGGTCGCTCATACCTTGCATGCTACTTTGTTTTGGTGGTACAACATTACCCGTAAGTTGGCCCTGGCCCGCGATAAGTTAGACTTTGAAGCACCTACAGATATTTGCAGAGCTTCTGCTATTTCTTCGTGGCTAAAACCATCTATCACAAATAAATTGAAGACGGTTCGGTATACCGGCGAGAGCCGTTGTATCAAAGCTATGAGCTCCTGATAAGAGAGCTGACTGATTGCATTATCTTCTTCTTTCAGTGGCAATTCATTGTTAAGTGAATGGTGCTGCCTATGTTTTTCGTGCTTATGGTAGTAGTTGATTGCCGTGTTTATCAGGATTCTTCTAAACCACGACTGAAAAGATTTTTCTACATCATAAGTATCCAGTTTACCAAACACCTTCATGAAACTGTCATTGAACACTTCTATCGCCTCATCTTCATTTTGAGTGTAACGCAGGCACACGCTCATACCGTAGGCATAATACCTTTGGTAAAGTTTCTCCTGACTTTTTCTTTTGCCCTTTAGGCAGCCGGAAATTAATTTTTGTAGCGTACCATCACTCACGTCTAGGCTTTGTTTTGGGTCTATACAGTAGAGTTTTGGGAGGGGTTGCTTAAGGTACAGAAAAAAAGTGCATAAAATAAAAATAGCTGGCTCGCAACATGCAAACCAGCTATCTGCTTCAGCAATCTAGCTCTACCTACGAATTTTAACTAACTATGAGAATGTTAACTTTTCGTCTTATTTATCTATTAGTAGACATGGATAAGTGAGATGTAACCTATTAGTAGAATTTTTTTTATAAAATTTAATATGCTTTTGAAATACGCTTAAATACAGGCAAAACATGCATTTTAAGCAGGGTTTTACATGAAAACTCTCACCTTTTCGGTAGAATAATTTTTCTTTTACAGCCAGCCTAGCTTTTTAAACTGACGATAGCCGCTTCTCTAAAAGGTGTATTGTAGTAGAAGAATGGTTGGCAACTTCCGGATTGTTTTTTGTCAAGCAGCTACGCCAACTGATTGATGCAGGCATGTTTCATCAATATTGAGTATATTATGTATACAGTAGATAGAAAAGGGATTGTTTATCGCGAGTGTTGCAGGCTAGTTAGTTGCAGCCATAACCTACCCGTCTATAATTGTCTGAATGCAGAAACAACGCTTGCTCATTCCCCAAATAAAATAATACGATAGCTTAATACACTAAGCTGTACGAAAATGGATAATTACTGTCCAAGGGCGAGCAGACCCTTAAAATACCCACTCTCGTAATATGTTGATTTTCAGATTTTTAATTACATGGTATAGCAATAGTATGCTAGTCTTTAAACTAATTTTTCACCATGAACATATTGCTTATTTCTTTCCTCTTTGTCCTCTGCATACAAAACACTGCTGTAGCACATGCTATAATTAGAGTAAAAAATGATTACTCTGTGGATGAACTGGAACAGCATGCTCTTTTTTATGCAGACAAGCTTGGCTTAGACAGTAGCGTTAATATCATTATTAGCTTAAAAAGTAATGTCAGCAAAGGAATCAGAGGCTATACACAATATAATAATGCCAGCGATATCGGCGGTGGGCATCAGGTATTGATTACGATTAACCAAGATATGAAACGGAGTGAACAACTACACACCTTGGCACATGAGATGGTTCATGCTAAACAGTTTGTAGAAGGAAAACTGGTAAAAGAAAATGGTAGCGCTAACTACAGCTGGAAAGGGTGGTACTATAAGAAAATCTATAAAATAGCCCACCATGAGCGCCCCTGGGAAAAAGAAGCACATCAATTAGGTGGGCGATTGTATATGGCTTTTAAGCAGCAGTTTCCTTTGCTGGCGATGCCTAGAGGTAGCGATCTTTCAGCAGATTCATCATATAACGATTAGTTTCCCACTGGTTGGTAAGGGGCTCCTGCACAAAAGGCAACTGAGGCATGTAGGGTGCCGGACCAAACTCAGGAGTTACGGTTAACCTTTCCTTGCCTTTCTTTCGGTTTATCTCTACAATTTTATCCCACCAGCCTAGGTGTCTGTCCAGAGCTTCTTTAAATTCCGGTGCTTTAGGCTCAGAAACCTGAGGTGCCTGAGAAAAGCCTACCCTGGCATGTACATGGTCAACACGATCATATACTGCCTCTAGCATGGCTTCCTGCTCAGCTGATTCCAGTAAAGACTCAGATACTACGCACCAATGGGAGAAGTCTGCACATAGCCTAAGGTTTGGCAAATTTTGCAGATAACTCTCCATCAGGTTAAGGGCAAAAGAAAATTTACCTCTATGCGTTTCGTGTACAATGGCTACACCCGTTTCGTCTGAGATACGATCAGCCAAACGAATAATAGACTCATTATGCTCCTGTGTAAAAAAATCTTTTCCACTCTGAGAATTGATAAAGAGAGGCTTTACCGCCGCCAGATTTCTCAGGTATTTTTCGTAGTCTGCTTCGTAGGTTGCCGTAGGAGACATGGTACACTCCCAATGCTGCCCGATCAGTAAAAGATTGTACTGCTTCATTAACTCTACGATCTCATCCCTCTGAACTTCATCCAGGGGTAAATCCATCTCTACCCCGTCATATCCGGCAGACTTTACATTTTCAAAAAATGCCTCATACGGTAAGTCCGCACTCCCCCAGCGGGGGCAAAAAAATTGTATATCCATAGTAGTTTTGTGGTTTAGCTGTGAGCAATATTAGCACGAATACTTGTGAAAAGCACAACTCCAACCTTCTAGTTAGTATAAGGTCTAAAAGCTGCGCTACCCTCTTTTTAGACAGCTCTGTAGTTTGATAGAGCCTCAAGCCCCAAAATTAACGCCTGAGTGCCTAGTTTTCCATGCCCCTGAGCCTTTACGGCTTCATACATCTGCTTTACCAGAGCCAGACCGGGTAAGGCGAGTCCCATACGGCTTGCTTCTTCTAGCGCTATGCCCATATCTTTGATAAAATGTTCTACATAAAAGCCGGGATCAAAATTTCGGTCTACAATTCGTGGCGCCAGGTTATCCAGCGTCCAGCAGGCGGCCGCTCCCCCACTTATAGATTTGAGCATGGTTGGTAAATCTAAACCAGCTTTGTAGCCATAGAGCAGGCTTTCACAAACTCCAATCATAGTGCCTGCAATGGTAATCTGATTGCACATTTTGGTATGCTGTCCTTTTCCAGCACTGCCCTGATATACTATATTTTTACCCATAATCTGAAAAAGAGGCATTACGGTATCTACCGCTGCCTGATCGCCACCTATCATAATAGAAAGGGTACCGTTTCTGGCCCCCACATCTCCTCCCGAGACCGGGGCATCTATAGCGTAAACATCTTTCTCTTTTGCGGCCACATAAATTTCTTCGGCCAAGCTGGGTTCGGTAGTTGTCATGTCTACTACTATGCTACCTTCCTTCACTTTAAAAAGCACCCCATCTTCTCCCAGGTATACTTCCCTCACATCGGCAGGAAAACCAACAATTGTAAAAATAATATCCGCCTGGGCGGCAAGTTCCGCAGGGGTATCAGCCCATTGAGCACCGGCATCTAATAGAGGCTGGGCTTTGGACCGGGTACGATTGTAAACTAAAGTGGGATATCCTTCTTTTTGTAATAATGAGAGCATAGAAGCCCCCATTACACCGGTCCCTATCCATCCTATTGTAGTTTTCTTATCTAGTTTGAGCATATGTCATTTACATTTCTGGTTCTTACATGCTTGGCGACTGAAAGTAACAAACTAATCAAACATGTGCTAACCTGAAGAGTTAAAGCTGTAAATCATAAACAAGCTAGCCAACACATGAAATTTATAGATATTGAAGAAAGCAAAATTCCAGCCTTAGGTTTTGGAACTTATAACATAAGAGGCAAAGATTGTATAGAAGGAGTGAAAGACGCTATCAGCCTGGGCTACCGCCATATTGATACCGCACAAATGTACGAGAATGAAGATGAGGTGGGCAAAGGCATACAGGAGTCAGAAGTGAGCCGCACCTCCCTTTTTTTAACCACCAAGGTATGGTACACCAATTTAAAAAGTAAAGCACTACAGGAAGCCGCTCACAAGAGCCTCCGCCGTTTACAAACTGACTATATAGACTTGTTGCTCATCCATTGGCCTAATGATAATGTTCCTCTTGAGGAGTCGCTGGAAGCTATGAGTAAACTCAAAGAAGAAGGCAAAGTGAAGCACATTGGAGTTAGTAATTTTACTCCAGCTCTAATAGATGAAGCCATAAAGCTGGCACCTATTATTTGTAATCAGGTAGAATACCATCCTTATCTAGACCAGAGTACACTGATGCAGAAGATGGCCCAGCATAAATTATTTCTAACAGCTTACTGCCCTATTGCTAAAGGGAAAGTTCTAGAGGACGAGGTTTTACAGGAGATAGGCAAAAAATACAATAAAACTGCGCCCCAGATAGCGCTTCGCTGGCATATGCAGCAAACCGATGTAGCTGCGATACCTCGCTCAAGCAAAAGAGAAAGACGTAAAGAAAACCTACACGTTTTTGATTTTGAGCTAACTTCTGAAGAAATGCAACAGATCTCTGAAAAGAGGGGTGACAATCGTATGATCAACCCGGACTGGGCTCCTGACTGGACTTGCTAAACCTTTGGTAAGAATGCTGAGCGTTTCAGCATTCTTCATTTTTCACTTTATTCTAACAGGCTATTCTTCCAACATACCTTCCTTTTTTACCTAAGCTTTCTTTGCAAGCATACCTATCTATTAGGCATGTATTACTAATTAAGAGTAGAAAGCTAATATTATCTATATCTGTACTCAAAATTAGAAAAGTACAATTTTTATCAATAGTTTGAATTATAATAAGTCCTCATTTTTGTACAAATGAGTAATTTTCAATACACGCCCTTTGTTAATGTAGATTACTAAAATTACGTACTTATAAGTTTCAAAAACATTATAATATATTGATTATCTGTATATTACAACAAAACCCTCCCCTTAAAACTATTAAGTTTTTTTAGGTTTTTGACAGGAACACCACTCAACCCCTTCTTTGAATAAGACAATAAATTAAGCTTAAGTATGATGTAATATTTATTGCACTATTCTAATATATTTTATTAATTTTTGAAATAACTTGCAAAAGTTAAGCCGCATCAGATAAGCGGATGAAATGAATTATTCAAATCCAAGCTTATGAAAAACCTGTCTACCCTACTCATTTGGCTTCTACTGCAACTGGCAGTATTTGAAGCAAATGCACAGATATGTTATAACTCCGGTAAGGGTAATGCCATGCCCAGAGACCAGAGTAAGCTATGTGCACCCTCAGAAGTTTATTGGAATGTCTGGTATTTCGGACTAAATGATAGTCGTACAAACGAAGTAGTGATTGACTGGGGAGATGGATCTCCTCTTGAAGTTGTTGCATTAGTCTGTAGCAATCCCTCAGCATTACCTTCATTCAGAAAATATGAAGCTACAGTACCTCATACCTACCCCAAAGATGATGGTGAATGTATCTATGAGGCTTCAGCCTTCTTAAGAGTAGATGGTACGGACTGTGATGAAGACGCTAACACTATAGAAGTTAATGTAGATGTTTGGGACACCGATAATGTTCTGGGCAATGGTTTAGAAACCGACGAAGAGTATTACGAAATTTGTGCAGGCAATACTACAACCGTTAACTTCACAGACATTACCACCTTTACCTGTTTAGCCCCTGATCACCCTTATAATGTGGGAAGATGGATACAGTGGGAGTATGGTACTAATAGCACAATTACTGGTGATGTTAAAATTAATGGAGTAAACAGAAGTTTCCCTTATTCTCAAACCCCTGTACACATCGATAAGGCAGCAACCTCATCAGGAGTACAGTCTCTGAATATTACCGTTCCGGAAACCACTAAAACAGGAGAGGTATTTGAGCTTACCCTTAACAACTGGAATAGCTGTAACCCCTATGAAGACGCATCAGGCAACCCCACCGGAAATGCTCCGGTAAGTAAAACTGTATATATCCGCATTGTTGATGCTCCTCAGGCAGACTTTAGCTTTGATAATAACCCTGCCTGTGTAAACAATAGTGTGCAGTTTACCAATCTTAGCTCTGCTGGCATGCAGTACGCATGGGATTTTGGTGATGGCACCACGTCTACAGCTGCCAATCCTACCAAAACCTATAGTAGTACAGGCAAATATACAGTAAGCTTAACAGTAACAGATGGTGGAATTACTGGAAATACAGGAAACTGTATTACTACTATTACTAAAGAAATTGATATTCTCCCTCAGCCTGTAGCAGATTTTTCTTTTACTCCTGCGGCTGCTCAGTGCGAAAATACAAGTATCAGTTTTACTAACAACTCTCTTAATGTGCCTGCTGGTACCAACTGGAACTGGGAAATCAGAAAGAATAATGCCAGCGGACAAAGAGTTAACGTCAATGGAAACAACATTGGCGGGTATGCCTCTACTGCAAAAGATATTACTGCTAGCCTTCCTTATTTTGGAAGTGGTGCAACCGCTAAATATGTAGTAAGATTAGTTGCCAATACGCCCAATGCCTGTACTAATACTTCTGCCTGGCAGACTGTGGAAGTAAAAGCAAATGTAGGAACGCCTAACTTTAGCGCTCCTGTTCTTAGCCGTTGCCAGGGTAATGGAAGCACGCAATATACCGCGAGTGCAAACTATGCGGATAGCTACCTTTGGGAGCTTTCACCTGCAAGTGCCGGTAGTATTGATAACAGCGGACTAGTAAGCTGGAATAGTGCTTTTACCGGTATGGCCACGGTTAAAGTGACTGCCCAGGGCTGCGGAACTGATAAATCTAAAAGTATCAATGTAAATGTAACTCCTGTAGTAGGTAACCCTAGTGCTATTGCAGGAGATACGGAAGTATGCCAGGGTACTACCTCCGGTACATATACTACTTCCGCGGCTAATGCAACTAATTACATCTGGACCGTTAGCGGTGCGGGCAATACCATCTCAGGTAGTTCAACCACAGCTACGGTTAACTGGGCACCAGGATTTACTGGAACAGCAACTATTGAGGTAGTAGCAGAAGGCTGTAATAGCACATCTACCCCCTACAGCATTACTGTAGATGTAAAGCCTACCCCTCAGTTAGACAATGCTGCATCCTACTATAATCTGACTATTTGCTCAAACGAAACTGCTGAGTTTATACCCTCTGCGGTATTGAGCGGATCACTTTTTAAGTGGACTACCACAGTAACAGGGCCTATTAGTGGAATGACAAGTAACGCCAGCGGACAAACCATTGGCAGCGATAAAATCAGCGATGTATTAGTAAATAGCGGTACTGTGCCTGGTACTGTTACTTATCATATTACTCCCTATAAAGATGGTTGTGAAGGTACTACTAAAGACTTCTCTGTAATTATCAGTCCCGGAAAACCTGATAATGCCGGTGCTATAGCAGGAACCAATGAGTTTTGCGAAAAAGAGAGCGCCATTAACTTTAATGTGCCGGATATCAAAAACGCAGACGACTATATCTGGAATTTACCTGCCGGAGCCAGTATTACCTCTGGTAGTAACAGCAGAAGTATCACCGTAGATTTCAGCGGTACTGCTGCAGGAGCACATAACATAAGCGTGTTCGGTCGTAATAGCTGTGGAGATGGCGGAAGCTCATCTTTCAGTATCAATATTAAACCTCAGCCGGTGCTTACTCTAACAGTATCCGACAACGATATTTGTCATAACGAAGATGCTGTAATTGGTTTAGGTAGTAATATTACGGGCAGCACCTTTAATGTGAGGGTAATTAGCAAAGATGGAAATATTGCCGGAGCTAATGACGAGAATAACATTAGTGGCACAGAATTCCGTCAACAACTTGCTAACAATGGCTCAACCCCACAAAATGTAACATTCAGAGTAAGCCCTGTATCTAATGGATGTGAAGGAGACTACCAGGATGTAACATTTACAGTAAACCCTTCACCTGACGTAACGATCAATGCAGCAGCTACTACTATTTGCGATGGAGAGCAAACGGACATCAGCTTAAGTGGTGCTGTAAGTGGCACCAGCTTTAACTGGACTACTGTAGTATCTGATGCATCGCTGACAGGAGCAACAAATGGAAGTGGTAATAAAATTGAACATACTTTAAGCAATACTAGTAATGTAGCACAAACTATAAAATATATAGTAGTGCCTTCAGCAAATGGATGTGATGGCCCCAGTCAGGAAATTACTATCACTGTACAGCCCACACCAGTATTATCTACAATTGTAGCTGCTAATGCAATCTGTTCAGGAGAAGAGACGGATATAAGCTTAAGCAGCAACGTTAGTGGTACTACATTTAGCTGGGTCGTTTCTAAAACTCACCCCAGTCTGACTGCAACAGATAATAGCGGCACTGCCATCAAGCAAACCATTAACAACAGCTCGGATAGCCCTCAAAAGGTAACTTATACCATTACTCCATATTTTAATGGATGCGCCGGTGCCAGTGAAGAT
The DNA here is from genome assembly GCF_030506305.1 of Porifericola rhodea. Lineage (GTDB taxonomy): Bacteria > Bacteroidota > Bacteroidia > Cytophagales > Cyclobacteriaceae > Catalinimonas > Catalinimonas rhodea. The sequence continues at coordinate 2,770,095 of NZ_CP119421.1, read as the reverse complement.
GTAGAGATAACGGTTAACCCCAGACCTGAGCTCACGATAAATGCGGCTTCGGCAGAGATATGCAATACAGAAACTACCGACATAAGCCTGTTGTCCAATGTGAGTGGTACCATCTTCAATTGGACAGTTAGCATGAGCGACCCTAGCTTAAGCGGAGCTACTCCCGGTAGTGGTGATCAAATTCTACAAACACTAACTAATACCAGCAATGTAGTACAAACGGTTACTTACCATATCACTACTGAAGCAAATAGCTGTAGTGGAGAAAGTAAGGACTTTTCTATAGACGTTAAGCCCACACCACAGTTAAGCCTTACTGCTGCCAACTCAGAAATCTGTAGTGGAGACAATGCTAACATTAGTTTTACGAGTTCTGTAGCTTCTACCAGCTATAGCTGGACAGTAGTAGTGAGTGATCCTGCTAAAATCAGTGGTGCGGCTTCAGGCTCCGGGAACAGCATCAGCCAAACATTAACTAATAGTGGCACTAGCCAGGAAGAAGTTACATACCGCGTAACTCCTATTGCAAACGGCTGTACCGGAACTACTGAAGAAATTACTATCAAAGTTAACCCCCAAATTAGTACTGCTGATGCTGGTCCAGACAATGCCATTTGCGGACTTAATTATAACCTGAATGCTGCAACTCCTTCAGTAGGAACGGGAAAGTGGGTAAAAGAAAGTGGACCTGGAACTGTAGTATTCGCAGATGATACCGACCCTAATACGGCTATTACGGTAAGCAGTTTTGGTAACTACGCCTTCCGTTGGACTTTGACCAATGGCAGCTGTGGTTCATCGGTAGATTTTGTGAGCCTTGCTTTCAAAGATGCGCCTGCAACCTCAAGCATTACCGGAAAAACTGAAGTCTGCGTAAATACACAAAACGTACTATATCAGGTAGACGCACATAGTGGCTCTACTTACAATTGGGTTATTACACCTGCTCTAAATGCACCAAGTATTAAATACGGTGGTGGCTCAAGTGACAATCTAATTTCTTTAGACTTCGGAAGTAATGAGTGGATTGGAGAGTTAAGCGTAACGGAAACCAATAATGGTTGTACTGCGGCTACTCAAAAGATAAGCATCAGCTCTTACCAGCTTCCAGTGGCAGATGCCGGAGCTGATCAGACAATATGTGAGGGTAGTTCCATCATGCTTGGAGGGGCTCCATCTGCCAGCGGTGGTTCTGGAAACTACACTTATCTATGGACTCCGGCCAGTGGACTGGATGATGCTACTCTGGCTAACCCTACAGCTACGATAACCTACACTCGGACATACTCTCTTAAAGTTACTGATAGCAGCACCGGTTGTGAGTCTGTTGTAGATAATGTGACTATCACGGTAGAGCCTCAGCTACAAGCAGGTTCTATCGGTGGTACGCAAACCATTTGTGAGGGCACACTACCTAGCGCGTTTACGCAAAACCCCGCAACAAACGGAAACGGCAGCTACACCTATCAATGGCAAAAATCTGTAGATGGCGGTACTACCTATACAGACATTCCAGGAGCTAATGCTGCACTTTATGAAGAAACCAACGCGCTTAGCACAACCACCTGGTACAGAAGAAAAGTAAACAGCGGAGTATGCGGGGAGCAAATTACTACTCCTATTGAAGTTGTGGTTGAGCCTGAACTTAAAGCAGGTACAATCGGAACCGATCAGACTATAGTGGCCGGAGCCACACCTGCTAAACTGTCTAGCATAACTGACGGAGATGGAATCACAGGATTCCAATACCAGTGGCAGAAAGCAACTGGCACAGGTACTAATTTCAGCGATATTGCCGGGGCTACTACTGCAGAATTTCAACCTGCCGCACTATCTACAACTACATTCTTTAGAAGAGTAGTGTCAGGTGGTGTATGTGCTCCTGTAACTTCCAATGTAGTAAAGGTAACTGTAGAAGCTTCTGCAGCAGCAGGTACTATAGAAGATAATCAGGTGATTTGTACAAACAGTATTCCGGCGCCTTTGGTAGAAAAAGATCCTGCCAGTGGTGGAACCGGAACCTACCAGTACCGTTGGTCATATTCTGTAGATGGTATAAACTTTACCATTATTCCTTCAGAGAATGGCACAGGGTACACCCCTAGCGCGCCTCTTAGCGTGACAACGTATTACAAACGTGAGATGCAATCTGGGGTGGCTCCTTGGGTAAGCTCAAATGTAATTACTGTTACGGTTGAAGAAGAGATTGACCCAGGAGTGGTTGCCGGTGATCAGACAATATGCCAGGGAGGAAATCCTATAGCCTTTACCGAGACTACAGCTCCACAGGGAGGCTCTGGTAGCTATCAATACCAGTGGAAATCATCTAACAATGCATCCGGGCCATTTGCAGATATTAGTGGAGCTATCAATGCCACATATGATGTACCTGCCGGACTAAATAGTACTACTTACTATGTACGCGAAGTTCGCGGAGGAGAATGTGTACCTCGTCTTTCAAATGTGATAGAGGTAATTGTAGAGCCTACCTTAGTAGGAGGAACTATTGCAGGCAGCCAAACCGTATGCTATCAAGGAGACCCTGTAGCCTTCAGCAGCAGTATGACACCAAGTGGAGGAAACGGCACTTTTGCTTATCAGTGGCAGGAAAAAATAGGTAGCGGTGTATTTGTTGATATAGCCGGGGCTACTGCCGAGACTTATGATGTACCCCCTGGAATTGAATACACTACTACTTATCGTAGAAAAGTATCTTCAGGAAGCTGCGCTTCAACTTTCTCTAATGAGATTACTGTAAATGTACAGCCTACCTTATACCCGGGTAGCATAGCTGGTGCTCAAACTGTTTGCGAAAATGCAGACCCAGCGGAAATCACTTCTATTGCCTCACCTAGCGGTGGAGCAGGTAGCGGTACCTACCTCTTTCAGTGGAAGTCATCAGACAAAGCTAGTGGTCCGTTTACTGCTATCCCTGGTGCGGTGTATGCTTCTTACGATCCGCCAGCAGGTATTAGCGACACCACCTATTTTGTAAGAGAGGTGACCTCAGGAAGTTGCGGTCCGGTGCAATCAAACGTGATAGTTATTAAAGTTGAACCCACACTTACGGCGGGAAGCATAGTAGGGTCCGATACTATCTGTCAGGGAAGTGTGCCTCCTATGTTTGGAAGCACAACTGCCGCCGATGGAGGAAATGGAGCATACAGTTATCAGTGGCAATGGTCATACACTCCTGGAGGCCCGTACACAGACGTGCCCGGGGCTACTTCAGCCACTTATCAGGTAGCTAATCCTATGAATACTACGACATACTTTGTAAGAAAAGTAAGCGGTGGCGTATGTGGAGAGAAGTATTCTAACGAGATATTAGTAAAGGTTGAACCTACCATTAATCCTGGTAGCATAGGAGGAGACCAGACAATCTGTGCAGGAAGTACGCCAACAGCTTTTGTACAAAACCCCGCGAGTGGAGGAAATAACGCTTACAATTATCAGTGGCAGTCTGCGAGCAATGAACTAGGTCCTTTCTCAGATATTTCTGGAGCGACTTCAGCAACTTATCAGGTGAGCAATCCTATGTCTGTCACCACCTTCTTCCGTAGGAAAGTAAGTGCCGGTGTGTGCGATGAAAAGTTTAGCAATACCATTAAAGTTACGGTAGAGCCCACACTTACGCCTGGTAGTATAAGTGTAGACCAGACTATACCTGCCAATACCGCTCCTCTTATGTTCAATGAGGATAGCTCAGCAGGTGGAGGAACAGGCAGCTATACTTATCAGTGGAAATATGCCACAAATATGGCTGGTCCTTATAATATTATATTTGGTGCCAATAGCGCTACCTACCAGGCCGGTAATCTATCTCAGACCACCTACTTTGTGCGTGAGGTTAGTTCTGGGGTGTGTCCTCCGGTAGTGTCCAACGTTATTACTGTAACTGTAGAGCCTTCTTCAGCAGCAGGCATGATTGGCTCTAGCCAGATTATCTGTGCAGGTTCTGTTCCCGCACCTCTTACTGAGCTGTCTCCGGCTAGTGGGGGTACTGGTTCTTACAATTACCAATGGCAGATGTCTACAGACCAGAATACGGGCTATGTAAACATTGCTGGAGCTAACGACAAAGACTATTCACCGACTCAGGTCCTTACTACTACTACCTACTATCGCAGAGAAGTAAAGTCTGGTGTAAGCCCTGCAGTATATACTTCTCCGGTACAGATAACCGTACAAGACACGCTAGTAGCGGGAGTTATTGAGCAGGATCAAACGATATGCGAGAATGGTGACCCTAATATCTTCCTGGAGACTACACCTGCATCCGGAGGATCGGGTATGTATAGCTATCAATGGAAGTCTTCTACCACGGCTGGCGGTCCTTACACTGATATTCCATTGGCGACCAACCGCTTGTACGATGTACCTGCCGGACTCACTCAAACAACTTATTATGTAAGAGAAGTAAGTTCAGGAGTATGCGGGGCCAAACTGTCAAACGAAATCAAAGTAAGCGTTGAACCTACCCTAACAGCCGGAAAAGTAAGTGGTAACCAAACCATTTGTGAAGGTTCAGTGCCTACAGCATTTACAGAGTCAGATGCGGCAGATGGTGGCACAGGCATGTACAGTTACCAGTGGAAGTATGCTACTAATGCTGGTGGACCATATCTGGATATCGCCGGAGCCAAACAGAAAGATTATGCAGTACCTGCCGGACTTACTCAGACTACTTACTATGTACGAGAGGTAAGTTCTGGGGTGTGTGCTGTACAATTGTCTAACGAGATTACAGTAATTGTTGAACCTACTTTACAGGCTGGACAGATTGCTGGTAATGACAGAATATGCGAAGCTAGTGTTACTAACCCATTTACTTCTACTACTTCTCCTAGCGGTGGTAATGGTGTTTACACTTTCCAGTGGAAATCATCAACTACGTCCGGAGGACCATATCAGGATATAGTGGGTGCTACGGGTGCTACCTACAACGCTCCAGACACCCTGACAAAAAGCAGATATTTTGTTAGAGAAGTGATCTCAGGAGTATGCCAGAACAAATTATCAAATGAGGTCTACATTATTGTTGACCCTACTCTGGATGGTGGGAGTATTAGTGGAGATCAGTCCATTGTAATGGGTGGAGATCCTACAGCCTTTATTGAAACAGGAGCAGTTTCTGGCGGCTCGGGCTCTTACACTTTCCAGTGGCAGTATTCTACGGATAGTATTAGCTTCAACGATATTGCAGGAGCTACTACCAATGAATATGACGTACCTTCAGGACTGTTACAGACTACTTACTATCGTAGAAGAGTAGAGGCAGGGGTTTGTGGGATGGCATATTCTAATATTGTCAAAGTTACAGTGGAATCTACACTGGAGCCAGGTACAGTAGGTAATGACCAGCTCATCTGTGAAGGTGACATACCTGCAACTTTAGTGGAAATTAGTCCGGCAACAGGTGGTAACAATACATATACTTATCAATGGAAATCTGCCAGCCAAGCTGCCGGCCCCTACACTAACATCCCTGGCGCTACAGATGAGTTTTTAAGCTTTAGCAGCGGGTTAACAGACACCACATATTTTATCCGTGAGGTCTACTCTGGAGTATATGCCCCAGTTGTTAACGCCCAACCTATCGTGATAACGGTGCAGCCTACCCTTTTGCCAGGTTCCATCAGGCAAAGTGGTATTGCCGAGATATGTTTCGGTGAGCAGGCAGGTAGAATAGACGAAGATAGCGCACCCCAGGGAGGAGATGGTAATTATACATACCAGTGGATGTCATCTTTACAGAGTGGAGGTCCTTACCAGGACATCGCAGGAGCTAACTCTCCTGACTATCAACCTCCACAAGGATTAGAAGCTACAACTTATTATGTAAGAAAAGTGAGCTCAGGAAAATGCGCATCTATTACCTCTAATGAAATTGAGGTGATTGTCAATCCTTTACCAGAAGTATCGCTAACAAGCTCTGTTCCTAACCATACTATCTGTGATGGTACGGAAGTAAGCTTTACAGCATCTGGCGCAGACCTTTACGAGTTCTACCTGAATGGTATAGCTGTACAGGGACCTTCTCCGGCAAATACTTTTGTAAGCAGTACTTTGGTTGACAGTGACACGGTGTACGTATTAGGTACAGACATTAACGGTTGTCAGTCGTTGAGCAACAGCATAGTTACCAAAGTAAATGAGCTACCTACAGCTACTATTGAAGGAACAGTAGACATATGCGATGGTAATAAGACCAGCCTTATACTAAATATGACTGGTAAGATGCCTTTTGAGGTAGTATATACAGATGGTATACAGCAGTATACACTCAAAAATTTAGCTTATGAGAGCATACTCAACGTTCAGCCTTCACAAACTACTAACTATATGTTGGTGTCAGTGACTGATGCAAATGGTTGTACACAGAATATAACAGATCAGGAAGCAGTAGTAAAAGTAGGACATGCAGTGGCTGAGTTTAGCGTAGTAGGCGACAATGCGGCTTGTAGCCCTCATACGCTACAGTTTAAGAATGAGAATATACTGGAAGGTGTGACCTACACCTGGGTTTGGGGAGATGGAACTGAAGATGTGGTTACTACTGCTGCCGATTCTGCTGTAATTGAGCATACTTTTGTAAACTACACCAGTAGTAGAGATATGACCTATCAGGTAACGCTTATTGCAACACATGATGAGATAGGCTGTACTGATAGAGCTACTAACAGCGTGCATGTATACCCTACTCCAGAGATTAGAGTAGAGCATGATAAAGAAGAAGGGTGCGGGCCACTGCTAGTTCATTTTACCAATAACTCTTTTGGTGCTCAGTCTCATCGCTGGTACTATAGAGTCAAAGGTACTCAGGAAGTACTGGAAGAAAGAAGCAGCAAGTCAGTATCGTATATTTTGCCAAACCTGACTACTGAAACGCTTACGTACGAAGTAGTGTATGAGGCAAGTACTGACCGCTGCCAGGCAGAACCAGAGATTTTTGAGATCGTTGTTCACCCTGAGCTAAAGCCATATTTTAGCGTGACCCCTACGCATCAGAATCTCCCTAACTCTACTATTAGCATAGAGAACATGACAAACGAAGGAGACTGGGATTACTTCTGGGATTTTGGTGATGGTACAAGCAGTACAGAAAAAGATCCGGGTGAGCATACTTACGAAACTCACGGACAGTACTATGTAACGCTTACTGTTTCTAAAAACGGATGTAGCCAGGAGTACGAAGAGTACGTAGTGATTGATATTGATCCTGACTTACCCTTTGTAGAGTTTGAAGCTGACTTCCACGCAGGTTGTGGACCACTGACGGTTACCTTTACCAATGAGTCTAACTATGTAGATCCGTCTACTTTCCAGTGGGATTTTGGCGATGGCACGGGTACATCCAGCGCGGAACATCCGGTACACACTTATACCCAACCAGGTAAATATTCTGTAAAACTGGAGGCAACTAATATCTTTGGAGAGCATAAACTAATTATGAAAGAGTTTCTGGTAGAAGTTTACCAGAGTCCTCAGGCTATCTTTAGTGCAGGCCCTCCTACAGTATATCTGCCAGACAGACCTATTACCACTATCAACCAGAGTATAGGCGCTACAGCTTATGAGTGGCATTTTGGGGACGGTACTGTCTCTACAGAATTTGAACCTTCACATATTTATACAGAAGCCGGAGAGTACGACATTATGCTAATCGCTTTTAGTGAGCAGGGCTGTTCAGATACCCTACTAATTGAGCGAGTTGTATCTGTAAAGGAACCAGAAGCAGGCAAAACCAGAATACCTAACTCCTTTACGCCAGACCCCAGAGGACCAAGCGGTGGGCAGTATCAATACGGTGACCTGAGTAATGATATCTTTATTCCGATAATAGATGGAATTACTGAAATGTCTATGACCATCTACAATCGTTGGGGTAAAGTAATCTTCAGCGGAAAAGATAAATTCTCGGGCTGGGATGGATATTACCAGGGAGAACTTTGTCCTGCCGATGTTTACTACTACAAGATTGATATGAAGTTCATCAATGGTGAACGAAAAACTGAATACGGAGACGTAACACTAATTCGGTAATAACGGTGCATCAGAGAATGATGCACTTGGTTTGAGTTGATAGAAAGCCAGCCTGATTCCAGGCTGGTTTTTTTGTGAGTATGTAATTTTATCCAAAAAGTTTAAGAATCAGCCATCAGTCTTTATCCCCGCATATATTCCTTAACTAATAAATTATACTCATTATTAATGATTATTTAAATCTAGCAATCATAAGTAACTTTAATTACACTATCTAAGTTCAAGTTGGTGATTCTAGGCTTTTACTCCTATTTCGTTAGCTAATAAGTTCTTGCTATTGCATTTTTAGCTTGATACTAATCGCTATCTGCAAAATTTGGCTCATGTAAGCCTTCCCTCATTCTCTGGTTTTCAGGTAATAAAAGATATCATTTGTAAGAAATTCTTTCAGATCAATGCGTTAAGCTTGCAATACTTTATTTTTTATACTTTTTATATATTTTATATAAATAATTCATGTGTAAGTTTTATGTTATTTAACAATTTTTATATATATTTGAACTATACAATGATATTAGAGTAGTACACATCACTGTCTGAATTATGGAACCTACAAGAAATCTCAGAAACATAGCTATTGCGCTTCCAGAGGATAAAAACACAAGATTACTTCACTATTTCTATATAAAAGTAGCATTGGTGATAGTGCTATTTAAGATAATCAGCACCTTACCTGCTCAGGCACAGGATCCTCAATTCAGCCAGTTTTTCGCCGCCCCTCTTTACCTAAACCCCGCTTTTACAGGAACTACGAAAGAGCACCGTTTTGTAGCTAACTACAGAAACCAGTGGAGAAATATTGCCAATGGCTACGTAACGTACGCTTTCTCTTACGACTATAATATGAGCGACGCACGTAGCGGTTTTGGGGTAATGGCATCTGTAGATAAGGCAGGCGCGGTAGCCATGGGTACTACCAACATAGGTTTTCTGTATTCTTACAAAATTAAATTGTCTAACGACTGGGTGTTAACACCAGGCTTACACTTTGCGTATGGTTCTCGTGGTATTGATAAGGACAAAGTAGTTTTGCTAGACCAGCTTGCCTACGGAGATGGTTCCGCTCCTTCTAACGACCCTTTGGTTTTCTCATTAAAAGACAGTGACTACTTTGACTTTGGTTCCGGCCTTTTGTTGTACAGTAAAACCTTTTGGGCAGGTATCTCCGCTTATCATATGAACGAGCCTAACATCACCATGATCGGCGATAACAGTAAACTAGCCATGAAAGCCTCTATACATGGGGGAGCCAGAATAAGGTTATACAATGGTCCTTTCAGAAAGAATAAAATCCCAAGCATTGCCCCTTCATTCATCCTGAAGAAGCAGGGAAGTATAGAGCAGTTAGATTTGGGGGTTAACTTCCATTACGATCCGGTAATGGTAGGCCTTTGGTACAGAGGAATGCCAGCAAAAGAAAATATTGAAGAGAGCACTATTAGCCAGGATGCCTTAATTTTTCTGGTGGGCATGAAATATCAGCAGATAGAGTTTGGGTATAGCTACGATATCAGTGTATCATCTCTGGGCCCAAGCTCAGGAGGAGCACACGAGGTTTCCCTGGCTTACAAAATTCACAACCTGAAGAGACGCAAGCCAAAGGTGAAGTATAAAGAAATACCTTGCCCTGCATTCCTTCTAGACAATATGTAACAGGTGACTATCTATAAATAAAAAGCAAACCGAGAGAGGTATAAATACTATCTGTTGGTTTGCTTTTAGCTTTACAAAACTTACTATCCTGTCTGCTAACAGTTAATGCTATTCAGCTTCTTTCAATAGCTTTATAGATTCTGAATTGATACAGTAGCGTAAACCACTGGGTGGAGGGCCATCAGGAAATACATGCCCTAAGTGTCCATCACAGACATTGCACATAACCTCTACCCTTACCATTCCATAAGATGTATCTTTTTCATATTTGATAACATTATCTTTTGCGGGCTCGGTAAAGCTTGGCCAGCCAGAGCTGGATTCAAATTTTAGTGTAGAGTCAAATAGTACAGTGCCACAACAAATGCAGGCATATTGCCCCGGATCGTGCGCATGGCATAACTCGCCTGAAAAAGCTGCTTCTGTACCTTTAAGGCGGGTAATTCTAAACTGCTCCGGACTTAGTTCTTTACGCCACTCATCATCAGTTTTTTCTACTCTACGGTCAGGTTCTGGGCTGCCCTGATTGGCATATTTTATCACGTCATTCCAATCTATCATATCGTAAAAGTTTGAATGATATACAATTACAGATGAATTGCTCTGCACTATTTTATACTCCTAAAGCAGTTTATATGTTTAGCTTTAGCAGACTTAAAACTCTTCTTTACCAAACCTGCGCATAGCTGCAAGCCCCACTAGTGGTCCGGCAACTAATACTAAAAAAAGAAAGTGTATTTCAAGATGATGAAGTAGCAAACTCAGAAGTTGAATGCTTATAATGGTAATTGAAAACCCAATACTGTTGACAATAGTTAATGCGGTACCTCTATTTGAGGCAGGAGCATGACGAGCTACCAAAGCAGAAAACTGAGGGGAGTCTGCTACTACCAGCATACCCCAGATCAGAAGAAATATTAATAGAAGGGCGGGAGGCATATAAAATGCTAAAGGAGAAAGTAAGCAACAAACACCAGAACCTAAAAGGCTTATACTGGCAGCAACTTTACTACCATATTTCTGGGAAGCCCACCCACTGATAACACAAGCCAGGCCTCCGATAGCAATTGTAAAAAAAGAAATCACTGAAACACGCAGTGCCTGTTGCTGCAATTGCTGGTAATGCAGAAGCAATACAGGAATAAAAGCCCAAAAGGCATACAGCTCCCACATATGCCCAAAATAGCCCCAGGAAGCCATACGAAATTTACGATTTTTGAATACGCTAAATAATGCAGACCATTTGAGCTTCTGGCTAAGCTTACGATAAGGCCCATTAGGCACCAGCAACCATATAAGCAAGCCTCCACTTAGGGCTAGTGCGGAGGTGATGAAGAATATAAAACGCCATGAAAAATTTAGCTCCAGGCTATTGAGCAAATGAGGAAATGCTGTGCCTAACACCAATGCTCCTACCAAATAACCTAAAGCTTTGCCTAAGCCTGTTTCAAAATAGTCGGAGGCTATTTTCATGCCTACCGGATAAATGCCTGCCAGAAAAAAACCACAGGCAAAGCGCAGCCCTAGTACTGACATTACGCTATGCTCTCCCCAGCTAAGTCCTAAGTTAAAAGCAGCAGCGGCTACTGCACTTAAAAAAAACACTTTGGAAGGGGAAAAACGATCTGCCAAAGTAAGCAAAGCATAGCTAAGCGTTCCCACAATAAAACCAAACTGAACTGCTGAGGTAATACTTCCTAAATCGCTAAGCGCAAAGTTAAATTCTTGTATAAGCCCAGGCATAACCGCATTACTGGCAAACCATAAAGAGGTGCATGCAAACTGTGAAAATACGATAATTACTAAAATCCAGTCTCTGCTTTTAACCATAGGGAGCTATCTTATCATCGGGTTCAATATAAATAGTATTTTGCTGATCGCCGATTGGCAACTGTACACAAAAAAACCTGCCCTCAAAAATAGAAAGCAGGTTTTCATTTTTCTCGTCAGCGACACGACAAGAGTTGAATTAATAAAGGAAGATATTCAGCTCCTCTATTTGTATGTATGCGATATAATTTGTGTGTATTAAGTTAAAACAGTAAGCCTCTTAGCCCATTCTATTTCCATCAGCATCATAGGTAATAATTCTTGCATCATTTCCATTGGAAATAGAAATCTCGTAAAGGACAAAACCATCCGTATCTACCTCGTAGGCACGACCTATTTTCCAATCGCTGTATTCAGATCCTTCAAAAGATATCTTTACCGCATTAGGTAAGTTCTCGTACTCTATTTCGTTACGGTCACTAGCAACTGCTTGTAAAGTAGTTGAATTCTCTATTGTATGTGCCTGGCTTGGACTTAGTTTGAATGAAAAAATGGTCAAAGCGGCTATTGCGATTATATTCAGTTTCATATCAAAAAATTTGCGTTGGTTAGTGGTATATGAAACTGAGAATAATTGTGCCAGAGCCTAAGAAAATAACACAAACCACTAACTAACAACCTGTTACATAGAATACAAGCATACAAAACGTATTTTATTTAATGAGTAGTGTCTGTAAACTTATACCCATATTGAGGTGAAGTTCTACATCAAATAAACCTATAGTAAAGCTTTATAAAACAAAAAACTTAACGATGAGTCCACCTGCCAGCCATACATATGAAATAATAGCCAGGTACTTAAGCACCGTTTCTACTGCGCCTTTATCTGCCATTTCATGATGATGATGTCCCGCTTTATTTTTTTTGCCAAAAGCGAGATAGGCGAAAATGCCAGAAATAATTAGAAATGCCAGATTTAAAAAGAAGGTATAATCTATTTTAAAGTGGTCTTGATCAGCAGCACTTTTGCCTTGCGATTGCGGAAGTATGTCTAACCACAGAAAGCCATAATGCATGAGCAGAGAGGTAGCAATTAAGGCTGTAAAGAGAAGAAAAAGTATATAGAGTGACATTTTCCATCCATAGTATTTGGCATTTATTCTTAGTACTGGAAAAACCACCAGATCACTAAAAATAAAAGCCATGACTCCCGCGAAACTCACGCCATTGCTATACAGCAATGAGGCCAGAGGGATATTACCCATAGAGCCGATAAAGGTACAGAAAGCGGCCAGAGGGCCAACTACTACATGTTCCAGCAATGTTAAAAAACTTAAGCTACCTGCTTGTTCGCTGCCCCCACTTCCAATAAAAAGGGTCTCAAAAAAGCTGGAAGGTACAAAGGAAGCAATAATGCCCGCGAGAGTAAAGCCTACAGTTACATCTTTCCAGACCATTTTCCACTCCATAAAATACTTCATGCTCACTTGCTGCCAGCCCTGGATACTGCGGATACGCTTCTTCCAGTTAGTTTCTTCCATCTGATGCTCATCCCCCTGCCCTAGCCTTTCTCTTGCCTTTTTAATAAGTTTACTTGGCTTGGTAAGCCGTATCAGCAGCCATGAGATTAAGATCAGAAGTATACCTCCTACATACTCGCCTACCACAAACTGCCAGCTTAAGAAAATAGAAATGATAATGCCCAGCTCAATGACCAAATTGGTAGAGGCCAGCAGAAAAGCCATAGAAGGCACAAAACCTGCTCCTTTTTTAAATAGGGATTTGGTAGTAGCTAAAGCAGAAAAGCTACACGAGCTGCTGATAAAACCGAAAAAAGTACCCAAAAGTACAGACTTACTATCGGCTCGGCCCATAGTGCGCTTCATGCGCTCCTGAGTTACAAAAACCTGTATCATGCTGCTTACCGCATAACCTAATACAAATGCCCAGAGAGCCATCCAGAAAAAGCCTAATGAAGTGGTAGCGGCCTCTGCATACTGTTTAAAAAATGAGTCCATAAAGAAACTTGTTACTGCAAAAAATAGAACTGCTACAACTTTTGTAACAGCTTGGCATCAGTTATGTTTCTTTGCGAGAAAAAGCAACTTAAGGCCCTCAAACATCAAAGAAGAGAGCCTTTCCTGCTATAAGTTGCCTTTTTTCATTTCTTCTACTGCATGATTGGCAGCACGGGCAGTAAGTGCCATAAAAGTAAGTGAAGGATTCTGATTACCTACTGAAGTCATGCAGGCCCCATCTGTAACAAAGACATTCTTACATTCGTGAAGCTGATTCCATTGGTTAAGCAGAGAGCTTTTAGGATCTTTACCCATTCTTACCCCGCCCATTTCGTGTATATCCAGTCCGGGAGCCTGACCACTGTCCATAGTACGAATATTTGCACAGCCAGACTTCTCCAGCATTTCTGTGCCCTGCTCCATAAAATCCTGTAGCACTTTTTCATCATTATCATCATAGCTGATAGAGGTTACCAGCTGTGGTATACCAAATGGATCTTTCTGGTCTTCGCTCAGTCGTACGTGATTTTCTTCACGGGGCACTGTCTCTCCCTGCATCATCATATACACCTGCCACATCCCTGGTTGAGAAAGTTCATCTTTCCACGCTCCGCCAAAACGTGCTGCCTCCTGCATGCCACGATTCCAGCCCATACGAGAAGCACTAAACGCCACCATATATCCTCTTAAAAAGTCGGTTTCCTGCTGGCGCACATTTCTGAATGAAGGTATAAATGCCGTAGTGGGACGGCGACCATGATAGTACTGATCCTCAAACCCTTCGTAGGTTGCCAGCATACTACCGCGATAGTTGTGGAAGGCTACATATTTGCCAAGCAGCTCATTATCATTACCCAGCCCATTAGGGAAACGATTAGAGGTAGAGTTAAGTAGAATTAAATTAGAGTTAAGCGCTGCCGCATTAACAAATACAATACGTGCGTAGTACTCCATCATCTCTTTAGAGTGTGCATCAATTACCCGAACACCTACGGCTTTGCCCTTGGCTTCATCGTAAATGATTGAGTGTACTACGGAGTCTGGGCGTAAAGTTAGATTGCCGGTTTTAGAGGCCCAGGGAATGGTAGAAGAATTTGAGCTGAAATAGGCTCCAAAAGGACAACCTCTGTAACACAGGTGCCGTGCCTGGCATTTGCCCCTACCTTGTTGCAGGTGTATCTCCTGCGGCTCGGTAAGGTGAGCACAACGCCCAATAATTACCTGACGGTCAGTATACTGTTCTTTAACTCTGTCTCGTATATGCTTCTCCACACAATTAAGCTCAAAAGGAGGTAGCACCTCACTATCTGGTAGATTATCTATACCATCCCGATTACCACTGATGCCAACAAATTTTTCTACATGAGCGTACCAGGGTGCCAGATCTTTGTAACGGATAGGCCAGTCTACCGCAAAACCATCGCGGGCCGGAGCCTCAAACTCATAATCGCTCCAGCGCTGTGTTTGTCTGGCCCATATGAGTGACTTTCCTCCTACCTGATAACCTCTAATCCAGTCAAAGGGCTTCTCCTGCACATAAGGATGCTCCTTATCTTTGACGAAGAAGTGCTCGGTAGCCTCATCAAAAGCGTAGCAACGATCTACAATCGGGTTCTCCTTGGCAAACTCTGGTGTAAAACGTCCTCGGTGAGGTATCTCCCACGGAAATTTATTTGTGGTAGGATAATCCTTGACATGCTCTACCTGTCGGCCTCTTTCTAATACCAGTGTTTTCAGCCCCTGCTCACACAACTCTTTGGCTGCCCAGCCACCACTAATTCCTGAGCCAATAACAATGGCATCGTAGGTCATTTCTTTTTTAGCGTCACCCTGAATATACATAGACGAAATTTAGTTTTAAACCGATAAATCTAATAAGCATTTGCATAGCAAACCAGCCAGAAATATAGCGAAAACTTATCTGACAAGACCGTAAAATTAAGAGGGTAACAGCAGGCTGGCTTCCATAATAGCTACGGCCTGGCCTTTGAGCTTCACTCTGTCTCCCTGAAGTACAAGCTCCAGATGTCCTCCACGAGCAGAAGCCTGATAGGCCTTTAGTCCGTTCTTGTTCATTACCGCTGACCAGTAAGGCGCCAGTGTACAATGCGCAGAACCGGTAACCGGATCTTCATTAATACCGCAAGCAGGTGCAAAAAAACGGGAAACAATGTCTAGCATACCATCTGATGAGGGTGCACTTACAATAATACCTCTACACTCTATAGTACCCATCTGGTTGAAGTCGGGCTTAAACTCAAGCACATCTTTTTCCTTCTCAAACACCAGCAGGTAATCGTATTCGTTTTTGCCTACAAATATCGGCTTGGCGGCTGTAAGCTGGCTGAGCTGAGGGTTATCTACTTCTTGGGCGGGAGTAGCCGGAAAATCCAGTACAATGTATTCACCTTCTTTGCTGGCTCTAAGCTCACCGCTCAAAGTGTAGAAAAGCGCGTCTTCTTCGGCAGACAATAAACCCTTTTGCCAAAGCACAAAGGCGCTGGCCAGAGTAGCATGTCCGCACAGCTTTACCTCGGTAGCCGGCGTAAACCACCGAAGATGATAGCCCTCATCTTTTTTTACCAAAAAAGCGGTTTCTGCCAGGTTCATTTCCATCGCTATATTCTGCATCAGCTCTTCTGGCAGAGGCTTGTCCGTTATACATACTGCTGCGGGGTTACCCCCAAATGCCTGATTCGTAAAGGCATCTATCTGGCTTATCTGAATTGTTTTTGCCATAGTCATTTTAAATTTCTTCTATTACAGATGTGCCTCTGCTTTTGTCTCCGCTCGTCCATTGCCATGTTTCGTGCAGCCTGAGTTTACCGTCTACTTTCAGTTCGGGTCTGGATATACACTCTCCACTTTTAAACGTTCCGTCTGTACTTAAATGCTGGTAGCGAAACTCCAGAAGATTACCTTCTCGCCACTGACCTACCAAGGTACCTTTACGTATACCTCCGCCCTGATAAACAGCCCATACCAAATCATCTTCCTGATGATAATGAAATAGGGTTTGACTACTAACTTCGCCATTGTCTGTATTGGTGATGGCCCTGAATTTTTTGTGGTGCAGATTGTATGGCATAGGCTTGCTAAACTATGACAGCAATAATAAGATAATTTGCCCAGGCATGATACCTTTGTAAGCGGAAATGCTACACCTGATTATCGTATAATGTTCTATGCTTAAGTTTCTGGAAGCACTGCTGCCAATTTTTGGAGTTGTTATTTTAGGGCAGGTATTTTACCGCTACAATTTTCCTGGCAAAGCCTTTTGGCCTTTAGCTGACCGGCTCACTTATTATGTACTACTTCCTGCTTTGCTTATCAGCAAAATAGCAGAGGCCCGGCTCAGCGATACAAGCATATTGCCTATGGCGGGTTTGTTAGTGCTAGCCACACTTTTGGTCTCTTTACTACTGATAATTGTTCAGCGGATAGCCAGGATTAAGCCCGCTCGCTTTACTTCGGTTTTTCAGGGAAGTATCAGGCCTAATACTTATGTAGGACTGGCCGCAGCCGGAGCTTTGTACCAGGAACAGGGACTTGCGCTAACGGCTATTGCCATAGCCCTAGTAGTACCTTTGGTAAACGTACTGAGCGTGGCAGTTTTTACTTTGTATATTCCGCAGTCCAGTAGAGACTGGAAATCACTTAGCCGAACTTTTATCACCAACCCTCTTATAGTAGCTTGTTTGCTAGGCATTGTCCTCAACTTTCTGGGTCTGCCGGAAGGTGGCCTAGAGTTTATGAACATATTTAGCCGTGCAGCTTTACCACTTGGACTACTTTCGGTAGGTGCCGGACTCAACTTTAAAGCGCTTCAACACTCATTGGGAGTAATCAGCCTTACTTCGTCCTGCAAATTACTGGCTTTACCCAGCCTGCTGATGCTACTATTCTACCTGGTACAGATGGAAGGTGTAAGCCGTGAAGTAGCATTGGTATATGCGTCTGTGCCGGGTGCTATATCTTCTTATATACTTGCCCGGCAGATGGGAGGCGATAGCGAGCTAATGGCCGGCATACTCACCTTTGAGACTTTTCTGGCAATTTTTAGTATTCCGTTTATTCTTTGGCTTTACACCTGATCTGTACAAGTATGTTGTATGGTGCTTCTTACTAAAATTTTCTGTTTTTCAGTAAAACTTTTTATAAAGAAGAATAATTGAATGGAATGTACTATCTTGAAGTACAATTTTGCTGGTAAAAGAAACGGCTAGTAGAAAGATGTAGGGAAAGGCCGGTTTAGGCTTTCCTCCGGTAGATAAGTTAATATTCACTTAAGTTTTAACTACGATGTACCTTAGTGAGTCCGAAATAGCTAACTATCTGATTGACAACGACTACTTCTACAAAATTGAGGAGTTAGCCGAGGTACGGAATGTTAATGTTCAGGTGATAATAGAAGATATTTACGATCACCTCAACCACAACATAAGCGCGTATTACAAGCTCTCCAAGCAGTATATGACCCACCACTGTTCCAGCACTTATTTTTTAATACTGGCGGGTAGAATTCTGGATGTGTTTTACGCTAAAGAGATTGAAGGCACTTCCCGGGGTTTTCCTATGCCGGGCAACTAATTTTTTATGGCAAAAGAGATTGAACGCAAATTTTTAGTAAGAGAACTCCCTGATTTTGTAACTACTCAGTACAAAGGTATTCCTATACAACAGGCTTATCTGACAGAGGATACCAGCGGACGGCAGATCCGGGTCCGTAGCAAAGGAGAACATTACTACCTAACTGTTAAAGGTCAGGGATTCTTAGAAAGAGAAGAAGTAGAAATAGAACTTACGGCCGATCAGTTTAATGCGCTATGGCCACTCGCTGCGCCAAGGAGCATTAAAAAGAAACGCTTTAAGATACCGCACGATCAGCACACCATTGAGTTAGATGTTTTTGAAGACAAACTCAGTGGGCTGGTGATGGCCGAGGTAGAATTTGCCTCAGTAGAAGCAAGCCAGCAACTAGAAGTACCCGAGTGGTTTAGCCAGGAAGTTACAGAAGACCCTCACTATACCAACAGCCATCTGGCCAGTAGCCAGCAGATACCCGATGCTCGTATTTAGATCTTTTGAGGTATTACTTCTTTAATATCTATACGCTCGTACCAGTGCGCCAGCTTTTTCACACTTTCGTAGGCTTTTATCTGGCGTACTCTATCCCCCTGAAGTCCATCAAAGCTCACTTCAATGAATATTTGCCCATTATGGTACAGACAAATACCAAAGGTACGGTATTGCTCACGTACAACCTGAAAGTCAACCAATCTGCAATGATCATAAATATAGTTGATCTGCTCTTTGGGCTTCATCAAATTAAATTTGTAACAATTCATGTTACAAATAAGGGAAACTCAGAAAGCTGCTGCCAGCCTAAGAGGCAGCAATCCTTACAATGTAGTTTTGGCAACCATCAGATGCAAAAAGTGGATTATGCGCATATCAGCGCAGCATAATCACAAAAAAATTATATACCAGCAATATACAGTTATATTATGGTACCACAACTTACATTTTAACACTAACTATAAAAGGCAAATACTGGTTCGTTTGCAGACTATTTTAAAATCTTCTTTAGTTTTTTACACCTGCCCTTAAATAGTTGTAATCAAAGGAACTTACCGATTGATTATTAAAATACAGTAAAATATTAAATTAGTTATAAATTCAACTTACCTACATGGGTCAGATACTTGTCTGGGCTTCATATTTTGCAGTGTTGCAGTGGTGTATTTGAAGGTAAGTAGACTTAGAAAGATGCAAACTGTTGCATAAAGAAGACACACAATGGGTAAAAATTACTCAGCCTTGTAGAATTATGTTCATATACTTATAGCACAAAAGCCCTCTCACAGGCTTTTGGCACGCTGGCAACAAGTTTGACTATATAGATGTGAAGTAAAGGTTAAAGACGAGCTTAATTTTTTAAACTGATATATTTAATTTTTTCAATTTATAAGCTCTTCTGATGAGGTTTACATGAGGCTAGCAAAAGCGGTGCGGTATTTTACTGCACCGCTTTTTTTATTAAATACAACTCAGTAAAACGCTTTTTGTTTAACTTAAACTCTCACCTTTAGCAGCTATTAAAGCTAATTTTACAGCAATAATAAAGAAGTGCATAAGAAAATTGAAAGCCTATTTCTCCTATCAAACTCATATTGGTAAATAAGTCCGGCACTTGACCATAGAATACTACTGATATTAGCTCTTTCTTTTAGATAAATTTATGCCGCTGAAGGCAAGCGTACTATCCGGGCCAACTACAATGAGCCCCGCAACCCTCATAAGAATATGCGTGAAGCCATAGGAGTTAGAGAATGTGGCTGGCACCAAACTTCCTGGATATGTCCTTCCCCAGATATACGATCAACGCCTAAGTTGTAGAGCGTATAGACAGCAAGCAGACTTGAGTTAGATCAACTCTTGAGCACTGCCAATCAGGCAGCAGTTTAGTTATTGTATCTATCCGTTCAACCCTCACTATAAGTAAGTAGTAGCCTTAAACATTTGCGCTTTATTACACCTCTGGTAAAAATTTAGATTGCATGTGGCTATCTGATACGGCTACATTGTTCCTCAAAGAAAGGGTGTAATTACCTTAGACTGGGGACTAAGCATAGATGCACAAACCAGAGTACAGCTAGCATGCGAAACAATTTGTGGAGTCCATAGCAGCTCATACTCTACCTGTGAAAGACTTTTTTGCGTACATAGGCTGTTCAATCCTGAAAGACAACTACTCATTTACGCACATAGAACGTTAAATGTAGACAGATAAGTACTAATTGACGAACATTAAAGGTTAAATGTTGACTGATAAGTACCCATCTGCGAGGATGTAATGTCATTTGTAGGCAAATAAGTACTTATTTACAAGGATTGCACCTTACATCCTGAATAAAAAGTATTAATTCATTAGTAGTTTAAGTTAAATTTGTCTGGCCATTATGATAAAATAGGGGCAAAATATTTCAATTCTTTCACCAAAAAGGCAGACATACAGTTTCAATCCTTGTTGTGATGGACAGTACGCTGGAAGTTATACATTTATCCATGAGTACTCACTATAAGCGTGTTTCAATCCTTATTGTGATGGATGGTACGCTGGAAGGCAAATCTCGTCAACCTGATATGTGTCCTCCTCTATGTTTCAATCCTTATTGTGATGGATGGTACGCTGGAAGGTAATGTTCTGCCCAGTTTTTTGACATTGCCTTTTGGTTTCAATCCTTATTGTGATGGACAGTACGCTGGAAGAAGTAAGGCTCAAACTCGCTATCGAGCCATGAGTCGTTTCAATCCTTATTGTGATGGATGGTACGCTGGAAGAATTTTTGGTATGTATAGCTTGCCAGTAGCGGAATGTTTCAATCCTTATTGTGATGGATGGTACGCTGGAAGTTGTTGTTTTTGGAGTATATTGCGTAGCATTCTAACGTTTCAATCCTTATTGTGATGGATGGTACGCTGGAAGGCGAAGAAAAAAGAGTGGGTATAATTACCCACTTTGTTTCAATCCTTATTGTGATGGATGGTACGCTGGAAGGCGAAGAAAAAAGAGTGGGTATAATTACCCACTTTGTTTCAATCCTTATTGTGATGGATGGTACGCTGGAAGTACTTTGCTAACGGTTAGCATATGTGAATTGGTTATGTTTCAATCCTTATTGTGATGGATGGTACGCTGGAAGAATGGGAAATGCCTACTGCACAAGGTTATTTTACAACGTTTCAATCCTTATTGTGATGGATGGTACGCTGGAAGTTGTATCATTGAGCTGGCCACGTTCATGCCAGTAGGGTTTCAATCCTTATTGTGATGGATGGTACGCTGGAAGAAAACTATGCGGTACCAGAAGCAGGTTTTTACCGCGGTTTCAATCCTTATTGTGATGGATGGTACGCTGGAAGAGTTACAAAGGTGCTGCTGAGGTGTTTGGGTGGGAGTTTCAATCCTTATTGTGATGGATGGTACGCTGGAAGAATCGCCAATTACGTCCGCAAGATCAAAACCAGCGTGTTTCAATCCTTATTGTGATGGATGGTACGCTGGAAGATTTTACTTCGCCTTTACTCAAGGATAATACCTTCGTTTCAATCCTTATTGTGATGGATGGTACGCTGGAAGCTTGATACCGTACTCATATTCGTGTATCATTTGCTCCCGTTTCAATCCTTATTGTGATGGATGGTACGCTGGAAGTTGAAAAGCCCAGAGTCCTTAAGATGCATTTTAGTGTGTTTCAATCCTTATTGTGATGGATGGTACGCTGGAAGGATTCTTCAGGTGGTATACCATCAAGAGTGTTTGAGTTTCAATCCTTATTGTGATGGATGGTACGCTGGAAGATTTACCTTATCTTCTTTCATGGTTTAGGGGTTGGGGGTTTCAATCCTTATTGTGATGGATGGTACGCTGGAAGTCAGACGTATACTTTTCACCATCCCTTACAGTAACGTGTTTCAATCCTTATTGTGATGGATGGTACGCTGGAAGCATCTTATGGGGAGCAGTAGCATACTCTCCGTTTACGTTTCAATCCTTATTGTGATGGATGGTACGCTGGAAGTAGAATTGATGAAATTATTAAGCTTCTTAGGAATCCGTTTCAATCCTTATTGTGATGGATGGTACGCTGGAAGGAGAATGGATTGAAAGGCAATCACGCGTATTGGAAGTTTCAATCCTTATTGTGATGGATGGTACGCTGGAAGCCGTACACTGCTCTATATTCCTGATAATCAAACACATGAGCTGATACCTGACACCCATAAAATGAAGAAAAACAATATGTCAAAGAGCGTTTTACTCCACTTTTTTTTAACTTTTCCGAACGCATAAACTTTTCATTTTCAGCACCTTAAAACCTTTTTTAGCACACCTCCCAATAAATTCACCTCCGGAAAAGCCTTTTCTCAACATTTCTCATCTAATACATATGTTCCGGTATGTGCAAGATAAACATCTTTTCTTGGACTTGGTAGCCTTAGGATAGTAGTTATTACCAATGATATGATATATCTGTTCAGCGGCCTGCTGTACTCTTTTTACATGCTCCCGTTCAATTGCTACTTCCACCACCTGATGCTTACTTCTCACATATACCAAAAAACCTTTTTTGACAGTCTTGCCAAAATTCTCTTCTATCAGCCAGGCGTAACAATACAATTGGGTTTTATAGGTTTCAAATATCCTGTCCTTGTACTCAGCAAATTTGTAATCCAGTGGTGCCATCGTATCGTCTTTCAAAGTCAATACCTCATCCACACGTCCTCGCAAATAGTCGTTAGTCAAATACTGATCCAGATGCTTGGCGACCACTCCCAAACGTTTTCTCAAGTAATCTTTGTTTCGCTCCAACTTTTCATCATGTACTTCGCGACCTTTCATGGCTTTGAAACTCTTTTCTTCATGCTGAGGGATACTCAGCACATACTCAAAATAGGTGAATCTTGGGCAGTATAAATACTGGATAATATGAGATGGTGTAAGGCTCATTTAGTAGAATAGTTCTCTTACTTCATCAGTAACCAACTTCTTGTCAAATGCCTGCCCTATCAATACGGTCTCTCGTAATTCTTTTTTGCTCATGGGAAAAATATACACTGAATCTGTATCTTCATCTATTTCTTCTTCAATCTGAAGCTCCAGCGTATCTTTTTCATGAGCAGTAAGTGTACCTAGAAACACTGACTTCTGTACTCTATACAAACCTGCCTGTTTGCAAAGTTTGGCAACCTTGGTACGGGGCTTATTCTCCTGTATATCATACATTACCCAGGCAATCATAATACTTCTTCTTGAGGTGGATTAATAAGGCTGTTAGCAAAAGTATGGGCATCCATCTGCAAAGCATTGCTGCGCGTTTGGTTACGGCCTCTGTAACGAATGGTATCTTCTTCCACATATTTATTAAAAGCGGTAACCAGCAATTGTTTGCCTTCCTGGTTAAGAGAATAACCATTAGTAATTATATTAGTGTGCGCTTGGTTTACTTTTTTAGCAGAGAACAGACGAAATACTACTGATTCGGCGTGAATGCGATAAGGTTCTATAAAATCGTAGACAAAGCTTAATTGATTATAGTCATCTCTATGCAGAAAGCCTACATAAGGGTCTAGTCCGGCAATAATTAAGGTACGCTCTATTTTACCGTATAGCATACCGTAGGCATAATTGAGAAAAGCATTGAAAGCATCTTGCGCTGGTCGATTACTTCTACCATTGAATCGGTATTCTTTAGCTAGCAAATAACTCAATGCTTCAAAATACAGACGCCCGGCAGTGCCCTCCAAGCCTCTTAGGGTATCGGCGATTTCAATTACCCTTGTACCTTCAAGCGCCTGTATTGATATGTTCAGGTTTTGTAGGCGCTCTACTTTCTCATCTATGAATGTATGATGCTGGCTACGGTGTTTTTTAAGATCTTTAAGGAAATTGAGCTGGTTGTCTAATTTATTCATAATCCAATACTTGATCCACTTTACCCCCACTTCATTCATACTGGCAGCAAGCTGTTCTTTTCTGATCTTGGTGGTGCTGCCCAATTTACTATGCCAAACCCTGCCTATGGGATCACCATATTGCTCAACAAAGACAATATCTACATTATGCATAATGGCCAGTTTTACTGCATCCGTACTGAGTGCGGTACCTGTTGCCATAATAATAGTTTTAATCTTATGAGCAGCCAGATGATTAGGCTTCATTTTGCCGTCTTGGGGTACTCTGATCTCAAACATTTTCTCTTTGACATGCAGATAGCTACCATAGGTGTTGATGTGTAATTGCATAAACGATCAGGTTCGCTTGTTTTTTATATATTGGCAGGGACTATTATAATTTAATCAATCCTCTTGATGCTACCAAATCCCCGTGAGACGGCTTTACCTATGCCTATACTGTCAGGTAGCAGCACATTAGTGGTAAAACTTCCTTCAAAAGCTAACATATTTTGGTCTTTGAATTTGGTACTCTTTGGATTGAGATTAAGCTTGATTAGAATGCGTTCTTCTTCAGATAAATAGATATTTAGTCCTTTCAATAGAGAGAGGATATTACCAATGCCGATACGTTGTAATATATTTCTTTTTTCTGCTTTATCCGCCTGTTGATAACGTTTGAAATTGTTTTGGTTAAGAGCCATCCATAGTGTCAAAAAGCGATATTGATATAGCTCTTCCCCAACCCCAATATCATAAGTCTGACTTCTGATATTTTTACTCAATATTGGAAAGGTCTGGCCTCTCAGATGGAGTTCTTTGATCTTAAGAAATAACTCTATCAGCAAGCGAGCACCATCTTCTAAACCAACCAGTGTAGGAACTTGATCCAGTACTTTGTATTGCACTAGGGGATAATCATAGCGAAGCTTTTTGTCGCCACTATGGCTACCCTCTAGATGATTATGTAACAGGGGACTATATTCTTCAAACATATGACCGAAATATCCTCTGAGTTTATGCGCATCTCTGGTAGCAAGAGTAATTTCAGGAAACTGAATGTTAACGGTGTGAATGGAATTCATAAATCTTGCTTCTCAAATGGATCAATGACTGTCAGGCTTTGGATATGCTGAAAGTCACTTTTGTTTCTAGTCAGCAATGTCAGTTGGTGCTCTAAGGCAGTAGCGGCAATTAATGCATCACCTAATGACATTTTTTTTTGCTGACGAAGTTGAACCGCAGTTTTAAGGATAACATCGCTGATTGGTATGACATGCGTAGCTTTAAAGAAACGCTCAAAATAGGCTTTATCTTTTTCTTTTAGCTGATGGTAGCCCAGCGCCTCCAGGCAACTGATCGCTGAGACTTCTACTGAATAGTCTTCACTCCATTGTAATAGAAATGCATGCTCCGGCAACGAAGAGTAGATAATGATATTACTATCCCAAAGCATAATCAGTTTCGGCCAGGAAGTTTACGATCTTTACGCTGTTCTCTCTGCCAGGCTACCGGATCGGAGATAGAAGTTTGCAGACCTCCATGCTGATGCCAATCCCTCAGTACTTCTGCCACTGATTCTTTTTTTGGGAAATCCGCATTTAAAATCTGTTCTTCTTCCTCTCGCACTTGCACGCCCAGCTTATCCGCTAATTCCTGCAATAGCCTTAGGTTTTCTTCATTATCAGAATATAGAGTGAGGGTTTTCATATTTCTAATGTTTTTCTAAAGATAACAATTGCTGCCATGCTTTTCGTTTTTTATAAAGAGCTTATCAAAAATACATGCTCTTTTGAGAAACATATCCTGTATTATGTGTAAAATCTTCTTCGCTATAGTTATAATAAGATGAAGGATCTTCTAGCTCTGACAGGTAAAAGTGATATTTAGTTTTTGCTCTATCAAAATCAATTTCTTCTTGCCCATATGGAACTGGTACATTAATTACAAAATCATAAAATAAAGATTTTATTTTAGCAAAATCTGCTTTTTTCTCGAATTTATTCAGGCTATCATCATCATATATGGCTGTAAACTGATTCCATAGATCCACTGCGTGAGAGTTTAGCTGTAGGAAAACAGGCTCAGAGTTTTTCTCCTCAATTAAACTAAAGCTCCCAACGGTTTCAAACTTGAGATTGGTCATTGCCTCGCTAATATCAGAGACTACATTTAAGGATTGTTTATGTACTTCTTTGAAATAATTTTTGATTAGCTCTAGGTAATTTTGTTCTTCAATTTCTACAATCCCTTTTAGTACATTAGAAGTTTTTATCAACAAATCACGCCCGTATATCAATGAACTAGCTTTTTGAAGTTCATCTATCTGATATAGATAAACTTCTGCCACTTCAGCGTTTTCATTGTAGCGATTGGCTCTCCCTGCTGCTTGAATGATAGAATCCAGAGGGGCTTGTGCTCGGAAAACCGTATGTACAGAGATATCTACACCAGCTTCTACCAATTGAGTTGATACAATTATTTGTCTTTTTTTATGCCCAGTTTTAATGAGATTAATAATTCTTTTCCTTTCATAAGGAGTGATCAATGTTGATAAATAATAAATATCACTATCAGACTGGGTTTCAGATAAAGCTTCAAAAAGTTCTCTTGTTTTTTGCTTGGTATTCAGGATGATCAGAACATTTTTATCAGGGTAATCATCAAGGTAATTCATGACATACTCAGTAAATTCGTCAAAAGATACTTTTGTTTCAGCCCGATTGATAAGCCGTGTACGGTTGAAGAATTTGAAGTATTTTTCATACTCCGGTACGATTTCAATTATTTCTTTTCCAGGCTCAAATATCAGAGGTTGTGTAGCTGACATCAATATGAAGTAGCAATTATATTTTTCCCCAAGAGAAATAAAAGCTTGCCTGATCAAGGGCCAATATTGATAGTTAATTTGTTGAACTTCATCTAAAATAATGATAGCGTTGATAAGATTGGGGAATTTTAAAAGCTTTGCCTTATCATTACTAAAAATTGTCTCTAGCAGTTGTACAAAGGTGGTAACTATTATTGCTGACTGCCATGTTTCTATCAAGAATTGACTTTTTTGCGCATCAAACTCATCTTCTCCTTCTTTATAAGAGGGATCAGCTAAATGATGATGCTTTAGCAGAATTGTTGAATCTGGAGAATTGAAAATTTCCTGAAAGACCTCATAGTTTTGATCAATGATTGATGTGAATGGAATAGTGATTACAATTTTTGATTGAGGATTACTTACTAGCTTTTTCAAGGCAAGAGCGACACCTAAGGAGGTAATAGTTTTACCAAGACCGGTAGGTAAAGTCAAAGAATATAGATGTTGGTTGGGTTGAAATACTTCATGAAGGTGTTTAATTGATAAGAAATATGCTTCATTCTTGAGCATATCTATTTTCTTCCTAGGGTTATTAAAACTATTGTTTTCCCTAAAATTCTGGATTGCGTCAAAATCCAGCTTACTTTTTTTAACTGATTGTTCATCTTTAAAGATAACATCGCTTTTATCTGAAAAAAGTAGTGTAGAATAAAGCAGTTGGTGTAAGTAGAAGTATCTGATTTTATCAGTTATAGATAAGGCAGTGTAGAAACCATCTTCTAGCTCGTCAAAGAAAAAAGCAGCAAGTTCAGCCTCAAATTCTTTTTTTAATATATACTCTAAAAACTCAGCCCAGGCGTAGTCTGAAAGAGTCTTTGGAATCAGATCTTCAAAGAGCTTATCACTACCTTCAGCGAAATTAGCCGCTTGCTTTACTAGTTCATCAGATTTTTCAGAATTTCTAAGTAACTCATAATCATAGTTTCTAATTCTACCATGATGTCTTTTAACTGCTGTGAATACAAAGATTGGAAGAACTAACTTATCACCTTCTTCTAAATTTGTGCTTTGTAGATATCTCTGGCAGACTTTATAAGCAAGTAAAGCAGATATCAAAGCATGGCTTTTAGGTCCGATTATTTCATGATCCTTGGTAAGTAAGTAGTGTTGGAAGAACATGGTAGCTTTTCCAATATCATGTAAGGCTCCAGCTATATATGCAATATCAGCGATGATATGACTCTCAATATCAATCGCCATACTTCTGTTATGTATGAGACTTTTACAATTATCTCCAACTATCTGTAGGTGCTGGATCAAAGGGATTCCAGGGTGGGAGTAAATCATTACATCAATTTTAATTGTATTAGCTTACAGAAAACTTATGTTGCCAAAATCAGGTATAGACCAGTAAGATTGAATATTTGCGTTGATAGATTTCCCGTTTTGCTCCATAATAACCTCACTATACTCTTCCACAATACGATCCTTGGTCATAACAATAGGCATTGTTTCAGTAGCATAACTGGTATTTTGATCAAAATTGATTGGTTTTTCTTCATTCAATTGACCAAGCTTGATTGCAGAAATGATACTTACAAAATCTCCGGCTTGATTTTCTATCTTATGAGCGTTTATCGTTGCTTCGTACTCTACATTTGCCGTACACTGACTAATTCCTAGGTAGGGAGTAAAATGATGCTTTTTATCAACAATACGAGCCTCCAATTCTTTAAAAGTAGAATCTTCTCTATGGATCAAGAAGATACGGAATATTGCATCCTTCAACATTTCAAATTCAATCTGAGTACGATTAGTGATGTTAAAAAAACTACTGGCCGATTTGTCGGTATCAAGCAAGTTAAATCCTATGTTTACTTTCTTGAGAGGTTTAACTATTTGAATGGCAAAACTTGCTTTATTATTTCCAAAAACCTCATTAACCGGTACTATTCCTTCATTGAACTTACCGGGAGTTATCTCTCTCTCTATACCTAAAATAGCACCGAGCAAACCTGCTAAAGCAGGTGGTGTAGGAATAGGATAAGTTAGCGGAGATGAGGTGGTGTTGAATTTGCGGAAATGAGCGTATTCACCAGAAATTTTGAAAACTAGAATTTTAGCCGATTTCATTAAGTGCTAATTTTCCGTTTTCTAATAATATGGTATTTTCCTTATAGGTTAGATTCAAACGCTTATCAAGTTTGATTTCTACAGTATCAATTTTTTCCTGATAAGTTTTGAGTTCATCAATAAGATCATCCAAAGCCAATGAAAAATCTTCAAGACTGCGAATTTGAAGATCATTTTTGTCCTTTGTTTCCAGTTTAAGTCTTTGTCTTAACCCTCCGATGTAGAAAGGCTCCTTGTATGTAATTGATAAGAGTAAAACTGGACTTTGACCAAACTTTGAGCGTGAAATCAGATTTTTAGTCCCTTCCCAAACACCTTCTAACAGTAACTTCTTGTCTTCATCTGACATCAATGTGTATTGTGCAGCCTTTTCATTTATGATTCCGTTGAAGCCGATCACTGCATAGGGAACCTTATACTCAGTACGAAATGTAGCCTGTCCTTTCCCAGCAGTAGAAGCAAATGCACCTGTTCCCTGTTCAGTGATAACTTCTACCGGATGAAGTGATTTTCCCATCTGAAACTGTGTGGGGCCGGTAAAAGTAAGGGAATCATTTTTCAAGGGTAGGACACCACCGAATACTCTTATGTCTATACACTTTTCAAGTACAACCTCTTTTTTTTCGCTAAAAGCTTTAGCTCGTTCTTTGGCATCATTAAGACCACCTTTCTCATATTTGGTTTCCCTTACAAAAATGTCCTTGCCATTTTCTCCATTATATCCCTTATATTCAAACCAATAATCACGAATTGTTCTTTTAAGTCTTACATCGGATACCAATACTTTACTTTCTTCACTGTCAAAGCGAGGGCGGTTTTCATTAAGAGGATCTCCATTAGGATTTGTATTTTCTACCTCATATAAAAATAGAAGTTCGGTTCGGTTTTGAAGTGCTGACATTTTTTGGTAATGGTTATTAGGTTATTTTTTTATTGAGTAATGCCTTTTATGATATGGTTTTATTAAATAGACTTCTCTTCTTTCACTTTTTCAGTTTTAAATTTTCCACCAAACTCAAGTCCAGCAACAAAATAAAATGAAAGTTCATTGTTTGATAATCCTTTGATTGAGGGTTGTTGAAGGATAAAATAGTAATTAATTACTTCTCTTAAATCAGAGTACTCATAAAAGCTTCTGTACTTAAATATTTTATCCAGAGCTTCCTTGTATATGTTTTGAATTAGAGTAGGATTAAGATTATAACCCTTCATTTTTTTTTCAAAAGGAGTGTTTTTAAGTTCATAGTACTGAATATCTAGTAAAAAACGCACTAAAATACCCACAGCAAAAAGCCCTATTTTATACTCTTCATCCAAAAAAGACTTATTTTGCTCTACAAACACTTTAAATTTTTCCAGATTGAATCTGCTTTTGTTTTTAGTTGATTCAATTATGTCCATGATGTTAGTTTTATGGTTGTATTTAATGTTTTCTAGTTCTATGAGGTAAGCTAATGTAATATGAGTCTTTAAGAGGGTATGATAAGTATTTTCTACAAAGCCTTCTGAAGACTGCATCTTATTGTAGTTCTGCCTGATCACTTTCATAAATTTAGCATACAGCACTTCTTTTGAAAGTGGCAATCCTAAAAACACAGTATTTACAATGTCATAGAAATCCTCCTCAAAAAATGTCTTCAGAATACCAAAGCTAAAGACTAGGTTCACTTTTTCTTTTTTTATGGTGAGGGCTCCTTTGTATAAAGAGTTTTTGTTTATGATTTCAGGCACCTCTACAAATAGCCTATTAAATCTGGATGGTAAAATTTCCTCCAGCATGAGTTTGATTTTAATGGCTTTGGTTGTGGGATTCTCCTCAAAAAAAAGAAGGTTAAGTGTAAAATGATTATTCTCCTTTGCTATAGTTCGCATCAGGTATTCTTCTGACTGTTTGATAACGTGTCCCTCTCTTAATTGATAAGCAATATCTTCTATTCTGTTGAGGGCTTTTTGCAAACTCTTAACATCTCCTTTTATTACAGACTTTGGAATAGCATAGTAACTTTTACCGTAAAAGTATTTTTTCAAATGCTGCTGTACATAGTTGCTGCCAACTTCAAAAGTTAATGCACAATCGGAGCATATAGGATAGTTTTTCCAGTTGTTTTTCTGATTAAAAAAGCCACTAACCATACCTGTTTTATCCACAGTTGCATATTTAAATGGAGAAGCAAAGCCATGTATCTTATCTTTTTTTTCTAGGCAGATTGAACACTGTTGATTCTTGCCTTCTGAAGTAACATTGTACTTATTAGATTTACCTTCAGTGCCATTCGTTAAGATTTGATATCTAATAGTTTTAAAATCACTCAGATACATCTCTTCACCATCAACTATAAGTTTCAGGCTTAAGCCACATGCTTGCTGTGCTTTTTTATCCAAAGCATTATGCTCTTCTGTTAACTTTTCTTCTAGCTCCTCATAATATTGATTAACATACTCTGCTAATGTTTTGAACAGCTCATATTCATATTGCAGATTAATACTCTTGGCAATTTTGGGTACCACTTTAAGTTGTTGTTTGGCAAAAGTTTTAAACTTAGTAGGAACACTACTTAATTTAGTGGTAAACGTAATATCTCCACCTCTTGCAGAACCTTTGCGGTAAGCAAACTTTTCATAGTTTTTTTCACTTACCGTTTCCATATCTGTGCCTTTGAAGCTTATAGATCTGCTATTTTCATTTTTAGAAGTTGCAAACACCAGCAAAAGCATATGATAATTTTGTCCAGGAAACATATCCTGCACAAAAATTTGATAAGGATCAGTTTGGGAGGATTTTTCTAGGGCTAATCTTCCTATTGCAGTTATAACTCGGTCTTGCATGTATAATAAAATTGGCCTAAAGCCTTAAAATATATGAAAATCACTCAAAGAATCTATGAGTATGCTAGAGAAAAATAAGAAATTATGACTAGTGCTGTATAATTTGGTCAATAATTAACGACACTATAGGGTGAAAATTCATACACGTTCACTAATTGAAGTTGGCAAAATCGTAATGGTAGATATATCATACCTTAGGTAAGACTTCCAATAACGTTTTTAGAAAAAAAATCGCAAAACGTCATAAGTACTAGCGTAAAGGATTCATAATTCGTAGGATCTCTTCTCACCTCAAACCGTTAAATTGAATTAAATTTTATGGTTTTGAAGCTTATTTTTTTCATTATGAGACACTTACCCAGCACCTTTTTTATTTGTTCAAAGAACTGGTAGGACCTTATACAGGCTAGCTATAATAGAAGAACTGTCGAGTCAAACAATACCTTTTGATTGCAAATAATTAATCTTTAAAGGAGAAAAAAATATTAATTTATTCCAATAATCCTTATGGATGGTATAGGACTACAAACATTACGAAAAAGTATTTTTCTAAAATTAAATCTTATTTGAAGAGAAATATAATTCAGACAAAAAAGTAAACACTTAGAATAGTGAAAATAAAAATGTTTCAATATTGTTTCAACAGAGAAAGAACCACCCTTATAATTCACTGATTATAAGTCACTTATAAAAGATATATGTAGCCCCGACAGGAATCGAACCTGTATCTGGAGTTTAGGAAACTCTTATTCTATCCATTGAACTACGGGGCCTTGATTTTTCCTTGGCAAAAGTAATCTTTTCCCTTTGCTTTTTCAAACCTTGTATACGCTCTACAACTCTTATCTCACTTTAATTAGCGTTTTTTTCAGCAATGAGCCTAAGCCCTTCCAGAGTATGCCAGGGCTCTAGCGCATCAAACTCTTGAGTATGCGGAGCAATTACTTCTGATAAACCTCCGGTAGCAATTACTTTTGCATCTTCTCCCAGTTCAGCCTTAATCCGTTTAATTAAAGATTCTACCAATCCAATGTAGCCCAGCACCATACCCGACTGTATGGCATGCACTGTATTTTTACCAATTGCAGAGTTTGGAACTTCTAACTGTACAAAAGGCAATTGAGCTGTATTAGAGGTTAAAGCTTTCATAGAGGTTTTGAGGCCAGGAGCAATGGAACCGCCTAAAAGAACTCCTCCCACACCTACAATAGTTATAGAGAGTGCCGTACCAAAATCTACTACAATGCACTTGTCCTGGTACTTATGATAGCCCGCAACAGCATTCGCCAACAGGTCGGAGCCAATTTCAAGGGGATTATCAATACTAACTTTGATCCCGGTATTAGTCTGGCCATTAACAATCAGCGGCTCAACAGAAAAAACGGAGCGAATCATGCTTACAAAGGTAGAAGTGAGTGGGGGCACTACACTACTTACTACTACCTGGCTTATTTCCGCTGGATCTTGCTGTACACTATTGAGTAATGAACGGAAGAGTACTTCATACTCATCAGCAGTTTTATCTGCTACTGTATTCAACCGCCAATGACGCTTCCATCTATCAGAATATATTCCAAAAGCAATGTTTGAGTTACCAATGTCAATCGCTAGTAACATAGAAGTATTATAGGTTAAACAATGCCTAATATGTAGTGTTCTTTTTTTATATCAAACCCTCAAGATATGGTCGTTGAAGAAAATCGTATAATTACCCTTAGCTACAAGCTTAGGGATGGGGATGTAAATGGAAATGTTATGGAAGTAATGGACATTGCCTACCCTTTCATATTTTACTATAAGTCTGATGGAATTTTAGATAGCTTTCAGGAAAACTTAAGAGGACTATCATCCGGCGATACTTTTAGCTTTATAATTCCTGCTACTCACGCGTACGGACCTTATACTAAAGATAATATAGCGGCTATACCCATTGAAAGATTTGTGGTGGATGAGGAAATGGCTGACTCAATTCGTGATGTCGGAGAATATGTAGCCGTAACTGATGATGATGGTTATACCCAAAATGGCAAAGTTGTAGAAAAGAATGCTACACACCTGAAGGTAGATTTTAACCATGCTATGGCAGGCAAAGACCTACATTTTAGTGGCAGAATACTAAACATTCGCCAGGCCACAGCTGATGAGTCTGTACAGAAAAGATACATTATGCCAGACGGTATTAGGTTCTAAGTCTTTCTTTTTACATTTGCCTGCTCATCAAAAAGTATGGTATGTCATTAAGATTGTTTTTTATTCTAGTGCTAGTGGTAGGTAGCTTTTCGACTGCATGCTGTCAGATTTTAAATGTGGAAAAGGTCAGGCTTAGTGGAGATTCCGCCAATTATTTTCTCGGAAGCATGGGGCTTTCTTTCAATACAAACAACAGGAGCATTAATGACGATGGAGAGACGGTATCTTTTATAGGACTAAGCGCAAACTCAGACTTTGCATACATTTCTGAAAAGCATAGCTATCTGCTCATTAGCGAATTTCATTATAATGCCACCTCTGATGACCCGATTAACAGCAGCGGGTACGGGCATTTTCGCACCAACTTCTTACGCAAACAATCGGTTTCTTATGAGCTGTTTTCACAGTTGCAGTATGATCAGGGTAGAGGTATGCAAAACCGCTGGCTTGTGGGAGGTGGATTGCGTTTTCGCTTAAAAAAGACGGAGAAGAATAGCTTTTATGCGGGAGTAGGCGCTATGTATGAGCACGAACAGTGGAACTACCCCGGCCCCAGAGAAGACAATGAGCAATTAAATATCTGGAAATCTTCTAACTATATCTCTGGTAGGTTTCAGGTGAATGATCATATACACCTTAATATCATTTCTTATTATCAAACTGGTTACGACCCTGAAGCTGAATATTTTAGACACCGTATCAGCGGGGATCTTAACTTACTGGTCAATGTTACCTCAAAATTATCGTTAAACACTGCTGTTTTTGCAGGCTATGAGAATCGCCCTGTAGTACCTATTAATAAATTAGTGTACTCTGTAACCAATGGCATCATCTTAAGCTTCTAACAAAAAAAGGACTGCTAAATAGCAGTCCTTTCGTTTATTTTTTGGAAAAGAAAGACTTAGTCTTTCTTTTCTTTTTCCATCTTCTTCTTCTTGTGGCTTAGCGATAAGTGATCGCTCTTACCATCATAGTCAGCCGCAATAATATCTGTAGGCTCTACGTCACCTTTCAGTATTTCTTCAGCTACGGCATCTTCCAGGTATTTTTGGATAGCTCTGTTGAGCGGTCTGGCTCCGTATTGAGGATCATAACCTTTGTCAGCTATAAAATCCTTAGCTTTCTTAGTTAACTCAATAGTATAACCAAGCGCTGTAACACGCGCAAACAGCTTGTTTAGAGTAATATCAATGATCTTGTGAATATCTTCTCTCTTAAGAGAGTTGAACACAATAACATCATCCAATCTGTTTAAGAACTCAGGACTAAACGTCTTTTTGAGTGCATTCTGGATAGTAGATTTCATAATCTCATCCATACTCTCTTCTTTAGCCTGCGTAGAGAAACCGATACCCGCACCAAAATCTTTAAGATCACGAGCCCCAATATTTGAAGTCATGATGATAATGGTGTTACGGAAGTCTACTCTTCTTCCCAGACCATCGGTAAGAATACCGTCATCTAGTACCTGAAGTAGTAGGTTAAATACATCGGGATGAGCTTTTTCAATCTCATCCAGCAATACTACACTATAGGGCTTTCTTCTTACCTTTTCAGTAAGCTGTCCTCCTTCTTCATAACCTACATATCCGGGAGGCGCTCCTACCAGGCGAGATACGGAGAATTTCTCCATATACTCACTCATATCTATACGTATAAGTGCGTCTTCTTTATCAAAGAGGTAAGTTGCCAATACTTTTGCCAGCTCAGTTTTACCAACACCTGTTGGCCCTAAGAATACAAAAGTACCAATTGGCTTCTGCGGATCTTTAAGCCCTACTCTGGTTCTTTGTATCGCTTTAGCTAGTTTATTAATTGCATCATCCTGGCCGATTACCTTACCTTTAAGCTCTTCGCCCATACCCAGAAGTTTCTGGCTTTCGTTTTGGGCTACTCTGCTGGTAGGTATTCCAGTCATCATAGCAATAACTTCAGCTACATTCTCTTCATTTACAGTATAACGCTTGGTGCGAGTTTCCTCTTCCCATTTTTGTTTAGCACTTTCCAACTGATCTAACAGCTTCTTCTCACGATCTCTTAGCTGTGCTGCCTCTTCGTACTTCTGGCTTTTGACCACTCGGTTTTTCTCAACCTTGATGTTTTCAATGGCTTCTTCCAGCTTCACAATCTCATCAGGTACATGAATATTGTTGATGTGTACACGAGCTCCGGCTTCATCAAGCACATCTATAGCTTTATCTGGCAAGAAACGGTCGCTAATGTAGCGGTCAGAAAGGCTAACGCAAGCGTCAAGTGCTTCCTGAGTATAGTTTACATGGTGATGACTCTCATACTTATCCTTAATGTTATTTAGGATTTGCATTGTCTCTTCCGGAGAAGTAGCGTCAACCATTACCACCTGGAACCTACGTGCCAATGCACCATCTTTTTCTATGTACTGACGGTACTCATCTAATGTTGTAGCACCGATGCATTGTATCTCTCCTCTAGCTAAAGCCGGCTTGAACATGTTAGAAGCATCTAGTGAGCCTGAGGCACCACCAGCTCCTACAATAGTATGAAGCTCATCAATAAAAAGGATAACATCAGGAGATTTCTCAATCTCATTCATTACTGCCTTCATACGCTCTTCAAACTGACCACGGTATTTAGTACCAGCCACCAAAGAGGCCAGGTCCAGTGTTACTACTCTTTTATTAAAGAGTACACGAGATACTTTCTTTTGAACGATACGCAGCGCCAGTCCTTCAGCAATAGCGGTTTTACCCACGCCGGGCTCACCAATAAGAATAGGGTTATTCTTCTTTCTTCTACTCAAAATCTGAGCTACACGTTCAATTTCTTTTTCTCTACCCACAATAGGGTCAAGCTTGTCATCGTCGGCTAGCTTAGTAAGGTCGCGACCAAAATTGTCCAGTACCGGAGTACGAGATTTTTCTGAGCCTTTAGACTCACGCCCTGAGCTAGAGCCACCGAAGATACGGCTTGAGGAATCTTCATCACTGTCATCAGTATCAGAAGATGCCATAGGGTTCTCAGTCTGATATTCAAGGAGTTCTTTCACAACATCATAGTTTACGTCAAACTTCTCCAGTATCTGAGTAGCAATATTGTCTTCGTCTCTCAAAATTGATAGCAGAAGGTGTTCAGTGCCAATCAGCTGACTTTTAAAAATTTTAGCTTCGAGATACGTGATCTTCAAAACCTTCTCTGACTGGCGGGTCAGAGGAATATTGGCGAGATTTTTTACATTGCCGGTAGCGGTGCCCTTAGTTGCCTGCTCTACAGCATTTCTAAGCTCATCTAAAGAAACACCTAGCTTCTTCAGCAGACTTACAGCTACGCCTTCTCCTTCTCTGATCATGCCGAGTAGCAAGTGTTCTGTACCAATATAATCATGCCCCAAGCGAAGAGCCTCCTCTCTACTCAGGGAAATTACTTCTTTTACTCTATTAGAAAATTTAGCTTCCATAAACTAAGGAATTATAGTAAGTCGGAAATCGTTATTTGCCCCATCCTGCATACGAGCAAGATAGAAATTTTGTACTAGAAATCAACAAGTCTGAGAAAGCAAATGTTCACCGATGGGGGAGGGAAGATTGCCCTAAAATCACATTGGCATTTGCACCTTCACAAAATAGTAAATCTATTACACTAAGGTTGGGTACAAAGTTTTTGCCAAAAATCTGATTGTAGGCTTTAAAGCCTCCCTCTGTATCCTCCGGAGGGCGAGACTTCAGGTCAATTTCCC
Source organism: Porifericola rhodea (assembly GCF_030506305.1). Taxonomy (GTDB): domain Bacteria; phylum Bacteroidota; class Bacteroidia; order Cytophagales; family Cyclobacteriaceae; genus Catalinimonas; species Catalinimonas rhodea. Next base: position 2,732,477 of record NZ_CP119421.1, on the reverse strand, counting down.
CCCTCAGGTCAATACATTGGCTATCAGTTGCTTCCATATAAGTGTTTGTGATCTCAATTTGTTTATCATGCCAGCTTAATAGCTCCAGACATTTTGTCAGTAAATCCAGATTCATATCTACTAAAAATTTGTAATTACTGTATAAAATGTCATGGAAGTAATCCGCAAAGAAATCAAAAAAAGGAGACTTGCCGTAGGCGGACTTAATTGCCCTCCAATGGTTATTTTGCCAGCGCTGCGTGTAGTCTATTCTGATCTCTTTAAGTTTACTTTTTTCCCCATCCTTACTAACCGGTATGCTGAGCATCTGTACTTTATTGGCAGTAAGGATATAGCTGCGGTTTCGGTAGGTTTGCTTGGTGTAGTTCTCATTTACCTCCAGTATTATCTTTCGAAACCTCTTTAAGTGGATAAAATAAGCTATACAAGGCAGATAATGTAGTTCAAGAAGAACAGCATCTGCTGATGAATGATTCATTAAATACTTAAATTACATGAAAGGCGCTAAGTCGCCCATTCCTTCTCTTACTATTTTTACTTCATAATCATCAGTGCAGTCTACTACGGTAGAGGCCACATTATTTCCTGGGCCACCATCAACGATCACATCTACCAGATGGCTAAAGTTCTCATAGATCATGTCAGGGTCTGTAGAATATTCTACGATCTCGTCATCGTCGTGAATGGAAGTAGTAACTATTGGGTTTCCTAAAGTCTGCACAATCATGCGCGGAATATTATGGTCTGGCACCCTTATTCCTACAGTCTTCTTCTTAGAATCTATTACTTTAGGCACCTTGCTGCTAGACTTCAGGATATAGGTATATGGCCCGGGAAGGGTCTTTTTCATCAATTTAAAAGTAGGAGTTGGCAGGTTTCGTACGTATTCGGCAATGTGACTCAGGTCATTGCAGATAAAAGAAAAATTATTTTTAGAAGAGTCTACACCCTTAATTCGGGCTACACGCTCCACAGCATCTTTGTTGTAAATGTCACATCCTATACCATAAACAGTATCTGTAGGATAAATAATAACCCCACCACGGCGTAGTACCTCTACTACCTTATCTATTTTACGCTGCTCGGGATTTTCAGGGTGTATTTTAAAAAGCTCTGCTTTCATAGATGGATGTTTTATAGTGAAAAATCTTAAAAAGTATTAGCTAAACTAATTAAATGTGCGACAATGTTTAATGTCTGCAATTAAGTTTTTACGCAAACTTTCATTAAAAAACTACATACACATTGGAGGAATATAAAAAGGGCATCAAAAATGTCCTTCTCAGACAAATTACTAATTTTGCTGAGCTTATAAAATCAGGTCGGGGCAAACTGAACGCTTTATTACAATTATTGCTTTACCTAAAACAAACTAGCACTGACCACAAATAGTAAAAATAATACGAATGAAAAGACATAAAGTACTCATTATTAGCCTGGTAGTATTTGCTGTTTTTATTATTTCTTTCTCTTTCTACGCTTACCAGACACTTATGTCGCCTAATGTGCTGGTAGATCAGCCTGAAAAGGAATTTCTGATACCTACAGGATCCACTTTTGATGAGGTAAGAGACAAACTACACGAAAAGAAATATGTAAACGATCTGCTATCTTTTAGTGTACTGGCCAAACTTATGAAGTACGATCAATACGTAAAGCCTGGAAGGTATGTGCTAAGTTCTAACATGTCTAACCTGGAAGCCATACGGCTGCTTAGGTCTGGTAAGCAGGAGCCGGTAAATGTTACTTTTAACAATGTAAGACTGAAACCTGAGCTTGCAGAAAAGCTTACCGCTAACCTGGAGGCTGATGCAGATGAGTTTTTACGCCTGATACAAGACACTGCCATCATCGCAGAGTATGGTTTTAATGAGGAGAACATTATGACGATGTTTCTACCAAATACCTATGAGATGTTCTGGACTACCAGCGAAAGAGAACTGCTGGACCGTATGCATCAGGAGTATGAGCGCTTCTGGAATGACGAACGGAAAAGCAAAGCTGCAGCCCTTAACATGAGCCCTCTTGAAGTCTCAATTTTAGCCTCTATTGTAGAGTCAGAAACTAACAAAATTGACGAAGCTCCGGTAGTAGCAGGTCTTTATCTTAACCGTTTGGAACGCAATATCGCATTACAGGCTGACCCTACTTTGGTTTTTGCCGCGCAGGATTTTACGATTCGCAGAGTATTAGATAAGCATAAAGAAATTGACTCGCCATATAATACATACAAATATGCAGGCCTCCCTCCTGGGCCTATCCGTGCTCCATCTATCTTTGCTATTGATGCTGTGCTTAATCATGAGGATCATAATTATTTGTACATGTGTGCCAAGGAAGACTTTTCTGGCTATCATAATTTTGCCACAAACCTAAGAGCCCACCTGGCCAATGCCCGCCGCTACCAGCGCGCACTTAGTAAAGCCGGAATATATAATTAAGCATGTATACACACACTACACAAATCAGGGTTCGGTATGGCGAAACTGATCAGATGGCCTATGTTTACTATGGCAATTATGCATCTTACTTTGAAGTAGCCCGTGTAGAAGCTTTGAGAGCATTAGGCATGAGCTATAAAGAACTGGAAGAAGAAGGAATTATGATGCCAGTACTGGAAAACCACTCTTACTATCATGGGCCTGCTGTATATGATGACCTTTTGCGTATAGAAGTTAGTATTCTAGAAATGCCTTCCGTACGAATTGCATTTCATTATAAGCTATATAATGAGGCTGAGCAGTTGGTTCATTCCGGTGAAACTAAGCTGGCCTTTATTAATGCCAAGACTAAGAGACCTTGCCGTCCTTCGGAAAAGATGCTTGCCCTGCTACGACCTTTTTTTGAAAATGCAGAAAAAAATTAAATTTCTCGCTTCCAGAATTTGGCATTAAAATGAAAATATCTAAATTTGCATTCTCGTTCACCGAAGCACAAATTCATACAGAGAGTTGGCGGAGTGGTCGAACGCGCCGGTCTTGAAAACCGGAGACCTTCACGGGTCCGGGGGTTCGAATCCCTCACTCTCTGCTTATAATAGTAAAGCCCCTTAAATTTCGTTTAAAGGGCTTTTTTTTATGTCTATACTTTATCTAAAAACGCTATCCTTCAGCAAATAAGGCTCCTCCTTTCCGCAAATTACAGGAAAACAAAGTTGAGTCTCAAATCAGGGGTTTCTGTTGTGTAGCCTGATACCTGGCTATTTTATACTGAAACATCTCAGCCATTTTTTGTGCTCTCCATTTTGCTTCTTCAGCTTTTTCACCTGCAAAGTACTCCTCTAAGGTTTCTGTAAAAAGCTGTAACCAGCGTTCAAAGTGAGTATGCTCTATAGCTAATCGGGCATGAGGCGGAAAAGGGCTTCCCATATAGGTATGCTCTGCCAGTAACACCGTCTGCCAGAACCTGTACATTTTTTCCAGATGTTCAGGCCACTTGTCTCCAATACGCTCATTAAAAATAGGTGCCAGAAACTTATCTTCCCGAACTTTATCGTAAAAACTATTAACTAAAAGCCTCACATCTTCTAGTTTGGTGATTTGTTTTTTGAGCATCATAGACAGTTTACTTTGAAAACAACTAAGACAATTTTGCGCTACTTAATTGTAAGTTTTTATCGTTTTAAGAAGCTAAGGCCGTTTTCTAAGCCCATAGCTAAATCATACAGGCTTGTGCTTTCCAGCATTTTCCTCAGATCATTTCTTATCTTAACAAACTTATCGTGCAGCGGACACGGTTGTGCTGCATTGCAATCTTTGAGTCCTAATCCGCAGCCACGATAGATAGAGTCTCCATCTATAGCATCTACAACTTCTCCTATCTTTATTTCTCTAAGCCTACTCTCTTCAATCTCAAACCCTCCGTTAGGTCCCATAACTGATCGTACCAGATCTTTTTTAGCTAATTGCTGAAGAATCTTAGCTGTAAAAGCCATTGGGGATTCAATTTCATAGGCTACCTCCTTTTGACTCACCCGATCACCTTTAGCAGTTTGTGAAGCTATATAGATAATTGCCCGAATACCGTACTCACATGTCTTTGAAAACATTGATTAAACCTTGTACACAATTAATAATGATACAATGTACTAAGTAGGATAAATTTGTCCTATATAAAACCAAACTTATTTTATGCAAGTAGTACTTGTATAAAAAGACTGCCTTAAGGAAGACAGTCTTTCTCAGGTTATTCGTACATATCTATCAGTATGGTCTTGTTTTTTCTGTTTTGGGCGGGCTTTTCCAGCCTTTGGTAAGAACGGTAATTTTGCTCTCGTAATATTCTGGTATTAAGCTCGCCACCGATCAGGCTAAGGGCGGTAGCTAACATAGGATCGCTGGTATCCCCAAAAGCTTTGGCCTCCAACAGATTATCTTCTACCCAATAGTCAGGTTGAAGTCCATCTACAAAATCTGTTACCCCTTCGGCATTGGCATATTTAAGGACGATAGGCATAAGTGCCCAATTATGACGGACAGGCTCTTCAAGGTCAGGAATTACCCATGAACCATAAAACTTACCTACAGTGGGCTCTCCAATGGTCACTACTTCCATGTACGGATCCAGACCGTTAATTAACAGTTCGCTGGATGAGGCTGTACTGCCAGTGGTGAGAAAGTATATACGCTCCAGGTTTAGATTATGTCCGTAATTAACAAAAGTATTATATAGATTTTGTGAATCTACTCCTTCGTACGAAATAATAGAGGCCTCCAGTAAAGGGTTGTACTCAAACTTGACAAACACCTCCTGGCTGGCTACAACTGAGCTGGGAGCCAAAGCACTAGCCAGATACTGCGCCATAGTAATTTCTCCACCAGGGTTGTACCTCAAGTCAACTACCATTTCTTCTACTCCCTGCTGCGCAAACTCACTAAGCGTATTGCTGAGGCTGTTGAGCCATTCGTTGTTTTCTCCAGAGATAAACTCACTGTAAACCATATAACCTATCTTCTTATCCGCATAAGAAATTAGCTCATGGTGGAGCACCGGATCTGCGTTTATTACTTCCGCACTCAAAGTGATGCCTTCATCTAAATCTGTGAACCCATTCTCTTCATCATAACTGGCCAGACTAAGGGTATACTGGCTTTCACTAAATAGTTGAAAATAGTTTTCTGTATTCATCTCCTGTCCATCTATCGCTAACACTATATCTCCTCTTTTTAACCCCGCCCTATCGGCAGGTGAGTCAGCGTATACATATTCTATAATCATGAATACCCGATCGCTACCCGAAAGCAGGCCGAATGCCGGAGCAAAGCCCATACCCGTATACACACCGCTAAATTCTTCCATTAAACCCTCATAATCATCTGTGATGTAGGAGAAAGCATCTCCTTCATTAAGGATAGAATAAAAATAGCCTTCGGGATCAACGTTTGTAGAATCTGGAGCATTAACTTCATCGCTCCAGAAATAGTAAGTACTCATCACTTCATATACCCAGTCGTTTATGAGACTATACTGGGAGTCATCTACAACTGCAAGTGAATCTTCCGTTACAACAGGCTCCAGCACATCTTCATCCTGGCTACAGGCAGAGAGGAAGGAAAAGAACACATAGCTAATGATTAGCCAATACCCCCTTAGGTTTTTCATGCTTGAAAAGTTTAAATATAGTTTTGCTGCTATGCTCTAATCTTCTTCGTCATACTCTTCGTCCGGAAAAAACTGCCACACATCGTCAAAGCGAGACTGTCCGCTTCTGCCGGTAGCTACAAAGGCGGTAGTAGTGCCTTCTCCACTGGTAAGTACAAAGGCAACAGCCTCTTCACGAGATGCGCCTTCCAGGCTGGTCTTTTGCTCCCACTCATCTGCTACCGGATTATACTCATAAGTATCGCGCAAGGCAGAGCCAGTAGAACCGGTACTTATGTAGCCTTTACCGTTAATGGCAAAGCTTACTGTATTTTCTCTGGCTATAGGATAATCATCTTCATCCAGGTCAAGTAGTTCTGTCCAGCGTACATCAAGGGGATCAAACTGCCAGAAATCCTGCTCGTACAGCCCATTGTTTCTGCCTCCACCGATATAGGCCATACCATCTATAACAAAAGCAAAAGCATCTACCCTTTTGGATCCACTGAAAGGTATCTGTGTCCAGGTGTCACTAGCAGGATCATACTTCCAGAAGTCTTTGAGGTCGTTATCGCCATTGTTACCAGTGCCTACATAGCCCATATTATCTATGCTAAATGCTACAGCTCCAATGCGCGCATCACCAGGAAAATCCGCTTTTTGTGTCCAGCTATCGGTGTTTGGGTCATATTCCCAGAAGTCCTTGAGTTCGTTGCTTCCATCATATCCGGTTGTAATATAACCTTTGCCATTGGCAGCAAAAGCAACCGCTGCGTTTCGGGCACTGCCCGGAAAGGTAGCACGTTTAACCCAAAAATTTCTATCCTGGTCGTACTCCCAAAAGTCGTTCAGTCGGTCGCTACCATCATAACCCAGGCCCACATATGCCCTATTGCCTATTGAAAAAGAAATAGCTCCGCTTCTGGCAGGCCCATCAAAGTCTGCTACTTCTACCCAATTGCCTAAAGTCTCTTCGGTTTCGTCATCAGTAGTGCAGGCGTACAGGCTAAATATGCTAATTAGTAATACAAATAATGGTCTCTTATACATCTTTCTTAATTAATTAAATTGGTCAATTGTGAATATGAAATCTCGAGTTTGGTTTGGTATTCAGGATGTGTGTCGCTACCAAGATACATGCTATGCACCTGATTGCTGAGGTTGGGTAGTGTAAGCACCAGAAACTTTTCGCTAAGTGCATCACTACTAACTTCGTCTACAATAAAATCAGTGATATTGAAGCGGTATTCCGTATTGCGGTCGTATTCGTCATCCAGCTGTAAGCCACTCATCCAGACCCAGGTATCGCTATCGCCCACTCCAAATGAGATGAGAGGCATAATATCATCAGGATGATCTACCGTAAACATGAGCAGGCTATCTGGTAAGTTGAACTGAGTTTCGTCAGGCAGCACCGGTTTAAGTACCAACTCTGCCTGAGTGATATACATATACTCGCCAAGCTCAGGGAAATCTTCCAGGTGAGGGATATTTATACGCGTAATGAGCCCACTCCCTCCCTGTACAAAAGTCATTTGATCAGTAATGGTATCTGCCAGAGGTTTTTTCACACTTTGCAAATCAGCAAGAGCATTTTGCGTACGCGTGCTTTCAAACTGATTGAACTGTTGAGTGCTGTTAGAAAGCTGAAAATCATAAGTGTAGGTTTGCAGTTCTTCGCCTGTCTGATGATAATAAAGGCGCATATAAATCTGCGAAGCACTGGCAGCATAACCCAAAACAGCACCTCCTGAAGTACTATCAGCTAGCAGGGTGAGGCCCGGTAGATACTCCTGAAAATCTTCGGTAGTACTTAAAGCTACGTCACCGTTCTGTCCCATTTCAAACAGAGCTTTCCCCCACTCATCATTCAAACGTATGCTAAGAGAATCTCGCTGGCGGTAGTTCGGGCTAAAGCTCAATGCACCCAGGGCACTTTCTTCGTATCGTAAAGACTGAGTATTATAGAAATAGTCATCTTCTACTGTATTATACTCTTCTGTAATGCGATGTACGCTTATTTTTTGCGGCTGACTACTATCACCGTAGATATAGTTATTGGTCGTCAGGTACAAAACCAGAGAATCGTACACAGCATCTTCTGATGGTAAAAGCACACCGTTTAAGCCCAGCTGAAAAAACGTCTGCGCTCTAAGCTTACCCAGGTATTCATCCTCCAGACTTCCTATAAGCAGTCTACCTGTACCGGAGCTAATAATAGAGTCCGCCTGCATACTTGACATCTGAAGGCTCACTGTATCTGTAAAGCCAAGATAAAAAGGGGCCACAAGTTCTTCTTCCAGCATCAGGTCTTCGTCCCCACAAGAGGACAGAAACAGCAAACTCCCCATTGCTAAGCATATAGCGCCTAGCATCTTCGTTATTTTCATAGTATACTTCTAATGTTAAATGAAAGCCAAAACCTAGCTTGGCTTATATAATTGCTTCTTACTTTACTTTTTCCTGTTATTGCTTGACAACCTCCAGAAAAACTTCCTGCGAAGAGAAGGCCGTAAATATGCCCAGGCCGTTTTGTATGTTAGAGTAAGGTTCGTTGAGATTGCGAGAATCCTGCTCCAGCGATTCGTACAGTTTTGCATACTCTTCGTTAAGCTTGTACACCCTAATGCGATGAGTGCCAAAAGACTGAAACTGCAACAGGGGTCTTATACTCATAAAGTTATCCTGGCTAGGAGCCGAAATAAACCTGGCAAAAGGTGCAAAATTGATATCCAGTTGATTGATAGGCTCAGGGTCATCTTCCAAATTTTCTATCAATACATAGTAGTAAGCTCCTTCCTCGTAGTCCCAGTCCAGGGCTATGGTTTGTTGCATTAGCTCACGATTGGTAAACAGATCTTCCTGACTACTTATCTGGGGCAGAAAAATTTCTTCTACCTCTAGGCTTAGGTGCTGTGGAGGAGTCGGCACTGTAGTTTCGGCACTTACCAATTCGCCATTGTACTCAAAGCTAAGCTGGTAAGTTTGCCCCACTTTAATCTCCAGATTACTTCCGCTATAAGCATAATAACCTGCCTTTTCTTCGAGATGGCTTAACACATATTCTTCTCCTGCTGAGCTAATCTTAAGCTGTGCATTAGTAATGGGGGGCGCTTCTTCTGACTCACTTCCAAAAGGCACCAGCGTAGTTAACTGAATAGAATCTACGGCTTCGTCAGCGTACAGAAATGCCTGCACTACAGGGCGCTGCTGTGTTTCATCAAAAACAGGAACCTCTTCGCAGGCAAGCAGTAAAATGAAATTTGCAAAAAGAATGAAGGATAAGTTTTTCATAGCACAGGTTAAAAGCTGATGTTAAAAAACAGGCTGGGAGTAAAGCCTATCAGGCTTACATCGGTTTCTATCACTTCTCCTTCGGAGACTTCAAACTCTTTGTACCAGATGTTCTCCTGATTGTATAGGTTAAAGACAGACATACCAGCATTCGCTTTTTGCCCGAACAATTGGAAGTTTAAAGACGCAGATAGGTCTAAACGGTGGTAGTCGGGCAGGCGGAAAGCATTTTTTTCGCCAACGCTCACATAGGTGTAGGTAGCTCCGTCCAGCAGATTGAGTTCGTACTCGCCATATGGCGCTGAGTAGGGCTTTCCGGTCGCGTAAATCCAGGTGCTGGCAAAGGTCCAGTTGCCGAGCTGATAACTACCTACTATTTTGAGCTCGTGTCGCTGATCGTGCAACGCATAAAAAGCATGATCGCTTAAGGCAGGAAAATTGTGAACTACCTCTCCCAAAGTGTAGCTGACCCATCCGTTAAAAGCGCCACTTTTCTTTTGCAGCAAAAACTCTACACCCCTTGCTATACCTGTGCCTTCATAAAAAAGCTGGCTGTCTGCTATATCCGCTCCAGGTCGGCTAAACCTTAAACTAAACTCAGAAAGACCTTCCATTTCTTTCTGGTAATATTCTACATCAAACAGGTAATCTTCAGTTTCGTAGCTGATGCCACCAATGTAATGTATAGCAGAGCTTACAGAATTGCTTTCGTCATCAGCTAGCAGCCAAAAATCGCGACTTCCCTGGCTTACATCTTCGCGTACTATACGATTAGCAAACTGATAGTATTTTCCCCAGGCAGCTTTCAGCCTGAAACGCTCTGTCAACTGATAAGAAGCTGAGGCTCTGGGCTCATAATACAGCTCTTCGGTTACATCAAAATAAGAGGCACGCAAGCCAGCAGTCAGGCTTAGCCTATCTGTAAGCTTCCAGATGTCTTGCACATATATGGCACTGAGCATACCCTCGTCTTTACGGCTAAGAATATCCAGCGTGTCATTTAAGGTATAGTTATAATTGATATCATTATGAGTAAGCTGCCCTCCAAAACCCAATTGATGGCTTTTACCGATTAATAGTTCATTATCCAGCCTGAAGGTAAAGTCCTGCAGGTCATTATCTTCCGCCGTACCATTGGAGCGTGTGGTTACTGTATCTGCGCTAGTGGTCGTAATATTGCTGGATCTGTCCCTTACACTGTAGTAGTTAGAATAGGCAGCAATGGCATTAGTGTAAAAGCGCCCATTCCACTGACGTGCCCAGCGCAAACTACTACTACGGTTGCCCCAGTTAAGCACATCTTTAGTGTCGGTACTCAATGTTCTGTCGGTATTGTTATTACCTCCGCTAAAGGCGTTTTGGGTACTACGAGAATTATCCAGATCATCGGCTCCCCGGTAGACTGAAAGGGCGATAATATCACGATCGCTGGGGTTGTAACTTAGCTTGGCGTTTAGGTCGTAAAAGAAGAAGGTAGGCTCTACAGTATTCTGCTGAAACTCTCGGCCAAACCTTCTTCCACCTCCACCAAACCCTCCACCAGTTGGAGGCTGCCCGCCTGCGGGAGCAGCCTGCCCCTGAGCGGAACCATCATTGTACAGGTCAAAAATATCGTTGTACAATCCGTTTTGAATGATATCTGTGTAAGAACGTCGCCCTGCCACGAGCAAAGCACCTTTGCCACCCAGAGGAATTTCTAACATAGCATTCGCGTTGACTGCGCTCAGACCTAATTTGCCAGAAAGCTGATTGACATTACCTGTCTTACCGGTAAGCTCCATAGCACTGGAAATACGGCCTCCGTATTGTGCCCCAAACCCTCCTTTGTACAATTGCACATCTTTAATAGCATCAGCATTAAAAGCACTGAAAAAACCATAAAAATGATCTACATGATAGACGGTAAAGCCATCCAGCAGAATCAGGTTCTGGTCTGGTGTTCCCCCTCTTACATAAAGACCGGATGATGCTTCATTACTACCACTTACCCCCGGTAACAGCTGTAGCGAACGGAATATATCTTTTTCGCCCAAACTAGGCAGTGCGGCCATTTGTGCCGGTGAGATAGAGATCTGGCTGATATTCTCTGAGGCACGTATCATTTGTCCGCTGCCAGGGGCGGAAAATACGATTTCTTCCAGCTCATTTACTTCCTCTTCCAGATAAATAGTAAGCCTTTGTTGTATCTTATCTGGGCTGAGCTTAAGCAACTGGCTTCGGTATCCAATGTATGTGATGAGTAGGGTAGACGTGTCTGATGGTACATTTAGCAAGGTAAAGTAACCATCCTGATTGGTAACTGTGCCTTTGCCATTCTGCCTGATAACAATAGTAGCATTAGGCAGACTTTCTTCACTTCCCTTCTCTCTGATGCTGCCTTGTAATGTATAACTTCCCTGTGCAGCAACACCAAAAGCTATAGTACTCAAAGCAAGGCAAAGCCAAAGCCTGAAAGTTTGAGGTAAAGAGGTTTTCATGAATGAGTTTTGGTAGCAGTAGTAAAGGTTTATTTCATGAGCGCATATAAAAGCTGCCCTAGCTGTTTAGAGGGCAGCTCTTGCTTAGGATTCACTGGCTATTAGCGTCGAAGGTGTCTACGAAAACGTTTTACTTTAAAGTCCATCTCAATCTCTTCGGTCTCTCCATCTACAGTATTGGTGGCAATATTATCACAGGTACCATCGCCAAAATCTGTAACTATAAGTACACCATCTACTGTGTTTTCAATGACGCCACTACCAATCCAGGGACAGTCACGAGCGTGTAGCAATGGTGTAGTAATGCTTTTGCTGTAGCTTACACCTTCAGGCGTTTGACCACTGGAAGACCCGGTAGTTTCAAAAACATCATCCGAACGTTCTTCGGTATCAGCGCCTTCTACCTGCTTACGTGTGCGGGTAGAGTTACGGGTAAAGGTTTCGCCTTCGGAGGTGGTGATGCTTACTTCTTCTACGCTGTTCATTTCTGTTTCACTTACCACAGTATGGACATGAGTACCTTCTACCTGCTGCTCGTTAACCAACAAATCTTCAAATGTAGTTGTGATGACAGTACCCACTTCTTTACGTGGTCCGCTAATAGTAGTAATAATTTTGCCTGAGATGGTTGCGCCATTCCAAGCGTTGCAGCCTTCTCCATAGTCTAATGTTATGGTAAGCGGATATTCCTCCTCATCTGAACGCTCTACACTGCGAGTAGCGCATCCAAATTTGCCAAAATTACCGATAATGCGACCATTAGCAGAAAAAGGAATGTCTATGGCTTCTTCTACTTCTGAAGTAATTCCGTTGTAAAAATTCTCTGCGAAGACCGTTTCATCTAACACGGTTTCAGACTCCAGGCTTGCCCCCTCTTCTTCCTGGCAAGCCGTAAACAGCTGAACAAACAACAGACTGGCCATCAGGCTAAATGCATACTTGAAATTTAGTTTGCTTAACTTCATTGTTTTCATGACACATGGATTATAAGTGAAATTATATTTATGAAAGGCCAGAGACCTTTCTCGTTTAGACATACCTCTTCTGTTTACAGAAAATGATTTTTTCCTTTTCAGCACTCATTTTTGGGCCGGCTTTAGTTGAAAGTAAACCCTTGTACTATGATCTTATGTGTTAGCTGTAAATTAGCTCATGGGTTAAAAGCGAAAATTGAGAAATACACTAAGAGTACGATTTAGTAGTAACTGATCTACAGAAATCAGCTGAACTAACTGTCTGTTTCTTTCACTTTGGTAAAAGCCAAAGCGATCAAAAAGAAAACTCCTGTCTCCTATATTCTGCTGATTGTACAGATTGAAAAGTGATACGCCTAGCTCTGCTTTATTTCTACCAATATTAAATTGATAAGAGGCAGAAGCATCCATCCGATGGTAAGCCGGAAGGCGATTGTTGTTTTTTTCGCTATAAACCAGCTTGGTTAGCCCATTTTCGGAGCTTATTTCAGTAGGCGCAGAATAAGGCTGACCAGAGCCATAAATCCAGTTGAGTGAAAATGTCCAGGGGTGAAAATCCCACTGACTTGCCCATTTGAATTCATGACGCTGATCTTCGTCCGCAAAAAAGGCTGCTCCTTCATTAATCTCGTCAAATTGCTGACGGTTAGATGCCAAACTATAGCTTACGGTAGTAGTGTTGTGCTCCCAGCTACGGCTGAGCATCAGGTCTATTCCCTTTACTTTTGCGCTACCATCAGCAATGATTTTGTTAAAGCTCCAGTAAGGTCTGGTAGCATTGGTTTCTACAAAGCTTTCGTAATTACCCAATGCCAGACCCTGCATATTTTTCAGATATACTTCTGCATCCAGCATCCATTCGTTTTTAGTATAACTTAAGCCTATCATATACTGCTGTGCAGAAAGAACAGGCATACTTTTATTACCAGAGAGTACCCAGAAGTCCTGCTCAAATCCTTTACCCAGATCAGAGTTTGCTTTGTTCAGGAACTGATAATACTGACCAGCAGAACCTTTCAGGTACATATTTTCCTGTATTTCAAAATTAAAAGAAAGGCGCGGCTCCAGGTACAGCTGATTGTCTAAAGAGTAATATGTAGTTCTTAACCCGCTAGTCATACTGAAACCAGCTAACGGTCTATATATATGCTGAATATATCCCCCTGTCTGACTACCCCTGTTCTGTAGGCGAATACTCTGCCTGCTGTTCTGATCCTGATAAAGGATAGCATTGTAAGTATTAAATAGCCCGAAGTCTAGCTGGTGCTCTACGGTGGGTGTGTACTCAAAATCCAGCTTAGCAGTATACTCATCCAGCGTATTTTCTCTTTCAGTATTGAAGCTACGGTCCAGCATTTCTTCAGACTCTGCTTGCAATACGTTCATCTCCATATCGTACTGGCTGGCATAGTTGGAGTAGCCTAAGTTAAGACTGCTAAATAGTTTCTTATTCCATATCCTGTTCCATTGTAAACCAACTCCTGTATTTGCGATATAAAACTGTTCATCTATATCTTCCTGAAAACCAATTCTATTGGTATTGACAGCCAGCGTACTGCTCATCTCATAATCATCGGCTCCCTGGTAAAAGCTCAGGCTCAGCTTGTCATCATCGCTAGGTCTGTAACTTAGTTTGATATTGGCATCGTAATAGTAAAAAGATTCGTCACGCTCGCGAATAGGATTAAGAATGCCCGGCAGCAAAGAAGGGGTTTCCTGCTCCGTATAGCTAATTAAGTTTTGGTACAAGCCGCTTTGAAAAACGTCAGTGTATGACCTTCTAAAAGCTATAAAAGCCGTGCCTTTTTCACCCCAGGGCGTTTCGGCGCTAAAGTTGGCACTCAGTAAGTTTAAGCCTAAACTACCTCCGCTTCGGTATTGGTTACCACTCTTACCACTAATATCTATCAGGCTGGATGCCCTTCCTCCATGCTTAGCGCCAAAACCTCCTTTATAAATCCTGATATCCTTGATAGCGTCTGCATTCAGAGAGCTAAAGAAACCATATAAATGATCCAGATGGTAGATTGTAAAACCATCAAACAGCACCAGGTTCTGATCAGGACTACTTCCTCGTACGCTCAGGCTTGCAGAGGTTTCATCAGCTATGCTAACTCCGGGTAAAAACTGTAGGCTACGAAAAACATCTCTTTCTCCTATCTGAGGGAGTTGATTAGTCTTGGTAGTATTAATAATGTGCTGCCCACTTTTTGGAGTAAAGGCCAACAGGCCGATGGTTGGGCGTTCTTTAATTTCCACCTCTTCCAGTAAAGCGTAGGCAGGCTCCAGTTTAACTTCCTGATGCCCTTTTGCCTTTTTATCCAGAGAACATATAGTGGAGCTATAGCCTAAATGACTAACCTTTAGTGAGTCTTGTGAGGCACTAAGCTGTGAAAGTGAAAAAAAGCCTTCCTGATTTGCTACAGTACCTAGCGGAGTGCCTAACACCGATACACTGGCATAAGGAATACGCTCTCCGGTTTCGCTATCTTTAACCACACCCGCATAAGTATAGCTTGTTTCTACCTTCTCAGGCTCAGCAGCCTGATGGTAAACAGCTTTTCTACGAATGACCATCCTACCTTCGCCAAGATGCAGGCAGGTTAGCGGCGTAGCAGAAAGGATAGCCTGCCAGGCTTCTGCCTGAGTCTGCTCCTCCAGCACTACCTCCACCCGATAGGGCTTCACCAGCTTGCGCTCGTAGGCGATTTTAAGATGATATGTTCGTTGCATATGTTTAATCACTTTCAGTAAGCTTTCATCTTTAAAAACTTCATTGACCCGCATACTCTCTTGATGATACTGGGCTACGAGCATCTGACTTAGACATAGGAGTAACGTTAGGAAAAAAAACTGCTTTTTCCGGTAGACAGGCAGATACTTTGCATACGTGCCCGTCCCTGCTCCTCTTCTATGTTTGCCTGGCATTAAGTTTATTCCTGCCGTATAATCACTTTCTGTTTAGCAATATCTAGTTCGTACTCCAATTCCATAGGCAGACAAATCATTTGCAGGGCACTTTTCAAATCCTGATTACTAAACTGTCCGCTATATTTTCTGTCGCTTATATCTGTTTGCAATACAACTTTTAGCTCGTATTGACGCTCCAGTTCCTGAAGTACTTCCTGTAGCGATACATCTTCATAAATAAAGTTACCGCTTTTCCAATCCACAGCTTCTTCCGGATTTATGGTAAGCGTACTCACCTGGTTCTGATAAATCTGCACCCCCTGCCCCGGACTAAGCATGGCGGCCTCATTGCCTTTTGCATCGGAAACCCTCACTTTTCCGGTGAGGCAGGCTACTTCCAACTTCTGATCGCGAGCATATACATTAAAGCTGGTACCCAGCACCTCTACTGTTCCTTGCGTACTGATTACCTGAAAGCGGCTACCTTTTTCTACTTCAAAAAAGGCTTCACCCTGTAGGTAAAGTTTACGCTCCTGCTGCCACTCATCCTCCTCAAAACGAATTTCGGAACCGGCGTTCAGGCTTACTACCGAATGATCGGGCAGGGTGTACGACATCTGCTGACCAAACTCTGCCCGCACTACTTCGCTGGTATCACGAAGTAGTAAGAATGATATGATAATTATGGATAACATAGCTGCTGCTGCAAATTTCCAGATTTTACGCTGCCAGAAAGCTGGTTTAAGCTGATACTCAGGAGCTTCGTCCATACCATCAGAAATCTGAGCCCAGATCGCTTCTATCTGCTTACTTTCGAGCTCACGCTCTTTGGATTTCATCAACCTGATGATAGCTTTTGCTTTCTGCGCCTCTTCTCTTTTCTCGGGATGAGCCATCAGCCAGAACTCCCAGAATTTCCGGTCTGCCGCATCGCCAACCTGAACCCATCGGATAAAGTCAGTATCCTGAGCAAAGTCTTCAGCTTGATATGTATTGTATTTATTTTCTGCTTGCATGAGATACGCGGCTTTAAACAGATAAGACAAGAAGTGGAACTTTGTAATCAAAAAAACATATATTTTTTCCGCACACCATCATAACTATCTGATTATCAGATTATAAAATTTAAAATCAAACTAATAAGCAGCGCCTTAAGAGAATGGATATGCTGCTTAAGGGCTTTAAGTGTTTGGTATACCAGGTTGCGTGCAGCCTGATAACTGATGTGCATTACTTCAGCAATTTCCTCGTACGAAAGGTGCTGAAAATATTTGAGGTATACTACTTCGCGCTGGCGTTTGCTCAACTGCAAGATGGCAGAATTTAATGTTGATTGCTGACTGCTGTTTTGCTCTTCTGCAATAAGCTCATCCTCAATATTAAGAACCAACTCAAAATTATAGCGATCTTCTTCCAGAGGGGAATCTTCAGGGGCGTGCCTGGCAAGTTTGCGGATAATTCGCCTACGGAGTGCCCCCAACAAATACCTTTTGATAGAATCGGTGCTACCCAGTGTATTTTTCTTTTGCCACAGATCAATAAACAGGTCTTGTATACAGTCCTCTACCAGGGGCGCATTACTGGTAAACCGGCTTCCGTATTTATAGAGCACTTTAATATGAGCTCTGAAAATCTGCTCAAATACCTCCCGGTCTCCTGCTTTAAAGGCTTCCCATTTTTGTTCATCTGACATGATACCTAGCTATCTAATTAGAATTCTTCTCTTAAGCTTTCGCGCCAATGTTTGACCCTGCCTGGCACTAAAGGTTTAACCTGCTGTTACGATTTATGAATGTAGCAAATGCTACTCCAAGTTTAGACAGCCTACATTCATCAAAATTCAAATATTTATACGTTTTATAAAAAAATATCAATACTGATTAAACCTTTTGGCCAGATTGTTTTCTAACTCACGTACCAAACCTTTAATACGATGAAGAAACAAAGAAAATATTTACAGCCTATATTTACTTTATTTGCCATTGCTGCTCTATTGTTTATTACTGAAAATGCAGAAGCCCAAAGGAGATCAAGTGTACGCAGACATACTGTGGTAAAGAAAGCACCAAAAGTTTCTGTAAAGGTAAATTACAATAATGTTAATTATCGGGTGCACAATCATGTGTACTACAAACCCGTAAATGGTAGATATATTGTGGTAAGCCCTCCTGTGGGAATAAGAGTAAAAGTACTACCAGCCAAAGCCCGTAGAGTAGTGGTAAAAAAGCATGTTTACTATTATTATGAAGGTAGTTTTTATTCACCAGAAGCTGAGGAGTATGTAGTAGTACAACCTCCAGTAGGCGCCTTGGTAGAGCAATTACCTGAAGAGTACGAACATATTGAAATAGATGGTCAGCATTACTATATAGCTGATGGTGTGCAGTATAAAGCCATACTTAATGAGCAGGAAGTCTGGTACGAGGTGATAAAAGTGAGTAAAGAAGCTTACTCCTGATAGGCTGGTAACAAGAAAGCCACTCATCAAACAACGGGTGGCTTAATCATAATCAATTAATCAACTTTGCTATAAAATTTTGAGTAAACAGCTTTTGAATATACAAAATGGAAAAGTATTAAAGCCAGGCACAATTTGCATAGCTTTAATACCACAAATTTAAGCGTTTATCTTTTAACGATAACCGTTGTTTGTCGGGTCAGACTCCAGCAAAGCAGGATTTAGACGTAGCTCCTCTACCGGAATAGGAAGCAATACATGATGTGGCTGAATATTAGCTGCCGGATTGTAGATTCTATATTCGGTCTCTTTAACTACATCCAGCAAAATTCCCCAACGAATCAGGTCCAGGCGGCGGTGGCCTTCTCCTCCTAGTTCCCACCTACGCTCATCGTAAATGGCCTCTCTAAACTGCTCCTGCGATAAGCCTGATAGCGGCTGAGCAGGCATATAAGCTCTTTCTCTTACCCTGTTAATGTACTGGTAGGCAGTTCCCGGACCATTAAGCTCATTTTCTGCTTCTGCGGCCATCAGGTAAACATCTGCCAGCCGAAAGATGATTTTGTTATCCCCATGGTTACCTCGGGGTGAGTTGATCTGATCCAGGTTCCACATTTTAGGCATGTAGGGAAAGTTTAGCTCATAGCCCAAATAAGATTCTACAATATTGGATGACCTTCTTAAATCATCTTCAGGAAACTCATTTACAAAATCGGGCAGAGGAATAGCCAGACCGTAACCGGTAAAGCCTTCACTTCTATCGCTCAGCGCGCTACTTAGGGCTGGTCTTTCATCACTGTTTTTAGGCTCATCTCTGATGCGTGGAGTAAAATGGTCAGGCCAGTCATCCTGATTAATGTCTTTGACAAAGTCTATTGCCCAGATTACTTCCTCATTATATTCATTGTCTGGAGCAAAAACATCTGCATAATTATCTAATAGCTGGTGGGGTGAGTTGTCAATAATCTCAACTGCTTTATCGCGTGCCGCCTGCCAGTTTTGCTGTATCAGGTATATTTTTACCATTACAGTAGCAGCTGTCCATTTGCTCACCCTACCTAGTTCGCTATCGTTGTAGGAGGAGGGTAACAGATCCTGAGCAGTTTGCAAATCTGCCAGTATATCAGTTCTTATCTGGTTTACATCGGTACGCCCTAATGCTCTGATTTCCTCAATAGGTATATCATCAGTAAAGTAGGGCACGTCGCCCCACAAATTGGTCAGGTGATAGTAGGCATAGGCTCTCAGGAACAGAGCCTCCCCTTTAAACTGGCTAGCGCTCTCCTCCGGTATGTTGTCATTACCCTCTATGTTTACCAAAATAATATTGGCATTCTGGATAATCCTGTACAAATCCTGCCAGGTAATAGGGGCACCACCGCCTTGAGAAATATCGCCTATACTCCCCTCGTTAAGCGTATAATTTTGAATGGCCTCTACCTGACCAAATTCACGGTTTGGACCAATCACATCTGCCCCATTCTCGTAGAATCTATCCAAGCCTATTTTTGAGTGTAGGGCATTACTCTTGTAGATGTTGTACAGTCCGTTAATAGCAGATTGTACTTCTGAGGCAGAATTGAAAAAGTTGGAAGGTGATACGATATGTCGTGGCTCTTCTTCCAGAAAGTCCTCACAAGCAGATAGTGGAAACACCATCCAAAATACCAGGAGTAGTTTATATATTATGTTTTTCATTGCTATTCTGAATTAATAGTTTTTTTAGATCATATCGGGGATTACAGCACTGCTTTAACACCAATAGAAAGAATTCTTGAGCTGGGATACTCTCCACTAGAAAAGCCCTGAGCAATATTGTCCCGGTTAAACATGCTGGTCTCAGGGTCTTTCAGCCGGAAGTCTGAAAGTACAAAGAGGTTACTTCCTGTAAAGTACACGCTAATATCTTTAAAGGTATTTACCCCCCACTGATCTAAAGGCAGTTTATATGTTAACTTCAGGCTTTTAAGACGAATATGAGAGCCGTCTTCTATCATTTCTGAATTGTTTTTGATTTCTGACAGAGCAGCTACCGCTCCTGCACGAGGAATATTTGAATCCGGGTTGTCTGGCGTCCAGCGGTTCAGGGTTTCGGCATATTTGGTTCTTTCGGCCCTGCCAAAGAAGGCTGTCTGGGTAAGGCTGTTAAACACTTCATTTCCTGAAGTGCCCTGAAAGAAGAAGTCCAGACTGAAGTTTTTATAAGAAATAGCGTTTTGCAAACCGTAGATAAAATCCGGCTGAGGGCTACCCAGTACTATAAAGTCATCTTCGGTAATTTGCTGGTCACCATTAGTATCGCCAAAACGAGGACCTCCAACATCCTGCCCAACCTGTCCTGAGGCGTCAATCTCTTCCTGCGACTTCCATGTTCCCAGGTACTCAACTCCTACAAATACGGGAGCAGTCTCTCCTACGATGAGGCGACCACCCGGGCCACCCTGCCCGGTAGCAGAAGGGTCTACGATATCTATCAGGTCTACACCTCCCAGATCCAGCACTTTATTTCTGTTGCCAGAAAGAGTGAGCATACTAGACCAGCGCCAATCGTTTTTAGAAATGTTTACGCTATTTAAGATCAGTTCCAGGCCGGTATTTTTCATCTCGCCCAGGTTTTGCAGTCGGCTGACAAAGCCTGTCTGGCGAGGTATCTGCACATTAAGCAAGAGGTCTTTGGTAGTTTTGCTGTAATAGTCCAGCTCAAAAGACAAACGACCTTCAAAAAAGCCAGCTTCCAGTCCGATATCAAACTGGCGGGTAGTTTCCCAGCGAAGTTCATCATTGGCAGGGCGCCCCAGGCTTACGCCTGCCTGCTCCGAGCCGTTAAAGGAGGTATTGGCATTATCCAGTAAAGCCAGGGTACGGAAAGACTCTATCGCCTGGCTACCAGACAAGCCATAACTTGCTCTTAGCTTAAGTTGGTCAAATAGGCCTAACTCCTGAATAAAAGGCTCATCGGATAACCTCCAGGCCAGGGCCGCAGAAGGAAAGAAGCCATACCGGTTCTCTGTGGCAAATCTTGAAGAACCATCTACCCTACCCACAAAGGTGAAGAGGTATTTACTATTGAGGATGTAGTTTGCTCTGGCAAGCCAGGATACCAGTTGAAAAGCATCATAACCGGAGCCTACCACATTACGATTGGGGTTGGAGCCAAATGCTAAGTTATTGAAACCGGTAACATCATTAGAAAGCTGAAAAGCCTGAGAGACACCGCTTTCCTGCTCAAACTTCTGCAAAGTAAAACCGCCTAAAAGGTTTAGCTCATGCTTTTCTCCAATAAGTTTGCGATAGCTTACCGTATTTTCGTTGAGATAACCTATGCCTGAGCGAGTATCTATGCGCGCATCGCCACCATCATTGATTACAAAATTCTGAGGCAGTGCGCCTGGGTTAAAACGGTTGCGCTTAAAACTATTTAGCTCCGGACTAAAGGTAGAGCGTATTACCAGATCTTTTACTGGCTCTACCTCCAGATACATATTGCCCAGCAGATTAGTGACCAGGCTGTGATCATCTCGTAGCATCACATCTGCCACCGGGTTTGTCTGGATAGAAGCCGAAACGGGGTTCTCGGTAGTAAACCTGCCCTCAGCGTCGTAGACAGCTCTTGTAGAGAGGTGGTCCCTGAAGATCTGAGGAATGTTTGTTTTGTTATTTTCCCTTTTGAGGCGAGATACATTGAGCCTGAATCCGGCACGCACATGGTCAGAAAGCTCATAATCCATATTAGCCCTAAAGATGTATTTTTTGATACCCGAGTTTTTAACAATCCCCTCCTGATTAAAATAATTACCCGATACATAATAGTTGATCTTCTGATCCTGAGACGTACCAGAGACCGAGACATCTACATTATTGATAGGCGCACTGTGAGTAACTTCATCTATCCAGTTAACATCAGGCACCGCATTCAGGTCGGGAAAAGGCAAGGCAGCGCTTCTGAATTCGGCATCTTCATTAGCATATTCTGCATGCTGCTGTCCGGTCAGGAAGTCTACCGTTTCTATCATGGTCTGGCTACCGGAGTACATATTAAAAGTAACCTGAGGCTTACCGGCTTTTATGCCCTGTCCATTTTTTGTGGTTAACAAAATTACACCATTTGCTCCACGCGTACCATAGATAGATACTGCAGTGGCATCTTTGAGTATTTCTATTGACTTAATATCGTTGGTGTTGATATTGTTGAGGTCAAAATTCTGCCCTACGATAATACCATCTATTACCCACAGGGGTTCGTTATTACCCTGAATAGAATTACCTCCTCGTATACGGATAGAGGTTGCCGCTCCGGGCTCACCACTTACCTGCGTCACCTGCACACCGGGAGCACGACCCTGTAAAATCTGGTCTACCCTTGCGCTAGGCACATTCTCCAGACTTTCGCCTTCTACCTGGCTCACTGAGCCTGTCAGGTCTTTCTTCTGTTGCGTACCATAACCTACCACTACTACCTCTGAGAGTGACTGTATGTCGGGAGAAAGACTTACGTCAATTACTGTTCTTCCGTTAATCTCTACCTCTTCGGAGACATAGCCGATAGAAGAAAAAATTAAGGCGCTTACCTCATCGCCTACTGTAATCCGGTATTTACCTTCAATATCTGTGACTGTGCCCTGACCCGTGCCCTGCACCAGTATATTCACTCCCGGTAGTACCTCACCTGACTCCATATCAGTAACAGTACCGGAGATGGTCTGCTGCAAAATGCTCAGCTTAGAAGAATACAGAGTAGTGGGCTTAAGCTCTTTTAGCTTTAGGAGACTAAATTCTCCAGTCTTCTCCTCCTCTTTGGGTAAAGGGTGAACCATAGGCTCACGATAGATAATATAGTAACCATTCTGGAGCTTTTTAGATTTGAGTTGTAAGGGTTCCAGTACTGTTTTGATCTTGTCATCCAGTGCTTCGTTTTGCTCCGCCAGCTTCATAATCTCATCGGTAATCATCTTCTTTTCTATCAACCTGGTATCGTAGCTAAAGTAGACCTTAAACTGTTTTTCCAGATCGCTTAGAACGGCTCTGAGCGAGTATTCTTTATCCTCCTGAAGAGGATTATTAACCCCATGTGCCGGAAGCAGATGAGGCGTGCGAGAGAGCGATGCCAGCCCTTGTGCTGCCACCTCCTGACCCAAGGACAGTAGGCACATCAGGCATAGCCATGTAAAAAAATACTGTAAAATCCTGTTCATATCATTTTGTTTTAGGTTGTTATAAAGATTGCGACGCTGAGGTCAGTTATTATTTCTGTTGATGAAAAATGAGCGTATTACCCTCTTTGCTAATTTTGAGGTGGTAAATGCCAGAGAGGGCTTCCAGCAGCACATCTATATTGTTAGATGGCACTGTGCCTCTAAAAGTAAAGTTCTGCATTTCTTCATCCTCAAAAATGACCTGTACTCCGTAGTTGTCCTCCAGAGTTTGAGCTACTATTTTGAGGGGCTGATCGTCAAAAATAAGCTGGTGTTTACGCCAGGAGAGATACTTTTCTGCTTCTACCTGCTGGTGCTCCAATCGGTTTTGAGTATAGACTACTCGTTCTCCCGGTTTCATGGTGATGGCCTGCTGAGTAGTTTGCCTGCCCGCTTTTAATTGTACTTTGCCCTCGCTGAGTACTACCTCTGTTTCGTCATGACGAGCATGCACATTAAACTGCGTGCCTAATACTTCAATCATCACCTCCTGGGTCTCCACAATAAACTTACGGGCGACCCTAGCCTGGGCAGCAGTAGGCACAGAATCTTTGACTACTTTGAAAAAGGCTTCACCACTCAGCTTTACTTTTCTGTCTGACTGTGCGTGCCAATCGGCATCAAACTGAAGGCTGGAGTTAGCATTTAGGGTTACTACGGAACCATCTGGAAGAACAAGCTCCTGAATTTCGCCATATCCAGTATGGTAGCTTAATGTATCCTCTGTGCTAATTACAGTAAAATAGAGAAGGATGCTGGTGAGTAACAGGATAGAAAAGGATGCCGCCCACTGCCAGTAAGCGAAAGTGATGATACGCTCTTTCGGCTGAGCATTTGCTTTTGGTTTAGGCGCCACGATTTTATGCATAAGCCTTGCCTTAAGGGCAGATACCTGCTCCTGAGAAACTTCGGCCTGAGCAAATGATAACGAAAGCAAAAGCTCCCTGGCTTCTTCCACCTCGTCCTTTTTGTCTAGATGCTCCTCTAGCCAGTTTTGCCAGAAGTCCTCATGCGAAGCAGGTTGTTCAAACACCCAGGCCTGAAAGTACTCGTCCAGAACAAAGTCACGAGCTGTATAGCGGCTATAATCCATAGTATTAGGTTGTTGCTATACAGGAAAAGCAGCTACACCGAAAAGTTCACGGCTTTATCTACAAGAAAATTAATATTTACGCTGCTATTAAAGAATGAACACTTTCATTAATAAGATTACAACTAACTCTCCTAAACATTACATTTATGACAACATGGTAGCTACTAAAGCAGGCCACCAAAGGGGGAAAAGTATATCTTGCTGGGGTTTAAGCTCTTTATAAAGGCTGGCTATAGCCTGGGAGGCGAGATTATAGACCGTACGCTTATTGATGTCCATGACTTCGGCAATTTCGTCGTAGGTAAAGCGATTGTAAAATTTAAGGTAGATGACCTCTTTTTGCCGTTTGCTCAGATGAGCCAGTGCAAGGTTCAGCTGTTTAATTTGCACCTGATTAAGCTGGTTCAGGATAATACGGTCTTCATGAGAGAAACAGATAGGGTCGGGCTGCAAATCTCTCTGAGCCCACATTTTACTCTCGTTGAGCTGACGTATAATTCTCCGCCTCAGTCCTTTAAACAGGTAAAACTTTATACTATCGGTATCGCTAAGACGCTCTTTCTTCTCCCATACTTCGGCAAAAAGGTCCTGGATGCAATCTTCTACCAGCTCCCGATCAGGAGTAAATTTATGTCCGTAGCTGTAGAGCAAAAGTATGTGTTGATCAAAAATCTGGCTTAAAGCTTCCTGCTCTCCATTTTTCAGGCGTTTCCATAGGCGGGCATCACAGTATTTGTTAGCAGCTAAAGACATAGGTTTGGGAGATACGGAACAAGCTCAGGCTTTAATTTTATGAATATGTTAAAACCTAAGCTTGTTTTCAAGTAAAATTTAAAGAAGCCTCTATTGTCAGGGCAGAAGCCTACTTTATTTTTTACTTCTTTCTATTCCTGTTCCAGTTTTTCTACCAGCCTGCGGGCAGCTCTTACATCATATGCTCGGTCTTCTTTATCATCGGGCAACAGGGCTTTTACATCGTTTAGAGCAGGTTTCGCATCCTGGTTTAGCGTTTCCAGTACGTTGATTGCCTGCACTCTCGCCATTTCATTATCTGCTTTCAGTGCTTTTTTCAGAGTTTGCACCGCCAGCTGTTTTTCATTTAGATGATAAAGCGCTTCAGCAGCGGCTATCTGTACAGCTACTGCTTCGTCCTGCGTTAACTTTTTGAGGTCCGCCGTAAGGCTGCCTGCCTCTTCCTGATGAATGGTACAGGCTGTAGCCGCCCAGTAACGTACAATAGGGTCCTGTGATGAGAGACTCTTCTGTATACCGTCCATATCTTTGTGGGTAATCATCTTTACCGTTTTCATGATCTTTTTTAGCGGATAGTTACGGCTGTTACCAAACTCATAGAGTGTTGTAGTTTTGTTTAGGGCTTCCATCATAGCCTCAGGTACAAAGCCAATATCTTTGATCTCCAACATCCAATCCTGATTTGCCTTACGCATTCTTTCCAATACAGCAGTATATTGAGGGTCTGTAGCGAGGTTGTTAACATTATGAGGGTCTGCGGCTACATCGTACAATTCTTCTAAAGGTTTAGCGCCGAAAAACTTAGCCTGCACCTCATTCAGTTCATTAGCATAAAAAGCCTTCTCCCACGAACGCATGGAAGGAGCCCTCCACAAATATTCTATGTATTGCGCATAAATTTTATGGGGTAGATAGTTACGAATGTATCGGTACTGCTTATCGCGTACTGAACGCACCATATCTATGCGCTCATCCATACGGCCCCTAAAGCTATACGCATACGCTCTTTCATCGCCTTCCTGTTTACCTAAGAAGGCCTGCCCTTGCATATAGCCAGGAATTTTTACGCCTGCCAGGCTCAATACAGTAGGGGCAAAATCCACAAAAGTTACCAGCCTATCGGTACGGCTACCGGCCTGTCCCGGAGCCAGGTGCTTGTATTTTTCAGGAAAACGGATAACCAAAGGAATATGTAAACCTGATTCATACATAAACCGCTTACTCCGGCCTATAACCCCTCCATGATCGCTATAGTAAAATACAATAGTATTTTCCGCCAGCCCGGCTTCGTCCAGTTCTTGCAAAATTTCACCCACTATGCTGTCCATCGTCTGCACTTTATCATAGTACTGCGCCCAGTCGTATTTCATCTCAGGAGTACGAGGATGATACGGAGGAATAGACACTTTTTCCGGGTCATGGTTAAGCTTCTCAAGCTTGGTATGTACCGAGCTTTCATGAGATACATTTATATTAAAAACTGAGAAGAAAGGCTGCCCTTCTGCCCTGTTTTTGTAGCTCGCCGTATTACTAGATTCATCCCAGGCTTCGGGTTGGTCGGTAGTATTGTAGTCTTTTTTAGAATTGTTACTGGTATAATAACCGGCCTCTTTCAGATACTTGGGAAAAAACTGTATCATCTCCGGAATCCGATAAGTACTACGCATATGTTGGGTACCCATAGCATTGGGGTACATACCTGTAATTAGCGTAGAGCGAGAAGGTGCGCAAACCGGGGCGGTAGCAAAAGCATTTTCGTACAGTACTCCCTCTTTGGCTAGCTGGTCAATATTTGGAGTAGTAGCGAATGAATCGCCATAAGCGCCAATTAGCGGGCTATTGTCTTCGCTTACAATCCAGAGGATATTTGGCTGCTCCTGCTGTGCCCTTCCCGAAAAGCTAACGCTTAAGAAAAGTAGCACTAGCAGTGCATTAATGTTAAGTTTTTGCATGGCTTTAGGTTGTTAGTATTTATAGGATAGAAGCGTAAAATGAGTTTTTTTTAGTTCTGAGGCTTCTGCCAGGGCACCTGCCCTCCTTTTTGTATATGCTGCATCAGTAATTTGTTCAGTTCTTTGTATTTCTCCGGCTGCGCTTCCATCAGGTTATTTTCTTCTAAAGGGTCTTCTTCCAGGTTGTAGAGCTCGTAAGCTTCATAAGGGCTGTTTTGCAGAAGCTTCCAATCTCCTAAGCGTACGGCATATATGCTCTGCCCACCATAATGCGTTCCCCCTTCGCGACGAGTAAAGTATAAGGGACGCTCCTCTTCTTTCTGACTGCCTTCTACCAGCTCTGTGTAGAAGCTTCTTCCTTCTATTGCATCTTTCGGCTGTAAACCGGCTACCTGCAATAGGGTTGGGTACAAATCCATAGAAAGGTAACGCTGATCTGATATACTACCTTTTTCTATTTTTCCGGGCCAGCTAATAGCAGTAGGTACTTTGAGCCCACCTTCGTACATGCTTTGTTTTCCATCTCTCAGAGGCCCGTTATTGGCCTTGCTGGGCAAGTGTCCGCCATTGTCGCTGGAGAAGATAATAAGGGTATTCTCATACTGCCCACTCTCTTTCAGTGCCTGAATTACCCTACCTATTCCATCATCCATATGCTCTATAAAAGCGACCAGCTTAGCACGAGTTTCGTCGATTCCTATTTCGCGCTGTTTCACTTTATCCAGCCACTCCTGAGGTGGCTGTACAGGAAAGTGGGGCGCATTATAGGCCAGATAAAGAAAAAAGGGCCGCTTATCATCTGCCTGGCTCTTAATGTAATCTACAGACCAGTCAGAAAAAAGATCGGTAGCGTGACCTTCAGGGTCAATCTGCTGTCCGTTGAGTCGCATATAATTGATATCGTGGCGGCGGTGATTCCAGTAATCGTCCATCATATCACCCAGCCAACCATGAAAGTAGTCAAAGCCACGCTCAACAGGCGTGTTTGGAGACTCCAGACCCAGGTGCCATTTTCCGATAAGTGCTGTATGGTAGCCTGCCATTTTTAGCTGCTCGGGCAAGAGAGTCGCCTTTGGATCCAAATAACCCCAGCTATTATCGGCATGTGTACGGATAACACCCGGCACCCCTACATAATCCTGATAGCGACCGGTAAGCAGAGCAGCTCGTGTGGGAGAACATACCGGGCAATTGGCATAAAAATTATCAAAGCGCATCCCTTCTGCTACTATCCGATCAATATTAGGTGTTTGCAGATCTTCTGTTCCGTAGTACGACACATCATGATAGCCCTGATCGTCTGTAAATATGAGCAGTATATTAGGGAGTTCCTGAGTTTTTTGTTGAGTTTCGGAGGCACCAAAAGGGAGCAGGACCACCGTCAGGGTAAAAATCAAAGAGCTTATCCAGGGGTGAAGCATGATACTTATTTAAATGTATTTTTAGTTGAAAATTGATCTGTTTAAAGAAATAAAATATTCTTAAGTCTGAACATAGCCCTCTAACAATATCTACAACCTCAAACGATGTTTACTAAGATAGCTGCTCTTGATAATAGGTATTTGATTAAAAGCTTAATTTTCCTCAGTCGCATATACCGGACTGGCTTTCTCCTGATTTGTACACATATCGTGAGCTAAAAGCAAGACAGCGTATAGCATGAGAGTAACTCCGCTCATTTCAAAAAACTCTTCAAAAATTACTTCTATCATATACAAAGTCGTGTTAGGAGATTCTCGCAAAAACATATAGCTGGCTATTTCTAAGCCTACTGCCCCAGTTACAAACACTGCTACACCTACCAGACCCATCTGCACTGCATAACGATAGTTTTCCCACATTTTTTTGAGATGAGGAATCGCTAACCACAATGCAGGAACTGCTATTAACGTATAACTGCCTATCCAGGCTCCATGATTGCCACGAAACATCATCCAGTCAAAAGAAAACCTTTTTGCTAGTATGGTCACCTTTTCATGAATTGCTACCCCTTCGTCTAACGAAAGGAAAAGAAAGACGGCCCCTCCTACTACAAAGAACGACGTGGGTATTGGTATGCTTTTTTCCTGAACAGACAATAAGAACAATAACAAGCTGATTACAAATAATTGCATAGAAGAGAACCAGGCAGGTATAGATAAGTCTCCATCTAAATCAAACATTTTGCGCAGCAACTTAAGCGACAGTACAGAGTCTGTCATATGTGTTAAAACATAAGCCACAACCAATACTGCTTCTATTGCAATTAACACAAAAAGCAAGCGCTTAGCTGCCTGAACAGAGTAGCTAACAGTGAATTTCATAATGTGACGGTTAGTCTGTTACGAGAGCTAAATTAACACTCAAGCATAGTCATTGTTTCTGGTATACCCCAGGACCATTAGTAATCTATTACCATTCTTAAGCCTTAAGCCAGACGGTATAATCCTGCCGGTCTAACTTAAGGGCTACTACAAAGGTAACAATCAGACTTTTACTCTCGCTCTGCCAGCTGATCTTTACCTTTGACTAAGGTAGACTGATGCTCTTTTACCAATTGGTTGATTTCTTCAATCACTTCCGGATGCTCAGCTGCTATGTCAAACTGCTCGGAGGGATCGTGACCCAGATGGTATAGTATAGGGGTTTCGTGTACCTCTTTACCTCCAAACATGCCATATTCTCCCTGAGTGATGTAATGAAGCTTGTACTCACCCAAGCGCGCAGCATACACCTCTGGCCCTCGGTAATACAAAATATGCTTTCTGGGGCTTTCTTCTCCTTTGAGTAAAGTAGGGCTAAGGTCTACACCATCCATAAGACGATCGTTAGGCATAGCTACCTGAGCCATAGCGCTGAAGGTTGTAAATAAATCCATAGTAGAGCCCAGGTCGCTTACTACTGCTGGCGTTACCCTGGAGGGAGACCAGAAGATGGTAGGCACTCTCATGCCACCTTCCCAGGTGGTACCTTTTCCGGCTCTCAACAAACCCGCGCTTCCGCCATGTGTTTTAAATGGCAACCAGGGCCCGTTATCAGAAGTGAAGACAACAATGGTGTTTTCCGCCAGCCCTTCTTCTTCTAACACTTTTATAACTTCACCTACTCCGTAATCAATCTCTTCAATCACATCGCCATAGAGTCCACGCTTGCTCTTGCCTTTAAAATCTTTTGAAGCAAAAAGAGGAATGTGCGGAAGGTTATGCGCCAGATAAACAAAGAAGGGTTCGCTCTTGTGCTCTTTGATAAATTTTACGGTTTCTTCCGTATACCTTTTGGTGATAGTAGTCTGATCGGCAGGCCGCTCAACTATTTCTGTATCACGCATGAGTGGTACATTGTAATCCTGAAAAGGAATATCATCGCCATCTGCCCAATAATCCTTTTTAACGGCCTTGTCCATATCGTTAGAGTACGGAATACCATAGTAATAATCGAAGCCCTGCGAGGTAGGCAGAAATTCCGGTTTATGCCCCAGATGCCATTTACCAATGGCGGCCGTAGCGTAGCCTGCCTGCTTCAACTGCTCCGCCAGGGTAATCTCTTCAGTAGGCAGCCCGTTTACTGAATTGGGAAATAGCACTCTACTTTTGTTGCTACACATGCCGTTGCGAACGGGCAAGCGCCCCGTAAGTAAAGCGGCCCGGCTAGGTGTACACACGCTGGCCGCCACATAAAAGTTTGTCCACTTTTGCCCCTCAGTGGCCATTCTATCCAGATTAGGAGTCTGTATGCTAGGATGCC
Organism: Porifericola rhodea; assembly: GCF_030506305.1. Lineage (GTDB taxonomy): Bacteria > Bacteroidota > Bacteroidia > Cytophagales > Cyclobacteriaceae > Catalinimonas > Catalinimonas rhodea. The sequence continues at coordinate 2,702,071 of NZ_CP119421.1, read as the reverse complement.
CAAAAGTACCCAGATCACCATACCCCAGGTCATCAGCGAATATGATTACAAAGTTGGGAGGCGGAGATTTATCGTTTTGAGCGGATGCTAATAAGCAGCAAAACATGAGAAAGGTGAGCAAAGCTAAACTTCTGGCTTTTGTTACCAGCTGATAGGTTGTCATGAGTAATCGTGTTGTTGTTGTGTAGTATTTTCTAAACAGCTATGAAGATGCGAGTTTTTGCCCGAATTATAAAGCAGCCCCACATTTTAATCTGTAAAAGTGGGGCTAACCCTGTGTCTATGCTTAGTTCTGCTCTGCCATGGCCCAGTCTGGCTTCGGAAAGTCACGCATAGGACTATAGCGCTTGTAGGTATCAAACACCTCTTTGTCAGGGCCTACAATACGAGGATCTTCCGTAGCTTCCAGCTCTTGCATCATTACTGTATGCAGCTGATCTTTAATGCCCACAAACTCAGGGTCATTAGCCAGGTTTTGCAAGCAGGAGGGATCGCGCTCAATGTTAAACATCTCAAACTCAGGGCGCTTGCCTACTGCCAGCTCAAAATATTTCCCATACTGCTCATCATCATGATGCTCTACGATAAACGATTTGGTAGGGCAGTCATCAATATCAGTAAATGCCCATTCCGAATGATGTACCCCCGCAGAGTCTATACCATACATAGGGTATACTGCTCCGCTGGAGTCTGGGACCAAGCGCTGAGGAGCTCCCGCAGGCCAGCGCTCCGGCTTCATGTTCCAGATGTACAGATAAGGACCTCTGCGTACCAGCCTCTGAGGGTAGCCCGCATTTGCAAAACGAGAAGAAGAATGCCTTTCTCTACCTGCCATCACATAATCTCTGCTCTCTTCTGTCTCTTCGCCATTTTGAAATAGTTGCACTAAACTTCTTCCGCTGATGGGTAGCATACCCTCGGGTTTGGTCTGGCTTAGTTCCAGAAGTGTAGGTGCCAGGTCTATAAAGCTGATGGGCTTCTCAACCACCTTGCCTTGAGGAAAGTTTTTAGGGAAACTGATTGCCATCGGCACATGTACCCCATACTCATACGCATTGGCTTTGGCTCGTGGAAAAGCCATTCCGTTATCTGAGGTTACAATGATAATGGTATTATCCAGCTCGCCCATAGCTTCCAGCTTTTTGATCATACGCATGAGGTGCAGGTCGAACCATTCTATTTCTACAGCATAATCCAGCAAATCGCCTCTTACCACTTCCGTATCTGGCAAGAAATCAGGCACTTCCACATCTTCCAGTGACTTACCTCTTTTTTTCCAGGAGTCTTTCTCAAAACGGCGATGTGGTTCAGATGAGCCATACCAGAAGAAGAAAGGCTCACCCTCTTCGCGTTCTTCCAGAAACTGCTCAAAATTAGCCGCATAGTTCAGGTTACGAATACCGGTAGCAAAACGCTCGTCAGATTCACTACCCTCTTCGTACATAATTTCGTTATACGCTCTCCCTGCGGCATCATCTGCCCTCAAAGGGTCTTCTCCGTACTTAAAAGGACCTACCCCCTTTCCAGTGCGACCGGTATGGTAACCGTTACTGGCCAGCAAATCTACAAAGGGCACATATTTTTTTAACCAGCCTGACGCATGCTGACCTGCCTGCTCATTTTGCCAGTGGTAGCGACCTGTTACAATAGAGCTTCGCGAAGGAGCACAACCAGGTGAGCCAGCATAGCAATTGGTAAAATACAAACCATGTTGGGCTACATAATCAAAAGCAGGCGTTTGCACCCACTCCCTTCCGGCAAAACTGGTATGAAAAAAAGACTGATCATCGCTTATCGCAAAAAGTATATTGGGCCTATCTGGTAGCGTACTGGTAGTTTCTGTAGGTTGACAACTTAAGTAAAATATACATAGCGTAAAAAATAGACATGCATGATAGTACCTAATTCTTTTCATAAATTAATTGTTCAGAATGATGAGGGAATAAGGATAGTACAAATAACCACCAAACACAATAGTCTGGTGGTTTCATTAAAGAATATACTGCTGCAAAGAGCCAGCCTTATTATTCAGCGGTGTATCCCGGATTTTGCTCCAGCATAGCTCCGGTGTTACTTTCTATTTCATCAAATGGAATAGGAAACAGGTTATGGTAGGGCTGAACATCACAGCCATAATTAGTAGCTACCGGATTACCATTGCAGTAGCGGCTGGTGCGGTCATAGAGTAAGCCTAAGCGATTGAGCGTTAACCTCCTCTTTTCTTCCACCCCTAGCTCGCGCATTCTCTCATCAAGAATGTAGTCTATATCAATCTCATCAGGAGCCACGGGAGTTGCTGCTGCCCGGCCTCTCACTACATTAATATCAGCTGCGGCACTGGCATTATCGCCATTGCCCATATGGGCTTCTGCCCGAAGCAAATATGTTTCTGCCAGCCGAATAAAATACTGATCGGTATAGGTAGTGCCAGCAGTAGATGCATTTAATGTTTGTAGTTCGGCATCTACGAAAAGCTCCTGAGGGTGGTTTCCGGGAGTAAATACTTTTGACTGAAAAGGGTAAAAGCGTCTGATGGTATCTTCGTTGGTCTGACGGAACAACTCCATATGCTCGGAGATCATTTGGCCATACCATTCAGATTCAGGATTATTAAAAGCTATGTCTCTAATAAAATTGTATTTTGAGTTACGCATGTCATTCCAGTCACTGTTCTCCCAAATTCCATAATTTAAGTGATCAGTTCCTCTTAATCTACCAATTCCTCTGCCTGAAGTGTAAGATACTCCCAGAGGCAAAAAAGGTGAGACTCCGGAGGGGTCGGTTACACTAAAAGCATAAGGCCGCGGAGCATGATCTCTTTCCAGTTGAGCTCCGTCTCTACTTCCAGAGAAGATAGCTCCCCCCAACACATCTACCTCCTGCTGAAATACCCATATGCCCTCGGTATTACCTGAGCTTCGGTTCTGGTTATTTCTTCTAAATAAGTCCCAATACACATCGCCAGGCTCGTTTTGCCTGGATCCAAAGCGCTCCGTCATCAGAGCAGTGTTAGGGTCATCAATAACTACAGTAGCGGCAGCAATAGCATCTGTCCACCTTTCCATAGCCACGTATGTTTCTGCTAGCAGGTGATAAGCTGCCAGGTCTGATATCTGCCCATCTTCTACTTCGGCAATGCCGGGTAAATTCTGCGCAGCAAATTCCAGGTCAGTTGCTGCCTGCTCGTACACCTCTTCCCTGGAAGCTCTCTGATAATCTGTTTTGGGAGAACTGACAGCCTCCAGCTCAATAGGTACACCGCCATACAAATACCCCAGATTACGATAAGCAAGGCCTCTGAAAAGCCTGGCATCAGCTTCTATTTTTATTTTTTGCTCATCTGTTAGTTCAGACTCCTCTATACGGTCCAGAATTATATTGGCAGAAGATATGATCTTGTAATACTGGTTCCAGTGAAACTCTGCCTGTACTGAAGAAGGAGTAAGTGTGGCAAGATAACTACCAAACCTCTGGTTCAGCTGCTGTGCACCATTATAGCCTATATCGGTGCCATACAAATAATCCAAAGGACGATGTTCCTCGGCAGAAAGCATCACCCGAAGTTTATCGTACAAAGCATAAACCGAAGAGTTAAAGTCTCCTATAGTTTTAAAGGAGTTTTCCGGACTGGCAAAGTCAAGAGGCGTTTCTTTTAGGATTTTATCCTCATTACAAGCAGAAACAATGAATGCAAGCGAAAGAAACAGTATGTATGGTGTTTTATGTGAATTCATGGTGGTAAATTTTTGATTAAAAGCTCATGTCAAGTCCAACTGAAAAGCCCTGCAAAACTGGCCTGCCATTGGTTTCAAAGCCACTTCCGGTTTCGGGGTCCCAGCCTTCCCATTCGGTCCAGGTAAACAGATTTTTTCCGCTCACAAACACTTTAAGGTTGTTGATTCCGATATTCTTTACCAATGTATTGTTCAAACGATAAGCTATGGTTACATCCTGCAACCTTACAAAACTACGGTCACCATAATAGATGTAGTCAAAAGAGGGTTCCTGATCTAATCTACGATAGCGGGCGTTAGGATTAGCCGGTGTCCAGTAGTCATAGCCATTCCACATATTATTTCTTTTGATATTATCAGCACTGCCAAAACCATCCAGCATATTTCTTCCTCTGTAAGCGTTTTTACCCCCCTGCACAGAGTTAATAAAAAACCTGAAAGTGAAGTCTTTGTAACTGAACTCATTGAGTATACCAAAACTGTAGGCAGGTTCTTCTCTACCCAGAATTACTCTATCGTTAGGGTCAATAAAATTATCATTGTTCTGATCTATGATGCGGTGGGTACCTACAAAAAAGCCTTCCGGTACTTCTTCTCCTAATTGTATGATTCCACCTGACTCATAGTCAAAAATAGAATTGATAGACTCACCAATAAAAAGATTACTTGCCTGTAAGTCATCTTCCTGCCCATCTCCGTCAGCATCTAAACCTACCAGAGATACTATTTCGTTGCGATTTGCCGCCAGATTAAAATTTACGTTCCATGCAAAATCACCACTTTTTACCAACTGACTATTTAGAGCTAACTCTATACCCCGATTGGCCACCTCACCTACATTAGATGTAATTTGCTCAAATCCAGTTATTTCCGGTATAGAAACATCAAATATCAGATCGTTGGTAGTGGTACGGTAATAATCTATACTACCTCCAAGACGATTGCTTAATACCGAGAAATCTAAGCCAAAGTTAAAACCGGTAGTGGTCTCCCAACTAAGGTTGGGGTTTGCCAGATTCTTTACCTCCTGCCCAAAAAGGGTGGACCCGCCATCGCCAAATACGTATGCCGCATAGGTGTCCAGTACTGCCTGAGAGGCGTAACGATCTACCAGATTACCATTTGTACCATATGAGCCTCTGATTTTCAGATTGTTGAGCCACATTTTGTCCATAAACTTTTCTTCGCTAATAACCCAGCCTACTCCCAATGACGGAAAGAGGGCTGTTTTTTCATTTTTGGCAAAGCCTGAAAAACCATCACGGCGCACAGTAGCAGTGATGAGGTATTTGTAATCAAACTCATAGTTGAGCCTGGCCATCTGGTACAAATAGCTTTCGTCCCAGGCTTCAGATTCAATATTCTGTATAGCGGCCAGACTAAGGTCATTATAGCTCAGCCTTAAATTGTTGTAATTTGAACCTGTAGCTAGCGTAGACTCATAGCTTCTTTCTCTTTGTCCGGCTACCAGGGTTAGATCTACGCTGTGCTTTTCTGTCCATGTTTTCTTGTAATTTATAATATGATCCAGCGTCCAGTCATACCATGTTTCATTCTTTTTGAAAGCTCCGCCGGATGCGCCATTATCATACCTGTTGCTGCTGTAGTTTCTATCCCAGGCATAGTTGTTTCCAAAGTTGAGCCGGTAGTTAAGCCCTTCTACAAAGGGCACATTAATATCTGCATAAAAGTTACCAAACAAACTGTTTCGCTTATCAAAGTCGTCTGCACTGGCTACCAGAAAAGGGTTAGGCAGGTTAGAACCGTTCGGATTCAATACATACTCTCCATTTTCATCGCTTGCCTTTACTAGGGGAGTCATTCTGGCTAGATTTGCCAAGCCCGGAGAGGAGCCCGAGTAATCAGAAAAAGAGCCAAAAGTCTGCGCACCAATTTTAAACCAGTCCAGCACCTGATTTTCTAAATTGATTCGTGTAGTTATTCTTTCAAACTCATCATTGATGATGTATCCTTTTTGTTTGGTATAACCACCTGACAGGTAATACGATACATCTCCACTGCTACCCCTAACACTCAAATTATGGGCATTAATATAGCCAGGGTCAGTTGCATTGTCCCACCAATCATAATCAGTTCCATTATCGTAGCCAGCTCTCAGCTCAGGGTCTCCTACTATATCTGCATACGACCAGTCAGGCTTGAGTTCGGTAAATTCTGGCTCCTGATACGAAGCTTCCCAATCCACATCAAAAGACTTTTGCAAAAACTCTTCCCGATTCATTAAGCTTAGCGTATTACTGGGGTTTTGTGTAGTAAAAGAACCTGTATAATTAAATACAGGCTTAGCAGATTTGTTGCCACCCTTGGTAGTAATGAGCATTACTCCATTTGCTGCCTGCGCTCCATAAATAGCCATGCTGCTAGGGTCTTTAAGCACATCTACCGACTCTATATCGTTAGGATTAAGATCGTTCAAACTACCGGTATAGATGATTCCATCCACTACCAGCAAAACATTTTGGTTGCCATTGATGGTAGACCTTCCTCGTACAGAAATGGTAGGGTCTTCTCCGGCGGCATCTACCTGGCTAACATTAAGCCCCGGAACCGTACCTTGCAACGATTGTGCGATGCCTACATTGGGCGACTCTCTGAACGATTCAATATCAGCTCTTACTACTGAGCCAGTAAGGTCAGACTTTTCCTGTGTACCATAGCCTACTACTACTATTTCTGACAGGGATTGTACATCTGGCATCAGGGTTATATCTATAATACTACGCCCACTAACCTCTACCTCTTCTGACTGATAACCAATGGAGGAAAACACCAGAACGCTCACCGCATCTTCAAGTGTAAGCCGGTATCTCCCTTCTATATCAGTTACTGTTCCTGTGGTGGTTCCTTTGGCTAGTACATTTACCCCTGGTAAAGCCTCTCCCGACTCCCCATCTGTTACTCTACCACTAATCACCTGCTCCAACATACGATTGTAAACCCCTGATGTCCAGTGGTTTACTGAGCCGACTAGTACTGAGGGGCTACCCTGCTCTCCTTCTTCCTTCTTTTCAGGAAACTTATTGAGCTTCTGTAGCTTCTGCCCCTTACTACTGGGATATATAGCATACGAAGCATCTTCAAACTGTTGAAAATCTAAGCCCAAAGGAGAGAGTAAAGCTTCTAGTGTACTTTCAATATCTGCCTGGGCTTCTATTTCCTTTAATATTTTTACAGATACTTTTTTGTTGCTTACTATGTCCGCATCATAGTTAAACTCGGTACTAAATTTTTCAGCGAGTTGTGCCAGCACCGAAGACAGTTCCTGGCTACGTCCCTGATAGGGAAGATTGTGCGTAACTGTTTTGCTGGATGCCAGCAATTGGGCATGTACTTCTACGCTCCAGAGAGAGGGCAAGATCAGCCCTGCCAGCAAAAAGCCACGCCAGTAGGATAAGTAGTGTTTCATAGGTTGTTGTAATTTGTAGTTGTTTATTTCTGTACGAGTAGTTTTTATATTGCCTACTAGACAAATGCAGGTAAAAAGCTTTGCTTCTATTGCTCCACAATAATTATTTCATTTCCTTTTCTTATAAAATTAAGCTTATACACCACGGACATTTTGTCTAGTAGAATTTGAATATTATCTGCCGGAGCAGCACCAGTAAACTCTTTCTTAAGCAGGAAGGCGGATGGGATGGTTACCTTAAAACCATAGTTGTCTTCCAGCATTTGAATGATATCGCTAACGGGAGTATGTTCAAAAATAAGTTTGTTCTCTTTCCAGGAGGTATACAAGGAAGTGTTAACCACACTTTTCTCTACCTTTTGCTTTTCCTTATCTACTTCCACCAAATCCCCGGGTTTCATCATAATCTCTTTCTCCGGATGGGCAGCCTCCTGTTCTAGTTTTAGTTTGACGCTACCAGAGCTCAACACAACTTTAGTTTCCTGACGGCGGGTATGTACATTAAAAGAAGTTCCGAGTACTTCTACATCTAAATCATCAGTATGTACTATAAACTTAAGAGGGCTCCCCTCTTTTGTGTTTACCTTCTCTACTTCAAAGTATGCCTCTCCATTCAGATTTACTACTCGTTCAGCGTATTTGCTCCATTCGGCTTCGCTAAAACTAAGGGAAGAGTTGGCATTCAGCGTAACAATTGACTCGTCCGGTAGTATTATGGTTTGGGTCTCTCCGTAGGCAGTAGTATACTCTGTTAGTTCAGAAGATTGATACTTAAACAGATAAACTCCAGCGAGAAGGATAAAGCCGGCGAGTGTGGCAGCAACTGCTCTCCAGAGCTTCGGGCGAACTTCCCGGGTAGGCACAGTATAAGTAGAAGGCTCTTCTTCCAAACTGTGCAGGCTCTCTGATGTAGAACTCGCAAGTGCAGCATCTATTTGCTTTTTAATCGTATGCTTGGTAGTGGCAGAGCGCGCTTGTACCTGAAAGTTTAAACTTTCCGCAATACCGATAGCTTCTTTCATTGCTTTTTCAGCATCAGGATGCTGTAGCAGAAACTTTTGCCAGTACACCTCATGCGCTGGAGTAGATGTCTTTACCCATTGCAGAAAATATTCATTAAGAAGAAAGTCTTTCGCACTATACTTTTTATCTGCCATAGCCTGATGTCTTATGCCGTTTATTAAGCAAAGACATCAGGTTCAGATTTTACACTAAACTTTTCAGAATTATTTTAACAAATACAGTATTACAAACAAAATACCATATTTTTTATAAATATCACATCAATACAACTCGTTTATTGACAAAAGCAAAAGCTGAAAATAACTTCTAATGTTAGTATGACTGTAAATTTTCCAGATAAGTTGTAAGGATCAGTATAATTAAGGTAGGAGTTATTTCATTTGACAGGCCTTTCTTCTTGAAGTCACCTCTCAGGGAATCTATCGTACGACCAATCAGATTGTATACCGACCTGACTTCTATTTCCATCACTGAAGCCACCTCCTGAAACGATAAGTTATTGTAGAACTTCAGGTAAATAGCTTCTCTTTGTCTGTCTGTTAGCTTAGCCAGGGCAATTGCGAGTACTCTCTTACGCTCCAGCTCTTCTTCTGAAACAGGCATAACGCTTACTGTATCTGCAAGTCTTAAAACGAAGTCTGCACTTAGCGAGGAAGCGGGCATATTTTTTCCTTCTTGAGTCATTTGGCGTATAAGCCTGCGACGTAAGCTACGAAAAAGGTAAAACTTGATAGAATCTGTACCTCCCAAAAAGGCCCTGCGTGTCCATAAGTAGATAAACAAATCCTGTATTACGTCTTCTACCAGCGCTTTATCCGCACATATTTTATCGCCATAGCCACAGAGAGGATCAAACATACGCTCATAAATAAGATCAAATGCACCTTTCTCTCCTTCTTTAAAGGCTTCCCATAGTTCGGCATCAGGTAGGGCACAATATTGCTCTGCTGTCAGCGGAAAACGCCCGTGCCCGTTTAGTGAAGGCCCATATGCAAGTTCTTTACTTTCCATTCAGCAGTGTATCTGATCTAGTACATAATTAAAGCAATTTCACTGCAATCACAAATCAAATATTTTTCAAATACACATAAATAGCAGATGGGTAAAGCTGTTTTTATCATTTTTTTAATAGCAAAGACTCAACAATGCTAATAAGTAATCAACACCGTTACCTTACAAAGATGAATGCTAAAATACCACGTTCGCAGCTTTAAGACCGCATAATATTTCCTCCCTTTTCATCATCACAACCTAAAAAAAGAGAGGAAAAATGCAGCACTTCACCTCTCTACATAGATACACAGAAATATTTTTACTGATAATATAATTCCGTTTCACCATTATCATAATGCAGTGTCAGTACTTTATAGCTTAAGCCACTCTCATGGCTTGCTGAACTAAGCTCGTACAAAAGTGTAGTACGTCTAAGTAGTAAAGGCTGATCGTAACCTGATGCTGGCCTACAGCTATTATAATATGTATGCTGATGCACCTGAGGCAAAAGGCTAATCGTATTACCTTCTACCACAAAATTGCCTTCCATATACTCTGCCTGATAAAACTGACAGCTATCCTGCTTAGCGAACAGAGCGTAATTACGCACAAAGGTACTATCCGGATGAAATATAAAACCCGTACCTGCCGGTGGGTTCATATGCCACAGATGTTTAGCCCCGGAAAACCATGTTTTTTTGTCCGCATGATAAAAGTCTTTAAGTACTCTAAGCTTTTGCTGAAAGCTCCAGCTATTAAGCCACATACCTTTGAGAGCTTCCGGAATCTGACCACTCAGGCGGTCCAGAATTCTATTGTTGTCACTTTCCAGATGGGCTCCCTTCTCTAAATATAGTGCCTCTTTAACATTATAGCCGACAAAGCTGTGGCTCAGCTTTAAGTAAGCTCGACTTTCACCATCCAGTGCCAGGCCTACCGGATGTGCAACACCCGGCAGTAGCGTGCTACCTGCTCTTGTCAGGTCTATATGCTTAAGCGTATTAAGATTGTTGGAAGATTGAATAAGTATACCTGCCCAATGGCCATGCAACTGATCAGCACTACTAAAAATAATAGGGTCTCGTGCTGTTCCTATCGCAGAAACATACGCCTCCTCTCTTACCCTCAGGCTTTTGTCCTGAGCAAAAGCCAACGATACCCCCGGGGCAATGCTTAAGGCACCATACACATCTATATCACTGCTGACATAATAGTGCATAGCACCGGCAAATTTATGTAGCCTGGCTTCTACCAGTTCTGATACCTGCCCCTCATGTATCTCTACAAATGGCTTGCGGTTCGACTGGTCGAGCTCAGAATTAACATCCAGCTTATCTGCAAGCTCCAGCGGAATACTGATAGGAAGTTCATTTGCAAGAAAGATGCTCTTCTCCAGTTTAAAATCTGCTCCTTTTTCTACATACAAGCCGTACGCATGGCTCTTAGATATTGTACTTTGGCGTAGCTTAACATAGCCAAAGTCATCACCATTGACTCCCAGGTTAGCCCCTACACTTATACCGGGCAGTTCTCCACCGCCGCCATAAGTAATTTGAGTATAAGCCAGCTCATTTTCTGCACTGGGTGAGTTTATCGCAATACCCCTCCAATATCCCTTTTGTTTTTCCTTGCCGGTAAAGTAAATAGAATCATCAGCAGTGCCTATTGCTTTAAGGTAAGCAGAAAGCATTACCTCCATCCCCTGCCCTGCCTCAAAGGCAATCACCACTCCCGGTTCTATACGAAGCCCTGCTTTTACCTGAATAAAACTCGTTATCAGGTAGTCGGGTTTATCCTTCTCAGCAAAAATATTCTTCCACACAGTTTCTTCCTCAATATCTTCACTAATAACGATAGCAGAGTCTCCCTGCACTGGAGAGAGCTTGGCATTTAATTGCAACTCATCTTCGTGTTGGTTTCCCAGCAGATCGTAAACGCTGAGCGAGATGGTGTATACCCCTGCCACATCGGGAGTAATGTTGGCATAAGCAGTTTTTTCGTTGCCAATGACAGCCTTGCTATCTTCAGGCTTATTCTTTAACGACCATAGGTAGGCATGAGGGCTATGTTTACCATATTTAGATGCCGTGCCATCCAATGTCACCAGCTTGTTGACCTCTGTCTCCTGGTCAGGGCCAGCTACCGCTTTCAGCTCATACATAGGCCTGGGTTGCTGGTTTAGTTCCTCATCCTCCTGGCAGCCAATAAGAAAGGTAAGCACCCAGACGAAGGTGCAAAATATAAATAGACGTCTCATTTTTGTAAATAAAATAGGTAGGGTTATGAATAAATATCAGACATTTTGAGAAGGCAGCTCTACCTCCTGTTGCAATAACAAACTGGCACATGCGGCAGCCACCAGACTTTTCTTTTCCTGCGGCAGAAAAGCAGCTATCCATACTTTGCCCTGGTTGAGCAGTTCTACTGCGGCCAGCACCTGCTCGTTCTGCACCAGTTCAAAGCCTACTATATCTCTTCCCCAGCTTTTTTGCCCCGAAAGTTTTCTTACCGGTACGATGCTGATAGGGGCTTCCGCCTCATGAGTGAGCAGCCCGACATACTGCCCCTGCTTTCTAAAATCATCAGGATGCATCATTAACATACGCCATACTTTACCCTCTTGGTGGCTATACAAAGTAGCGGCCATCATATCTTTGGTTTGTATACTAAAAGTGAGCAGGTCTTCCACAACAGTTCTAATCTTAGGAGTAAAGCGGTCTACGGGTATCACCATGCCTCTCAATTTGTGCGCACTCGCCACGGTATACCTTCTTCCATCGGCATTTTCTATACTGAAGCTAAACTTCTGCTGTGCGCCCTGTAGCTCTGTAAGAAACAAATCTATACCGTAGCTGAAGGTCCAGCCGCGATCTATTTTTTCTGTCTTGTACTCGCCAAAAGACAAACGCTGATTTAGTAGCCATCCCTGGCGACCCTTTACCAGCATAGCCTCCTGGCCGGCCAGTGGCTCCTGTAATAACATTTGGGGTGTAGTGCAGGCTGAAAGCATAATCAGGCCCAGCCCTATCCATACGATTAATTTCATGTTCGTGTGATTAATGTGATCTTGCCTAAAGACACAGTACAAAGTTTAAAAGTATGGCCGCTGTAGAAAATACCTGATAGGCGGGTTTTACCTACCTTAAACACGGTATTTTAAGAGCGGAAAACGCTATCTCCATGTGTTCGCACTGTACATTTACGATCATATTTTTGTCCTTTTCCGTACACTTAGCTCCCTGACTATCAGTCTAAAAAGCCAAAATCTCTAGGCAAATAAAACTGGTCTCTAATTTGTCATTACCTATACGTATGCTTAAGAACTTTTTAATCGCAGACGACCATCAGCTTTTTCTTGATGGGCTGCAGTTGATACTTACCGAAATGGATGACTGCCGGCTTCTTGCCAGTTTTAGCAGCAGCAAAAAACTTCTGGATAAGCTCGTTCTTTATCCTCACGCAAATATGATTATGCTGGACATACTAATGTCTGGGGGCGAGGGTATGCAAACCTTACAGCAGATCCATCAGCGCTACCCCGGCCTGCGGCTACTGGTACTTACCGCAGAAGATACAGTGGAGCAGGTGCGTGAGGCTTTGCAGGCTGGTGCCTCAGCCTATGTCTTAAAAAGTACCGGAAAAGCAGAGCTTCAGATGGCGATCGAACATGTATCTGCCGGAGAAGTATATCTGAGTCAGTCCATAGGGCAGCGCCTTGCCCAACATATGCTGGGCTACAGTGAGCACAAGGCAGGTCATCAGCATCAGGTCAGCCTTACCGAGCGTGAAGAAGAAATACTGCGCATGATTGCCTGGGAAAACTCCAACCAGCAGATTGCCGAGCAGTTATTTATCAGCCCTAAAACTGTAGAAACTCACCGTAAAAACCTGATGAAAAAGATTGGAGCCCGCAACTCCCTGGGCATCTATAAGTATGCGCTCAAGCATCAGTGGGTATAAGATAGTGCCCTTAAAAATTGGCATCTCAGGCATTTGACCTTAATTTGTGGACAACGTGCAAAATTTTGAATGGCATTTCACAATTTTTTTGCGCTTCCTCAACAGATTCTTTAATAGATTGTAGCATGATGCTACTATATAACAACCTACTTACTAGATTACAACTTATTGGCTTACTTACATGTGGAATATTCCTTTACCAATGTAGTAGTCAGAGCCAGAACAATCAGGACCGTACGATTAGTACTGATGCTGAACTGATCGCACAAGGGGAGTCTCTCTTTGTAAACCATTGCAGCACCTGCCATTCTTTCCAGCAGTCTGCCATAGGGCCAGCCCTGGGTGGAGTAACTCAGGAAGCAGATCCTGCATGGCTCTTTCACTTCATCCGTAATCCTCCGCAGATGATAGAGCAGGGCGACCCCAGAGCGGTACGCCTGTACGAGAAATACCAGCAATATATGCCGCCCTTTAGCGCTCTGGATAGCCTGGAGATAGAAGCAATACTAGCCTATATGCATACGCACAAAGCAAAAACCGTCCAGCAAACTGATAGTTTTCCTCATCTAGAGAACCCTATAGCGCAAAGCATAGAAAAGTCAGGGCTCGCCCTGGTAGTTGAACAGGTAGCCCAGGCCCCAGCTTCCGCTGCCGATCCTCCTATGGCCAGAATTAACAAGCTTCTGACGCTACCTACCAGCAGCGGAGCGCGTACGTTTATTCATGACCTGCGTGGCACTTTGTACGAGCTTAAAGGGGAAAACTTCGTACCCTATTTAGACATTAAGGCGCATAAAACTAACTTTATTGACAAACCAGGACTGGCAACCGGACTGGGTAGCTTTGCCTTTCACCCGGAATTTGAGAAAAATGGCCTGTTTTACACTACCCATACCGAGCCGCCCGGCACTGCCACCGCAGACTTTGCCTACCATGATAGTCTCAAAGTTACACTGCAATGGGTGCTATGCGAGTGGAAGGCAGACCAGCCTAAGGCGGAGCGCTTTCGTGGAAGCAGCCGTGAGCTTATGCGTATCAATATGATTAGCGGAGTACATGGCGTGCAGGATATCTCCTTTAACCCGCTGGCTAAAAAGGGCGATGAAGACTACGGACTGCTTTATATGAGTACCGGCGATGGCGGTGCGGCCCTTAAGGGCTACTTCTTTCTTATACAAAGCAAAAAACATATCTGGGGTACTATCAGCCGCGTAGACCCGCTGGGCAATAACAGCAAAAATGGTCAGTATGGTATTCCTCAAAGCAATCCTTTTGCCCAGGATAAAGACCCGGAGGTGCTTAAAGAAATCTGGGCCTATGGCTTCCGTAACCCTCATCGTATCTCCTGGGATATGGGCGGCGATAATAAAATGCTGATTACCAATATCGGGCAGCGCCAAATAGAATCTATCTACCTGGGTAAGGCCGGGGCTAACTACGGTTGGGCAAAGCGCGAAGGCACTTTCTTACTCAAAAAAGAAAACATAGATCAGGTATACCCTCTCCCACAAAACGATGCCGGGCTAGGCTTCACTTATCCGGTAGCGCAGTATGACCACGACGAGGGCAATGCCATCTCCGGAGGCTTTGTATATCGGGGCAAAAACATACCCCAACTGCAGGGCAAGTACATTTTTGGCGACATTGTTAGCGGCAGGCTCTTCTATGTTGAGGCAGACCAGCTTAAAGAGGGGCAGCAGGAAAGCATACACGAAATAGAGCTGATGGCCGAAGGACAGCTCACCGACTGGAGAAGCTTATGCGGACACCGTCGGGTAGACCTCCGCTTCGGACTGGGTGCCGACCAAGAGCTGTATATGTTTACCAAAGTAGATGGCAAGCTCTGGAAAGTTAGCAGCCTGAATAACAATCTAATTTCTAAGGCAGAATAACCTTTTCCACTTTAAAATACTACTAAACAACTTATGAACAGACTACTCACAACTACCCTACTTCTTATGCTAAGCTGCCTGAACATGGCCCGGGCACAAGATGACAAACCTAATATTGTATTCATCTTCGCTGATGACCATACCTATTCCGCCATACATGCACTGGGCAGTGATGAGGTAATCACTCCCGCGCTGGACCGCCTGGTCAGGGAGGGAACAACTTTTACCCATGCATACAATATGGGAGCCTGGAACGGTGCGGTATGCATGGCCTCTCGCGCTATGATGATCACCGGCAAAAATGTATGGGATGCCCATGCGATGGATGAAGCGCTAAGAGCAGGACAGCAACACGAAGAGACCTGGCCCAAGCTTATGGAAGCTGCCGGTTACAATACTTATATGAGTGGCAAATGGCATGTAGCAGCCCCCGCTCCTGACCTGTTTATGACTACCGCCCACATACGCCCCGGTATGCCTAAAGACACGCCCGAAGGCTACAACCGTCCGATGGATGAGAACGACAAACGCTGGCTCCCCTGGGATACCAGACACGGAGGCTTCTGGGAAGGCGGCACTCACTGGAGTGAAGTGCTTCGCGATGATGCGCTGGACTTTATAGAAGAAGCTTCCGCTCAGGAAGAGCCTTTCTTTATGTATCTGGCTTTTAATGCCCCTCACGATCCCCGGCAGGCTCCTAAATCTTTCGTAGACAAATACCCTCTGGAAGCGATAAGCCTACCCAAAAATTATATGGAAGAGTACCCTTATAACGAAGCAATGGGTAGTGGAAGAAAGCTGAGAGACGAGCGCCTGGCTCCTTTTCCTCGTACAGAATATGCCGTTAGGGTAAACCGACAGGAGTATTATGCGCTCATTACGCATATGGATGAACAGATTGGCAAAATTCTGGAGGCCATAGATGCCAGCGGCAAGAAAGATAACACCTATATCTTTTTTACAGCAGACCACGGGCTGGCTGTAGGAGAGCATGGCCTGCTAGGCAAGCAAAACATGTTTGAGCACAGCATTAGAGTACCGCTTATGGTAGTAGGGCCGGATATACCTGCCGGAAAAAAAGTAGACGCAGATATATATCTTCAGGACATTATGGCAAGTAGTCTGGACCTGGCAGGCGTTAAAAAGCCCGCTCATGTAGCGTTTAACAGCTTTATTGATATAGCCAGAGGAAAGGACGAAAAGAGTAAATATGATGCTATTTACGGGGCTTACATCGGGCAGCAGAGGATGATCCGTAAAGATGGCTACAAATTGATTGTTTATCCGGAAATTGATAAGGTACTGCTTTACCATGTGGCAGAAGACCCACACGAACTCAACGATCTGGCGGAGCAAGCCGACCAACAAAAGCGAGTTAAACGCCTTTTTAAAGATTTGCAAAAGCTGCAAAAGCAGATGAACGACACCCTGAACTTAGCGCCTACCTTTGAGAAGGTAGTCAGCTAACAGAAGAAAAGCTCCGGTTTTAGCTACCGGAGCTTTTTGCTTACTCACTCCTTAATGACTTCACCGGATTAGCCTGCGCCGCCCTTAACGATTGGGTAGTGACCACCACAATGGCCAGCAGCAGCGCCAGCACACCCGTTAGCGGAAATATCCACCACCCCACACTGGTCCTTACCGGATAGCGTTCCAGATATGCGTTGAGCAGCCACCAGGCCAGCGGAGCAGAGATGGCAAAAGCAATAATCACCAGGCGAGAAAAGTCTTTAGACATAAAAGTGACAATACTTAGTACCGAAGCCCCCAGCACCTTTCGGATACCGATTTCTTTGGTGCGCTGCTCAGCAGTGTAAGCAGCCAGGCCAAACAGGCCAAGGCTGGTAATTAGTATAGTCAGCAGGGCGAAGAGACTCGCCAGGCTACTGGTTAGCTTAATGGTGGTAAACTTCTTCTGAAATTCCTCATCCACAAAGCTGTACTCAAAAGGATAGGCCGAATTATAGGTAGAAAATATCTCCCTGACTTTGGCAAGGCTCTCTTCCAGATCACGGGTACGGCTCAGCCGTATGCTTAGCACGCTGGTCCATTCGGGGTCCAGAATCATAAACATGGGCTTTACCTCCTGATAGGGGGAGCCCATCATCACATTATCAACTATACCTATTAAGGTTCTTTTCTTTCCCCAAAGGTCAAGCTCGGTACCAATAGGATCATCCAGTCCCATAATATCCAGCGCGCTTTTGTTGATGATGATAGCCGAAGTATCATTGACAAAATCTTTAGAAAAATCTCTTCCTTCCAGCACTTTAATACCCATAGTATGCGTATAGTCATATTCGGTAGCAATGGTGGTAAAGAGCACTCGCTGGTCTTCCGGCTTACCCGGCCAGCCTACAAAATTATTGGAGTTAATTTGTGTAATAGCGCTGTTGGATCGGGTTACGCCTTCTACTACCCCACTCTGCAAAAGCTCATTTTTGAGTACCTCGTAGTTCTTCTCAATCTCTTCGGTATGGCTTACGGTAATCAGGTTTTCCTGCTCATAACCCAGGGTACGGCCTTTTACCAACTGTATCTGTTCGTAGATGACTACGGTAGCGATGATCAGTATAATAGAAAACCCAAACTGCAAAGTAACCAGCACCTTACGAGGAGTGCTGGCATTTTTGCCCAGCCTAACTTTTCCCTTCAGCACCTTTACCGGCTGAAAAGAAGAGAGGTAGAAGGCGGGATAGCTGCCTGCTACCCATCCGGTTATCAGGATGATGCCCAGGGCAAACAGCCAGAAGTGTAGTGAAGCATAGTCTATAAACAGCTTTTTCTCTACCAGCTCATTGTAAGCCGGAAGCAGTAGCTGCGCCAGTATCAGGGCGATAAGAAATGCGATAAAGCTGATAAATACAGACTCTCCGATAAACTGCGCGATCAGGTCGCGACGACCGGAGCCCACACTTTTGCGTATGCCTACCTCTTTGGCACGGCGCTCCGAGCGGGCGGTAGCCAGGTTCATAAAGTTGATGCAGGCGATAATCAGGATAAAGACCGCAATTACGCTAAAGAGCTTTACATAATCACTCATTCCTCCTTTTTCTACACCATTTTCAAAGTTAGAATATAGCCGCCAGCGGGGCATGGCATGTAAAAAAAGCTGGGGTTTAAGATCTACCTCTCCGTGCTCTACCAGCAAGTTGGCGATGCTCCGCTCTACTGCCGCCTGCTGCCCGGCATCGTCCAGCTCCAGAAACACCTGAAAAGAGTAGTTACCCCAATTATCCTGATTTTCTACTACCCAGGGTACCGTCTGCTCCCGATGCTTCCAGGTCAGCAGAAAGTCAAACTCAAAAGATGAGTTGGCCGGAATATCTTTGAGTATACCACTGACCTTAAGCTCACTTTTATCATCTACCCGCACAATTTTATTGATTGGATCTTCCTCCCCAAAGAGCACACGGGCAGTAGACTCAGTAATTACGATAGAGGCGGGCTCATCCAGCACCGTGGCGGCATTGCCCTGTAGCAGCGGAAACTCAAACATCTCCAGAAACTCTTCACTCACATAATAGCCCTTTTTCAGTATGGGGTTTTCGTCTACATTGAGCAGATGGGTATCTCCCCAGTCGGCTACTGCTGTTCTTTTAATGTGGTTATCTACATTTTTCAGTCCTTCGTAGGTAGGCAGGGGCACCGATCTCCAGGAGTTGATCTTTCCATCAAATTCGGCATGCACCATGAGTTGGTACAGGCGCTCCGATTTAGGAATAAAACGATCAAAAGAAAGCTCATCAAAGACCCAAAGGAGGATAAGCATACTACAGCAGATGCCGATAGACAATCCGGCAATGTTGATAAAGGAGTAGATTCGGTTCTTCAGTAGATTGCGAATGCTTACGAGGAAGTAGTTTCTAAACATAGCGCTTGATGGTTTGGCGAGGTAACTTGCCAATTGTAAAAAGGTAACAGTTCGGAGCAAAAAAATTTACCCTCTCCTATTATGATGCTCCTTACCTCCATAAGGTTGCGTCCCTGCGTAATACTTTCCTTTAATTATCTATCATTTTACAAAACTGGTCTGTAGTATGCTTCACATGAATAAAACTGTGTGGCAGTCACATCCTTTCTAGCCTTCTTCCCCATAACCAAGGAGGCTTTACCGTAGGCATAGGCGCTGGACGAAGGGTAAGGGGAAACTAAAATCAAAGCAAGTATCTACGAATAAACGATGTTTTGACCTTTTATTCAGTTTTTGGCGCTCCTGCCCGCCTTTATAAGTAATATCCGTAGGCTTCGACGCAGTCCGACGTAAGGTGTGTGTACCTTATCGCATAACGAACAAGTCAGGCGTGTATGCGGAATACTGCTATACGCTCTCCACAGCTAATTTTGTAGTTTTACCCCTAAATAATACCTGCGTATTAAAGCTTAATCAGATTATTGGTATTACTTAGGCATGTGTATTCTATTTGTAGTCCACTCACAGCCAAGGGCTTAATACACACGTTCGTTCAGGGCAGTACACAAGCCTTACCTACAGCATCTTTTATCAAAAAAATAGTAAAATGAGGTTGAACAAAGACAGCAACATTCTGGAAGCTGCCGACCTGGTACTTTCCGGAATGAGTAGAGAAGAAAGCCTGCGCCAGCAGTTAGCGGCCTATGGCATTAGCGAAGAAAAAAGGCAGGTGCTCAGCAGCCTGTACGAAGAGGCCAGGACCCGGCTTAGCGCACAGCAAAAGTGCTATGATGAGCAGTGGAGCCTTTCACAGCAGCTTAAAGCACAGATGGAAGCCACGCAGAGCCGGTTTAAGGAGCATGCCAGAGTAGTACGTGCCGCCTATCGTAATGAGGTCGATACCCTCCACCTGCTTAAGATCAATCGGTTTGAGAGAGATGGTTGGCCCTGCATCAATCAGGCGGCATACTTCTACAGCCGGGTGCAGGAGCAGGACATCAACCTACAGCCGTACGGGGTGAGCAGAAAAGAGCTGGAGCAGTCTCGCAGTGCAGTAAAAACACTATTGGGTATGAAGAAAGACCGTAGCTGGCAGAAGGCTAAAGCGGAGCATTGTACGCAGGAGAAGAACGCTGCCATGAAGGCGCTGAGAGAGTGGCTGGTAGAGTTCAGAACCATTGCCCGCCTGGCCTGCAAGCACAATCCGCAGATGCTAGAGATGTTTGGTATTCGTGTACTTACCACAGCCTGACCATAGCTGGCTCTGTAGATTTACCAGCAAGCGGGTTTGGCATCCGTTTTTATCAGAAGCAGACATAGGCAGGGGCCGCCTGCCAACCTAAGGGGGAGTTGTCGGGATTCCCCTTTTTATTGCCGTTATCAGCCATCTCACTTTTTTGTACAAGGCTGTACCTTAGTGTCAGTATTTAGAGCAGCATACATGCGCAACACTGATCACAAAATGTTTTTATTATGGTACAAACTCAGGCAAACAGTCAGCAGATTACCCCCTTCCTCTGGTTTGATCATCAGGCTGAGGAAGCCGCTCGCTTTTACACTTCTATCTTTCCCAATTCTAAAATTACCTCTATACACCCCAAAGCCAGAGTACAGGGTCAGCCGGTACAGCCTACTATAGTGAGCTTTGAACTTAACGGCTTAGCTCTGATGGGCCTGAACGGGGGGCCGCACTTCAGCTTTAGTCCGGCGATCTCACTTTTTGTAAGCTGCGATACCCAGCAGGAGGTAGATGAGCTGTGGGATAAGCTGCTGGAAGGGGGAGGGCAGCCGGAGAGATGCGGCTGGCTCAAAGACCGCTACGGATTGTCGTGGCAGATTGTACCCCGCATACTAGGAGAGCTGATGCAATCCGAAGAGCCTGAACGCGCCGCCCGTGTAAATGAGGCTATGCTCAAAATGATTAAACTGGATGTACAAACTTTAAAAGAAGCCTATGAAGCATAAACTTTAAGGAGATGTGTGTGTCAACATAAGTAAAGGTGCAGCTAATGACTGCACCTTTGCTATTAGTCTACTTTTTAATAAAGCTGAGCATCTGTCGGGCGGTAGCATCTTTAGGTTCCATAATCTCCATGACTATGCTCAGGTGGTCTTTATTCTTCAGCTCTTTAATTTTAAGCTTATGCCCCGCCTTTTTCATGGCTCTGGCAAATTCTTCATTGATAGCTCCTCTACCCGGTATGTCGTCATCGGCATATAGTATCAGAAAGGGAGGCACATCGGTAGCGGTATGGTAGAGTGGAGCGGAGGCGTCAATAATTTTTTCTTCTGCCGCTATACCTTTTTCTTCCTTTACGGTATTGTGGCTGTCCATTTGCCCACTAATACAGATGATACCCTCTAACGTACCCGGCTGCATATCATAAGCCTGAAGGTAGCTGGCATCCAGAGTAGCGATAGCTGCCAGATAGCCTCCGGCGGAATGCCCGCCCAGGTAGAGCTTTTCGGGATTTCCCTGGTACTCCTTAATATGCTGATGCACCCAGGCCGTAGCCGCTGCTACATCTTCTATATAATCTGGGTACTGCCCTTCGGGAGAGAGTCGGTAGTTAATAATGGCCACACCTACGCCCTCTTTGGCCATACGAATGCCTACAATACGAGACTCCAGCGAATCTTTGGAATTGATTTTAAGGCCGCCTCCATGTAGCCAGACCAGCACCGGAAAATCGCTTTGCCCTTCGGGCAGGTACAGATCCAGGTAAGCGCGTTCTTTCTCATAAGCGCTGAGCTGCTGACCGCTTTTATAAGGTAGATTGTATACGGTTTTAATCCCGGAGAGGTCGGGCTCAGCCTGTTGCGCACGGGCCGGAAATACCAGGAGACTTATCAGGCTCAGGCTTAAAAGTAATGTATAATGCATATTTATAGTTTAGGTGTTCTGCTATGAAGATAAGTAGCCTGACTTAAAATATTTGCATTTAAACAGGCAGGTGCTGTCATTTTGTAATCATATTCACTTCATTTTGGCAGCTCTAATGACAATTTGACATTTTTTTAACTTGAAAGTATAGCAAATTTTTAATATTTTGAAATGGTATAGGGATTGAATACAAATTTGTAGATCATGATCTAAGTTTTGTTTGACTTGTTGCTAAATGTTTTAACGCCTAATCAGGTGACGTTCTAAGTTTAATGTTTAACCTAAAAGCGAATGAAACGATGACACTTGTTAAAAGAGAAAATGGGTACGCTCCATTATCACAGTTTTTTGATGATTTTTTAACCAGAGATTTATTTGACTGGCCTTCTTTCTCTAACACCAATACGACCATTCCGAAGGTCAATATTCAGGAGACAGATAATGACTTTTGGGTAGAAATGGCCGCTCCGGGCATGAAGAAAGAAGATTTTAAGATAGAGCTAGACAATGAGCTGCTTACTATCTCTTCGGAGGTGAAGCATGAGCATAACGAGGAAGAAAAGGGCAGGTATACCCGAAGAGAGTTTAGCTATCAGTCGTTCCAGCGCTCATTCCGACTGCCCGAAACTGTGGAAGAAGACAAGATAAAAGCAAAATATGAAGAAGGTGTGCTCAAGCTGATGATCCCTAAACGGGAAGAAGCCAGACGTAAGCCTGCACGCACAATCAAAATATCATAGAAGTAATTTTGTAAAAAAGGGTTATAAAATTCTGCAAAGAGTTTTATAACCTAATTTTTTTTGTTAAGTTAGTGAATGATTAAAATGAAACGCCCTATGAAAACCTCTTTTTTAGACTATTACAAGTTGATTCTTGAAAAAGTGAGCTTTGATCCTCAATTACTCACAAAAGAGTATCGCAAAGCGCTTAACGCACTACACGCTCAGGAAGCTCAACAGTTAGAAAGCTGGCTTATAGAGAAAGGGCTTCATCCACACACACTGTCCCGTACATCCAGTCAGGAGCCTTGGTTTGCTAATGCCAACGCAT
Organism: Porifericola rhodea; assembly: GCF_030506305.1. Classification (GTDB taxonomy): domain Bacteria; phylum Bacteroidota; class Bacteroidia; order Cytophagales; family Cyclobacteriaceae; genus Catalinimonas; species Catalinimonas rhodea. Next base: position 2,679,195 of record NZ_CP119421.1, on the reverse strand, counting down.
CCTGAGAAAAAGAAATACTAATCAAACCCGGAGGGAAGCCCAAGTGGCTTCCTTTTTTGTTTCCCTACCTCTCCTTTCCTCCCTTTTTTCAGATAGACCCTACTAGTATTAGCTACTTTCCTACTAATACTAGCTATTAAGATTAACTACTACCAGCGATTGATGCTTTTGTACAGAGCATTTAGCTTTGCATTAATTTAAAATCAGTCTAAATAGAACAATGAATAAAATATCTACACACTTATTAACACTATCCTTGTGTGTGTGTCTGAGCTGGCTATCTCATTTTGCTGTGGCTCAGTCTTACGGGAACATCAGCGGAAGCGTACAATCGCCCAAAGGTGAGCCCTTAGCTAATATAAATATTGCTTTAGAAGGCACCAGCCAGGGTACATCTACATCGGCCGATGGTAGCTTTACACTTTCCAGAGTAGCTGAGGGAAGTTATACACTGGTAGCCTCTTCGGTAGGCTATACCACACAAAAAAGAAATGTTACGGTAAAAGCCGGAGAAACCACTGCACTACAGCTTCAGCTGAGTGAGTCTGCCACCGAGCTAAGCGGGATAGAAGTACAGGGACAGGCTGCCCAGTACAAAGTAGATGTTCCTTCTACCAGCCTACGTATACAAACACCCCTGTTGGAAGTACCTCAAAACATACAGGTGATTAACCGGGAGATGCTACAGGATCAGCGAATCTTTGACATGCTGGAGGGAGTTTCTCGTAATGTAAGTGGAGTAACCCGATTGGAGCACTGGGACAACTATGCCCGACTAAACATGAGAGGTTCGCGCATTGCTCCTTTTAGAAACGGTATGAATGTACAGTCAAGCTGGGGCCCGCTTACCGAAGATATGTCTTTTGTAGAACGTATTGAATTTGTGAAGGGCCCGGCGGGATTTATGATGGCTAATGGAGAACCCAGCGGGTTTTATAATGTGGTCACCAAAAAGCCTAGTGGTGTTACCCGCGGAGAAGCCACGCTTACAGTAGGTAGCTTTGATACTTACCGGGCTACTACCGACCTGGATGGTAAGCTTAGCGAAGATGGCAGACTGCTGTATCGCCTTAACCTGATGGGGCAAACCAAAGGCTCGCACCGCCCTTACGAATATAACAACCGTTATACGGTAGCTCCGGTGATTAAATACCAGATAGATGATCGTACCTCGCTCACCGCTGAGTACACCTATCAGTACGCACAAACTTCTCCAATAGGTTCAGCTTATGTTTTTTCTGCTAATGGCTATGCTGATCTGCCTCTGGATTTTACCATTGCCGAGCCAAACCTGGATCCTTCTACCGTACATGACCATAGCACCTTCCTGCTTTTAGAGCACCAGCTGGCCGACAACTGGAAACTTAGCGGACAACTGGCATATTTTAATTATGAAGCCAGTGGTAGTTCCTTCTGGATTGCCGGAGTAGATGAAGCCGGAGATATGCAGCGTACCATGAGCATCTGGGATGCTCTCAACATCGGCAAATTCGGGCAGTTCTATGTAAATGGAGAGGTACAGACCGGGGGCATTACTCATAAAATACTGGGAGGCCTGGACCTGGGCTCCAAGCGCTACATTGCGGACTGGAACCAGAGTGCTACCCTGAATGGCCCTACCACATTTAATATTTATAACCCTGTCCATTATGTGCCTATGGACTCCCTGCCTCAGTTTGACCGCTCTCGCAGCTTGCGCCAGCGCGCGGGCAGCAATATTCTGAGCCAGACCTATTCGGGCATATACCTACAAGACGAGCTGCACTTCTGGGATGAAAGGCTGCGCCTTACTTTGGCTGGTAGACTTACCAGTAGTACCGATAATCAGTACACCAATATTACAGAAAACACCAAATTTACTCCTCGCACCGGCTTAAGCATTTCTGTAGACCCTATGACCTCTATCTATGCCCTCTACGATCAGGCTTTTCTGCCGCAGGTAGGCAATACTTTAGATGGTAAAGGTCTGGAGCCTGTCACTGGTAATAATGTTGAGTTTGGCCTGAAGAAAGACTGGTTTGATGGCCGCTGGAACTCTACCCTGGCTCTATACCGCATTACTAAAAATAATGTAGCCCAGTCGCAGTTTGATGAAGAAACAGGCATCAGCTACTATGTGCAAATCGGGCAAACTCAAACCTCCGGTATAGAACTGGATATTAAAGGGGAGATAGTACCGGGCTTAACTCTGGTATGGAACTACGCCCTGACTGACTCAGAAATTACTGAAGATGTAGTAGAAGCCAATATAGGCAACCCTGTGCCGGGCTTTGCCAAGCACCTTACCAATGGCTGGCTAAACTATCGCTTCAATAGTAAGCTGATTCAGGGATTAGGACTCTCTTTAGGCTACCAATGGCAGGTTGAGCGCTCTACCTGGTCGTGGGCAGGTAGCTCTGGTCAGGAGGCTTTGCCGGACTACTTCCGTCTGGATGGGGCTATTTCCTGGCAAAATGAAAAATTTAATGTAGCACTGAATGTCAATAACATTTTAGACGAATACTTATACTCTGGTTCTGCATACAGCACTTATTATTACTGGCAAACAGAGCCGCCAAGAAACTTTCGTTTGTCTTTAGGCTATAAATTTTAACTATGACTTTTAAAAAAATTGTAGGAAAACTACACCTTTGGCTCGGATTCGCATCCGGGCTAATTGTGTTTATAGTGGCCGTTACCGGCTGCCTCATTGCTTTTGAAGATGAGATTAAGAGTATTACTTACTCCTTCCGCAACATAGAAGCTCAAGAAGAGGCACAACTGCTCCCTCCCAGCCAGCTAATGCGTATTGCACAGGAGGCACTGGATACTGAGGATATCCCAAAAAACGTTATCTATACAGAAGAGGATAAAGCAGCAGCGGTATGGTTTTGGGGCATGGAACCTGAGCACTTTTATATGGTGCACATTAACCCCTACAATGGTAAGGTAATTAAAGTGACCGACGAAGAGGCCGACTTCTTCCATATTATGATTCATGGGCACTATTACCTGTGGCTGCCTCCTGCTATTGGGCAGCCTGTAGTCGCCTATGGCACGCTTATCTTTGCCATTATGCTAATTAGCGGTATCATATTGTGGTGGCCTAAAAACAAAAAGGCCCTCAAGCAGCGCTTTAGCATTAAGTGGAACGCCAAATGGCGCAGACTTAACTATGACCTGCATAATGTGTTAGGTTTCTACATGTTTTCGGTAGGGCTGGTACTGGCTTTAACCGGTATGATTATGGGCATTCACTGGTTTGCCAATACCGTACACTTTGCCAGCGGCGGAGATGGTATGGCTCAATATCATGCTCCTTTGTCAGATACTACAGCGGTAGCAGCAGCGCAAAGTGAAGAAGGCGTAGACCTTCTCTGGGCAAAACTTTTGCCTCAAAAGCCTACTGACGGTATTCTGTTTTTCTCTATACCCCAGGATAAGGCCAGTTCTTATTACACCTTCATCAACCACGACCCTGACTCTTACCATAAGCTGGACTATAAGCATTACGACCAGTATACGCTAGAACCTCTTGATGCTGAGGGACCTTATGAAGGCAAGTATGAAGAGGCTGGTTTTGCAGACACCTTAATCAGGATGAACTACGACATTCACAGAGGTGCTATTCTGGGGCTTACCGGAAAAATTATTGCATTTATCGCCAGTCTGGTAATTGCCAGTATGCCTGTGTCCGGGGTGATGATCTGGTGGGGCCGCCGGAAAAAGTCCAGGAAAGGTAACGCTTCCCGCGGGCAGAAGCCTCTGCGGAAGGAGCAGGAGCTGGTAAGCTCAAACTAAAAGAGATTTAAACCCAATAAACCCGCCCTGATAACTCAAGGCGGGTTTTTTATGATATTGTTCCCTACAAGCTTAGCTTTTTAACTTCATCCGCAGGAGTGGCCGACGCAACTAGCCCACTGAGTGTTTTGCTCTTTCCATCCTCCGGGCTGCTTACTTTTAAACTGTAGCTACCTTCGGCAAACACATGAGGGCGGAAGCGCCTCCCCTTGATTCTGAGTATGTACTCACGCTCTCCACTTGCTTCATTAATTACTTCTACCACAGGATCTGTCGCACTCTCCACTTCTATCTCCTGAAGATAGGCATAGGGCTTACGTCCGTAGTTATCGCTTTGCTTAAGCTGCACCGGCCAACCTTCGTATTGCCCCTGAGGATTAGCCTGAGGGTCTATATAGCGAGGCCAGCACTCTATGCTCATGTTACGAGCTTGTTTGTTAAATGTGATGATGCCATAGCCCGTACCTCTGTCATAGATACGAGCGGGCTGACGATAGCTCTGATGCGGATTTGCTACCGCATGCACGGTCATGCGGTTGCCAAAGCCATCCAGAAAGTTACCCGTGTAAGCTGCTTTTCCTTTCAGGGGCTGATGATCTGAGGATAGTGGAGGCCACCAACGACGTGGCCAGAGGTTATTCAGGGCAGGGCCGGCAAAGGCAAAGCCCGCATCACCAAACTCATCTACACCATACTGCACCGTACTGGCCAGATGCTGATCTCCTGCGATGTGCAGGGCGAAACATTTGCGCAGTGCTTTTACGGCCTTGTCCCTACCCTGCTGTGGCCAGCCGTTAGAGTCCATATCGGTAGTAGGGGCATCGCCTTCCACATATTCTCCTTTTTCGGGGATGGTGAGGCTGGGTACAATTTTATCAATAATACTTCCTTTGGGCAGGGTAGCTACGGTGCAGAAATTGGTTTGTGAGAGCACCGCTTTCATCTCGGCACCCTGCTCCCAATCGCTAGCCCAGTCGTTCAGGAATTTAAGCTGGCGATCGCCCAGCAGCTCAGCGTCAATATCACGATGCTGCTTAATATCAAACTCTGTATTCTGTATAAAACCGTTTGTTACCTGAGCCTCTTCAGGCAAAACATTTTTGGGTGCTGACTTAAACTTACGGTCTTCCAGTATCGCCATGCTGATGCCTCCGTAATTCCAATGCGTATAGTAAACATTGATACCTCGCTTTACAGGAGTAGGGTCATAAGGGTCGGGCAGATGTCCGGTCTGGGTACGCTGCACCATATTTACCCAGTTGACTGGCATTTTATAGCCGCCCTGGTCCTGGGCCACATAGCCCCAGCCCTCTTCGGTAGGTGCATGCTTTCCGCTTTCTCCCCACACATTACCGTGGTATACATCATGATCATCAGGTATGCAGGCAGAAGGAATGTGCCTGAAAATTTCGCGATAAGACCATCCAAACATATACCACTTGTGCAAAAAGTCCAGCGTGGCCTTTTCTAAAGGAGAGGTTTGTATGCCAAAGCCTCCGCTTCCTTCGTAGTACTGATCTCCTAAGAAGACCGCCAGGTCAGGCTGATGCTTTAAAACGTTGGTCGCTACTTCCTGGTCTGGAAAACCATGATCGGCATTACAGCTAAACACTGCCATTTTCACCTCCTCGGCATCTGTGGGCTCTTTCGCGATGGTACCTTCATAATAAAAAGCCTGCCTGCCTTGCAGCAAGGGGAGCTCTAGCATGACCCGATAAGGTACTGCCTCCTGGTAAGGCCAGTTATCAATTCTAAACTGGGCGCTGCGCCCCATAGGATCTATTTCTCTCTCCTGAATACTCTTCCACTCAGCTTTATCTTTAACCTGCAAGGCTACTTTGTAGCCTTCTATGGCTTCTACTGGTGTAAGCTGTGCGGTAAGCTTAAGCGTATTTTTATGCAAAGTGTATTGCGCGAAGCAAATAGGCCCATACGTTTGCTCAGGATGATGAACAAGCTTTGCTCCACTTATTTTCCACTGGTCAAAACGGGCAGACGCAGCCTCACTTTCTTCTCCCTGAACATCAAAGCTGGAGACGAGTGCTATATTTCCGTATAAGTCATCTGCCGGAATGTTATCGGTTTTAAGCTCTGCGAGTACTTTCCCATCAGCATCCAACACACTAAGGCTAAGCTGATATGCGCTACGTCGGGGCTGAGCTTCAAGCTTAAGGTGTAGCGGCTGCCTGGTATCCAGAGACTGCTCAGACTCTGTGGCACCTATAAAGAGTTTGCCTTGATTGCTGATACCTACATCTAGTCCTTTACCAAATACCGCAGCAGAGCGATAATCCTTAAAAGGACCTTTTGCTCCAATCCTAAAGCCAATATAACCTTCGTTTTTAGTATGAGGGGACAGCATTTCTGCAACAAGCTCAGTGCTAAAGGCTGCTTTCTCCTGGCTGAGCTGAAAACATAGGTTATGCAATGCACGATTTTTTCCACTCACATTACAAACTAGTTTGCCAGATTGTATTTCCCAGTCTTGCAGGCGGTTCCCCCAATACTCCGGGCCTGCCCATTGCATATCGGGCCATAGTTGCCACTGGCTGTTAAAGTTCTCAGTTTTAGCTTTTGGGAGAGGCGTAGCTGCCTGGGCTGCTCCATTAAAAAATACTTTTGGCGTTACTGTAGTAATTGCCAGAGCCTTAACGGCATCTCTTCTGCGCATGATTTAGGTTGGTTTATGAGTATTAGTTTCTTGGTTGTATTGTTGGTAGATATAACTATATAAAGTTTGCCTTCGGGAAAAGCACAAAATTTAAGGTATAGTCAGTGATCTATTTTTTCAGGTCAGCATAGCTGATCAATCTGATACCATACTTTTTAATTGCCTGTAATACATCCGGGTCGGTCAGCATATCAGTAACTCCCTGCCGGTCGTGGGCCACATCTTCATAACCCGTATGATGGATAGCCCTGGTTTCAGGTACATCGTAAGCAGGGTGGTCTACAAACATATGAACTCCTGCCTGTAACTCTGCCAGCATCTTAATAAATGCCTGCTTCTTTTGTGCTGGTGTTTCTTTCTCTCCTAAGTAGGTAGCTCGTTTTACCTGATAATCTTCAGGGTGAATATCTAGTGCATACTCCATGGCAAGTTTACGATATATAGCTTCTACTTCTGGGGCAATGCTAGTGCAGCCCATATGAGCACTAAGGTGTGTCAGCTGAGGAATATTCTTCTGAGCTATCTCTATCTGTGCTCTGATCTCCTGCTCAATTTCTTTCAGCTTCCAGTTTTGTCTGGAGAGGGCTTGCTCTGCACCATAATGCTCGTTTGGCCAGATCATAGGATAAAAATAGCCATTGCCATCGGTAAGGCTGGGAGCGTGAGTTAGTGGGCGCCATTTTACATTTGTCCATTCGCTGGTGAGGGTAATATGTATACCTACATCAAGTTCAGGGTAGTTCTGTAACAAAGCTACTGCTTCTGGAAACCATGGGGTAGGCACCATCACTTCTACCGAAGTGGTAATGCCCTTTTCCACAGACTCTATGATGGCCAGATTAGCGGCATGAGAAAAGCCCATATCATCACTTCTGACAATTAGCCGGATGCCGTCGTCCTGGGCTGCCAATGGAAAATGGCTGAGCAAAAAGATTAGCCCAGCCAGATAAAAAAACTTGTTCATGCAAAGAGAAGTCTGTAGTTGCAGTAGTAATCTGATGGTCTAAAGTTTAGTTTGCAGCACTTACCGCAATCGGAATCGTCAGGTACTCCCAATGTAGCAGCAGTTTTCCGTTTTCAATTTCGTAACTAAGCTCTTCGCGCAGCTCAGTATTTTTTTGGGGCTGTACACTTACCTCCAGAGCGTTCTGCTCTTTTACTGACTCATAATCTGTACCTGAGATATCAGTAGCACGATTAAATATCACTTGCCATTCTGACTCGTCAGGGATCATAAACAGGCTATAGGTTCCCGCCTCCAGACGCTGTCCCTCAACCATTACGGCCTGCTCAAAAGAGACTTCGGTAGCTTCATTAGCACCGGCACGCCACACCTGACCGTAAGGCAGCATATCGCCCCATATTTTACCTTCTCTGCCTCTCACTCTGGGAGAGCTATATTCTACTTCTACCTCTACCCCATCCAGTTCTCCTTCGGTTTCTGCCGAGGGACTTTGGGGTGTGCAATAGGCGAGCAATACTGCAAGAAGACAAAAAGCAATGCTGTGTAGATTTTTCATGTTGAGTTGGTTTAAATAGAAAAACCCGGCGCTTTACGCTCAAGGCAGGCCGGAACAAAAAAATTATTTATTGATGAAAGACATAATGAGTTCGTCAGAGTCACCATACTGTTCGCGCAGTTCCTGTATTCGTACCTTCATTTCATCAATGATAGGCTGGTACTCAGGATCGTTGTAGCGGCTTTGCATCTCCTGAGGGTCCTTTTCCAGATCGTAAAATTCCCACTCATCCACATCGTGGTAAAAATGTATAAGTTTGTATCGGTCGGTACGCACCCCATAGTGACGCTTTACCGCATGTATGGAGGGGTACTCATAATAATGGTAATACACCGCATCGCGCCAGTTTTCTGGCTCTTCGCCTTTGAGGAAAGGCAAAAGGCTTTCTCCCTGCATCTCTTCGGGAGCCTCTACACCAGCTGCTTCCAGAAAGGTCTGGGCAAAGTCCAGGTTTTGTACCAACTGGTTATTTTCTGATCCTGCCTCGGTTACACCCTTCCATTTAACCATTAATGGGGTGCGGAAAGATTCTTCATACATAAAACGTTTGTCAAACCAGCCATGCTCTCCCAGGTAGAAGCCCTGATCTGAGGTATACACAATAATAGTGTTTTCGTCCAGCCCGCTTTCTTCCAGGTAGTCCAGCAAACGCCCGACATTATCGTCTACAGACGCGATGCTGGCCAGGTAATCATCCATATAGCGCTGAAACTTCCAGCGGGTAAGCTCTTTGCCCTTAGGCTTCAAGCGCTGAAACTCCTGGTTGATAGAATCATAAACTGCATTCCATGCTGCCTGCTGCTCCTCGTTCATACGCTCCTGACTGCCTTTAAAAGCACGAGGATACCACTCCAGAAACTCCTCATAACCTAGCTCATTTACTATTTCGGGCTTTACTTTTGAGTCGTTGGTCAGGCCCATATGATCGTAGATACGCATTTCTGCTTCTTTGGCAGCAGTACCTCTTCCCTCATAATCGTCAAAAAGAGTTTCGGGCTCGCGAGTCTCTTCTCCTTTGTACATGCCAAGGTGGTCGGGGCTAGGAAGCCACTCTCGGTGAGGCGCCTTATGCTGATACATGAGCAGAAATGGCTTATCCTGCTCTCTTCCGCTCTTTAGCCAGTTGATAGCTTCGTTGGTGATGATATCAGTCACGTAACCCTCTTCTCGCACCATACCGTCTTTTGTTCTGAAATCTGGGTTATAGTAGTGTCCCTGCCCGGGTAGTACCTTCCAGTAGTCAAAGCCGGTAGGCTGACTTTTAAGGTGCCACTTGCCAATCATAGCAGTATTATACCCGGCCTCTCGCAGTAGCTTAGGAAAAGTAACCTGAGTACTGTCAAAGCGGGCTACATTGTCTACTACGCCATTGAGGTGGCTGTGCTTTCCGGTTAGAATAACCGCTCTGCTGGGAGCACATATAGAGTTAGTTACAAAAGCCTTGTTAAAAAGCATGCCCTCCCGGGCAATCCTGTCTATGTTAGGTGTTTTGTTAATTTCAGAGCCATAGGCACTGATGGCCTGAAAAGCGTGGTCATCCGTCATGATGAACACGATGTTAGGCCTCTGTTGGGGGGTGGAGGAACGCTCATTGTTTTCCTGTGTGCTATGCGTACAGGCTGACACGAACAATAGTCCTAAGACAAAAAAATTGAGCAATCTCATAAACGTAAGTTAGGTTTTGATAACTATAAGTAAAGCAGATACTGCCGCTTTAAAAGACAATATGCAAAAATTTTAAATTTATTTGTAACCTTTAGCCCAAGCCTAAGTTTCCCCGGACAAAACTAACAAACTTGGATTCCAGCGCCGACAATGCCTTAATGCTAAAAGTAAAAGAAGGTAAGCTAGACAAGATGGGGCTCCTTTTTGAACGCTACCATCGCCCTATGTTTGGCTTTTTTTACCGCATGTGCCAGGATGCTACACTGAGCGAAGATCTGGTACAGAACCTCTTTCTCCGCATGATTAAGTACCGCCATACTTTTGTAGGAGATGGTAAGTTTAGCAGTTGGATGTATCACCTGGCGCGCAACCTGCTGGCAGACCATTACCGAAAGAGCAAACGGCTGACAGAAGACCACTTTAAAGAGGTGGAGCAGTTCTGGGAAAATGAAGAGGCTCGCGAAATGCAGGAAGAGCAAATTAATCTTCTGGAAAAAGCTATGCAGTACCTGAGCGATGAAAAAAGAGAGGTGCTGGTACTAAGTCGCTATCAGGGGCTCCGCTATCATGAGATTGCCAAGATGATGAATACCAGCGAGGCCAATATCAAAGTAAAAGTCTTCCGTGCGATACGGGAGCTTAAAGAGATTTTTCAAAAACTTGAAAGGTTTAGCGCTTTATGAAAGATGAACATATACTTCTGATTTTAGACCACCTGGAAGGCAAGCTTGAACCTGCCCGGCAACAAAAACTGGATAAGCTAATAGCAGAAGGTATAATTGGCGAAAAAGAAGTGGATGAACTCAGGCGCTTCCATATACAGTCGGCAAGTTACCCGGTGCCTGAGCCTTCTGTCCAACTGAGCCAGAACTTTTATGCTCAGTTAGAGGAGCAGGTTCGCATTCAGGAGGCGAAAAGTCAACGCTGGAGTTGGCTGCCTCGCCTTCAGGTAGACATTAAACTTTCTCAGTTGCTGTATGCGTGCTTCATCTTTGCTATGGGTCTGAGTGTTGGCTTGTGGTTCGGCACTTCGCAAGACTATGACCAGCAGGTAGCAGAGATGCGTGATGAACTACAGAGTATGCAGGAGACTATGGTAATCAATCTGCTGGAACAACCCTCGGCCACACAAAGACTGAAGGCGGTAAGTATGAGTAGCCGACTGCCCAGCACCGACCGTAAGGTGAGCAATGCCCTGCTAAAGGTGCTTAATGAGGACTCACACGTTAATGTGCGCCTAGCAGCCCTGGATGCCCTGCTCCTCCTCTATGCCGATCAGGTAGAAGTAAGGGAAGGGCTGGTAAAATCCATTCCCGGACAGGAAGCTCCTATGGTACAACTGGCTTTGGCGGAAGCTATGGTGCTCTTGGAAGAGACTGAGTCGGTAGAAGCGCTCAAACAACTCATGGAAAAGCAGGAACTAAACGAAATGGTTGCCCTGGAAATCCAGAAAAGTATCAACGCACTAATCTAATTACTATGAAAAAGATCATACTACTAGCCCTCCTTTTCAGTGCTGGGCTGTATGCCTACGCCCAAAAAATGAAGTTAGAAGAGGAGAAAACAATAGAACGTAATTTAAACTTTGAGCAAAAGGGTGGTAATCCGCTGCTTATTTTAAAAAATGTGAGTGGAAACCTAAGTATAGAAGGTTATGAAGGAGAAACGATAGTGTTGGAAGCCCGACAAATTCTAAAAGCTCAGGACGAAGAGGCTATGCGCTATGCCCGCGAAAATGTAAAGCTCGTAAGTCGTACAGAAGGCGACCTTATTCTTATCTACCCGGAAGACCCAGACGTTAAAGCAGAGCTGAGAGGAAGGCGGCTGCATTACCACATCAACCGACATGATGCGTATTATGATTTCCACTATGACATCAGGCTAAGAGTGCCCAATAACATCAGTCTGGAAGCTTCTACCATTAATAATGGGGGAGTTATGGTCAAAAATATTGAAGCAGAATCTATTGTCTTGCATAATGTTAATGGTGGCATTAATGCTGAGCAGGTAAGCGGCCTGAATACTGCGCACACTGTCAACGGCCCGATAGATATTCGCTATTTACAAAGTCCGGATGAGGATGCAGAATACCATACTGTTAACGGAGATATAAGAGTTAGTTTTCCGGATGAGATTAAAGCAAATGTGCGATTTAAGAGCATGCATGGGGATTTATATACTAATTATGAAAATATAGAGTACCAGCCCGAGGTTCAGGCCAGTACAGAAAAAGGCAGCAAAAAAATATATCGGCTGGATAAAAGTACCACCCTTAAAATTAACGGAGGAGGCCCCTTGCTAGACTTCAATGTGCTAAATGGAAATGTATATGTTAAAAAGTATTGATATGAGACTGATAAAAGTTATACTAATTGCGCTGCTGGCATACCTGTTAGCGATAGGACTAGCCCAGGCCCAGGAACAAATTGCCATACCTCTTTCCAGGCCCGGAGAGCCTGGTCAGCTAGAAGTACAAATGGTGCGGGGCTCCATTAACATACAAAGTTATGAGGGCAAAGAGGTGGTAGTTCGCATTAATGAAAGAGGCAGAAAAGTAAAAGAAGAGAGCAGCAAAAATGGTATGCGTAAAATTTCGGGACCTAGTTTTGGACTGGAGGCCAGCGAAAATGATAATAGGGTACGGGTAGATACCCAGACGCCCCACCAACTGACTGATCTCGAAATATTATTACCCGCTCAATTTTCTGTCAATGCCAAAACCGTGAATGATGGAAATATAATTGTAAAAGGCTTGCAGGGTGAGATGGAAGTGAGTAATGTAAACGGAAATGTGGAGCTGGAAGATATTCGTGGTTCAGTGGTAGCTAGTACAGTTAATGGCGATGTTAGGGTAAGCTTTCGTGAAGTTAGCCCGGATACCCCTATGGCATTCAGTAGCTTAAACGGAGATATAGACGTGAGCTTCCCTGCCAACACTCCTATGACTGCTCAGATGAAAACCCTGAATGGTGAAATATTTACTGACTTTGACATCAGTGTGAATGCACAGCGCAAGGTAGACAAGCGTAAAGAGAATGGTGTCTACAAAGTAAGTATAGATAAAAGTATCAGCGGAGAAATTAATGGAGGCGGGCCGAGATTGCTCTTTAAAAATCATAACGGCAATATCTACATCCGCAAACACTAATAAGCAAAAATGCACCTCTGCTCGGGCAGAGGTACATTTGTAGTTGCTATAATTATTAATGGTACAGCTTAAAACAAATCTATTTTAAGGCTACTCCCTCGCTATCTTCCATTCTGGCCATAATACCCCAACCTCCAAAGTTTTCAGTAACGATCATATAGATTTCGTTTTCGCCCTTTTCCAGAGGTAGATATATGCTATCAAAGTAACCTATGGTGCCTAGATAGCGATAGTCACGGGAGCGAAAAACACGCTGACCTTCGTACAAAATAGTATTGTTGCAATACACTCTGGCCACATCGCTATAGCCAAACTCTAATTTTTTAAGCTGTTTTTTGTCCGAAGTAATTTTCACTTTAGCAATAACAGTATTCTTTCCTTCTGCAAGTTGGGCTACCCGGGCCAGATTGGTAATACCTGTAAACTCACTCTCAAGCTTTTGCCACTTCAGCTGATCTATAAAGTCCTGCTTTAGTTGGGGTTGCTGGGCAATGGCTTCTTCTGCAAATGCGTTGGATACCTCCCAATTGTTTATAGTTCCTACTGCCAGCCTGGGAAAAGCCCTAGCTTTGCTGGTAAAAGTGTATGAGTCTGTAGGCTGATATTTAAAGTTTGCAAAACGAACACTTCCCATACTGTATAGCCCCAGGGGGCCACTCTCCGCTTTCATTTTAAGGTCGTACACATAAAGCACAGGTACTTCCATGTTATCAATAAAGACTTCCATCCGCTGATCTTGGACAGCGAGCTTTATATGCATCCACTCATTGTCTTTGTAGGAATAAGCCGTAGAGTGATTTTCTCCATAATACAGCTGCCAGGCTGCTACACCATTAAATACCGGAGTGTACTGCATAGCATCCGGGTTGCCCGACTGATGCGACCTGAAGTAAAACTCCTCGTAATTGGTATCATCCTGAGCCCGAAAGCGTAGGCCTTTGAAGCCTCTCTCCTGGCTAAAGGCTATGTCAAACTCAATAATACCATTCAGGAACTGTGCATCTGGCAGTAGCGCTTTACCCCCCTGGGGCAGGTATAAACTTTGGGCGTTGCGATAATCTTCAAGTTTGTATTCGCCTTCTACCTTCCAGCGGTCCGAGCTGAAGGGTACCACCTCAAATGCCGTTTGTGCCCGAGCAGGCACTAAAGCCAACATACTACTTAACAAGAATGAAAAAAGGACTGCACGTTTCATAGAAATTTGGGTTTGTTGTGAACAATAATCTTTTTTACTCCGACCAATATCTTTTAGGGAGTGGGTTTGCAATATCACGGCAGAAGATGGAAATTGAGGTAGAAATAAGGAGTCAAGTTTCGTTCAAATACAGTTCATTTTCCTAAAACAGCCATGAGTCTTTCTGAAAAAGGTATTCTGGAAAAATGCAGGCAGGAGATTACCAGCAGATTTCAGCTTGGCGACCATAGTGCCAGGCTCAAGCAAAGAGATTTTGAGTACCTCTCGGATCTGATTGCAGAAAAATCTGGCATTCGCCTGAGTCTATCTACACTCAAGCGTTTATGGAAGCAGGACTATCAGCAGAACCCCCACCCTGCTACACTTAACGCACTGGTGAGCCTATTGGACTATCAGGACTGGCAACAGTATAAGCTGAAGCAAGCAGCTTATGCCCAGCCTTCTCCACTCTCTACTGATTCACCTGAAGAACCAGCTCGCTCAAAAAAGTTGCTGTATACCAGCTTGTTTGTGTTCGTTGCAGCAGTTATTCTGATTCTGTTGGTAGGCCCCTCTTTTACCAGCACTGGCGACTCAGCAGTTAAAATAAAGGGGGCAGTACATTTTGAAGCTAATAAAACGGTAGGAAGAGGTGTCCCTAATACTGTGGTCTTCGCATACGATGCCCAACACATAGAAGCCGACAGTTTTTTTATACAGCAGTCATGGAATCCTCTTCATAAAGATCGTATCTCAGCCGAAGGTCAACACTTCACCAGCATATACTACTACCCCGGCTTTCATAAGGCTAAGCTGCTTGCCAACGACTCTATCGTAAAAATTAAGAAGGTACACATCAAAACTGACGGTTGGCTACCCTATGCCATTGCAGATTACGACCAAAAAGAACCCAACTACATTAGTACACGAGCTATGTTTGAGAATGGGCAAATGGCGGTGAACGCAGCAAATCTGGAGGCTGCGCAGGTAGATATCCGACAAGACTTCAGACTCAATTATGCTTACATAGAAGACTTTGGAGATGTTTATAGCGATAACTTTGGGTTAAGCGCTCGTTTCAAAAGTGACAGCCTTTCTAGTAAAGCCTGCCCGCTTATGGAAATGGTCGTACACTGCGAAAAGCATATCTTTTTTGTACCCTTAACCATAGCGGGCTGCGTAAGCAATATCAACCTGAAGCTGGGAGAAAACTATGTCAGCGGTAAGCACAATGATCTTTCTATGCTGGGTACTGATGTGTTCCAATGGCAGCATTTACGGCTAAGGGTAAAAGACAAAAAAGCAAGTATCTACCTTAACCAGAAGCATATCTATTCTTCTACTTTTGAGCAGGATCATGGTAAGGTAGTAGGGATAAGCTTCCGGTTTGGCGGCTTAGGTTCCGTAGATCATGTTATCCTTGAAGATAAGGTAGGGGTCAAGGTATTTGAAGATGACTTTGAGGAGCCTTTTGCTTTAGGGTTTTAGGGGTCAGGAAATAGCTGGGCCGCCGGTTGGGCATACAGGTACGACTCCTGGTCTATAATAATTGCCTTGTACTTATAAAGCATACGCTGCGACTTCTTTTTAATGAGCCTCATCGGTAGCCCCAACACCACTGTAGAGATAGAAAACTGATTAACCTCACTATCCAGCGAGGGCTGATTGCCATGCACAACAAGGTTGTTAATCTGGTCAATAACAAACCTGCCTACTCCGGCAATGATCAGGGCAGTACCTATGGTCTGATGAAAACCACGCTGCTCAAAGTATATTCTATCTATCTCATATACTGAGACCGTGTCATCGTAAGTAATAATTTGATTGTCTTGTATATCTCTGATGTAGGTAGATATTTTTTCTTTTTGTCCCTTGTATTTAAAAGCGAATGGCTGCCCCGGATTAAAACGCGCTACCACATCATCGTATTTAAGCACTATTAACTGATGCTGCTGCGCATTGGCACTAATAGCAGGGAGCAACATAGCTGACAAAAGAAGAAAAGATGTTAATACTTTGTGCAAAACTCTAAATTTTGTTCACTGAAAATAACACCTTATTGTTACGATAAAAAATGATACCACTTAAAAGTGGCAAACCTTATGCCTGTAGTACACAAGATAGCCAAGCTATGTCTGCAACTCTCCTTCTGTAAATAATATCATTTCTACCATCACCGTTAATTTTTATATATTGGAAGCAAACTCACAGGTTATCAAGCAGTTAAATTTTCCTTCAACTAGCTTACCAGCATAGTATTAAACTATTTTAGAATAAATATTTATATTGTTAAAGTTTATCAGCAAATACGCTGATTTTTTTCGTTCTGATAAACAATTTTAATATTGAAGCTTAATATTTTTTGACTTGGCATCTTACATTTCTCCTATTTTAAAAGACTCACAGTGGTTTGACCAACTGTATATGCAGGCTCCCATTGCTATAGGCATTTATATGGGAAAAGAACATACTATTGCTTTTGCCAATACCCTGATGTATGAGATCTGGGGGCGAAGCCAGGAGCAGGTATTAAACAAGCCTTTGTTTGACGCGCTACCTGAAGTAAGAGAGCAGGGTTTTGAGGAAATTCTAGCCAAAGTACTAAGCAGTGGAGAGCCCTTCTCCGGAGATGAGCTACCCGCTACGCTGGAAAGAAACGGCAAAATCACTCTCTGTTACTTCAACATCGTTTACAACCCGCTAAGAGATGAACATGGAAATATTGCCGGCATCATACAGTCGGCTACTGAAGTAACGGAGCTGGTTAAGTCGCGGCAGGTAGCAGAGCGTAATGAAGAGATCATCAAGACATCTCTGGAGGCCGGTAAAATGTACACCTGGTATCTGGATTTTATAGAAGGTACGACTACCCGTTCTTCCGGTTATGAGGCTATTTTTGGTTTTAAGGATATACCGCAAAACTGGAACCTGGAACAGTTCTTTGAACGAATTATAGAAGAAGACAGGCCCAATGCCAGGAGGTGTTTTGAAGCAGGAAAAAAAAGTGGAAAGGTCAGCTACCAGGCCAGAATTATGTGGCCGGATAAAAGTATCCACTGGATACAGGTAAAAGGGCAAACTGCTTTTAACCTGAAAGGGCAGCCCATCAGCATGTCGGGCGTTATAACCGATATTACTGAGCAAAAAGAGACCGCCGAACGCGAGCGCATAGAGGCGATGGAGGAAGCCATTCGTAAAGAAGAAGAACGGCAGGCCGCAGAGCTCAAAGAGCTTTTTATGAATGTGCCTGCTCTTATAGCTACCCTTGTAGGCCCACATTTTGTTTTTGATTTGGTAAACCCTCACTATCAGGCACTTTTTCCGGATAGACAATTGCAGGGACGTCCTTTACTGGAAGCCATTCCTGAACTTAAAGGGCAGCCAATTATTGATATCGTTAGAGACGTATACGAAAAAGGCGAAACCTATACCGCACATGAAATGATTATTCCGCTGGATACTGATAATACAGGTCGGATGAGGGATCATTTTTTTACGTTTATGTACCAGCCCATGCGTAACAAAAACAATGAGGTGTATGGTATTCGCGTTTTCGCTTTTGAGATGACCGAGCAGGTGCAGGCAAGGCAACTGGCAGAAAGAAGTGAGGAGAGGCTACGCATTGCTCTGGATGCAGGGGATATGGGCACCTGGAACTACAATATGCAAGATGGTAGCTTTACCCACTCGCTACAGCACGACTTTATCTTTGGTTACGACGAACAACCTTCGGAGTGGAATTATCAGTCGCTCTTACAGCATATACTTCCTCAGGATAGAAACTATGTAAAGAAGCAGTTTGAGCTAGCTAAAATTAAAGGAAGCTTAAACATAGAAACCCGAATTAATACCGCTAACGACGAAGAAAAATGGGTAGTGCTCAGAGGTAAAACTTTTTATGAAGATGAGCAGCCCATACGCATGACTGGAGTGGTTATGGATGTTACTGAACAAAAACAGCGCAGTATAGACCTTAAGAGAATTAATACTGACCTGGATAACTTTGTTTATACTGCTTCGCACGATCTCAGAGCCCCCATCACTAATCTGGAAGGGCTGATGACGGCACTTCGCAAAACAATTCTTACTAAAACAGATGCTCGGGAAGAAAAGCTTCTTCAGATGGTAGATACTTCTGTAGATAAGCTAAAAAAGACCATTACGGATCTGGTAGAGTTTACAAAAACGCAGTACGAAGATGTACAGAAGCGCAAAGAGAAGGTAGAATTTAAAGTTTTGCTGGAAGAAGTAAAATCTGATGTACAAAACCTGATTGATAAAGTTAAGCCTGACATCAAAGTAAAGTTGGAAGTAGAAGAACTGATGTACAAACGTGCCCACCTCAGGAGTATTCTGTATAACCTGCTATCCAACGCTATTAAATACAGTGCCCAAGATAGGCATCCTGTCATTGAAGTTTCTACCTACAAAGAAGAAGAAACTTCAATACTATCTATTAAAGATAATGGGCTGGGCCTAAGCCAGGAGCAACAAAAAAAGCTTTTTCAGATGTTTAAACGCTTTCACAATCATGTTGAAGGCACAGGCATAGGGCTGTATACTATTAAGCGTATTATTGAAAGTAATGGTGGTTGCCTTAAAGTGAATAGTGTGCAGGGAGAAGGCAGTGAGTTTATCGTCTACTTTTAGTTACAACAACCAAAGAATTTATGAAATCGTATCAAAGGCTTTCAGGAGTGGAGTATATTATGCTGGTAGATGATGACCCTATCACAAACTATGTAAACCAGTTATTGCTTGAGGAATTAGGTCTGCCCAAAGATAAAATTATAGTAACTCATGAAGTAAACCTGGCGCTTAAAAATATTGAGAAGGTACAGAAATCTCTAACTGAGCGTCAGTCTGCTTTAGTTATTTTTCTGGACATCAATATGCCTGATAAAGGTGGGTTTGAGATGTTAGACGCCATAGAAGAAATGAAGCTACCTAAAGGCCAGTTGCATATTTACCTGCTGAGTAGTATTAATAGCCCCCGAGACCAGATTAAAGCTGAGCAATACGATATCAGGGGCTTTATTGACAAACCGCTTAAAGAAGAGAATGTACTGGAGATTTTAGATAATATTTATAAGCTGATACAGCAAAGCTAACTTGAGGGGTTAATCTCAGGCCTCTGGCAAACTTACCTTTTGAATAGGAAACTGCATGCCCGAAACATCTCCGCTAGCTTCATGTATGCGAGAGTTGGTATAGTACAGAAAGCCATCGTATATACTAAAAGTATCGGCCCACCTGACCTCTTCTCCTTCCACCAATGTCTTTACCTCTCCTGCGGGAGTAAGGTAGTTTATTTTGTGGTTTTCAAGATCTGCATAGTACAGATTACCAGCATCATCCAGAATCATACCATCAGGAGCACTGGTTTTTCTAACAAACTTTACAGCGCTTTGTATAGCGGTATCGCTTCCATCTAGCACTTCTGTATCTACATAGTAGAGGCTGTAGCCGGTTAACGCATGGTAGTACAATCTGTTATTTTTACTGTCTAGTGCTATACCATCAGAATGCGTTTTGTTTTCCCAACGCTTTCCGTCAATAGTTAGATGATCTGTTTCTGCCATAGTAGAAGGATGGTTATCCAGCACTCTGCTTACATTACCATTCTGCATGTTAATGATAATGAGCCCCGCCTCCCCAGAGTCGGTTAGGTAGATTTTGTTTCTTTTTTCATCTACACGCAAATCGTTTACATAAGACTTAGGTTTTACCGCTGAAGAATCAATCACATAAATTTGAGCTAGCTCATCGTTGTTCAGGTCAAAAACATATACTCTGGGCTCTTCAATTATGCCCTGAAAGAGAGGATTACGGGTATCCAGCACATATAACATATCTTTGTGCACCACTACGGACTGTACTCCCACAAAAGCAGAGTCTCGGGGCGTTTCTCCTATCGTCCAGCTGTTAAATGTTTTATTAGGATATACATCGTAAGAACCATCAGCCTCATTGACCTCCACCACCGAAAAGGGAACACCCTCTCTCCAGCGCGGGAAGTTGGCAAATATTCTTCCCTTGTCTGATACGCTAAGGCCAGTAACCTGAACACCCTCAAAGCTAATAACCTCTCTAACCTCTGCTGTGCTGTCAGCCCTGGCTTCTGTGCTTTTTTCTTTCTTCTCTGAGTTCGTGCAACCAGACAAAACTATGCTGATACATACTAAAGCCGCGAGGGCTAAAATATTAGCATGATAAAATCTATTCAACGTTTTTTTCATGATGTGTACTACGGTGTAAATATGTAAGCATGGGCTATACCCGAAGCCAGATGTAAGCCATTATTGTACTCTCTAAACTTATCTATGTTTGCTATAGATCAGTTTTTTTGCGCTACTTTTTGGAGGGCTCAGGAATGAAATGCTGCAAGGTTTTTTGCCACTGCTCCGTTCCTATAATATCCAATAATCGGTTGTCAATAGCTTTAAACTGTGCTGTAGTTCTGAGTTGGGCCAGTGCATAGTGCTGCTGAGGAAGGGGCTTTTCCTGTACTTTGATGCCGCTTGCATTTTGAGACGCTATGCCATGTTTTAGGCTGGCTACGTTTGCAAGCACCACTTCTACCTCTTCATTTTCCAGTGCCTGAATTGCTTTTTCTACTGTTGTAAATCCTTCAAAAGAAATGCCTTTGGTATTAAGATAGGCGGATGCCGGACTATGCTCCAGGGCAGCTACCTTCATTTCTTTGAGCTCCTCAGGTACGTTTACTTCTTTACCCACAGCCCCACCCATTGCCGAAACCAGAGAGGCAGTAAGCACCGCTGTTACTGCCATTGCCATAAGCATCCATAATAGTGCTATGGCTCGTCCAACAAAAGTGACTGGTGCTTTGTCGCCATATCCTATGGTAGTCATCGTTACGCCTGCCCACCAAAAGCCAGCCCCTATTCCTTTTAAAATAGAACGCTCCCCACCAAAATTATCGTCATTGCTCCTTCGCTCTATCAGGTAGATAAGAGCACCAACAATTAGCAGCAGCACAGAAAGCATCAAGGCAACCTGCCAGAAACGCTTACTAAAAAAAGCTGCGGCTACCGAAGTAAGGCTACTGTCCTGGGGTGTAGCAATTCCCACCTTAGCCGTATGATAAAAATGGCTGTAGTTAAGCAGGCTATCTTGTTCAGCACTTACCTCGCTCAACAATAGAATATCTACCACACCACTCTCCAATGCCTGCTGTTGCTGTTCCTCTTCAACAGCTACCAATGTGTAGTTTAGGTGTAGCTCTTCTGCGATCAGCCTCCATAGTTGCAGGCTGATTCCATCCCACTTAGGCTCATCGTTCTCCTGTATCATATAGGGAGGATGCGCGTGTACGGCCACTTTAAGAATAGTACTGTCAGACTGCCCAAAGGCAGTATTGATCAATAGTAGGCTAACAATAAAAGTGATGGCTCTCGGTAAAAAATGGCGCATGGTACACTTGCTTATATCTTCGGTCCAGAGGCACAAAAGGTTAAAAAATAATGCTTCCACTTTTTTAATAACTCTGAACAGATATTGTTTAAATTCCAGGCAAATCTCTTTCGTTTGCCTACACTTTTATTAGCTCATGGAAATTAGAAATATCTTCAGGACGGCCAGCGAGGTAAAGTATGTCATCCTGCCTGATTTCTGTGTCGGCCTCAATATTTGAGAGGTAGGTATCTGCCCGCTGAATAGCCAGAATATTTACCCCCCAGCGTGACCGTATCTGTGACTCTATAATCTTTTTTCCTACCACATCCTTGTTGCCATTCTGCACCCTGAGCGAAGAGATATTAATATTCGGGATATTAATTTCAGCTATACGTTTATGCGAAAACTCATGTGGCCTCAACATCTCGTAATTGTCGGAGCGGATGTTTTGCACAAAACTTTCAATTTCATCCTGCGGCACCAGATATTTATGAAGTAGTCTTGTGAAAATTTCTACCGAAGTCTCAAATTCTTCAGGTATTACCTCGCTAGCTCCCAGGCGCATCTGCTCGCTCATCTCGTGCATAAACCTGGTTCTTACAATAACATGTACGGTAGGACATATAGAGCGTATGCTGGTAACTATAGCTTTAGTAGCCGGAGGATCAGAAATCGCGATAATAGCAACTCTGGCGCTATACACTTTTACATGCTCCAGCATAAAAGCACTGGTAGCATCACCGTAAAGTATTGGCTCTCCTTTGGCCCGCTCCTGTTTAACCGTATCGGCATTCATCTCTATAATAACATAGGGTATACCGGCAAACTTAGCCGCACGAGCTACATTTCTGCCATTTACTCCAAACCCAATAATGATGGTATGATCTTTCAGTTCTTCAACCGCCTGCTCTTCAGTTACTGTATCTTTGTTAGTATTAAGAATGGACATTTTATCGGACAGGCGAGAGCGCGAAAATAGCTTGGTTACTCTTCCGGAGTGCTGAATGACAAAGGGCGTAATAGCCATGGAAAGAATAGAAACTGAAAGAAAATACTGATAAGTGTTTTCAGAAAGAAGGTCATATTCCATACCCACTTCGGAAAGAATAAAAGCAAACTCCCCTACCTGAAAGAGGCTTAGGCCGGTAAGTATAGCTGTACGCATTGGGTACTGTAGTACAAAGGCTGCGGTACTGGCAATTAAAGCCTTAAATACAAAGGCCAGGGCTAGTATACCCAAAATTACCGGCAGGTTAGAAATGAGAAAAGTCACATCCAGCAGCATACCAATGGAAACGAAGAAAAAGCTGGTAAAAATCTCTCGGAAGGGGATAATAAAGCCTGTAGCCTGATAGCTATAGTCAGACTCAGAAATGATGAGCCCAGCCAGGAAAGCTCCCAGCGCTAGAGAAAGACCAATGCTGGAGGTTGCCCAGGCTACTGCAAAACAGATAACTACAATAAATAGTATGAATAATTCCCGACTCTTGGTTTTAGCTACCTCATGCAGGAGTATTGGAATCAGGTAACGAGCTCCAAACAATACGACCAGAATGACCAGGGCAGCCTTCAGAAAAAGCTCTGCCAGAGTAGCCCACAAGTCTCCTCCCTGCCCAGAAAGAATAGGTGTGAGTAGCATCATAGGCACCACAATAATATCCTGAAAAATAAGTATTGCCAATGCTACTTTACCATGGGGGCTGTTAACTTCATTCCTCTCTTGCAGCAGTTTTAGTACTATGGCTGTACTACTGAGCGAAAACACAAAACCTAAAAAAATGGCCCGGTTGAGCTCAAAATCAGCCCAATAGGCTATAAGCGCAGTAATGGCAATAGTAAGCCCTACCTGCACAGCTCCGCCTATAAACACGCTATTTTTTATCGCAGCCAGGCTTTTTAAAGAAAACTCCATCCCGATAATAAAGAGCAGCAGAATCACACCAATCTCGGCTAGTACTTCCACCTCATGAGAAGCCGATACCAGACCCAGCACATAGGGTCCGGCGATAATACCCGTCATCAGGTAGCCCAAAATCGTAGGGAGGTTTAACCTCTGAAAAAGATAAATGACTAGTACCGAGGCCCCCAGAATAATGGTAATATCGGTGAGTAAAGGAATCTCCATATGTGAAAAAGTCTTGTGCTATAAGTTTAAAAAACTGTCAGTGACTGCCAATAAATAACAGTTAAAAATATACGTTTGGCAACAGTTTATGGATGAATATAAACTTATAAAGGCTTTTGCACACTACAAATAGTATACTTTGAAACTGTATTGTAAAGCCTGTGAGCGCTACGCAGATACAAGGTGAGCTACCACTTTACAAGCTTCCCTTTTTCTACCACATGTCCGGAGGGTATGATAGATGTCAGGAGCATAACCTGATCGGCGGTGGTGTTTAGCGCACGCCTCAGCACTTCTACCAGGCTTTTTTGAATATGCTCTACGGCCTGCTCTTTCCAGAGAGAAGGCAGGTAAAGGTAGGCAAGCGCTTCGTACTGCTGACCATGCTGTACAAAATTGGTAAGCACATTAATGCAGATGTCTTCGGTACTTACACCAATTAGCTCCGCCCAGTCATTTACTATGTGCTCGAGCTTTTCGGGGCTTAGCGCCTTCTCTTTGATAAAACAGTTTACTATAGGCATTGCTTAGGGCTTGAGGGCTTACAGAAGTAACAAATAATACTTGATGGTGCCGGACGGCAAGAAAAATCACGCGAATGATACGCAAAAATGCATCTACCTAAATGTAAGCTTTATTTCTCAGAAAATAGAAGCTGATAGCATAAATATCCCCTCAATTCCTCTCAGCCTTATATCTAGCTCACAAAGCTTTTTTCCACTTCAGCTTGCAGCGCTTTGTTCATCTGCTGAAAATTCTGTAGGGTCTCTTCGCCAATCATGCGTAGCACCAGCCCGCTAAGTAGTCCGCTAAACTGTTCTCCATGAACGAGTTTGGTTTTCCCTTCTGCCAAAGGCTCCAGAACAAAATAGTGTCTACCTTTAAAAGTACCTAGAAATGCCTGACCCAGCCACTCAAAAGCTCGCCCTTCTTCCAGACGAGTAACTTTTGGGCGAAACGACATGAGTTTATCCTTACTTTTCAGGCTGGTACTCAGGAAACTGTTTAGCTTAAGCTCTCCCTCTATTTTAACAATAAATGGATTCCATTGAGAGTACTTTTGAAAGTCGGTGAGCACTTTCCAGACGCTTTCTGGACTGGCATTTAGTATGATTTCTGTTTTGAGCTCTTTCATGGCATTTAAATTTGTTTACTCAAAATTCATCATCTTACCATTGCTTTACATTAACAATTGTAAAGAAATCACTTTTTGCTGCTCATTCTTTTTCTGATGCGGCTAAGTGAAACCGGAGTAATACCCATATAACTGGCCAGCACATGTTGTGGAATGCGGTTTTCCAGGTCTGGATGTAGCTGCTGATAGCTGGTGTACCTGTCCTGAGGTTTATGGATGATGAGAGATGCCACCAGCTTCTGGGCAAACGTCATACGCTGCTCCAGAATTTTACGCATGAGCACGTTCATTTTAGGTACGGCATCATAGAGTTGCTGCAAGGCAGCATATGATAACACCAGTAGCTCGCACTCTTCTATGGTTTCCAGTATTTGCACACTAGGCGTTTGGGAGAAGAAGCTTTCTGCAGATCCGCCAAACATATTTTCCTGAAAGATAAAACCTGTTACTTCTTTACCCTCCTCCAGCAGGTAGTAAAGGCGAATGCAACCCTTATTGATGAAGAATACCTCATTCGCCACCTCACCTTCTGCCACCAGCTGATAATTTTTAGGCATGTCTCTGAGGGTAAGCTGTTGCCTGATGAGTTCTTTCTCCTGAGCAGTAAAGCTGACCATAGTTTCGCAGAATTTCCAGAATTGCTCAAACATCATAGCCTCTAATTTTAAAGATACATGCTCAGTCTACGGGCTTTTAAGGCTTAGTCTACCAGCGGGGCTGTTTGTGCTTCGGATGTAATTCCGGGAGGCAGCTCCAGTAGCCTGATATTACGAAAATGAATCTCCGAACCTTCAGCCTCCAGGCAGATATAACCTTTCTTGCGTTCAGATGCACGTAAACCATTGACAAACTTACCGTTTACGGATAGCTTAACTGTGCCATCCACACAAACCACCACATACTTATTCCACTCTCCCTTACCTTTACATCTTTTTTCTAATGACTTACTACGAATTCCTCTTGGGTTGTCTGGAATTGCCGTCATACCCATCGTAGGAAACAGCTCACCGTGTACATAGGCATCAGTCTGATTGTGTTGCTCTGCCCAGGCAAGCTCAAGCATCTGTACTTCAATAGCTTTTGTAAGTGGATTGTCCTTAAAAGGGGTGCCTTCGCTCCAGACAAATACGCCAGAGTTTCCTCCAGCTTCCATATGTCTCCATTCAATTTCCAGAATAAAGTTTTCGTACTGACGATCGCTACGCATTACCCCAATTGGGTTTCCACTACAAACCAGTATTCCGTCTTCTACCTTCCAGGTATCAGGAGAGGTATTTACATCTACCCAACCACTCAGGTCTTTACCGTTGAAAAGAGGCTTAAACATTAGTTCATCGGTATTCTGCGCAATAGCAGTAAATAAACTTAGGCATAGTATTAAAGTTAATAAGCTGGTACGATAGTAATTCATAGTAGGTTTTTAGGTGTGTAGTAATTGTCTTGTTTTATTGCGCCGCGAGTTCTTTCACATATTCCGGAGTAGTGGGGTCGTCTTTAAAGAAATCGCCCTTTTTGCCCATGCTTAGCGCCCAGCGGTCTACCCAGGAGATACCCCAATCTCCATAACGGCTAATCTCCTGCTGATAAACCGGGTCGGTGAGAGCCTCTTTCAGGCTGATAAAATCGTAACCGTTTTTCTGATACATCGCTGCCAGTTCATCCAGGTAGTCAGCATTTAGTTTATTCGCATGGAGCAATAATATATGTTTAATGTTACGGTTCCATAACTTTTGGGAGGCTCCTTCAAAATAGTGAATTTTTTCCTCCATATAATTGATGTAATCTTTACCAATTTTGCTCATAGTGGCGCTGTCCTGCATTACTAAGGCCTCGTGGTAAGCTTTAGCAAAGAGGTAGTCATCATTATCAATAGTTACGGGTGCTTCTTCGTAGCCGTTTTGCTCAAGAAACTGGGTTAAAGAGTCGTGCTTTTCTTTAGTAAGTCCTACCCTCAGGTACGGATGACGAAAGTATTTAAGTTCCTGCCCATACTTCTCTATAAGAGGACGACTTTCCTTTTCGCCTTTGATAATATCAGCTGTATAGTCTTCAAATGTAGCAGCATGGTAGTTCATATGAGAGTAGGTATGGTTGCCCAGCTCATAACCATTTTTGAGCCACATCTCTAGCAACTTGAGCTGAAACGAGCTTAGCCCTCCCTCCCGAAACAATTTGGTTTCATTAAGAAAACCTATTGCTGGTATCTCATAAGTGTCAAAGTGCGATATCAACTGGGCAGTAATCCCCTCAAGATATGCTTCTTCTTGTATACCGTAGTTGACTACCGGAAGATCATCAATGGTAAAACAAACTTCTCTGGTTTGCGAAATGGCTGCCACGTTTAGGCATAGTAAACCACATAAAAAAAAGTACTTCATAAGTTTAATTTGATATAATGCAGCGCCAAAGATAGAGTTTTACACTAACTGAAAAAGGAGCTTCTTCCTGCTCTAAATTTATGGCGTAAAAAGCTGTATGGTATAATCCAGCAGTTCAGTACCCCCCGCGCTGCCATGGCCAGGCACTACTGTAGTGGCATTAGCATATTCTTTTTTTATCTGAGCTACTGTATGGGGCCAGGCCTCTACGTTGGCATCTGCCAGATTACCTTTAGACGCGTTTACCGACTTAACCATACAGCCTCCGAAGAGCACTTTTTCATCGGGTATCCAGCATACTATATTGTCTCTGGTGTGTCCTTCACCCAGGTATCGGCACTCCAGCCTTACATCTCCTATTTTCAGTTTTTTCTGCTTCTTAAATGTCTTTTGCGGTAGTATAGCATTGTCCTGCTCTGCAAGTTTACGAGTAAGCGCTGACGCATATGAAGTAACGCCAGCCTCATGGAAAACCTCTAAGCCACCCAGGCAATCGCTATGAAAATGGTTAATAACGACGGCGTCTATACTTACCCCCTGAAATTCCTCTTCTATCCAGTTTATCAGCTCCCGACTTATTTCATTGTTGGGAGGTGTGTCCATAACTACTGCTTTATTCTGATTGATGTAAACCATACCGTTACACGCTACTCTTCCAAATGAGGGATAAGTAACATAAGATATGTGTATAAAGCTTTTATTACTCAAAGGTACTATTAATAAGTCCTCAGAAATTTTAAGAGTATCGCCTGGCTGCTGAGCGTGTGCGTTAACAGCAATAAAACAGAACAAAAGAAAAAGTAGGCGGCGGTATTTCATATGGGTATAATTATAACACAAAACGCCTATCTGAACAGACAGGCGTTGTAAATTAATGACGATATGTAAATAAAGGAAATGCTATGCCAAAAGAATCCACCTAAATCGCTGCAATTACACCCCGGGCATACCCCACCGACTCTGCCAGACCTGGTACCGGATCATCTCCATCTTTTTCGTACTCCAGACCTACTACCCCCTGATAATTAATATCTTTGAGGGCACGCATAAAATCAGGAATATCCATAATTCCTCTGCCCAATTCTAAAGTACCACCTTTAGCTCCTCTTTTATCTACATCTTTAAGGTGAACATCATACAATCTGTCAGCATACTGACGAGCTTTGGCTGCCGGGTCTTGTCCAATACGAAAAGTATGGCCAATATCTATGCACAGTCCGATACGTTTGTCCAGGGTTCTGATCTTTTCAAATACACTGTCCGGACTAGGGAACACCTTATCACCCGGCCCATGGTTATGGATAGCCAATTTAATATCAGTAGCTTTTACCTGCTCTTCTACAAGTGGCAGAAGGTTATGATTGGGTACTCCTATAATCATTTCCAGTTCAGCCGCCTGTGCATAGGCGAAGGCCTCTTTTACTTCTTTTTCAGTCTTCATGTAAATGACTCCGGCCCCGTAAAGGTCTAACCCGGCATCTCTGACTTTTTTGGCAGACGCTTTAATGTCTTCAGTACTGCTATCCAGAGGGAGGTGCATGCTTTTGAGTGATACGGCATCCAGTTCCAATCTTTTAGCTACCGCAATTACCTCATCCAATGAGAGGGTTCGTAGGCTATAAGAGGCTACGCCCAGCTTAAAGTCTTTTGCCGGCACCACCAGGTCTTTTTTCTTGTGGTTGGGAGCAGCCCAGCTTAGCTGAGTTGTAGACGCAAGAGCCCCCAGCCCCATAAGTTTGAGAAAGTTTTTTCTAGAGTGATTCATCTTAGGTTGTGTTTGATAAGGTAGCAAAATACTATATTCTGCTTAAAAGTATAAATTCAACCCTTATACCAACACAAAAAAAAGCCTTTTGAAGACTCATATGCTCCAAAAGGCTTAGGGTATAAATGCAACCTTGGCAGATCAGTACTTACGACCGTAGAGAAGTACGTGCCCCTGATCTGAGTTAGTAAATGCGTAAGATAATTTTTTATTGATGTATGACTTTTCCTTCTGATGCGTAAAGAAAGAGGCTGAATTGGGTACCTGAAGGTTCCAAGATCCTGAGTTTTCTACTTCTCCCGGCAGAATAAGCACCATATGTCCATATTCCTTTCCTTTCATTACAGCTACCACAGCTTTGTTAGCGTTGGCATGCTGCTGAGCACTGTTTAAAGCCTCCTGATCGTAGCCTCTGCCTAAAAGAGTCCATTGGCTGCTATTCTGTAAAAAATCGTAAATCTCTGTCACCAGCATATAGCGACCTTTATCACTGGCATAAAAATCGTTCACTTTGTACACCTGTTTAAGTGAAGCGCCCGTATATTTATGGCACTGTGCCTCATTTTCAGAATCGTCACACTGCATAAACTCCTTCAGAGATGTGTCTAGGTCGCTTTTCCAATTTCTATTAATACTCTGCGCGTAGAGCGTAGAGCTAAAAGCAAGCAGAATAACTGTAATTAGCTGTTTCATTATTTACTTATGAGTTATTGACCTTGTTCAGATCTATTCTTCAGAATTGTGTTTTTTACGTAACCACAAAATTTGAAATAGTAGCGAAGTATGTACGGCTTTTCTAGTATTTACAATTCACATTTTTCAGTAAGCAAATAGCTTTTTCTTTTTGATAGATAAAAGCCAATGGGTAGGTCATTCATTACGCATGTAATAGTACTTTTCTAATACTCTACAAATCTGAAATTGCGGGTTTATACTCAAACAAACAGAATAAAATAGCCTGACAGTGCTCAACAAAAAAAACCTGCAAAGTATGCAGGTCTTTTTTCTATTTATATTGTACTCACTATCTTATTAGTTAACGCCTTCCAGTTTGCCTTTCTCTTTCACGCGTTTCATAAACTCTCCTAAATCTTCGTCAGAATAAGTTCCGTAGGCGTCTACAACAATTCCTTTGGTGCCATCTTTTGCTTCCAGCGCGTAGAGTATTGACATATCATCCGGATTACTTTCTCCTTCAAAACGATACTCCTCTATAATCGCAAGCTCCTGAGCCTGATAGTTTTTGTCTGAAGTTCGGTCTTTAAGCGCTCCGTTTTCAAACTTAAACTGTGTTACAAAACCCTTTTTGCTTAAGTCATTGATTTTAGCAGTTAAGGGCGACATGTATTCTTTCATATCCTGTGTATTCATTACGCTACTTTTTAGGTGAAAAAATTACGGTGGCATCAACCTGGCCGTTTATATATCAACCTACGCCAACAAACAATGTTTTCGATAATCAGTACTTTTGCTTACCAGTTGAGGAAGCCGGGTTTCAAGTCTCTAAGCCATTGAGGTTCGGCAAACCGGTAGCCAACAAATAGCTGAAGGTTTCGTGAGGTTTCCAGCAGGCGAATCTGGTCTACCTGCACCGAACCAAAAGTAAATACCGAAGATACGCCTGCAAAATATTTTCCGTTATCGAAACCAGTAGCCCCTTTTACGTTGTAATTGGGCGCTACTCCCCAATTGGTATGTCTGCCCTCTTCATCCTTATAGATTTTGTATTGCAAGGCCAGCCCCAACGAACCTGACAGGTGGAAGAAAAATTTATTGTAAACAAAGTTATACGCATAGCCAGGACGGGCAAATACAGAGATGGCACTAATTTCAGTGAGGCTGGTATCATTGGCAAAGCGCTCTCTAGCTCCCAGTGGTATTACAGACTCTTCTCCTTCCAGTTCTATGGAAGAAAAGCCTCCGGTAAGCATAAAAGAACCCGCACTTTGTACCTGCCTCAGGTTACGATTAAAAGGAGCTTTAACCGATACCTGCTCTCCAGTAAATAAATGAGAAGCGCCTACCATAATTCGCCTTGCCCGAATGTTGCCTTCCTGTATACCTTCTGCAAGGTTATCCAGGCTTTGGTCATCGCTCAGGTAGAGGTTACGATACCATTGAAACACCCCTTCTACCAGCCATTTTTTGCGGTAAAGCGTTGCCTGCACATCAGTAATTCTGCTTTCGGTAGTACGTGCCCTGTCAAAAAACCAGGTAATAGGTAGCGGAAAATGAAACTGAAAACCCAGGTCCCAAACATAACCTCCTACACCCAGGTAACTACGATTGTTAGGTGCAAATTTAAGTGACTCGTCACTTTCCAGTTGGCGCAGGGCGGTAAACAAACCCCGGTTAGTAACCAGCATTTTCACATTCATAGTGTCCTGAAAAACATCTACAAATGCATTCTGCTGTGCATAAGTTTTTAAGGGAGTACCAAAAAATAAAATTATAGCACAGATAAGTCCTGTAAAAAATAGCTTATTCAAATGTCTTTTGCTTAAGAAAGCAATAATACGGGCAAAATGTTAGATTTCGCATACCAGCCTGCTGTATTTATTTCTCGATACCCGACAGTACTCTGATGATGTCGTTAGCACGAGTAATTTCTGCACTGGCTCCTTCTTCATCCTGCGCATCAATAATATCTTTAAAACGCTGTAGATTCTTGATGTAGCTACCCAGAGCAGAAGAAATATTTTTGGTATTTTGAGAGAAAATAGGCACCCACATCTGTGCTGAACTTTTAGCCAGCCTTACGGTAGAGGAGAAGCCGCTACCTGCCATTTCAAAAATACTTAGCTCGTCTTTTTCTTTATCCAGCACTGTGGTACTCAGGGCAAAGGAGCTAATATGGCTGAGGTGAGATACGTAGGCGATATGTCGGTCATGGGCAGCTGCCTCCATATAGCTTACCCGCATATTCAGTTTTAGCTTAAAAAGATTTTCTACTATTTCCAGAGCTTCAATGTCTGAGCGATCGCGCTCACATAATATCATTTGCTTACCAAGAAGAAGTTCAGGAAAAGCAGCCCCTGGTCCGGAGCGCTCAGTACCAGCAATGGGGTGTGCCGCAACATACTGTCCACGCTTAGGATGATCACGAACTGTAGCACAAATCTGCTCTTT
Source organism: Porifericola rhodea (assembly GCF_030506305.1). GTDB lineage: Bacteria > Bacteroidota > Bacteroidia > Cytophagales > Cyclobacteriaceae > Catalinimonas > Catalinimonas rhodea. The sequence goes on along the minus strand of NZ_CP119421.1, from coordinate 2,647,289 downwards.
GGTAGAACCCAGGTCGGTGACTACTACATTGCGCCCTACCATATCCAGCACCTCTGGCAACTGCTTAATAATTACGTTGACCGGAGTAGCAAGAATTACGACATCTGCATGCTGTACCGCTTCTTCCAGAGACATAATTTTATCGGCTATTTCTCCTACTAAGGCCTGAGCGGCATGCTCACGATCGTTGTCTACCCCTATAATGCGGTAGCTACTATCTTTTGCCTTTAGTCCTAATGCTGTAGACCCACCCAGTAAGCCTAAACCAACAATGCAGATGTTCATAATTATTATTTACTTAAACAAAATTTTTAACCCTATTAAGCGATTCAATCAAAATATTATTCTGATTACATAAAGACACACGTATGTACCTATCGCCTTTCTGCCCAAATATAAAACCAGGGGTTAAAAAAACATGACAATTATATAAAATGCGATCTATAAATTTTTCAGAAGAGCTTTCCTTATCAGGAATTTTAGCCCAGACAAACATGCCTTCCTGCTCTTTATAATAGCTACACTCCAGCATATCCAGTAGCTTAAAAACAAGCTTTCTACGCTCTGCATATATCGCGTTACGCTCCTGATGCCATGCTTCTGAGTTTTGCAGTGCCGCTATGGCAGCATCCTGTATGCCACGAAACATACCAGAGTCTATATTGCTTTTGATCTTTAGAATCTCAGAGAGGTATGACTTTGCTCCGCTAAGCCAGCCTACTCGCCAGCCCGCCATGTTATGCGATTTACTGAGTGAGTTAAACTCTATACATACCTCCTTAGCTCCCGGCAGGGATAATATACTCAGAGGTTGCTTCCTGTTTAGCACCAGGCTATAAGGATTATCATGACAGATAAGAAACTGCTTCTCTCTGGCCAGGGCAATAAGCTCCGATAATACCTCAGCATCCGCTGGGGTTCCGGTAGGCATGTGCGGATAGTTAAGCCACATCAGTTTTACCCGGCTATAATCTTCTTTTCTCATGGCTTCCAGATTAGGCTGCCAGTCAGCTTCGCGCAGGGGGTAGCTCCTGACTTTGGCTTCTGCCATATGCGTTACCGAAGTATAAGCAGGGTAACCCAGTTCGGGCACCAACACCTCGTCGCCAGCATCTAAAAAGGTGAATGACACATGAGTAATACCCTCTTTAGAACCCATAAGTGGCAGCACCTCTCCATTTGGGTCTAGGGACACCCCATAAGTTTTTGAGTACCAATCTGCTATGGCCTGGCGTAGTTCCGCTATCCCCTGATAGGGCTGGTAGCCATGATGATCTGCCTGCCGGGCAGACTGATAAAGCGCATCAATGGTAGCTTCGGAAGGGGCGAGGTCTGGGCTGCCAATCCCCATATTAATTACATCTAAACCATCCTCTCTCATACGGCGGATCTCCTGAAGCTTCGTAGAAAAGTAGTATTCTTTGACGTTTTGTAAGCGACGTGCTGTAGATATGATCATGTTGTGAGCCGGATTGATGAAAAAAAGACTTGAAAGGTCATTGTCCTTCCAAGCCTTATTCTTAAAAAGTCTTGTGCCAGTAAAAGGCAGAGCTTAAGATTAACCCAATGCTTTTACACCAGGAAGCTCTTTGCCTTCCATATACTCCAGCAAAGCTCCTCCGCCGGTAGACACATAAGAAACTTTATCGCCATAGCCTAAAGTGTTTACCGCAGCCGCAGAATCTCCTCCACCAATGAGTGAGAAAGCGCCTTTTTCTGTAGCTTTTACTACTGCATCGGCTATCGCTTTGGTTCCTTCAGCAAAATCAGGGATTTCAAAGATTCCCATAGGGCCGTTCCAGAGAATAATTTTAGAGTTTTCTACTGTCTTAGAGAATACCTCACTTGCCTCAGGCCCAATGTCTACGCCCATCCAGCCTGACTGAATAGCGTGGTTGTTAGCTACTCTGGTCTCAGCACCTTCTTCTATCTTTTGGGTAACAATAGAGTCAATGGGTAGGTGTAGCTCTACGCCCTTATCTTTTGCTTTGCGGATCAGCTCATTGGCCAGGTCCAGCTTATCTTCTTCTACCAGCGAGTTACCAATCTCTCCGCCCATAGCTTTAAAGAAGGTGTAACTCATACCACCGCCGATGATCAGGTGATTTACTTTATCCAGCAGGCGCTCAATGATCTGTATTTTGTCAGAAATTTTTGCTCCACCCATAATAGCGGTAAAAGGCTTTTCACCACTTTCCAGTACCGTATCCGCATTGTCAATCTCTGCTTTTAGTAAGTAGCCTGCTGCCTTCTCGTCGAAGAACTGAGCAACGGTAGTGGTAGATGAGTGAGCACGGTGAGCCGAGCCAAAAGCATCATTAACATAGACATCGCCCAGTTTGGCCATCTGCTTTGCCAGCTCTTCATCGCCTTTGCTTTCTTCTTTATGAAATCTGGTGTTTTCCAGCAATAGCACTTCGCCAGCTTGTAGTGCGGCAGCTTTCTCTTCTGCTTCAGCACCCACGCAGTCGTTAGCAAACTGTACTTTGGCACCCTCCAGCAGGCTGGAAAGATGATCTACCAGGTGCTTGAGTGAAAATTTCTCCTCCGGCCCTTCTTTAGGACGCCCCAGGTGAGACATAAGTACAGCTGAGCCTCCGTCTTTCAATATTTTTTTGAGCGTAGGCACTGCGGCCTGCATACGGTTGTCGTCAGTAATCTTATAATTTTTGTCTAGCGGAACGTTAAAATCCACTCTTACCAGAGCCCTCTTGCCAGAAAAATTGATGTCGTCGATGGTTTTCATAGTGTAATAGATTTTTAAAAAATGATCTATAATGCTTTCCACGCAAATTTAAAGCTTATTATATTGTTCGCTATTATTCGTTACAAAAACATCAAAAATACTAACCTACCCTTTGTCATGACCTACCGTCTACTATTAGTGCTCAGTATTTTTTTACCTGGGCTTTTGTCCGCCCAACAGCCAGATCTGCAATATTACTTACCGGAGGGTGCTTCTTACCGTTCCGATGTACCTACTCCCGAATCAGTTTTAGGTTTTCAGATCGGGGAGCGCCATGCCGAGCATACACTGCTTATGAACTACTACCGGGCGCTGGCCGAAGCCTCTCCTCGCGTCACACTAGTGGAGTACGCTCAAACTTACGAAAAAAGACCCCTCTTCCTGCTTACGATCACTTCGGAAAACAACCAGAACAATATAGAAGAGGTCAAAAGCAGACATGTACAGCTAAGCAATCCAGAGGCTTCGGCTAGTGTGAGTGTAGATGAGCAGCCGGTAGTGGTTTGGCTAGGCTATAGCGTACATGGTAACGAGCCCAGTGGTACTAACGCGGCCCCTCTTGTAGCCTACCATCTGGCGGCAGCGCAGGGTAGCGAGGTAGAAGAGATGCTGGAGAATACGGTAGTACTGATGGACCCCTTTATAAACCCTGATGGCATTAATCGCTTCGCAACCTGGGCCAATACCCGCCGTGCCGAGTATTTGAGTACCGACCCTAATAATATAGAACAGAACGAACACTGGCCTCGCGGACGTACTAACCATTACTGGTTTGACCTAAACCGCGACTGGCTACTGCAACAGCACCCAGAATCCAGAGGACGCCTGGAAAAGTTTCATGAGTGGAAGCCCAATATCGTTACTGACCATCATGAAATGGGGAGCAATGCTACTTTCTTCTTTCAGCCGGGTATTCCTTCTCGTAACAACCCGCTGACGCCGGAAAATACCTTCCGCCTTACCGAAGCCCTAGGCGATTACCATGCCGAAGGCCTGGATGCTATTGGCTCATTCTATTATACCAAAGAAAGCTACGATGATTTTTACTACGGCAAAGGTTCTACCTATCCGGATGTAAACGGGGCAGTGGGCATTCTCTTTGAGCAGGCTAGCTCGCGCAGCCATGCCCAGGAAACCGACAATGGCCTGCTCACCTTCCCTTTCACCATTCGTAACCAGGTAAGTGCAAGCTTCTCTACACTCAAAGGAGCTTTAGCCCTAAAGAACGAGCTGCTACAGCATCAGGTAGATTTTTACCCCGAAGCTTTGGAACTGGCGGCACAAGACCCTATTAAAGCCTTCGTATTTGGTAGCGAAGCCGATGCGGCCACTACTTATCATATGGCTGAGGTGCTTAAAAGACATCAGATACAAATGTACCGTCCGGCGCAGCGCATTAATGCCAACGGGCACAGCTTTGAGCCGGAAAGCAGCTACCTTGTGCCTACCAATCAGGCGCAGTACCGACTCATCAAAGCGCTTTTTGAAAGGCGCACCAGCTTTAACGACAGCCTCTTCTATGATGTATCGGCCTGGACATTTCCGCTGGCATACAACTTACCTTTTGCTGAACTAAACAGCCGACAGCTTAGCCTGGGCAAAGAGGTAGAGCAGCCGCAATTTCCTCAGGGCGAGCTGGTAGGTGGACGTAGTGAGTATGCTTACCTCTTTGAAGTAGACGAGTACTATGCGCACCGGGCTATTTACCGCCTGCAAGAAGCCGGACTTAACCTGAAAATCTCTACTGAAGCATTTACTCATAAAAGCGGAAGGCGTTTTGACTACGGTACTATTCTGGTACCCATTAGCATACAGAAGGATATGGATGCTGAGGCTATCTATGAACTGATGCAGACTATTACCAAAGAGGATGGCATTAATGTATATGCCGCCAACACAGGGATGAGCAGCAGTGGCGTTAGTTTGGGAAGCCGCACCTACGAGACACTGGAAAAACCCGAAATTATTATGCTAATAGAGGGTGGCGTTAGTAGCTATGAGGCCGGAGAAGCCTGGCACCTGCTGGATCAGCGCATGCATATGCCTATCACCATGATGTCTGCCGAGCGCTTTAACCGTAGCAACCTCAATCGCTATAACACCCTTATTATGGTAGATGGCTCATATAATGACATCAATGAAAGTGGCAAGAGCAAGCTTAAATTATGGATACAGCAGGGAAATAAGGTAGTAGCTATTAAAGATGCCGGTAAATGGCTGTCTGATAATGGTATTGGCGGCTTTAAATATAAGTCAGCAGAGAAGGACAGTCTGCCCCAGCGAGCTTTTGCCGACCGCGATAAGCACCGGGGCGCTCAGGTAATTGGCGGATCTATTTTTAGCGCAACAGTTGACCTTAGCCACCCCATCGCTTATGGTATGAATAAAGAAGACATCAGCCTATTTAGAGACCATTCGCTTTTTATGGAACGAGCCAATAACCCTTATGCCAATCCACTGATGTATACAGAGCAGCCACTACGTGCGGGATATATTTCTGAGGAGAAAGAGGAGCAGCTCAGAGGCACGGCGGGTGTGGGCATTGCCTCCTACGGACAGGGCGTAGTAATTGCCCTCACCGATAACCCAAATTTTCGTGCCTTCTGGTATGGCACTAACAAACTCTTCCTCAATAGCATCTTCTTCGGAAAAGTGATGCGTTAATAAGATCACAAGGCCGGTACACTTCCATCGTGTATCGGCTTTTTTTGTTTTTCTTCTTTGCCTGCTTCCCGAACTGTTGCCTACCATCTGTATTTACTCTTCTAACACTCATAGAGCAAAGCCCAGAAAGCATAGCCCCTCTTCACTGTTTTTAGCGCAGCCTTTACTGATACTCAGGATTGTGTGCACAAACTCGTGCACTGATTAAATACCCTCAGGTTTGAATGCTCAACTGCTGTGCAGTCTTTGCCGAGACTCAAAATTGAGTGCACAAGCCCGTGCACTGATTAAATACTCTCAGGATTGAATGCTCAACTCTTGTGCAGTCTTTGCCGAGACTCAAAATTGAGTGCACAAAACAATAGCTGCATCTACCAAGCTCTAAAATCAAGCTTTTACCAAACTTATCCCCTTACCCAACAGCATAGCAGCTTACAGATGCCAGGTGCATTTCGCTTAACCTATATACATCAGCCCTGTGCTTATGCAGTACGCATAAAATAGCTTATTTATCAATTCTCTGCTCTTTTTCTTATCTTCATAGGCCTACTACAACACAAACTATGAGACAATTACTACACTACTTCTATTTACTACCCTTTCTGCTTATGAGTGTGCCCTTAACTGCCCAGTCCGACCAGGCCCAATACAATTATGATGAGGCCCGGGTACCCGATTTTCAGCTGCCAGAATTATTATTATCTGAGCAGGGAGATAAAATTACTACGGCTCGTGAGTGGACGCAGCTTCGCCGCCCCGAAATTTTAGAAAGTTTTACCCGGCAAGTCTATGGCAAGGTGCCCGACAGCCCACTACAAATAGATTTTGAAGAAACTGCTACCTACTCAGATGCTCTGGATGGTAAAGCTACGCTTAAAGAAGTAAAAGTAAGCTTTAGCAATGAGCAAGGCACCCACGCCATGAGCCTGCTTATGTTTATTCCTAATGAAGTAACTGGCCCGGCACCTGCTTTTTTAGGCCTTAACTTCTACGGTAACCATAGCATACACCCTGACCCTCACATCAGTATCAGCGAAAGCTGGGTAAATAATAGTGAGAAGTTCCAGATCAGTAATCATCGTGCCGATGAGGGATCGCGCGGAGTGAGGGTACACCGCTGGCCCGTAGAGCGCATTATTGATCGTGGCTATGCTCTCATCAATATCTACTATGGGGATATAGACCCTGACTATGATGATGGTTTTAAGAATGGCGTACATCCTTTGTTTTACCAAAATGGACAGGAAAAACCTGCCGAAGATGAATGGGGTAGCATAGCTGCCTGGGCCTGGGGACTCTCACGTGCGCTGGACTACCTGCAAACAGATGAGGCTATAGACGCGCAAAAAGTAGCGGTAATAGGGCACTCTCGTCTGGGTAAGGCAGCACTTTGGGCAGGCGCTACCGATGAGCGCTTTGCCATTACTATCTCCAACGACTCCGGCTGCGGAGGGGCCGCCCTCTCCCGACGAAAATTTGGTGAAACTGTAGCCCGTATCAATACCAGCTTTCCGCATTGGTTTGCTGATAATTTTGTGCAGTACAATAATCAGGAAGAAAAGCTTCCGGTAGACCAGCACATGCTCATTAGCCTTATGGCACCTCGTCCGGTTTATGTGGCCAGCGCTGCGGAAGACCTCTGGGCCGACCCCAAAGGAGAGTTTTTAAGCGCAAAATACGCTACAGAAGTGTACAGACTGCTGGGCAAAATAGGTCTGCCTGCCGAGCAGATTCCGGTAGTAAACCGACCTGTCATGGGCACCATCGGCTACCATATCCGTACAGAGGGGCACGACCTTAAGGCCTATGACTGGGAGCAATACCTAGATTTTGCGGATATGCATCTAAAAAATACTCCGGCAGCAGGCCATTAGTAAGTACATACGCTCTTTGCTACTGGCACTGATCCTTAAAAAAGAGCCCGGCCTCTGCTAGCAGCAGAAGTCGGGCTGGTGTAAGTTTAGCTATTGCTTTTTACTAAATAGCGCTTAGAATTTCACACCCAGATCCAGGCTGAGCAGGTCATTCTTGATAATGATATCTCCTACATTAGGCTCGTACTGGTTCTTTACTACATTGACCAGTCCGCGGCGATAGCTCAGCCCACCGTATAATGTGGTGCTATACCCCATGCGGTACTCCAAACCAGATGACAGTAGCACATTGGAGTCTACTGCGCGAAAATCTTCTATGTACCGTACCTCGTCGGACAGATTATCTTCCAGTATTTTAATGTCCGCGGTAAGGCCTACCTGAAAATACACCCTCATATCCAGTGCCACCTCATTGGTAAACAGTTTTAAAGAGAGTGGTACCTGTAAGTAGTGCAGGCGGTAAGCCTCATCTATGTCATTGGTAGCATCCTGTATACCTACGCGCTTAGGTACAAAGAAAAGACCCGTACTGAAGTAGTAATTCTCCTGAATATAAATATCTCCGATGAGTCCGGCTACAATACGGCCACCTACTCCGTCAGTAGAGAGATCTACACTGGCGTCGTCATCATCCAAACGGTTAAAAGACAGGGAGGGAGAAAGCTGCAAACCAAGTTCTACCTGCGACCAGGCTGGCCCTGCTAATACGGTGAGTAAGAGTGCTAAAAATATTGAGTTTTTCTTCTTCATAAAAATGATAGTTTTGCTTTTTTCGTTATCAACCTGTTCCAGGGAGTCAAAATTAAGCTTGATGAAGTTTATACATATTATATTATATCTTTTTTGTACGTTATTGTTTGCCTGCGGCGGAGATTCTTGTCAAGATGGGCCCGATGTTTCCTCTATTCCTATGGAAGTAAGCATAGAGCGCCTGGATCAGGAGATGTTTTCCCTAAGCCATAAAGAAGAGCTTTCTGCCTTTCTGGACAAATACCCTATGCTGAGCGACCGTTTTTACCGGGCAGAGGAGTTTCCGCACGACTCTATCCTCGTCAATCAGCTGCATATGATTGTCACCGACCCCTACATAGACACCCTTTACCAGCAAACGCAGGAGACATTTCCTGATCTGGAAAGCCTGGAGACCGAATTTGAAAACGCCTTCCGCCATATTAAACATTATTATCCGGATTTTACGCCTCCTAAAATATATGCAGCCTTTAGTGCTTTAGGTACGGTAGGTGCCGACCTTTTTGTAAGCGATGAACTCATCGTAATCAGTATTGAACATTTTCTGGGAGAAGACGCACGCTTTCGTCCTCGTGTCTATGACTATATTATCAATCGCTACCGCCCCGAATATATTGTGCCTAACTGTGTGATGTTGCTATCTAACAAGTGGAATGCTACCGAAATAGATGATAATACGCTACTAGCCGAAATGATCTACTACGGCAAAAGCTATTACTTTACGCAGAAAATGCTCCCCTGCCTCTCCGATACGGTGCTGACAGGCTATACAGCGGAGGAGCTGTCCGTTGCCACAGAGAACGATAAGCTGATTTGGTCGCACTTTATCAATAAAGAGTTACTATACGAAACCAGTCATATTATTAAGCCCCGCTATGTGGGTGAGCGCCCCAGCGTAGCAGAAATCAATGCCAAGATTCCGGGAAGAATAGGAAGGTGGCTGGGCTGGCAGATCGTAGAGCAGTATGCAGATAATACCGGTGCCAGTATTAATGAACTGATGCGATCAGGCAACGCACAGGAGATTTTTACAGGCTCAAAGTATAAGCCTTAACTTCTGCCTGGCTCTGCTCCTCTTCTATCAGGTTGAGGAGCTTTTTTATTTGTAGCTCGCGGCTAAATTCAGCCTCTGCCAGTTGACGGGCGTTGTTCTGGTACATTTCCAGCAAGCCCGGCTCATTAATAAAACGCACGATTTTCTGCACAAAGTCTTCCGGCTGATGAGGATTGGTATAAAAACCACACTGGTGAGCTTCCAGCATATCGCGCATCCAGCCCTGTACGTTTACGATAGAGAGCTTTCCGGCGGCCAGCGCGTCAAAAAGCTTATTAGGACTGCAATGCTGAAGTACCGGCAGGTCGGCAAAACTGATATAGGCTGCATCTGTCACATTGAGCAAAGAAAGCAGGCCGTACTTGTTGTGGTAAGGCACAAAACGAACATTATCCAGACCCCGTTGCGCTGCTTCTGCCTGCAATTTGTCCAGTTCGCTACCCTGCCCGGCAATGAGAAACACCACCTCGTGCAATAGCTTGTTTTTACTGGCTTCGGCAGCATCCAGCAGGTAGTCTAAACGATTGACCTTACCCACAGCGCCAAAGTAGCTGACTACAAATTTACCTACAACATCAAATTGCTGCTCATGATAGGCATGTTTTTCTGCCTTCCTGAAAAAGCTACAGTCCGACATATTAGGGATAAGCAGTACCTTACGGTAGGGTACCAGAGCAGAGATATATTCCTGGCTTCCGGGAGAGAGGGCAACGATGGCTTTTGCCTGCTGATAAATCCTTTTTTCCAGGCTGTAAAGCTGGTACCTGAGCCAGCTCTTGCGGATGATGTTCATCTGCACAGGAGCTTCAGGCCAGAGGTCTCGCACCTCAAAGACATAAGGCACACCGTATCGACATTTGAGGTAAAGCCCTATCAGGCCGGTAGTAAGAGGAGTAGAAGAAACATAACTGATGTCAAACTTTCCTAACTCACTGGCTTTGGTGCAGGCCATCAGGACAAAACGCAAAAAGGCTTTTACCCTTTGAAGAAAGCTAAAGTGCTGATCGTAGTTAACGGGGAGGTAATGCACCTGTATGCCATCAATAAATTCTTTTTTGTATACCTTCTCCGCATGTGAGGTAATAAGGTCTACCCTATGACCGGCATCTGCCATGCCTTTGGCCAGGTAGTAAGAGCGTATAGCTCCTCCCTCTTCAGGAGTTTTGAAATACTGATGTATGTATAGTATGTGCATATCAGCAATGAGCGCGAATGTGGCTGCTAAAAATTCACAGCCATAGCCGCAAAATACGGTGAATATTACTTAAAGTCGAGACAACTGCTTGTTATTCTACTTACAAAAGTTAAAAGACTCAAACCCAAAATGATGCAAAAAGTTCTCTAAGGGAAATTTAGTTTTAGCCACGAAGCTAATATCCATATATTCCATAGTTCGGAGCCATAATCTTTCTTGCTGCTTAGGTGTGCCTGCCTTAACGATTGCACCAAATTATAGTCTATATATTCATAAATGAGCTGTTTATGAGGGAGCAGGCTGTCCAGCAGGCGCGCCTGCTTTTCTTCTCTAAACCAATAGCTGATGGGTAAGCCAAAACCTTCTTTTTTTCTCTGGGTAAACACTTTACCACCCTCCTGATTGAGCAGACTTTTAAGTATCCATTTTTTACCCTGCTGCATACGGTAGGTGGCAGGCAGGCTACGCACATAATTGGAGAGAGGCACATCCAGAAAAGGCATTCTCATCTCCAGGCTTTGAGCCATACTCATTTGGTCGGATACAGAAAGCACATCTGAAGCCAGATAATGCTGTAGGTCATGCTCCAAAGCAGCTCCCAGCCAGCCTTCATCAAAAGCCTGCTCTACGTTAATAGCAGGAGCAAAGTTATGATCTGTCTCTCTGTTTCCAGCTAGCCTCTCCTGGCTGATAAAATTAATGAAGGTACGCGCGGGGTCGGCATGCAAGCTGTTTCCTAGTTTTTTGAGTAGGCGGAACTGCTTGCGGAAAGGATGTGCAAAGGCAGTAGGCAGGAGGCCCGCCCCGGACTTTAATAAAGGATGAAACCGCTTGAAAGCCTGGTAATTTTGGAGGTATTGTGCAAAAGCCTGATGGCGGTTGTAGCCTCCAAATAACTCATCGGCACCTGCCCCACTTAATGCTACACCAGCCACCTTTTTTATTTCTGCGGAAATAAGGTAAGTCATAAAAGCTGCACTATCTCCAACAGGCTGATCTATAGAAGCCAGAAACGCCTCATGATGATCGTTGAGCATAGGGCTTTCCAACTGCAACTCATAATGTTGGGTACCGTACTTAGCCGCTGCCTGCCTGGCATAAATATAATCTTCAGTACCAAATGAGGCTTCCTGCTTGGTATTGATGACAGAAAAAGTAGGCACGGGGTGCGCTCCCAAAGATTTGATCAGGCTTAGAAGTAAGGTAGAGTCTACCCCTCCGCTCAGCATAAGCGCTATAGGTACATCTGCCTGCAAATGGTTGAGCACCGCATTGCTCAACAGCTCTTCTGTTTGTGACAATACTTCTTTGGGAGTTGTATTATTTTCTCCCCGCTTTAGCACTGGCGTAAAGGCCTGGGATTGCAGTTCAGTCACTCCTTCTATCAGCATATAATGTCCTGCTTTGAGCTGATATATGCCCTGAAAAAAGGTAATGGGTGCATTAGCATAACCAAAGCTCAGGTACTGTTGCAAAGCCATCTCGTTTAATTTTTTGCTTATACACTCACTATCCGCAATGGCTCTGGCTGAGGAGGATGCCAGTATATAATTATCGTTTTGGGCATAATACAGAGGCTTCATGCCAAATCGGTCGCGAGCAAGCAATACCTTCTGCTCATGACTGTCATAAAACACCAGGGCAAACATACCATTGAGGCGGTTGAGGGCCTGCACACCATATCTGATGAGCAAATGCAATAGCACTTCGGTATCTGACTGGGTACTAAACTGTACTCCCTGAGCCAGTAGCTCATTTCTTAAATCAAAATAGTTGTAGATAGCACCATTAAAGCTAAGAACATACCTCTTGTCTGAGCTTTGCATGGGCTGATTGGCCCGCGCATCAGGATCTATAATTTTCAGCCGGTTACTACCCAGGTGCAGCATTCCTTTGCGCCAAGAAAAACTAAAAGAAGAACGCGCATCTGGCCCTCGTTGCTCAGTCGCGTTTAACATTTCCTTTAAAGCATTGGGTTGCTCCCGCTCCAGCCGCTGTTTTTTATCTATGATCAAATGAATACCACACATATCTACGATTTACGCTACGCAAGGTAGGTGTTAAGGTCAGACCTATGCCTGGCATGCGAAATTAATTAACAAATACATAATGAAAACGAATATTCTCATCATTCTGCAAAAACCCACAGGTACCATATAAATAACTTTTAAAATTATTTAATTAAATATTTTATTTTGAATTAATGATTATTATCAATTACTTTTACTGAAACTAAAGAGTATATCAATAATTTATTTCTTCTGACTTACTGCTGGCAAAATTACTCAAAAGATAAAGTCTACCATTAGTACCATGCCTAACCACTGCCTATGCAAAAATCTACTATTAGCCGACGTACTTTTTTAAACCGCCTTTCTGTTCTGGCTGGCTCCACTTACCCTGCTATGGTTGCTATGGGTATGATTCCTAAGGCGCCTAACTATCCCTTCCAACTGGAAGGCAGAGCCAATGGCACTAAAGTAATTATTCTGGGAGCAGGCCTGGCCGGTATGACATCCGCCTACGAAATGAACAAATTAGGCTACGACTGTACCATACTGGAAGCCAGAAACCGACCTGGCGGACGTGTATGGACAGTTAGAGGGGGGACAGAAGAAACAGAAGAAGGAGGAGAAGCACAATCCTGCAAATTTGATGAGGGGCAGTACCTCAACGCAGGGGCAGCAAGAATACCTCACCACCATGAGATTACTATGCACTACTGCCGCGAAATGGGTATTCCCTTACAGATTTTTAATAATGTAAATGAGAATGCCTACCTCTATAGCGAGGGCAAAGGCCCATTATCTAACAAGCCTATCCGCATCCGGGAGGTGAAGTATGACATGCAGGGTTATATCTGCGAACTACTTAATAAAGCTATCAATCAGGATGCCTTGGATATGCCTATGACACAGGAGGATAAGGCCAAGCTGATAGAGTTTTTGCGCGTTGAGGGTGATCTGGACCCAGACGACTTGCTTTATAAGGGAGGTAGCAGAAGAGGCTACAAAGAAGCTCCTGGTGCTGGTGAACAGCCTGGAGTTGCTGCCGACGCTTACGAACTGATGGACTTGATAAAGTCTGGATTTATAGACCCCGCCATGTCTAACTTACCTGTTTATACTCACGATCTGCAAATGACACTTTTTGAGCCAGTAGGAGGCATGGACAGACTACCCTACGCCCTGGCAGAAAAGGTAAAGCAGGATATACAGTACGAGAGTATCGTACAGGAGATTAGAAAAGAAGAAAATGGGGTTCGCATCGTATATACCGCCGGAGGTAAAACAAAAGAGCTCAAAGGTGACTATTGTATCTGCACCATACCCCTTCCGGTACTCTCCAATATTAAGAATGACCTTTCATCTAACGTACAACGTGCTTGTGACTTTGTAGATTATAAGAAAGCCTGCAAAATTGGTTTACAGTTTAAGCGTCGTTTCTGGGAAGAAGACGAAAACATCTTTGGCGGGCTTTCGCGAACTAATACTACTATTACACAGATTATGTACCCCAACTACAACTATCTGGGACAGAAAGGGGTGCTTAAAGGCTTTTATAATTTTAGTGAGAAAGCAGAGTATACGGGCAAGCTCAGCCTGAAAGAAAGAGAAAAGCTTGCTCTGGAAGAAGGTAGCAAGCTACATCCTCAGTACGCCAAAGAATTTGAAAATTCTTTCTCCCTGGCATGGCATAAAATACCTTATAGCAAAGGAGGATGGGCAGAGTATAACGAAGCCAGTCGCCAGCGCTTTTACCCAGACTTGCTCAAAGCAGACGGAAATATCTATCTGGCAGGAGAACATACTACCTATCATACGGCGTGGATGGCAGGAGCTTTTGAATCAGCTCGCCGCACTGTGGCTAACATTCATGCAAGAGTTACTGAAGGTCAGGTACAACACTCTATTAAGCAATAACTTGTAAAATTTTATTCTGAATAAACAAAATTAATCAAAATATATAATTGTTATTTTAATTTTTACGTATATTTATTAACACCTTTCAACCAAACGCTATCCGCTATGTCAACATCAATGAATAGAAGAAACTGGCTTAAATCTAGTGCAATGCTTGCCGGAGGTCTGGGCTTAGCCCCTGCCCTTAAGTGGAACACTGCTGAAGCTGCCAATGCCATAGCCGCGCAACTTTATGCTATGCCCAAGGAGCAGGTAGGAGAAATGGTTATGGCCCGCCCACAATTAAAAGCCCGTCTTCTGGCCAACGAAAACCCATTTGGGCCCTGCAAAAAAGCAAGAGAGGCCCTCATTGGTGAAATTGACGGAAGCTTTAGATATGGGTTTGAAAAGAAAGCAGAATTTGCAGAGCTACTTGCCCAGGACTATAAGCTTACAGAGGTTGAAGAAAGAGGCAGGGGAAAACGCTACACTCAAGTTTTATTGGGTGCAGGTTCTACCGAGTTGCTTATGGCTGCTTCTATAGTGTACGGACAAAATGGAGGTCGCATCCTTTCAGCAGACCCTACCTATATGTCATTGATACGTTCAGCACAGAATGTAGGCGCTGAGTGGGATACAGTACCACTTACAAAAGATTATAAGCATGATCTCAATGCCCTGGCTGATGCTGTTTCTGAGGAGCACAGCATGGTATATATTTGTAACCCTAACAATCCTACCGGTACCTCTGTAGACCCTGATGAGCTTAGAGCTTTTTGTAAAGAAGTATCAAAGAAGAAACCTATTTTTATTGATGAGGCCTATATTGACTATACTCCAGACCCTGAGAAATATTCTATGGCTGATCTGGTAGCTGAAGGCTACAATGTGATTGTAACCCGTACCTTCTCTAAATTGCATGCTTTTGCTGGTCTGAGAATAGGATATACCCTTGCTCAGCCCGATGTTATTGCAGAAATGTCTAAGTACACGAATGGAGATGGTAATATTTCTTCACCCTCCATAGCTGCTGCTATAGAAACGTATAAAGACAAAGAGTACCACGCTTATGCCAAAGAAATGAACGAAAAGTCTAAGCAGTTTCTTTATAAAACTTTGGAAAATGCTGGTTATGAGTACATCCCTTCAGACACAAACTTTGTACTTTTTCCGGTACGATTAGATAGCAACCGCTTCAGAAGTGAGATGATGAAAAGAGGTGTTGGGGTAAGAAGTTGGAGTTTCAGTAATCAGGAATGGTGCAGAGTAAGTATAGGCACCATGCAGGATATGGAATACTTTGCAGAAGCCTTTAACGAGATTTCATAAGATCTTCTTCATATCAGTCTAACATACTGGTGCAAAAAAGCTCGTCTGGTTTCAGGCGGGCTTTTTATTTATCTGCCTAGCCTTTACTTTTGTGCCAAACCTGAAGTACTTTGGACTACGCATCACTATCACAACCCTTAGCACTAAGCACCGGCAGCATTCTGGCTTTACTGGTGATGATGTTGCCTTTTTTAAGCTTTTTACTCCTGATCTCTTTTGGTAGGGGTAGGGAAACCTGGGCATGGCTGGGTACCGGTATACAGTTAAGTGCCGCCGTGGCTTCTGCCATTATTTTTAGCCAGGTATGGTTTGGCGATACAATACATGCCAGAGCAGTCTGGTTTCAGCTGTCTACAGAAAGCTTCCGCTACCCCTTTACTCTTGGCTTGCTAATAGACAAAGTAGCGGCTCTGATGATGCTGGTAGTGACGGTCGTTTCTTTACTGGTGCATCTGTATTCTATAGAATATATGCGAGGAGAAAAGCACTACACACGCTATTTCGCATATCTTGGTCTTTTCACATTTGCTATGCTAGGCGTAGTACTCATGGATAATCTGCTTCTTATTTTCGTATTCTGGGAGCTGGTAGGGGTATCTTCTTATGCGCTTATTAGTTTCTGGAACGAGCGTCCCGCCGCCCTTCAGGCAGGTAGCAAAGCATTTATCATGAACCGTATTGGGGATGCAGGTTTTCTGGTCGGTATCATGATTCTGTGGTCGCAGTTTGGTACATTAGATCTTAAAGTACTGGAGCATTTGATGCAGCAATCCGTACTCACTAAAGATGGCTACTGGCTGAGTTACTTCCGCATTGGGGGACAAATTTTTGAAAACTCAGCTCCGGCACACTGGCTCACCCTGGCTGGTATTGGACTATTCTGCGGCACCGTCGGAAAATCGGCACAATTTCCTCTAAAGACCTGGTTGCCAGATGCCATGCAGGGCCCTACACCTGCCTCTGCACTTATTCATGCAGCTACTATGGTTGCCGCTGGAGTGTATCTGCTAGCCAGAGTATATGTATTACTTGATGGAACAGCACTTACAGTTATCGCTTTTGTAGGCGCTATTACTGCATTTATGGCCGCCGTTGCTGCATTAAGCCAACACGACATCAAACGGGTTCTGGCATTTTCTACCATCTCACAGCTAGGCTATATGGTAATGGGCATGGGCATAGGCGCTTATGATGCCTCCCTTTTTCACCTGGTAACCCATGCTGCCTTTAAAGCCTGCCTGTTTTTAGCAGCTGGTTCTGTTATTCATGCTTTACATGCGGTAGAGCACCATGGTCATGATCATACTTACGACCCACAGGATATGCGAACTATGGGAGGCCTTCGCAAACAATTGCCCTATACATTTGCCGCATACCTTATTGCATCTTTAGCACTGGCAGGTGTACCATTATTTTCAGGCTTTTTGTCTAAAGACGCTATACTAGCCGGCACCCTTGCCTGGACAGACAAAATCGCTACTGCCTCTTTCAGCTTCTATTATATTGTGCCTGCTTTAGCATTTTTCACCACTTTTTTAACAGCCCTGTACATGGGCCGACAAATTTTACTGGTGTTTTTTGGAGAGTTTAGAGCAGCAAAAAAACATACTAGCCTGCATGGTGCTCAGCAGTTTATAAAAGAGTCACCCAGCCTTATGCTGATACCCTTAATTATACTATCCGTATTTTCTATTAGCTTCGTGTATTCACTCAACCCTTTGGATGGAGGAGCGAGCTGGCTAACTCAGAATTTGCTGGTACCTATTACTGCTGTTCCTGGAGACTATAACTATCTGGTAGAAATTATTTCGCTAAAGGACGACTGGCACGGATTTGCTTCATTACTGGCACTTGGGCTGGTAATCTTTGGAATAGGACTGGCTTTCTTGCTCTATCGCCCAAAGGGTAAGTTTGTCAACGCTTATGCCAACGCCAGTCAGGGAAAAGGCCTGGCCGCCATCTCATTTCACAACTGGTATCTGGATTATCTGTATAGAAATATAATCATTACCCCAAGCATTCACTTTAGTACGTTAGTACATCACTTTGACCAGAAAGTGGTTAATGGATTGGTTGATCTTATGGGCGTAGCTCAGGTGGTTTTAGCGCATCTGCTAAGCTGGTTTGATCGCTATATTATTGATGGCATAGTAACGTTATTTTCCAAAATTGCTGTTTTCATTGGCTGGCTAGCCCGCCCGGCACAGCAGGGTAAAATTCAGACTTACTTTATCGTAAGCTTGTTAGCATTCATTGCTTTTATCTACTATCTGATCTTATGACGCATGGAATAAAGCTTAGTATTGGTAATTACCACTTTACTAGTGAGGCGCTAAAAAAAGTTGACTCAGTAGCAGAACTGAATAATTATGATAAGCTTTCAAGCTATGCACAACAGAGCCTGGAGTTTTGCCAGAAGTGGTTAAACGGACAAAAAGAGTTTAGAATTCACACTTCTGGCTCCACCGGAACTCCCAAAGAAATTCTGATTACCCGAGAGCAGATGACAGCCAGTGCCCATGCTACTGCCCATGCTCTTAGTTTACAGCCGGGAGATACAGCATTAGTTTGCCTCAATACTGAGTATATTGCCGGAAAAATGATGTTGGTTCGTGGATTAGAGATAGGAATCCACCTCGTCATTGTTCCCCCCTCATCTATGCCTCTGGCAAGCATACAAACACCTATTGATTTTTGCGCTCTGGTTCCCCTACAGCTAAACCATATGCTGGAAACCGAAAACCAGAATTTACTCAAAAAACTTAACCTGATGAGAGCTATCATTGTAGGAGGGGCCGCGGTTAGTTTTCAGTTGGAGCAACGCATACAGCAACATTTAAGCGCGCCAGTATACAGTACTTATGGAATGACTGAAACAGTCTCTCACATTGCTCTTAAGCGGCTAAATGGCGAGTATGCCAGCGATACCTTTCGCCTGCTACCAGGCGTAGAGGTAAGGCAAGACGAACGCCACTGCCTTTCTATTAGGGGAACGGTTAGTCAGAAACAGTGGATTCAAACTAATGATATTGTTGAACTGCTTGATAAGCAACATTTTCGCTGGTTGGGCAGGGCAGATCATGTCATAAATAGCGGAGGAGTAAAAATCTATGCTGAGCAGTTGGAGGCACGCCTTCAGCCAATAATTTATGAACAGGGTTTTGCTGAGCAATACTTTGTCGCCCCTATGCCTGATGAAAAACTTGGCGAAAAGCTCTGTCTTATTCTTCAGAGAAAAACGCCACTAAGCAAGCCACAAACCGAAAGCCTGTATAAGTGGATGAGAGAAAATTTACATCCTTACCAAATTCCAAAAGAAGTATTTTACGTCGCAGAATTTAGCAGTACACCTACCGGAAAAGTACAAAGAGCCTCTACGCTTGCTCGTTTAAAAAGGCTTTAGCATTAAATTTCGGCGTACATTTAGCCACAATTTTGCTTGTTCATTTGCTAAGGATTGAAAAAAAGTTAAATTCCTAAATAGAATTGCTTAAGCATAAAGTGGCAGGTACTACTACCTGCTATGATAGACTGACCCTCCAACCCTATGGATTTTGATAGAAAGACTGCCCTGAAAACTAACCTTCGTATTAGTAAAGGTTTTGATTTATCATCTATAGTAGCCGATATTGAGAGCATAAAAAATTCTATTTGCAACTCCTGTAGTTCAGCTCCTGAAATACATACGCATAAAGAGTGGCATTATATTGCCGAAAAGTATGCTTTCCTGGGTTTTCTTATTAATGGCAACATTATTTTGTATTGGGTAAAAGGGGAAGTGAAGAAGAAAGATGTAGCCGAAGTGTTTGAAAGAATGAAAGTTATAGCAGCGGCCGCAGATCAATCTCAACCTTTATATCAGATACTTGACCTTTCGCATATTACCACTTTTTCGCTTTCTGCCCGCAAAGCTTACGAAAATGTGAATGCCGCGCTCTTCCACTACTGGCAGCAAAGCTTTTATGTGATGTCTGGTTTTGGTAATACAATTTTTAAGCTTTACTCTGCACTTAGCCCTGAGTTTCTTAAAAATGCCACTCTTACAAAATCATTAAATATTGCTGTCAACTTGTGCCTCCAAGAAAGAAACACTTACCCTCAACAACAAGAAAATAAGCACAGCTTTGACCCTACCACTGCCAGTCATGAAGATTTGCTAAAAGCCTACCAGCAACTAAGCGAAAAGCATGAAGCCTTAAGCCAAAGTCATAAAAATATTGCCCAGCAACTACTTAAAGAAATTGGAAAGATTACCTGGGAAGGTGACTTTGTGCCTAAAGAAATTGAACATAACTTTATCAGTGACTTTGATAATGTTTTTGGAGCCCTTAACCTTCTGCAGTATGATTTACAGGAGATATTTAATCGGCAAAAACAGCTTAATACTTTACTGGAAAAAGAAGTAGCTACCCGAACTTACCAGCTCAGTTCTGTCATAGAAAACACATCGGAGATGATTCTTTCCGTAGATAAAAACTGGCGTGTTCAGGTAATTAATTCAGCGTTTAGAAACTACTTTAGAAGAGTGTACAATACCCACCTCCAGAGTGGCGACTTCTTACTTGCCAAATATCCTAAGCACACCAGAAATACATGGCAGTCAAGGTTCCTGAGCGCCTTTGAAGGACAAATCTATAGCGAGCAGATTACTGAAACGGTAGATAATGAGGAACGCTATTTACAGCTTACCTTCAATCCTATTCATGAAGCATATGGCGTAGTTAAAGAAGTGTCACTCTTTGTACAGGATATTACCAGCCTGAAAAAAGCTGAAGAAAAAGCTAAAGAATATGAAAACAACCTGCTAAATGCACTAAAGATAGCCAAAGCAGGAAGTTGGGAGTTTGATTTAAAGAGTGGAAAAATAAAAATTGGTGTTGAAGGTCTGCACTTACTGGGCTATCAGGCCGAGCAGGAGATGATCGTCAGTTTTGAGGAATTTACAGAGCAATTTTTACCAGCAGAAGACACAAAAATGCTTCAGGAAAGATTTGCCATTGCCCGCGAAAATATAGGCAACCCAGACTTCTATGATCAGTTTCCGTATCGCCTTTACAATAATAAAAGGAAGCTACTACAGTTTATGCTCTACTCTCGATTTAAGTCCAACGAGCCTACTGTTATCTTTGGTATTTCTCAGGATATAACCGCACAAAAAGAATCTGAAGAGAAGCTCTTGCAACAAAATGCAGCTCTAAAAAAGGTAAATAGCGAACTAGACCAGTTTGTATACAGCGTATCCCATGACCTTAGAGCCCCTCTCTCTTCAGTGCTTGGCCTGATTAATATTGCACGACAGGAAGAAGATATGAGTACAGTTATGCACTATCTGGATTTACAGGAGAAAAGCATACTCAAACTTGATGTCTTTATCCGAGAAATTATGGACCTGTCCAGAAACGCCAGGCTTTCCCTACAAAAAGACAAAATTATCTTTAAAGAGTTGGTAGATGAAGTTTTTGAAGAGCAGCAATACGATCAGTCTACTGCCCGTATAGAAAAAATGTTTCGTATTCAGCAGAATGAAGACTTCTACTCCGATACTAAAAGGATAAGAGTTATTCTGAGAAATCTGATTTCCAATGCATTAAGATATGCTAACCTTAATCAGGAAAATCCATATGTTATTGTTGATGTGCAGGTAAGCCACAAGGTGGCTATTTTAGAAATTGAAGATAATGGAGTAGGTATAAGTGAAGAGCACCAGCCACACATCTACGAGATGTTTTACAGAGCTAACCAGAGCAAAAGCGGAAGCGGGCTTGGGCTATACATCGTTAAAGAAACAATTGACAAACTTAACGGTACTGTAGAGCTATCTTCTGAGCTAGGAAAAATGACAAAGTTTAAAGTTAACCTACCTTCATTAGCCTAATGTGGGCAAAAAAGCTAAATTAATTGGATCTTATGCTCAATCAGTATTAATGGCAAATTTTAGCTTACTTCGTTACTTTACATCACCTTATCAAAGCGACACGCTATATCATAGAGAAAAAGTTAAAGTACTTGTTGGCTCTTGTTTGCTCATTATGCCTTCCATTACTATTGGGCTTGTAATCCACCTTCTGGACCAGAAGCCATTAACCGTATTACTGGCAGATATTACATTCTTTTTATCTGCTGCTCTGGGGCTTTATTTTGTAAAGGTAAAAAGGCCTACTACCGCTGGAAATTTGTTACTCGGCAGTCTGATCCTGCTTACCTTCACTCATAGTATACTTACTGATTACCTATACGAACACGAGCTTACCTTCTATAGAATTACTGAAACTACACTACTGCTTATTCTGGCACTGCTAACAGTAGTCTTTTTAATGCAAAAGTTCTATCAGGTTATATCTATAGCTATTTTTGGGCTGGTAATCATCTCATTGCATTATGTGGTAGTTACCCTAAAGACCGGGGTAGCCCCTCTGGCCATTCATCCTTTGTCCATACTAATTGGTTATTTGCTCGTATTCGGAGTCTGCTGCATCATCTCTTATTACATGCTGTATTCTTTTACCCATCTGATCCGTAAAGTGGAAGAAGAGTCTCAGAAGGTAAAAAAATATAATACTGAGCTGGAAGAGAGAGTAGCTGAGCGAACAGAGGCCCTGGAATCTCAAAATCAGACGATGAAGAAGATCAACAATGAGTTGGATCGTTTTGTCTACCGCGCCAGTCATGATCTTAGGGCACCTCTTACCTCTATTCTTGGCCTGATACAACTGGCACGACTGGAGGATAATTTAGATAAAGTAAGAGACTACCTTAGCCTGAAAGAAAAAAGCGTAAAAAAACTAGACCATTTTATTCAGGAGATTGTACACATAAGCAAAAATGCGCGCACAGAAGTAGCACATGCTAAGATTGATTTTAAAGCTATGATTGAAGATGTGCTGGATCATCTGAGCTATATGGAAAACGCTCCTTTAATAGAGCAGCAAATAGAAGTTAGCCAGCAGAACTCTTTTTTCTCTGACAGCCACAGACTCAGGGTAATATTAAACAATTTGTTATCTAATGCAATTCGTTACGCTGCTCCTCATCGTCGCTCTTCTTATATTAAAATATCTGTACATATAGATGAGGCTATGGCTAGTATTGAAATTGAAGACAATGGTTTGGGGATTGCAGAAGCATACCTTCACAAAGTATTTGATATGTTTTTTCGTGCCAACCAGGACAGTACAGGCTCTGGATTGGGTCTTTATATCGTAAAAGAGACATTAGAAAAACTTCGGGGAGATATTAGCGTTGTGTCTACATTAGGAAAAGGCACTATATTTACGGTCGTATTACCCAACAAGATTCCATGTCACTTATTAAAAACCGTATCAAGCAGTTAGAAATTAAGTTTGCGACTTTGGTCGCTCCCCCACCCTATAGTCATGAGTACCGACTACAGATAGATTTTAACCCTGCCGGGCTTCAAATAGATTTTCAGATCAATTATACTGAACGTGAACAGCTTTCTGAAGAAGAAATTCTGGAAGAAGGCTTTACTTTGGAAGACGATTTTACGTGGAAAGGCAAACTCCCCAAGGCCTGGAAGCCTGCACTTATAGATATGCTGGCGCAAACCAATACCCTTCGTACTAAACAAGCTCCGGACAGCCAAAACCTTATAGAGTTACTTGTAAAATATGACGAATCCGACCCGCAGGAAGGTATACCTGAAAACGCTGAAAACTGGGAGTACTTTATACAGGAGGTAATACAGGCTATTTATGAATTAGGGCAAAAAGAACGTCCATTAGAAATACGTTACGTCGTTAAAGACAAGAAGACAACTCAAACCATAAGAGTAGACCCTAAATTTAGCCACAGAAGCCTGAAGGTTACCAAAGAACAGAACGGCAGAAAAGAAGTACGTAGCCTGGAGTGGGAAGAACTTATGCCACTGCTACAAGCGGTGTATCTACCTGATTATAATCCAGAAAAAGCTAAAGAAAAGCTACCTAACAAGCCAGGCAAATATATTGATCATGGCGAAGGACTCTGGTACGAAATGGGTCAGGCAGTGAGCAACCCCAGTAAGAAGGTAGATGCTATTGGCAGGTTGCATACGCTGCTATTAAGCTACTTCAACTAACCATTAACGCGATTCTTTGAGGAGCTTCACTTCTCGTTGCAGCTCTTTTACTGCAGTAGTAAGCTGAGCCATATCCATAGCAGTATAATCTGCTTGCGGCTTGTACTGGTATGGGTCTTCGTCCGAAATAAATAATACAACCTCCCAGGCTTCTACTTCTTTGCCCATTACTGGCAATTTAATTCGGTCGTAGGCTTTGTGGTTAGCCTCTAGCAGTAGGTAACCCGATTTTTCTATATGGTTATAAACTCTACGAAAGAGCACTCCCTCAGTTCGGGTAACTAAGACATGAGGCTTACCATCTTGTAAGCGTTGTATTCCTTCGCACAGGCGTCCCACAACAATAGCTCCTTTAGAAACAGGAGACATGGCCTCATCTGCAACTTCAAAAGCACGATACTGAGCCTGCCCGGCAGGCAAAAGAAGAGAAAGCTCTAACAGATTGTTAAGGTAATCGGGCTCAACAGCATGGTAGAAATACTGCTTAAAGTCCTTTTCGGGGACCAAAGGAACCTGTTGTATGAATTTTTTCTCTTTAGTGGTTGTAAATTCAATTTTGCGGGGAGGCAGATATGGCCTTGCAGAGGACTCCTGCCCTTCCTGCCGGTATGGGTTAGCACTTAAATTTTCTACTGTATGGTTTATAGAGGGGGTAAATTGAGTAGCAGCTAACGCAGACTCCTGTCTTTCAGGCTTTGGAATGTCTGTGCTCAAGCTGTGTAGAGCTTCCTGCCTTACCTCTCTTTTTATTTGCCGATGAGCTGCTTTCTCCTGAAGTGGTTTACTTAATGTTTCAGAAACTAACTGATCTACCGATACGTTGAATATCTCGGCTGCTTTTACCAGCACTTCCAGCCTAGGGTTAGCTCTGGCCTCTTCGTAAGCTCCCAACAAGGACCTTTTGATACCCAGCTTCTGGGCCATTTGTTCTTGTGTGAACTGGTACTTTCTCCTGAGGTAACGGATGTTTTGGCTCGCCGTATTCAAGGCAGTTGAGTTTAATTAGCAATTAGCTAAAATACTTAGTAAGTATACAAAAAGTTTCGCTTTCTACCTGAAAATGAGTGATAACAATAATAAAACAAAGACCACAGCAAAGGAAAAGGCCAGAAAAAGGGAAAGCCTCTCATTAAAAGAACGCTTTCAGGCACTTCGTCACCTACCGGCTTTTTTTAAACTGATATGGCAGGTTAGCCCTCAAATGTTTGCTGCCAATGTTTTTTTAAGAGTGGTAAGAGCCGCTATTCCGGTAACCACCCTCTACATTGGCAAGCTAATAATTGATGAAGTAGTACGCATTACCCAAAGTAGCAATTCAGAAGACCTTACACTACTATTTACATACATAGGCCTGGAGCTTCTGTTAGCTATAGTATCGGATGCCATCAACCGGGCTACTGTGCTTCTGGATAGTCTTCTGGGAGATAAGTTTGCTAACGAATCGTCAGTACGACTAATGCGTCATGCTGGCTCTCTTGATCTGGCCCAGTTTGAAGACGCTGATTTTTATGACAAACTGGAGCGGGCTCGCCGCCAGACCGTACGCCGCACTACTTTAATGACGCAGGTATTGAGTCAGTTTCAAAGTATTATTACTATTGGATTTCTGGCTGCGGGACTAGTAGCCTTTAACCCCTGGCTAATTTTACTAATTTTAGTAGCAGTTGTTCCGGCATTTTTAGGAGAGTCGCACTTCAACGAACGTAGCTATTCGCTCAACACACAATGGACACCTGAGCGGCGAGAACTAGACTATTTTCGCTTTATTGGTGCCAGTGATGAGACTGCCAAAGAAGTCAAAATTTTTGGTTTGTCAGACTTTCTGGTTGATCATTTTAGCCAACTGGCCGATAAATATTATCAGGCTAACCAAAAGGTTGCTATCTCTCGTGCGCGCTGGGGTAGTGTTTTTGCAAGCATTGGCAGTGCTGGTTATTATGCTGCTTATGTTATGATTATCCTGCAAACGGTAAATGGTCAATTAAGCATTGGTGACCTTACCTTTTTAGCAGGATCTTTTGCTAGGCTTAGAAGCTTGCTGGAAAACGTACTGAATCAATTCTCAAGTATGGCAGAAGGAGCCCTTTACCTACAAGACTTTTTCGATTTCTTTGAGATGCGTCCATTAATTGCATCAGGCCCAAAAGCTTTGCCAGTACCTCAGCCAATACGGCAGGGCTTCACTTTTGAAAATGTAGGCTTTCATTACCCTAACACCGATATTTGGGCTGTCCGTCACCTTAGTTTCACCTTACATGCTGGAGAAAAATTAGCTTTGGTAGGCGAAAATGGTGCAGGAAAAACAACGATCATTAAGTTACTCACTCGCCTGTACGACCCCAGTGAAGGGCGTATACTACTCGACGGAAAAGACCTGCGAGAGTATAGCCCAGAGCAGCTGCGGGAAGCTATAGGAGTAATCTTCCAAGATTTCGTAAGATATCAGATGAATGCCTCCACCAATATAGCCGTTGGCAAAATTGAAGAAAGGATGAATTACGCCAAGCTGGATGACGCGGCTTACCGAGGTATGGCCGATCAGGTCATCCGCAAACTACCTCAAGGCTACGATCAAATGATTGGCAGACGCTTTGCGGAAGGGGTAAATTTATCGGGAGGAGAATGGCAGAAAATAGCAATCAGTCGTGCTTACATGCGGGATGCTCAGCTTCTGGTATTGGACGAACCTACCGCAGCTTTAGATGCTCGTGCGGAGTATGAGGTATTTCGCCGCTTTGCTGATCTTACAGAGGGAAAAAGTGCCGTACTCATTTCGCACCGCTTCTCTACGGTTCGCATGGCAGACCGTATATTAGTACTGGAAAAAGGGCAACTTTTAGAGATAGGCACGCATGAAGAGTTGGTAATGAAGGGAGGCAAATATGCTGAGCTTTTTGATTTGCAGGCGCAAGGGTACCGTTAAAGAATTTCCCAACAAGGTCTTGCATCATAAAATATATATTTCGTACATTTGCAGCTCATTTAGGACAGACCTTCACAATGAAGGAAAGCTTAAAGGTCTCGTAGCTCAACTGGATAGAGCAACTGCCTTCTAAGCAGTAGGTTCCAGGTTCGAGTCCTGGCGGGATCACTTGATAATCAGCCACTTACGATCAAAATTGTGAGTGGCTTTTTCTTTTTCACCAACAATTTCACCAACATTTTTGGTTTATAACTCTTCACTCACCCTATTCATAAAAGAAATATAGGGCTGTAAATCTTTTCAATTACATAACAACTTCTATGACCAATAAAAACACCTTCTCATAGGCTGCAATGTTCTGAAAAAGATCAGATGTGAAAGTCCGAATTAATTCTTATTGGACAGAAATTAAGTCATAAAACTATACCAGAGTAAGGTACTCTTTTTGTTCTGTCTATTTGATTTACCTTGCCTATGTTTATTTAAGGGTTATGAAACTCATTACCTGGAATACGGCTGGTCGCAAAAAGAAATTACCTTTCCAATTTGAAGCTATTCTTACGCATAAACGAGATTATGTCGCATTACAAGAAATAAAGGCCTCTACTCATGATCTATGGTGTAGAGTATTAGAGAAAGAAGGTTATCATGTGATCTCTACAATTCATTACTATGATCCTGAACTTCTTAAATCTAGGAACAACTTTGTGATGATTGCTGCCAATGAAGAAATTTATCCTACAGACTAAGCCAAATTGATCTGGCCTGAGAAGACATTGACTGTGTGTGTGCAAGCCTATGGCAACCTTGAAATAACTACCACTCACATTTCACCCGGAGCCTCCAATGGGTAGATAAAAATTGAGACCTCTGAGGGTGCTCATCATCATCTGGCCTATTTTTCGGAGACACCTGCTATTCTTTGTGGAGACTTCAACTCTCCCCAAAATGAACTTTGGGATGGTACACTGGTCACCTGGGGACAAAAAATTCGTAAGGATGGAAGTATCCGCCTTGGTAGGTGCAGAGAGCAGAGAAGCCGGTGGCATGATGGTGAATATTGCTTGCTGAAAGGACTAGAGCCCTATGGTTATGTGGACAACTACCGAACTGTTCAGGGATACAACGCACAAGTTCATAGCTAGCATGTAGGACACAGTAATAAAGTGGGAAGAAGGTTTGACCATATTCTATCTAAAAACCTCAATGTAGTAAACTGTTACTATGACCATAATGTGCGAACAAACAAGCTTAGTGATCACTCAATGATGATCAGCATATGGGAATAAGCTTCTATGTCTTAAAATACACCCTCCCAGTAAAATATAGAGAGTAAAAGCTTGAATCCATTAATATTAATTAAAATTAACGGTTGAGCATGTGCCTACAATTTACTTGTTCATCTAACTGACCGATTTAAGTTTCCATATATTCATAAGAAAACTTTACCTAGTTAGGAATATCAGTTTTACCTGGACTTTTCATCCCAATTTCTTTACTATATTGAAATCCTTATTTGCTTGTATTAATTAAAGTGTTACTACTTATACTTAAGAATAATAAGCAAGCTATTAAAGAGGTAGATTGCATTGATACATTATCCTATTCTTGCATAGATTATGATAATTGTAAATGAATTCACTCAATTTATCTTGTCATGTTTTGAAAGGTTGAAGCAGTAATTAACACTGAATTTTATTCTTCTATGTCAAAAACAAAACTAACACTCTCTCAACTAGAACAATACCTCTCAAAAGCAGCATGGATACTTAAAGGTCCAGTAGATGCATCCGACTTTAAAGTATACATATTCCCTCTCCTTTTTTTTAAAAGAATCTCAGATACTTACGATGAAGAATATAGACAAGCTTTAGAAGAATCTGGTGGAGATGAGGAATATGCTTCTCTACCTGAGTTTCACAGATTTGAGATCCCCGAAGGTTGTCACTGGAAAGATGTAAGAGAGACTACTACCAATGTAGGGTTAGCTATTGAAAAAGCCCTAAGAGGTATAGAGCAGGCTAACCAAGAGTACTTATATGATATTTTTGGTGACGCTCAGTGGAGTAACAAAAATAAGCTTTCAGATCGCCTTCTTACTGATCTAATTGAGCATTTCTCTCAATATACTTTATCTAATGAACTGGTTGACCCTGATATTTTAGGCCAGGCTTATGAGTATCTGATTAAACATTTTGCGGATCTCACTAACAAAAAAGCAGGTGAGTTTTATACTCCTCGCCCTGTGGTTCACCTTATGGGCCTTATCCTAGATCCCAAAGAAGGTGAAACCATCTACGATCCGGCTTGCGGTACCGGAGGAATGCTCCTGGAATGTGTGGACCACCTAAAAGACACTCATCAGGATTACCGCACACTTAAGCTATATGGTCAGGAGAAGAACCTTACCTCCAGCTCTATTGCCAGAATGAATATGTTTCTTCATGGGGTTGAGGATTTCTTTATAGAGAGAGGTGATACACTGAGAAATCCAGTATTTTTTGAGGCTGATGGTTTGAAAACTTTTGACTGTGTGATTGCTAACCCTCCATTCTCACTTGGTAATTGGGGAGCGGAGAATTGGGCCAATGATCCATTTGGAAGAAACATAGCCGGTGTACCCCCTCAGGGTAATGCTGATATGGCTTGGGTACAGCATATGATCAAATCCATGAATGAGAGCGGAAGAATGACAGTAGTACTTCCTCATGGTGCACTATTCCGAAAAGGGGCAGAAGGCAAAATACGAAAGGCCTTATTAGAAGATGATTTGTTAGAAGCTGTGATCGGTATCGGACCTAATATTTTCTACGGCACACAGCTAGCCGCTTGTATTATGGTCTTCAAAAAGCAAAAAGAAGCAGCTAAAAAAGATAAAATACTATTTATTGATGCTGCTGATCAGATTAGAGTGGGAAGAGCTCAGAATTTCCTGGAGTCGCAACACGTAAAACAGATTTATGAATGGTATTCAGCATTTGAGGATGTAGAAAATCATGTAAAAGTAGCCTCTCTAGAAGATATCATAGAAAATGACTTCAATCTCAATATTCCTCTGTATGTAGAAAAAATCATTGAAGATGATTTACCCACTGTAGAAGAAGCCTTAGCTGACCTAAAAGAGGCATGGAACGAGAGCTTGAAAGCAGAAGATAAATTTAAATCAGTACTTCAAAAATTCTTAAGTTAAAAGTTGTAAGATGGCTATTGAAAAGAAGATTAAGGAGATTTTAACATCAATTGACAATGGTGAGTATACTATCCCTGAGTTTCAGAGAGGGTATGTTTGGAATAGCACTCAAGTAAAAGAGTTTTTTAGGTCTCTTTATTTAGAGTATCCTTCAGGGTCATTCCTGATCTGGAAAACGAAGGAACCTTCTAAAATACGAGGAGATAAACCTGATACTAATTCTATTTACCATCAACTTATTCTTGATGGGCAACAAAGGCTCACTACCATTTATACCATTTTCAAGGGCAAAACACCTTCCTGGTATGAAGGGGTATCTCTGCGTACGGACCTATATTTCAATCTGGAGACTGAAGAGTTTGAATACTACATGCCTCGGAAGATGGAAAACAACCAAGAATGGATACACGTATCTGATTTTTTGCGTAAAGGAGGTGTATCTGCATTTCTTGATAATCTTCATAAGCTTGAAGATTCCCAGAAGTCCTATTATACGAATAAGTTAAGTACTATTAATCGTCTTGGCCGCATTGAGGAATATGGGTATTATATTAAGGAAATTGATGAAGACCAACTTGAGAAGGTTGTTGAGATATTTAACCTTGTTAATAAAACCGGTACAACGCTCAGTGAATCGGATCTCGCCTTAGCCATCATTACTTCTAATTGGCCCCAGGTAAAAGAACGGTTTAGAGAAGTAATAGAGGAGTACAAAACTTATAATTACGACTTTAGCTTCAGGTTCCTGACCAGATGTATCAATATCTTAACTACCGGCAGAGGAAAATACACTTCTGAAATTGCAGATGTCACCCAGGAGCAATTTGAGGAAGCATGGCCTAAACTCAAAAAACTGCTTTCGTATCTCATTAATGTTCTAAGGGATAGTGCATACATTGACTCTTCTGATAGTTACAGTTCATTCTATGTACTGTATGTATTAATCTACTATCTATCTCGCAAAGATTTAAAGTTTGAAAGTGCAGAGGAAGCCAATAAGGCTATTTTCTGGCTTTTCATGGCATTGCTCTGGGGGCGTTTTAGTGGATCTTCTGAATCCTATCTGGAGAAGGACATCAACATTATTAAAGAAACAGATTCCTTAGATGCACTGATCAAAGAGATGCAGCTTTACCGGGGCACCAACCTCTATCTGAGAACAGAAGACCTGGCTTATCAAGGAGTTAGAAGTAGGATCTATAATATTTTTTATAGCGCCATTAGAGCTCAAAATGCCAAAGACTGGACCAATCCTGCTTTGAGTCTTTACTCAAAAAGTATAGGCTATAATAATAAGCTTCAACGCCATCATATATTCCCTAAAGCCTTTCTTTATAAAAAATACAATTCTAAAAACTCTGTTCATAAGGCCCTGATCAATGAGATTGCCAATATTGCTTTCATTACTCAGCAGTCTAACATTGAAATTTTGGATACCGACCCAGCGGAATATCTACCCAAGATTGATGCTGAGCAGTTAAGGAAACAGTTTGTGCCTACTAATACAGAGCTGTATGATATTGATCAATACGAAACCTTCCTGGAGGAACGTAGGAAAAAAATATGTGAGGGCATCAATAAATTCTTGAAGTCTTATCATGAAACCAAGAAGGAGAATGTAGTACCTGAAGACCTTCAGCACTACGATAAGGAGGTAGAAAATCTGGAAATTGCGATGAGGAACCTAATTGCGATGAAACTGGAAAATACCGCTGAAATAAATGCCTATGAAGAATTTATTCCTATACACATTCGTGAAAAGTCTGAGGGACGAATTAATAACTGGCTGAGAAAAAATCCTGGAGAGGATAAAAAGCAATTTGATGCCTTACGGAGAAAATTAGACTTTTTTGATCTACAGGAATATAAAGATGTAATGCTAGCTAAGGGAGTATGGCCTTTATTTGAAGAGAACTTTGGTAGCAAAGGAATGATCATGACACGCTTCAGTCAGTTGGGAGAGTTAAGGAATAGCATAAGACATAGCAGGGATATTACTGAAGCTACCCTGAAAGATGGGGAGGCCGCTATTGCATGGTTTCATTCTATCTTAAGACCTTTTATTGAACAAAATTTGATGATGGCTGAGCCTGAATAAGAAGTAAATTCTAACAAGCAGATTCAGAAAAAATACTTAATGAGTATCTTTGATTCTAAAAAAGGGGTTCTGATCCTCTCTGATTGCCTGGCAGTAATGGAACGATTAGAAGACAAGTCAATTGATTTGGTCTATCTTGACCCTCCTTGGAATACAACGTCTAGTTGTGTTTTTATTAACTCTTCTAATATGATCTCTGATCAGGATCAAAGCCAAGTAAGCGAGGATTATGATGAATTTATTTATAAAGTATTACAACAAGCTCAGCGTTTGCTAAAGCAAAATGGTAACTTAATATTACATTCTATACCTGAATTAAATATCAATTTTCATAATTTACTAGGGGCTGTTTTTGGGGACAACAATTTCAGTGCTGAATTTATTATACCACGAAATAGAACTGCTCGTACTGTTAATTCTTTTACTCATGATCATGAGACAGTGATCTGTTATCGTGTATCAGATTCCTCAAAATTTTTCCCCTTAGTAGAAAGAAGTCAGCAAGAAATTGAAAAGCTTTTCCCTTTAGAGGAAAATGATAGAAGATTTAGGATTCAACCATTGGTTATCTCTTCTGATAGACCAGCTCTAAATTACAACTGGAAAGGCTTTGATCTTCCTCCTGGAAATGTATGGCGTTTTTCTCAACAAAAAATGGATTCTTTGGAACAAGAAGGAAGAATATATTTTGAGAAAGATATGCGCTTACCAAGACTAAAAGTCTATGTCGACGATAATAATAAATCCATTGTTAGCACCATTTGGGATGATATCATTCCTTATCATAAAAAAGGACTTTATGCTAGCGAACAATCTGAAGAACTACTGAATAGAATTGTCAAATTATTTTCAGAAGTAGGGGATATTATCTTAGATCCCTTCGCTGGTTCTGGAACTTCGGGTGCTTCAGCCTTAAATAACAAGAGGAAGTGGATTGGTATTGAAGTAAATCCAGATGCCATTGATATTTTGAAAAGTAAATTAGATTTTAAAAAAATTGATCTATTACCGAACGAGCAGTTACTCGAGCTTGATGTTATTTGGGATTTATATCTCCCATTCAAAGCATCTGAAACTGAGGTTTTGGTCCAAAAAATTGAAAAAGGAGAAAATCAGCGTGTAGAGTTTAAGGAATCCTATATCTATAATGATTGGTTAAACAAAAAAGACACCTCTATTCCTGATAAGGTCATGAAGGAAATCGCTGCATTTTTAAACTCTAATTATGGAGGCTCAATCTTAATCGGTGTTCATGACAATGGTAATATAAGAGGCTTAAAACATGATATTGAAGTTATTGATACAAAAAAGAAATCTGTTGATGGACTTGAGCTTGCAATTACTAATAAGATAAAGGATACCTTTGGTGGGGTAGTAATTGATCTAATAAGCATTCATTTTTATAATATTAGTAATAAAGATCTTTGTGAGATCAGAATATTACCATCCGAAAAACTAATCTTTTTGGACAAGGAATTTTATATCAGGAATGGAACCCAAGCATCAACCCTAAAACCTAAAGAGTTTTTTGATTTGATGCTTTCTAGAAAAAGAATACTATGACCCAGGCAGAATTAGAAAAATATCTCTGGGGGGCCGCTATTGCCCTGCGAGGCACCATAGATGCCGGAGATTATAAGCAATACATCTTCCCCCTACTCTTTTTTAAGCGTATCTGTGATGTATATGATGAGGAGTTTGAACAGGCGATGCAGGAAAGTGGCGGAGACCTGGAGTATGCCTCTTTTGAAGAGAACCACCGCTTCCAGATACCCAAAGGGGCTCACTGGAATGATGTACGGGAAACTACCGTAAATGTAGGTATGGCTATTCAGGAAGCGATGCGAGGCATTGAGAAGGCCAACCCGGAAACATTATACGGAATTTTTGGAGATGCCAGTTGGACCAATAAAAACCGCCTTTCGGATGAAACGCTCACCAATCTGATTGAGCACTTCTCTCAGCATAAGCTCAACCTGGCCAATGTACCGGATGATCAGCTGGGCAATGCTTATGAGTACCTGATTAAGGAGTTTGCTGATGATAGCGGACACACCGCAGCTGAGTTTTACACCAACCGTACTGTAGTAAAGCTCATGACCATGATCATGAACCCGCAGCCGGGAGAGAGTGTATATGATCCTACCTGTGGCTCAGGGGGCCTTCTGCTCAACTGTGCGCTACATTTGAAGGAAGAATGTAAGGAATACCGCACGCTAAAGCTTTATGGACAAGAGATTAACCTTCTCACCTCAGCCATTGCCCGTATGAATATGTTTTTGCACGGCATAGAGGAGTTTCAGGTGGTAAGGGGAGATACGCTTACGCATCCGGCCTTTCTGGAACATGATACTTTGAAAAAGTTTAATGTGATTTTGGCCAATCCCCCCTACTCCATCAAAGCCTGGGACCGTAAGAGTTTTGAGCAGGACCCTTACGGCAGAAATATCTGGGGTACGCCACCGCAGGGTTGCGCTGATTATGCTTTCCAGCAGCATATACAGAAGAGTCTGGATCAGCATAATGGAAGGTCTATCTCTTTATGGCCTCACGGCATTTTGTTCAGGGATTCAGAAGCCGCTATGCGCCGGAAGATGATTGAAGAAGATCTGGTAGAATGTGTCATTGGCCTGGGACCAAACCTCTTTTACAACTCTCCTATGGAAGCCTGTTTACTGATTACCAAAACCAATAAAGAAGAGCATAAAAAGGGTAAAATTTTATTCATTAATGCAGTAAATGAAGTTAGGCAGGATAAAACAATGGGTTTCTTAGAGAAGGTCCATGTTGATAAAATCTTCAAAGCTTATCAGGATTTTACCGAAAAAAATAATTTTGCTGCTTTAGTTGCTACTAATGAAGTACTAAAGGAGAAAAACGGTAATATGGCTATCAATTTGTATGTTCGCCCAGTCCAGCACAACCCTGATTCTTCTGAAGATTTTGAAGTAATTTATGACAAGTGGGAAAAATCTTCTGATGAATTGAAGTCAAAAATGAACGAACTCTTTCAAATACTTGAAAATTAATGGAAGCAGTACTGAGCAAAAGCCTAAGTTTAGATAAATCAACCTGGCAAAAAGTAAAGTTTGGAGAGGTGGTAAGTGAACCCAGGGAAACGATGAAGGATATGCATGCCGAAGGCATTGCACATGTAGTAGGTCTTGAGCACATTGACCCTGAAGATATACACCTTAGAAGAGCTGCCAGTATTGAAGACAGTACTACTTTTACAAAAAAGTTTAGAAAGGGAGATATCTTATTTGGACGAAGAAGAGCTTATCTCAAAAAAGCAGCACAGGCAAACTTTGATGGCATTTGTTCTGGTGATATTACCGTCATGCGGGCTAAAGAAGGACTTTTGCCTAAACTACTTCCATTTGTAGTAAATAATGACAAGTTTTTTGATTATGCCGTGAAGCATTCTGCTGGAGGACTCTCCCCCAGAGTGAAATTTCGTGATCTCGCCAACTACGAATTCCTCCTCCCTCCCAAAGAGCAGCAAGCCCCTCTAGCCGAACTCCTCTGGGCTATGGATGAGGTGATTGAGAAAGATCTATATCTTTTTGATCTAGTTAGCCTAAATAAAAAGGCGCTTTTTAAAAACGCGCTTTATTATAATGCTGAGGAAATAGATGAATTCTTTGGTAAGCTATCCTCTAAATTTGCTGTAAAGAAAATTGGTTCTCTAATTACTACCCTTCAGTACGGGATATCTGAATCTCTTTCTGAAATTGGGCAGGTTCCTATCTTAAGAATGAATAATCTCCAAGAAGGAAAATTAGATCTAACTGATATAAAATTCTATACCCCTGTCAACGGTGAGCTTGATAATTTTATCTTAGAGAAAGGAGACATTCTTTTTAATAGAACAAATAGTTATGACTTAGTAGGGAAAGTAAGTCTGTTTGATGAAGATGATATTTACTCTTTTGCTTCTTATTTAATTAGAATTAAAGTTGATCAAACAAAGTTAGACCCAAGGTATCTTAACTTCTATATGAATAGTGCTATCGGTATTGCAAAAATACGGAAGTACAGAACTCCCGGTGTAAGCCAAAGCAACATTAATGCTCAAAATATCAAAAGAATCAATATCCCCGTACCAGACGTTTCTTTCCAAAAAATGCTTATGGATAAGATTGATAAATTTGAGAAATCAGCAAAAGAATTAAATTTAAAAATAGAATCCGCCAAAGCACTCCAAAAAAGCCTTATTAATCAAATCTTTTAAAGCATGCCGGGCGAAGTTCCAGATATCATAAGGCTTTACAGGCTGATACATTATCAGAACTTGCCTCATATTCTGGAGCATGGGCTATATACCCGGAAAAGCCCTCATTTTGATCCCAATTATGTAGAAATTGGTGATTCTGACCTTATTAGAAAACGCACTGAATATCCTATCAAGATATCTGGATATGGGAATGTAGGGGATTACATCCCCTTTTATTTTGGTACGCTTTCTCCTATGCTGCTTAATATTATAAGTGGGCATAGAGGCATCAAAAAGCTTCCTCAGGAAGATATTATTTATCTCCGTACTACCTTAGATCAAATAGAAGCCTGCCAATGCACTTATGTATTCACAGATGGTCATGCTAAAAAAGAGTTGACTCAATTCTATACAGACAAAGCCGATTTGGATAAGGTTGACTGGAATATTGTGTATAGAAAAGTATGGAAGAACACAGCAGATGACCGGGACAGAATGAGGCGAAAGCAAGCGGAATTTTTAGTAAAAGATCATGTACCTCTTCAATGTATCACCCATATTATTACCTATACTGAAGATAAAGCAGAGTGGGTGAAACAGGAAGTAAACAAATATGGTTTGGAAATTGAGGTACTTGTAAACCCAAATGAAATGTTTTATTATTAACCCATGATCCACTATACCCAAGGTAACCTTTTAGACGCCCCTACTGAGGCACTTGTGAATACCGTTAATACGATGGGTATAATGGGAAAGGGTATTGCCTTGCAGTTTAAGGAAGCTTTTCCAGAGAATTTTCGGGTATACAAAAAAGCCTGTGAGCAGAAAGAATTAGTACCCGGTAAACTGCTGTGGGTAAAAGAGCTCACCCCCCTGGGGGAGAAGTGGATCGTAAACTTCCCTACCAAAACCGTTTACTACCGCAAATCTAGCTACAAATATGTAGAGGAGGGGCTAAAAACCCTGGCTTCTGATCTCAAAGCTAACAACATTAAGAGCATTGCCATTCCTCCCTTAGGTTGTGGCAATGGCGGCTTGCATTGGGATAAAGTAAAAGCGATGATAGAACAATATCTCGCTCCTTTGGATACGGAAGTACTGGTATTTGAGCCTAATCCTAACATCAAAGCACAATTAAGAAAAGATTCTCCGGCAAAGGAAGTTAAACTCACTCCTGCCAGGGCTATGCTGCTTTTTACCATGTTCCAGTACGAACGTTTAGGTGAGGAGACTAGTCTATTTGTAGCCAATAAACTGGCCTATTTTTTACAGCGAATGGGTGAGCAGCAACTGAATAAATTAGATTTTGCTCCCAGCTTTTATGGCCCCTACTCCCCTGCGGTAGGACATGTGCTTTATCACCTTAATGGTAAATACATACAGGGTATGGAGCAGAAAAACGCCAAACCTTTTGAGCCTCTTCTGCTTAATTACGAGCTCTTTGAGGAAGTAAAGCAGTATGTTCACTCCAAGCTCAGCAATGAGCAATATAATCGTCTTCAGGACCTACTGAAGCTCATAGATGGCTTTGAGTCAGCGTTCTCACTGGAATTGCTTGCCTCTGTAGATTTCTTGCTAAAGGACCACCCACAAGCCTCCGTAGAAGAACTCCTTCCACAAATAGCAGAATGGTCAGACCGCAAGACCAAGATGTTCAAAAAAGAATACGTAGAAATAGCGTATCAACACCTTAAGCAGTACCAAAGCGAGAAGGCTTTTATGGCTTAATCCTGTTAGCCTTTCATTTCCTCTCCCTACTTTTAGGTAATAATCTCAAAAAGATTACTTTCCCTCACAAAAATCATTACTTTTTCTTCAAAAAGTAATATACTTATATCCCAGTTTGGATTAAGTATAATGACCTGTGTGCCACAAGTATTTCTACTAGTCTTAGAAGGAGGCACATAAATTTACTCATTCATTGATTTACTAATATGCAGCCCGTAATATCTCAGAGAATAGATAGTGAAGACCCACACTATATAGAAAAACGTAATAACCGTAAACTAACTGCCGATAAGATACGACAGATCCTTAGTAAAGTCCTGAATAACCCTTCCAGCTCTTCCAAAAGATGGATTTGGGAATTAATGCAGAATGCTAAGGATGTACCCAACACAAAATTTAAAGAGGTTTCTATACAAATAATTTTATCTCACGATAAGTTGATCTTTAAGCATAATGGTGACCCATTTAGCTTATCCAACATTTTCAGCTTGATCCAACAGGTAAGCTCTAAAGACTCAGCCAATAATGATGAAGAAGTAACCGGAAAGTTCGGTACTGGCTTCATTGCGACACATTTGCTCTCAGAAGTAATAGATGTTGCAGGTTATGTATATCACAAAGGATTATTTCGCAGCTTCAACCTTCAACTTGACCGTTCAGGAAGAACCTCCGAAGAGCTCTTACCAAAAATTGATGCAGCCCTGGATCATGCTAATAAGATAGAGGATAATAGTCTGTTTCCAATTGCTGATAACTACCAGCAAAACAGAACAGAAACCTCATATGATACTAGTTTTACATATTACCTAAGTTCAGAGGAAAGAATAAAATCAGCTATTACCGGAATTGATGATCTTGTAAATACTTTACCAGTAACACTGGTCAATATTGATAAGATCAAAAGAGTTGAAGTAATCAATCAGATCAAAGGTTATTCTGAAGTATACACAAGGGATATTCATACTGAAAATTACCCTATCAAACAGGTTAGGGTAACAATTTCACGAGGAGTAGAAGTCATTTACAGACACTTTGTAAAATATAGTAAGGCAGAACTTGCACTCACTACTGAAGTCAATGATTTCAACGGTATGAATCTGATTCTTAGAAAAAGTGATGCTCCTAATCTTTATCGGGACTTCCCATTGATTGGTTCTGAAAAGTTTTATTTCCCATATATTCTTAATGGATTCAAATTTAATCCGACTGAGGATAGGGATGGAATATTACTGCACAGCACAGAGGCCCATGAAGCACATGAGAATAGAAAAATCATCGAGCAGGCTTTTGTTGCAGCTAAGGAATTTACAGATTGGCTGATCAACTGTGGGGCAAAGAATCTGTACGTTTGTGCGCATTCCAGATTACCTGATGAAAAGTGGGAGGAATTCTCTAAGGCTTGGTATCTGGAATTGCAAAAGGATTACAGGGCTTTCTTACTGATAAAAGACATTGTTGAAACTAAAGATTCATATTTAAAAAGAAGTCTTAGATTTTGCCTCATTCCCAATTTTGGGCAAACTGATGAGACTAAACATTTATTTTATTGGATTGCAAAAGATTATTATGGTGACAATTATGTCCCTCACAATAATTTGTTAATTCCTTGGATTAAAGCTACTGGACCAAAGGAAGAACTAGAAACTTGGGGGAAAAAAATACATTTTACCCTTGAAGACTTACTGAGTTTTTCAGAGACATATCCTGCTATAAAATATCTTGCGAATAGAATAAATTGGGAAAATGAGGTTATTAGTTGGTTAAACAGATTATATCAGTTCATAATAGATGAAAATAAAGCAGCTTTGTTTTCAGATTTTGCAATCATTCCTAATCAGCATGGAGATTTTTATAAACTATCTGAGTTGTATCTGGAAGATAAAGACTCACCGATTGCTGATGTATTCCTTGATGTTCTAACTCAGTTGGATGATGATTGGCGCACTTCACTCATTCACCGCCAAATAAGTTTAAAAGGACAAAATATTGATAAAAGAGGTCTCTCAGATGCTTCTGAAAAAATTAATGAGGTATTAAATAAAAAGCTTCCGAATAGTGTTGGTGCGTATGAGAACCAATTTATAAAGAGAAAAGATGCACTAGTTCTTTTAGTTAATATCCTAAAGAACATAGAAGAAAGCTCTACAAAAGAGGATTTTAGATCTAAATTATTTTTCTATGCAAAAGATCTTTTTGGTTTCAAGGAGAACTTGTCTGTTATCACTCACACTAAGAAGTTTAACTTTTTACCGGCACTAAGTCTTTTCATCCAGTTCATAAATAAGAAGATTGAGTCATGTGAAAATATTCAGCGACTCTCGGCAGCACTAGAGAAGACTGAAGACGAGACTACTTTGTGGTTAAACAGCTATCTAAATACCCTGGAAAGCAGTGCGGGCTTTAAAGAACTGCTCAATAATGGAAATATAGTCCCAAATCAGTATGGTATTTTTTGTGCTTTGGAAGATATATATAGCTTCGGTACAGAAGAGACCCCTTTAGATCATGAATTGATAAAAATTCTTCATCTCCTAAATTCTCAAGAGGACTGGAAAAAGGAACTGCTTCACGAAGGTGTGTCTATCAAAGTACCTCCAAGAAAATTTGATGAATTAGGTACTAAACTAGATCATACTATAAGAGAGCTTGAAAAGGAAGAACTGGCAAATACTGGATCTATTAATGTACACAAAAAGCCAATATTAGATTTGATTAAATGGTGTAAAACTAACGTTAAGTTAGCACAAGAATACTTACAATATACTGATAGTCGTGCGAGTGAGCTGTGGATAAAATTTTCAATGACACCTCAGATGCTTAATGCCTTAAGCAATGAACAAAGTTTAGAATTATTACAAGTACTTTCTGATGCTAATATAGATCCTAGTCAAGCCAGAGAGCTCATCAACGCTGTATCTAATTTAAATGAAACTGGAGTAGATGGAATAAGTATCTTGTTAAAACATGCTGTTGAGCTGGCTGAAGAAAAAAGAGATTTTGTCTTTAAAAACCAGATTGGCCACAAGGTTGAAAAAATTCTGGAAAACTTGCTTACCACTGAGTTCCCTAGCTTAACCCCCAAATTTGTAGGTATAGGGCCTTACGATTTCATCATTACAAATAAGGACAATCAAAAAAGCTATTTTATAGAACTTAAATCAATAAAAGAAAGTAACAAGGAGCCAATTAAGATGGCTATTTCACAGGCCTCTCATGCTGCAAAGCATAAAGAAAATTATGCTCTTTGTGTAATAAAGCGTCCTCAAGACAATTCAGAAATTAGCTCTGATTATCTTAAGAGTGAACTTAAGTGCGTATATCAGGTGGGCAAAAATGTGGAAAGAGCCGTAGAAGAATCAATACAGGTTCAAAAATATATATCATCTGCCAACAATATTAAATTAAGCATTAAGGACCCTCTCATGAAAGTGGAGTTAGACCAAGCTTATATAGAATTTATAGGCAAAAGCTTTCAGTCATTGAAAGCAAAAATTGTAGAACAAACTCTTTAATATGGGATTCAGCGAACTCAATAGCGTAGAACATTATATCATTCATCAATTAAGCGGGGTTAATCTCAATAATGGGAAAGCAGAAGAACAATCCGTGCCCTACGGAGCCCATTGGATCTATAAATCTGCACAAGAACTCTCAAGAGGAGTCAATGAGGTACTAATAGAGTCTGAACTCAAGTCAGCACTCATTCGGCTTAATCCTGAAATTGCTGATCATCACGAATTAGCCGATGAGGTAATCTATAAGCTAAGAGCTATTCTAATTTCTGTAAATCAGATAGGCCTGGTCAAAGCTAACGAGGAATTCTTTAAATGGCTGTGCGGAGAAAAGACCATGCCTTTTGGTGAAAACAACCGGCACGTACCGGTGCACTTGATTGACTTTGATGATAAAAAAAAGAATAGCTACATAATCACTAATCAGTACAGAGTTCACCATCGTGAAACCAAGATTCCGGACGTAGTACTTTTGATCAATGGCATACCCGTAGTAGTGGGTGAAGCAAAAACACCTATCCGCCCCTCAGTAAGTTGGTTGGATGGAGCCAATGAGATACATAGCATTTATGAAAATGCTATACCTCAACTTTTTGTACCCAACATTTTATCTTTTGCTTCCGAGGGTAAGGAGCTTTTTTATGGCGCTGTTCGTACTC
Organism: Porifericola rhodea; assembly: GCF_030506305.1. Classification (GTDB taxonomy): domain Bacteria; phylum Bacteroidota; class Bacteroidia; order Cytophagales; family Cyclobacteriaceae; genus Catalinimonas; species Catalinimonas rhodea. The sequence goes on along the minus strand of NZ_CP119421.1, from coordinate 2,605,372 downwards.
CTTTAGAATTCTGGGCTCCCTGGAGGATTGAAGGTGATGATGACGCCCTTGCCAAGCGGTTAGGCTTGGGAGAAATTGGTAAGGAACTCTCTGACCTCTTAAGTCCGATACGCCTACTGGATATTATGCAGCACTTCTCTCTATTCAGTACGAATAAGAAAAAGCAAAGGGTCAAGATCCTTTGCCGCTTCCAGCAGTATGAAGGAGCCAATAAAATTGTAGAAAGAGTAAAAGAGGGAAAAATAAAAAAAGGGCTCATATGGCACTTTCAGGGTTCAGGTAAGTCACTCCTTATGGTTTTTGCTGCCCAAAAGCTTCGCAAAAGCCAGGAATTAAAAAGCCCCACCGTACTTGTACTGGTTGACCGTACTGACCTTGATACTCAGATCAGTGGTACCTTTAGCGCCTCTGATGTTCCAAATGTAGAGACCACTGAGAGTATCAGTGAACTCCAAACCTTATTGGAAAGGGATACCCGTAAGATCATTATTTCCATGATCCATAAATTTCGTGATGCTAAACCCAATATGAATGCCAGGGATAATATCATTGTATTGGTAGATGAAGCACACAGAACACAGGAAGGAGATTTAGGCAGACAAATGAGAGCTGCTTTACCCAATGCCTTTTTATTTGGATTAACAGGGACACCAGTCAATAAAGCGGATAAGAATACTTTTTGGGCTTTTGGTTCTGAAGAAGATCAGGGAGGATATATGTCTCGCTATACCTTTCAGGATTCTATCAGAGATGAGGCAACCAAACCCCTTCATTTTGAACCCCGGCTAGTTGATATTCACGTTGACAAAGAGACCATTGATAAAGCCTTTCAGGAATTTAAAGAAAGCAGTGCCCTCACTGATGAAGAAGCAGATGCATTGAATAAGAAGTCTGCTAAGATGGCTGCCTTCCTAAAATCTCCTGAGCGGGTGGGTAAAATTGTAGAAGACATCACAAAGCACTTCAGGGAAAAGGTAGAGCCACAAGGCTTTAAAGCTATGATTGTTACTCCTGACCGCTTCGCATGCGTACAGTATAAAGAAGAATTGGATAAGCATTTTCCTACTACTGCGAGTAAGGTGGTTATATCAACTTCGGCCAATGATGAATTATCGTTCAAACAAAAATGGGCCGTAGATAAAAGTCAGCAGGAAAAAATTGTAGAAGAATTCAATGATCCTGATTCTGAACTAAAGTTTATCATAGTTACTGCTAAGCTATTAACGGGTTTTGACGCTCCTATATTACAAACTATGTACCTTGACAAGTCTCTCAAGGACCATACGCTTTTGCAGGCTATCTGCCGTACTAACCGCCTATTTCCTAACAAGCATTTTGGCAGGATCGTAGACTATTTTGGGGTATTTGATGATATGGCCAAAGCCCTGGAGTTTGATGAAAAAAGTGTCAAAGAAGTGATCACTAATCTGTCAGAATTAAGAGCTAAACTCCCGGAAGCAATGAAAAATACATTAAGTCATTTTGATGGGGTTGATCGTTCTATAGAGGGGTTTGAGGGATTGGAAAAAGCCCAGGATGCAATCAATACAGATGATAAAAAAGATGCCTTTGCAAAGGATTATAAATACTTATTTAAGCTCTGGGAATCCTTATCTCCGGATAGAATTTTAGATGTTTATTTGAAAGACTATCAATGGCTATCTCAGGTATTTGAATCTGTACGTCCGGCTTCTGATAATATTGGCAAACTATTATGGTTCTCCTTGGGTGCACAAACTACTAAGCTGATCCATGATAATATCCATGTTGGAGAGGTGCATCACTTGGAAGAGTTCGTATTAGATGCTGATGTGATAGAGGATATATTCAATAACCCTGATCCCAAGAATGCTAAGAAGCTAGAGAAGATTCTGATCAAGCGTTTTAAAAAGCATGCGGGTAACCCTCAATTTAAAAAGCTAAGTGAACGCCTGGAAGAGCTAAGAGATAAAGCGGAGCAAGGATTGATTACTTCCATAGAGTTTGTTAAGGAACTTTGCAAACTGGCTAAGGAAACCGTTCAGGCAGAAAAAGAAGTAAGTCAGCAAGTACAGGAAAAATCTCCCCAAGCAGCACTTACTGAACTGTTTATGGAGCTAAAAACTGAGCAAACTCCCGCTGTTGTAGAGAGAATTGTAGGAGACATAGACTCCATAGTTAGAGTTGTCAGCTTCCCCGGCTGGCAGAGTACTGTATCAGGTGAAAGAGAAGTTCAAAAGTCTCTGAGACAAGCCTTATTGAAGTATAAACTCCACAAAGACCAAGTCCTTTTTGATAGGGCCTATGGGTATATTAAGGAGTATTATTAGAGTTCAATCTACTCTTGATTTTACTTCAGTGTATTCAAAAAAATTAAGTGTACCACCGTTTACTCGGACTTAATAAGTGGTTGAACTGGCTTAACTTCCTTTAATTTTTCTCCAAGAAAACTTTTAGTTTCAACTGCTTGTCTATTGTTGTATAATGCAGTGTTAATACTTACCTAATAACAATTTTATTTCCATAGTTAGATATTTATTATAAAAACTGTAATTTAAACCGTCATTAAAATACAACAAAATCTACCTATGCTTGATATTATACTACTTGCTTTCCTCCTTATTATTATTGCTGTTACTGTTTATGCTCTTTCGAGTTCTAGAAATAAATTTCACAATCCCCACGTCATAATTAATATACCTACTACCATAGGTATTTTAGGAACATTTGTAGGTATTACAGTTGGGTTACATGGATTTGATGTCAATGATATACAAGCGAGTGTGCCAGTGCTACTTAGTGGACTCAAAACTGCTTTTTGGACCTCGATTGCTGGAATGGCTGCAACTCTTTTACTTAGATATAAGTTCAGGCATGGCAACCGTCCAAAAGTGATTGACTATAGAACTGATAACATAATAAATCTTTTGAGCTCCATTAACGACGGACTATCTTCTGATAAAGAGCAAAGTTTGAAACGGCAAATGCAATCGTTAAGGTTTGAAAATGCTAACAATTTTGATGTCTTAAATGAATCAATAAACAAATTTGCAGATAAGATTGTAGAAAATAGCATTGAGCAGTTAATAGAGGCTTTAGCAGCAGTCATGGAAGATTTTAACTCTAAGATAAATGACAGATTGACTACAAGTATTGACCAATTAAATAACAGCACCAAAAATTTAATTGAGTGGCAAAGTAATTATTCATATCAGATAGAAAACATGAATAACCAGTTTACCAATTCATTAAACGGCATTAACGAGGCAAAATTAATACTAGCAGATATTTCAAAAAAGAGCGAAGTTTATTACAATTCTGCTAATGAAATGGATAAACTTCTTAAAGTATTAAACATTAACTTGGAAGCCCTTGACGGAGTTGCAAAAAATAGCAAAGAACTTTTGCCAACTATAGAGAAAAAAATAGAGCAATTGACATCGAGCTTTTCAGAAGCCGTAAAGAGATCAGTAAATGAAAACAATATAATGTTTGAGCACCAAAAAGAGGCTATAAATGCTCAAATAAACACTTTTGAAAAATCTTACAGAGAGATTGGTGATCTTCAGCAGAAACAGGTAAAAGAAGTAACAACAAGCATTGAGAAGTTAATGATTAAGAATTCTGATAGAATTGATACTCAAATTAAGAATTTAGATGAGGAGCTAGCAAAGCAACTTAATAAGGTACTTGACGACTTGGGAAGTAAACTTGCTTCTGTTACTGAGCATGTCTTAAATAATTATATAAAAATTTCTGACCATTTAAATTCTGTAGGCCAAACTTTAAATACTAGAAACTGATGTTTGACCAAAGATACGACACCGAATCTCACGAAGGTGAAAGTCAGTGGATATCCATTTCTGATTTAATGTCAGTGTTAATGATGATCTTTTTATTCATAGCCATTAGTTATATGATCAATGTGATGGAGGAACAGGAAAGGATAAAAGAAATCGCTGTTGCCTACAATGAGCTTCAAGATCAACTATATCAAGATCTTAATAAAGAGTTTAAGGATGATCTTGAAGATTGGAATGCAAGCATTGATCGCAAAACTCTATCTGTTAAGTTTGAGTCACCGGAAGTTCTTTTTGAACAGGGAAGTGATGTACTTCGGGATGAATTCAGAATTATCCTTTTAGATTTCTTTCCACGATACATAAACATCTTAACAAGTGAGAAATATATTGATAATATTGATGAAATAAGAATTGAAGGACATACTTCTAGCGAGTGGAGTAGCAATTCTTTTCCACAGGAAGCTTACATCGGTAACATGAAGCTATCTCAAGATCGTACTAGGGAAGTTCTGGCTTATGTACTTTTGTTGGATCAAGTTAAGGGCAAGAGGAATTGGATTAAAAATAAAGTCACGGCAAATGGTCTTTCATCTAGCAAGCTTGTCTTTACTGATGAAAATGAAGAAGATAAGGTAAGGTCGCGAAGAGTAGAGTTTCGTGTAAAAACAAATGCGGAACAACAGATAGTCAAAATTTTAACTGCTAATTAAGAATGAAATTAAATACGCCTAATTCCAAAAGAAAGCTTGAAGAGCTTCTAAAGACATTTAATGCTGAAGAGAAAGAACGTACTTTTGGAGAAGATATTATTCCCAGAAATGATATAGGGAATCGCCTTGATGATGGTCAAGAAGTAGATATTTCGTTCGCTTTAGTAAATGTTGAAGATGATCAAACACTTAGTGTTCAAGGTAGAAGAGTGCTTGTTTATATTAGAGATCAATATTATAAGTATTTTCCCTGTAAATTTCATATTGCAAATTGCTCTGTAATTACAGATTTTCAAAACTCAGGTAGGTTTGAAAAATTTGTGGCTTCATTGAGGGTTGATGGCTATTTTAAGGTCAACATCATTCATAATTCAAATTATTTGGAGGAAGGAAAAGTTGAACAACTTAGGGTTTGCAAATTGTGTTTACAAACTCTAAACTATAATGACTATAAAGAGAAATGGTACAATAGAGAAACGATATTTAATAATTTTTCCCTGGATACCTTTTTTAATGATTATGGTACCACAGTAAATAAGCCAAAACATACTGATGCAACAAGCCCTAAAAATACATACAGAGATAATTGGCCTCAGCTAAGTAAGAATTATAAGGCAAGCTTAAATTATGTTTGTGAAGATTGTGGAAATGATTTTGCAAATTTCAAAAGCTTTCTCCACGTACATCATATTAATTCACGAAAAGACGATAATAATTATAATAACCTTAAAGCACTATGTGTTAAGTGTCATAGTAAACAGCCTGGACATAATTTACATGTTCCCAATGATTTGTAATAGTCAAGATTACCTCTGACAGTCGAGGCCTATGAGATGCGCTTCTAAGGCATCTGATTCTTGGAATGTTCAGCTTTTTGGGAGGGTCTCCTCAGAGCCCCTTGACCATTCCAGTCAGTCAGACTATTCCTGGCGGGTTGCTCGCCATCAGGGCCCGCTTCCGCTTCGTCTGACACTAGTAAAGGTATAAAATTCTGATGATGAGTTTGTAACATTTTCTCCTTTGTCAGATGTAAATCTTCTTGCCAAGTTTGCATTGGGGTCCTACCATTGCAATGCTTCCCGCTGTGAGTTCTTTGCTCATTATAATAGTTAAGCCACAGGTCCAAATCCTGTTGTAACTCTTCCAGCGTTTTGTAGACCTTTTTACGAAAGGCTACTGAATAGAATTCGTTCTGCATGGTGCGGTGTAATCGTTCACAGATACCATTGGTTTGTGGACTCTTCGCTTTGGTTTTGCTGTGATCTACATCCTCTATGGCTAAGTACAACTGGTACTCGTGATGCTCGCGATTACCGCAGTACTCACTACCCCGATCCGTTAAGATGCGCAACAATGGAATCTCATACTGCTCGTAGAAAGGAACAACGCGATCATTGAGCAGATCAGCCGCTACCAGGGCGTTCTTACGATCATAGAGCTTAGCGTGGGCTACCTTGGTGTAAGTATCTACAAAGGTCTGCTGATAGATTTTGCCTACCCCTTTGATATAGCCTACGTAGTAGGTGTCCTGCGATCCTAAGTAGCCAGGGTGATACGTTTCTATTTCCCCATGGGCTACTTTCTCTTCTTTAGCTTTTTCCATCGCCGCCAGTTGTGCCTCAGTGAGAATGAGTCCTTCTTGGGCTACTTTGGCTTCTAATGCTTTCAAGCGTTTGGGAAAAGTCTCTAGCTGATGACGCAACCACACTGAGCGAACCCCACCGGGGGAGATGAAAACGTGGTTCTTCTTCAGCTCGTTGGAAACGCGTACCTGCCCCAAGGCCGGTTGTTCAATGGCCAGCTCGACTACTGCCTGTTCAACGGATGCCGCTACGCGGTTCTTAGCATTAGGCTTCTTGCGGCTCATCTCTTGCAGAGCCGCGCTACCGCCTTGTTCGTAGAGCTCTTTAAAGCGGTAGAAAGAATCTCTACTGTAGCCCATCACCTTACAGGCTTGAGATACATTGCCTAGCATCTCAGCCAGGTTTAGTAATCCTAATTTGTTCTTAATAACTTTGTCTTCGGTAGTCATGATGTAATCGGGTTTAAGTAAATGAAATGATCTCGTCAATCTCAATTTACCTAAACTGTCAGATTATGTCTTGACTATTTCAAATGATTATCCTTACTAGTTAATTTTTCTTTTTAACTGGTTTTTAAAGCTTATCACCTCTTCCACAAAATTATTAGTTAATCTCTCCATTTCTTCTTCTTGTAATAAGGCATACTCTTTTTTGGAAGGATTTTTAAAGTTCAATACACTAAGGATATTTTCTTTCCAAACAGGATAACCACCCTCTGAATAAAATTCATAGTTTAGCTGTCTCAAAATAGACTCAATTTTACTTTTTCCTTTTTCGATAACATCATTATCATTTTCATCATATAAGGTGATATAGCTTCCTATCGAGTCAATTATTGTAAAGCACAAATATATCTGCATGTCCTCAATATCTGTAAGATATACTTCTACTCCGTAATCTCTATTATTTCTACTTTGATAATGCCACTTTTTAACTGAAGTGAGCACATCATCATCAGCCATACCATACTTGTAAATGGAGAAGTCATGGTCTTCAAAAGCGTTTATTAATGTCTCCCAAAATTTTACCTGAAGTTCAATCTTTAACTCCAGAATAGATGTTTCAATGTCTCCAATAAACTGATAATTATCATCTTGCTTTAACGCTTCTTTTATTTCATTGATGTAATCCATATTAGTTGGTTTATTGGTTAAATGATCTATCAGTTGTGAATACTGTGATAAGGATTCTCTTAAACTTGGAATTAGAGCAACTTCTTTGATACAATTGTTTATCCAATTTTTGATATCACTTTCGTATGAACATAATTTATAATCAGCTAATTGAGCGCTTTTCTCTGAGGACTCATATCCAGTAAGAGTCAGGTAGAACAAATGAAGCTTATCTTTATCATTTGTAAACTTTAAGCCAAATTCATAATACCTATCTAATTGCCGATGCTGATCTTCTGCCCAAATCTTATTTTCAATAATTATCATTCTAGGAGAGTTTCCTTTTTCTTTGACAATAATATCGATATACCCCTTTTCACCATTTTCATGAAAAAAATAATTTTCGGTAATTACAATAGCATCACTAGAGTTAAAATCCTGAATTTCTAACTCTTTAAGAAAAAGCCTTAAAAAGGTATCATTCTGTAAATGTTCGGCATGTGGATTCAAAAGGAATGATAAGAACCTAGAATGCAAAGTGGTTTCTCTATGCCCAATTTGTAATGCTTGGAAGATATTAAAGTCTAAAGCATCTCTTTCTAACAACTTATCATATTTAAACTTGATAGTTGAGACTCTGTCTAAAAGATTCTGGATATTCATAATTTTAGAAGATACCAAATTCAAGAGGCTAATGAAAGTTATTAGTATAACTCCCTTCTCATTCTCACCAACAAAGCTTCAACCTTCTTCAAATCAGGAGCCACTGGTAAGGGAGACTGCTGATAGATCTCTTCTATTTCGTTGATTCTCTGCTCTGCCTGTTCTACCAATGCTTCATAGTCAAAAGCCCCTTTTTTGATGTTCAGTAAGAAATCGCGTTCGGGTCGCCTAACTCTGACCGTACCTTCTTTGCCGATTTCTTCTGCCATCGCCAGTAACCGGAATGTATGCATCATGTTTTTGGCATCGTAGTTCTTACCGTGTGAAAGCGTATTCTGATAGCGGGCATCATTTCGCTTTTCTACCCACTCCCAGTATTCTCTGTAATCTCTGCAATAAGAAGAATAGCCTGACTTATTGAAGGACATGATGGCTACGGGCCTAGCTTCTTTGGGAATTGAGCTCAAAGAGATATCATTGGCTTTTTCACTCTGGACTATACCCTTATAAGACTGCTTCGGATCATGATACAATCCATACACTTCTCTCATATGCGCAATGCTGGATAAACCACAATCCTCCTGCTTCATCTGGTGTTTAGTGAGAAAATCCTTCACTGGCACTGATCCCTGCCCCTGCACGACATAGCAAAAATCAAGTACGGATTTCCTTTCTTTTTCTACCGGGTTAAGAATCTTCTTATTCAGGCCTCTAGCTTTCTTTACCTGCGTCATGGCATAGTTACCAAAGGTCTGCTGACACAAACGGGAAAGAAATATCTCTTCCCTGATCTGCTCCATCAGGGGGTGTTTATAAAGTATGCAGTCTTCAGGAGTTTTGAGCAATTCCAGAATATTAGGATTATTCTTCGCCAGCAGTTCTATAAATTTTCCTAACTCATAGTATACGATATCATTACTTTCATTACTCAACTGAGGGATATAGTTCATGCCGTAAAACTGTTCTTTAGACAGATAAAACACACCCCGGATATCGGTATCCGACTCAGCGGTAGCCAGGCCATAGGCTTTACTGCCGCTGATACATTCCAGCAGCAGTAAGCCTCTTTCCTTCATTTCCTCTATTGTCATCTCAATCTGATTTTACCGTTTCTCTAAAAAAACTATCCAGCAAATGCATATCCTTTTCAGGAGAAACTAATGCTTTACTCGCTTGCTCATTACTTTCAATAAGCTCCTCAAGAAAAGTCAATAGTCTTTTACTGGATGGATGCTGATAAGATTCTTCTTTCACTGACTTCAAAACTCTCAGTTCATTAATTCCTTCTAAAACCTCAGAAGGTAAGGATAAGCTTTTGAGCATTTCAGTGAAATTAACGGGTGGAAAAGTCTGGTACTTAAACACCCAATGCGCTGCCAGAGATGTTCTCAAAGCATAAAAAAGATCCTTCAGCCGATACCTATCCGCATCACAAAGTGCATGGTATTTTTTAGCCATACTTTGATAATGATAGAAAGCCGCAGGAGGAGCGAAATGAAGTTTCGCTAAGCCTCTAAGCTTTTCAAGAAAATCCTGATCCATAAAATACACCAATGGAGAATATATCCACTCCATCAGCGGGACATTAGACTTGGCCAATAGTAACAGGCTTTTGTCAATGTCCCACCCACCGGCATCAAAGTCTCCGTTTATCTCAGGATTGATCACATCACTCTTTTTGAAAAGTGAGAGATAAGCATCCGTCTGTTTCCTGTAAATGAAACGGACATCGTAATCACTATCAGGAGAAGGAAATCCCCAGGCACGAGAACCTGCCTCGCAGGCGTGCAGGATCTTTACTTGGTATTCCTTCTCAATAGCTTTCAATTTATTAATGATATTCTTTTTCATGTTCTTATCTATAATCTTGGATCTATGGGTTCGCTTTCCAGCGCCAGCACTCCAAACACACATTCATGGATTCGGCGTAATGGCTCTTTTTTGACAAACCTTTCCAATCCTTCTAAGCCCAACGCAAATTCTCGCATAGCTAGCGACCTCTTGCCAGACAACCCACGCTTTTTGAGTCTTGCCAGATGCTCAGGAGCCGTATATTCTGGTCCGTAGATAATTCTCAAATACTCCCTGCCCCTACATTTGATGGCAGGTTGTACTACTCCTTTTTTGCCATGACTGACAAAATCCAGAGGCTTAATGACTATGCCCTCCCCTCCTTTTTCTGTCAAGTCTTCCCACCAATGGACTAGCGCTTGCTGCGACTGTTCATCACTAAGATCTACGATCCGATAAGGGGTTGCCAGCAGCAATTCTTCATCTCTCTGACAAATCTCCTGAATGTGCCGCATATGCCACTCATGCGATTTATTCATATGCACTGCATCTTCGGTAGCCAGGATATGAAAAGGCGCCAGCTTATAATCTGCTATACTTTTCACCGGCCAGCAATACTGACGATAAGCAGTACGGTAATCCTTCATCATCTCCTGCTTCTGTGTATACTTTTCCAGTAAGGCATCTATACCTTCTACCTGACGAGTAGTCGTTGAAGAAAGTACTTCTACAGTAGCGGACAAAGAGGCTTTCGCAGCGGCTCCTACTGAAGCGTACTGTTCCTGTAAGAGTGCCTGTGCTTTGGCCGACCAGGGCATCAACTCAGCATCCAGACAAACCCAATCCGTATCAAACTTTTCCCAGAAGTCAGTTTTTGTTAGCGCAGCATTGACTCTGCTCAAAAACTCCTCTTCATCAGCCAGATCATTGAAAAAGCTTCTTCCGGTACGGGTATAGCATTTGCCAATCCCTTCTCCTTCTATACCAAACCGCTTGACAGCAACTTCTTCATCTTGACAAACTACGAGTATCGCTCTGGAACCCATATGCTTTTCTTCACAGATCACTTTTTCTATACCTTGCCTGCGATAGAATTGCAATGCCTCTTCCGGCCTTTCCAGATACTCAGGATGTTCGCTCGTCTCCGTAGGGGACATGGTGGGCGGCAGATAAATAAGCCACTTCGGATTGACAGCGAACCTACTCATCACCTCCAAGGCAGCCATCGCATTTTCCTCTCTGATGGTCACATTGTTTCTCAGACGAGTGCTGATAATCCGTTTGCCCAATACATCTTCCATATCCAGCAAATCATCATACTCATGCTGCTGATTCAGAGAAGATGTAGGAGCGTGTAAGGGACGAGCAGATTCAGCATATACTTGTAAAGCATCCACTGAAACCAACTCTTCCTCAGGATAACGCAAAGCCGTTAACTTTCCACCAAACACACAACCGGTATCTATGTCAATCGTCCTGTTGAGCCACTGCGCTTCGGGTACGGGTGTATGCCCGTACACCACCATAGCTTTACCCCGATATTCTGATGCCCAGTCGTAGCGTACTGGTAAACCAAATTCATCAATCTCTCCGGTAGTCTCTCCGTACATGCAGAAAGCTCTTACCGCACCACTGCCTCTACCCTGCATTTCCTCCTTGATTCCCGCATGTGCTACTGCCAGTTTACCATCATCAAAAACATAGTGACTCACTAGGCTATAGAGAAATTCTTTCACTTCCATGCGAAATTCTTCTGACTCAGAAGAAAGCTGCTCTACCGTTTTTTCCAGTCCGTGCTTTAGCTGCACATTTTTACCGTTCAGATACTTCTGCAACTTCATATCATGGTTGCCAGGTACGCAATAAGCAACACCAGCCCGTACCATGCTCATGACCAGCTTCAATACCGCAGGAGATGCGGGACCACGATCAACTAAGTCGCCCAAGAAGATCACCTTCCTGCCTTCAGGATGACTTACTTTCAAACCGAAGTTACTTCCGTTATCCTCTGCTTCTTTTAGCACATACCCCAGTTTGGCAAGTAAGGCAACCAACTCCTCATAGCAACCATGTATGTCGCCAATGATGTCAAAAGGTCCGTGAACCTCTTTTTTATCGTTGTAGAGTTTTTCACGCATTACCTGCTCTATATCATCTACTTCTTCAGCAGACTTCAAAATGTGGATATGACGAAAGCCTTCTCTTTTCAGCTTTTTTAGTGATCTTCTTAGTTGTGAGCGCTGCTGACGAATCACATGCTTGCCAAAATTCCTATCGCTGCGCTGATCATTTCTTTCCTGACATACATCTTCCGGCAAATCCAGTACAATAGCTACGGGTAAACAGTGATATTCTTTAGCCAGATGCACCAGTTTTCTTCTACTTTCCTCCTGCACATTGGTCGCATCTACGACAGTGAGTAAACCTTTTTTAAGTCTTTTAGCAGCGATGTAGTGCAAAAGGTCAAAAGCATCAGGGGTAGCTGACTGGTCATTTTCATCATCTGATACTATTGCCCGACACTGATCAGAAGAAATCACTTCGGTAGCCTTAAAATGCTTTCTAGCAAAAGTAGATTTACCTGAACCCGATACACCGATCAGGGCTACTAACGAAAGTTCTGGTATTTTTATAGTATTCATTTTTGGTTGCTACTTTAAGTTGAAAATTGCCATCTGGGAAGGTGCTCCGAAATTAGGATGCTCCTCTCCTACAGCTTTAAAATTCACTGTATAATCATAAACCTCAGCCACTCCGGTGGCCCAGGCTTTAAACTCTGCCCTGCTCCACTCAAAGCGATGATCACTATGGCGAAAAGCTCCGGCATCCAGTGTTTCAAAAAGCTGGTTGTAGTCCCGGTTAGGGGTAGTGAGCACAACTGTAGTTGGTCTGGCAAACTCAAACAATACTCTTTCCAGTGCAGCTAATCTGTTTTCATCCAGGTGCTCAATCACTTCTACCAATGCTGCTGCATCAAAGCCTTCCAGTCTTTTATCTCTATAAGTCAGTGCCCCATGAATCAGATTGATCCTTTCTTTTTGTCGGGGAGCCATCTCCTGAAAATGGAGTCTCTCTTTGGCTTTTTCTAGAGATCGGTAAGAAATATCCATACCCAGAATATTTTCAAACTGCTTCTCCCGAAGCAACATCTTCAGCAACTTTCCTTCACCACAACCCAGATCCAAAACTGACTTAGCTCCAGATGCTTTTAGCTCACTTAAGACCTGCTTTAGCCTTTCCTGATGCAGGGTCTCTTTACGCTTGATCACAGTATCATCTTCTTCTGTCTCTTCCTCATCAGCTACACTATCCTCAGCAAGTAGTTGTCCTAAAGCACTTTTGGTAAACCTGCCGATATTGAGCAGATAACGCTTGGTGATTTGCTCTTTTTCGGGGTGGTTTCTCAACCAACCTTCTCCTTTTTTAAGCAACTTATTGACTTCATCTTCGCTCACCCAGTAATGCTTATCATTATCCAATACCGGGATCAGTACGTATAGATGCGAAAGCAAATCCTGTAAACGAGTTTGACCTGTAAGTTTGAGATGATAGTATTTGCTTTCTCCCCATTCTGGAAAGTTCTTATCCAACGAATGTCTTTCTACCCTCACTTCATATCCCAGTGGTTCAAACAGTTTTCTGATCAGCAACTCTCCTCCTTTAGGAGCAGGCAAAGCTGATAAATTCACCTCAAAGGGCATTACTTTATCTACTGCTTCAGGCCTATTCGCACAAGTACCGTTCATCGCAGTGGAAAAAGCTTTGGCAATCGCTACACTCATCAGAGATGAAGCCACGTACGGTCTGTCATTGACATAATGGCCTAGTGTAAAACTTTCACTGGCCGTATTTCTGGCATTCCTGACCAATGATATAGGGTCAATATCCAGCAGCAGAGCGACGGTGCATTTATCTTCACTCGCTTCAGGATAGAAAATTTGTGCTTTACCACTGGAAAGTGCTACCTCTTGCAGGCGATCCGGATGTTTGTGTAACAGATAACCTAGATCCGTTGCTGGTGAGTGGTTAGTTGAAATCGTTAATAACATTTTTTTATCACCTTCTTTATTAATGATACAAGTGTAATGGATATTCCGGTGATGTTGACCCCTGTACCGGAGATATTGCCCCCCTAATTCAGGTTTGGTTCTGAAGAACCCGATGGTATGACAATTTTACACTTTTTTTCTTAGACTCTCACCCTTGATGTCAATTCTATGAGAAGTATGCACTAGCCTATCCAGGATAGCATCAGCAATAGTTTCCTCCCCAATGACATCATACCAACTAGCAACAGGTAACTGACTGGCAATGATGGTGGATCTAGCACTATGTCTGTCCTCAATGATTTCCATCAGATCCATTTGTTGCTGTTTTTCCAGGTGGGTCAGGCCAAAGTCATCCAGGATGAGCAGATCTGTCTTGGCCAGTTTCTCAAAGAACTTATAGATGGTGCCTTCCAGACGAGACATCTTGGTTTTAAGCAGCAGTTTCTGAGTATTAAAGTAAGCTACTTTAAATCCCATCAGACAAGCTTGATGCCCTAGAGCAGAGGAGAGGAAGCTTTTCCCACAACCGGTGGCACCGGTCACAAGGATTGACTCTCCTTTCTGGATGTATTCACCGGTGGACATACGGGTAATCAGGTTTTTGTCTATGCCCCTTTTCTGGTCAAAGCGTAGCTCTTCTATAGATGCTTTGTAGCGGAAACCAGCATTGTACTCTAACCTTTTGAACTTACGAAGATCCCTTTCCTGCTCCTCTGCCTGAAGTAAAACTTCTAATCCATCCAGTAAGGATAGCTCATGAAGTTTCCTGGTCTCCTGCAAGGCTGCCCAAGTTTTGATCATCCCATGTAATTTGAGCTTGTTTAGCTGTGTCTCAATTTGATTCATTGGTTTTATAATTTAGTTCTAACTGTTGATAATGTTCTTTCCCTCTGAGGTTATTATGCTTGGGTAGAGGCTTTTCAGAGATAGTGGACTGAACCTCTATCATCTTATTTTCCAATACATTCATTACGAAGCTGTAGGTGTAGTTGTGGCAATCCAATGCCATTTGACAGGCCTTTTCAAAACGTGTAGGCTCGGTTTTCCTTTCCAGGCCAAACAGACCATCACAGGTTCTGTAAAGCTGTTCTGGATAGCGATTCTGCTCAAAGATGCAGCACACCAGTTTATGGAGTATAGCCGATTTTTTGGCAGCTTGCCTACGATAGTATTCCGGGCTCCTGTCTTTGTAATGTTGGTGCTGCGAACAGAGATGATCTTTGGTAGTAGAATAACCACCCTGGTGGAAGTTCCTGATATGTACAGCTACCTGCTCTCCTTTGGAAAAGATATAAACCATACTGCGGGTGTAGATGACCTTGACTTTACTACCAATCATTTTAAAATGGACGCTATAGTAGTGTTTATCCTCAGAGAGATAGATATGGTTGTTCTTGGCCACTCTTAACTCTCGGTAGTATTTGATCTGGTATCTCTCAACTGGTAGAGGCAAGAGGTGTGTCTTCTCCTCGGATATGAAGCGCTCTTCCCGGCAGTAGGGCTTCTTTTGCATGCGAGTTTGATTATGATCTCTCACTTTTTCTTTGATGGCTACATTCAGGGAAGACAGGTCAAAGAAGACCATGTGACGCAACTTGGCATATACCCGGCTGTAGATCAGCTTCACTTGATTCTCTACTAGTGCTTTGTCTTTAGGCTTACGAACCCTGGCAGGTACTACTGTAGTGTTGTAATGATTGGCAAAATCCTCTAGCGCACGATTGATCTCCGGTTCATAGCGGTTAGTCTTGACTACCGCAGCCTTTAGATTATCCGGTACTAATGCTTGAGGCACGCCACCCAACTCATGCAAACAACAGGAAAGGGCGTAGAGAAAATCTTCAGTGGACTGGCTCCTTACAGCCATCACAAAGCTGTAGTCAGAGAAGGGTAAGCAGGCCGTAAATACCTGGCACTTGATCTCCTCACCAGTGGACTTGTCTATAGCTCAATGGCTTACCTGCAAAGTCAATATAGAGCTTCTCTCCAGGATGATGGTGTAGCACTGCGGATGGTCTGCGGGCTATCTGTAACTGATGGAGATGAAAACAAAATTGAGAATAACTATAGCTATCTGGATTACCCTGTCTATATTCTTCCCAAAGTAGTTTTTTATTGACCCCACGTTCTTTTAACTCATTAAAGTAGTAGTCAAGTCTGGCCTTCAGATCCTCATAACGGTCGTCTTTGTAGGCAGGGTTTCCCGGATGAAATTTTGCCTCCAGTACCGGATGCTCCATTCTGAACAGCTCTTCTATTGTGTAGCCTTTGCCATCTTTGATGGTAGTCAGGCTTTTGAGTTTCTCCAGGTATACTTTAACGGTGTTCTTGCTGATGCCTAGTGTGCGGGCAATGGTCTTACGCCCTTTGCCTTGCTGATGTAGAAGTATGAGTTGTTTGATCGTGCTCATAGATTTTGGTTTACCTGCCATAAGGGTCTTTTTAGCGATAGTTGATGATCGCTAAAGAACCAAAACCTTAAGTTTTGAGGGGTCAACTTCCTCCGGAATCATACCCTCAAGGGGTCAATTTGCTCCGGTACAAGTCAACGTCAATATATTTAGAGGGGGCAGTATCTGCCGGATTGGCATGCGTTTCAAGCTCAAAAAGAGCATTGAGTATCTAAATTTTCTGCCGGATTTGAGGGGTCAATATACTCCGGTTTATCCATGTAAGCAGCCACTACGCAATCTTTTTGCGTAGTAGAAAAAAATTTCACTTTTTTGATAAAATTTTTGCTTATGCCTGTTAACAGAAACGCACTGATTCGCTATAAAACTATTGACCAATGTATGCGCAACCGCTTTCGTAAGTGGACACTGGAAGATCTGGTAGAAGCCTGTTCCAAGGCCCTATACGAATATGAGGGTATTGAGAAAGGCGTAAGTACCAGAACGGTGCAGTTGGACCTGCAAATGATGCGGAGTGAAAAGCTAGGGTATAACGCACCTATCGTTGTAACTGAGCGGAAGTACTATACTTATGAAGATCCAGATTACTCTATCACCAATATTCCTCTCAACGATAAGGATTTAAACAAGCTTACCGAAGTCATTGAAATTCTAAAACAGTTTAAGGGGTTTAGCCATTTCCATGATTTATCAGGTATGGTGCAAAAACTTGAAGACAAAGTCTATACAGAGAAAACCAAGCAGGAGTCGGTCATCCAGTTTGAGACCAATGAAAATGTAAAGGGTCTGGAATTCATAGACGATTTATACCAGGCCATCATTCAGAAAAAAGCGATTCGTCTCACCTATCAGTCATTCAAAGCCCGTAATCCTCAGACCTTTGATTTTCACGCACAGCTTTTAAAAGAATTTCGTAACCGCTGGTTTGTACTGGGCTTTAAAGGGAAAAGGCAATTACCTTTATTATTAGCCCTGGATAGGGTAATTGACATCACTCCCTGCGATTCTCCATACATCCTCAATACTCAACATGACTTACTAACCTATTTTAAAGATGTGGTAGGTGTGAGTGTAGAAATAAACGGCAGTACTGAACATGTTGAAATCTTCGTAGAACAGAAGCACTTGCCCTATGTATTGACAAAGCCTATTCATCATTCTCAGCAACTCAAACAGAACCTCCCCGGAGGAGGCATCATTACTCTGGACGTGCAACTGAATTTTGAGTTAGAAAAAGAGTTATTAGGCTATGGTGAAACCATCAAAATATTAAACCCTCCCCGACTGTTTCGTAGTCTTAAAAAAAGAGTAGCCATGGCTCACCAATTGTACACCTATGACCTTCATCCCATAGTAGCTAAAGAAACCATTAAAAAAGTTGACCGCAGGGGTACTGCTGTACTGGATGGTATCTACACTACAAAAGAAGTAGAGCAAATGTGCCGGATATTAGATAGTTACAAAGCCAGTGTGGATGGACAAAACAGCACTGAAGTTTTCGCCATCAGAAAGTTGCTGCAAGAACTTCCTGAATTGAAGGAACATATTTTCAACCTTAAGCTACATACCCTCATCAAAGAAGGTATGGGAGAAGACTATTTCCTCTGCAAAGCCATCTATTTTGACAAACCCTCTACTTCCAATTGGTACGTGTCTTGGCATCAGGATGTCCCCATCAATGTTCAAGAGAAAATAGAAACCGAAGGATACTCAGGGTGGACCAGCAAGAAGGGAGTGATTAGTGTCAGGCCACCGATAGATATTTTGAAGAACATGTATACCATCCGCATTCATTTGGATAAAGCTACCAGTGAGAACGGCGCACTTTACGTTTACCCAAAGTCTCATTTTGGCATTTGGGATCATCAGCAAATTGAACAATTTCGTCAAACCAAAACTCCAACATGTTGTGAAGTAGAAGCAGGAGGAATCCATCTTATGAAACCCCTTACCCTACATGCCTCCCAAAAAACCACCAATGCCCAATCCAGAAGAGTCATCCATCTGGAATTTGCTTCTAGTAAGTTACCCAATGGTTTGGAGTGGGGGGAGAAATTCTAATATATTTTTTATTCCTTCTTTTTATAAACAGTCTCAGCAATGAAAATCGGCAAATCAGCATTACTGTCCTCAGTACCGTATACCGTTATTTTAAAGGCTTGATAGCCATTCTCAAAATTTTCAAATAGTTTATCTGCCTCATTAGGAATACCCTCATTCAGTTCAATTTGTTGGACTGGTATCGTTGGCAGTTCGTTCTTATTAGTGTCAGTTAAATTATCTATTAAGTATTTCGCAGTTGTTTTATATGGTAAAGAAGGTTTAGATAATACTTCTTTAAATACAGCTATATCAAACAGTTCGTCTTTGCCGATGTACAGTGGTGTGTATAAGCGGATAGAGGGTCTCATCCATGCTGCTGGCTGCACTGATGCTGTTCTATAATGAAAGTTTGAATTATCTATCCCTTCTTCATTTCTTGTGACATAAACTTCAGGCAACACTGAAACAATACTCTTGGATTTTTCAAAGATGTTAGCACCTTCAAATCTTAAGTTCTCAATGTTAAACTGGTTGTTGGCGCCATTCATCACTACAGTTAATACTTGGCTATCAGCTTTTTCTAACTCCCATCCACTATTATTCTTACTAAACTTAAACCAATGATCCTGCTCTTGTTCTTTGTCTACTTTAAAACTAGCAGACTTATCTCTTTGAAGAATACTTTCAAGGTCATCAATAAATACTTTCTTGTCAAAACTTGTACCTTCATTTGTTTCTGTTAGTTTACTACCCCAGTATGCTATGAACCCTTCAAATGAAGTTCTTGTAACCTCTTTGTAAATTCCTGAACTTTTTGTGTGAATATTAACATAAAGCTTGTCGCCATCTGTGTAACCGTTATCTTTCACTCCAAAACAGAAATTCCACTTACCCACTTCACTAGACCATTTGCTTTCTATACTAGACTGTTCATTCGATTCAGAGCCTTTACACTTATCAAACACTAGTTCGGGCTGAGGTGGATACTCGCGAACGATAGAAGGGAACTCCTTTATTTCATATTTGTTTTCAATGACGAAAGGGGATAACAGTTGAATCCAGCTTGACTCAACAATCTCAGTGCCGTCACTATCAGCAATATCATATTCTATATGTGTAAATTTGGGCTGAAAAGTGAAGTTATGGAAATTAGATTTTAATACTTCAATATTATTCTCTTTATTATCAAATAATATGGTCCAGGTTGGTTTGATAGGTTCTGACTCTTTATTTTTATAATACAACTTAGATGAAACCAAGTTATAGTTATCTTTATTACTCTCGAGTGAAACTAATAACCGATGTTCTTTTAGTTTTGATTGAGCAGGAAGTTCTAAAGAAACAATGCCGTCGTAGTTATAGAAATTAATTAATCTCTCAGACAATAGATCATCAAATTCTTTGATATTCTTGGATTCTTTTCTACCAATATATTCTACCTTTTGGGAGAGTTCATTTCTAGATTTTGCCAGGCTCTTCTTAGCGCTAATCAGCTTAGTCAAGTAATTGGATTCAGATTGTCCATCTCCTATAAGCTCTAGCAGTTCATTGATATTTCTCGCGTCAAGCAAATCATCAATTTTGTTTAAAATCGCTTTTAATCCGCTGTCCAGATCGAAGTCGCTGATACGCTTAGTATTACCGTCCTGACTTGTGTACTCGCCCGACCACAATTTGTTGCTAAAAGGTGTAATACCATAGAAGTGCGTTTTCTTATCAAATGAGGTTTCAGGAAATACGCCCTTTAGAACTTGGTTATTTATCAAATACACAAGCTTACCGCTTTTTCTATCAGAGCCGATACCTAGTTGAAAATTGGAATTAATATCTTGTAAATATTCCTCTATATGCTGAATTTGACTAATCTCCTTTATCTTACCGCTTTCTTTCACTTTCACCTTGCCTTCTAATAATATTGGAGAGGATGTTGTTTTAAAAGCCATTCCGTCAATTACTAAACCATCAGTATCTTGTGGATTAACAAAATATTCATCATCTACTTTCCTACTACAAACAATTGTGGGATTGATTGCTGTTTTAAAATCTTCTAGCTCTATAGCGTAATCAACAGACACAGGTTCGTATCCACTAATATCAGAAGCTAGTATTTTATTTATTAATACCTTAATGCCATCAATCTCCTCCTCATCAAAAATTACCAATTTGCTATTTTGACTTTGACTACCAGTGGGAGGTAGTTCAATGGACATTTGATAGTGATCGTCGCTCAATTGGGCGCGTATTGTTCTAAGCTGTTCTTTTACCCCTTCTTGGTCTTTAATCTTTTCATACTCCTCATTATCAATACTAATATACAGCTTCCACTTAGCTTTGTTGTCTTCAATTTCTACCAGTTCCGTAGTATATTTTATTATTGGCCATGCACTGATTGGGATTATTTTATCAAAATACTTATGGGTATAAGTTATTGGTGATTCACCTACAAATAGGTTTTCTATAGCTCTGAAACCGTATATATCTCTCAACCCAAATGTAAATGTATACTTTTTACCAACACTACTGTACCTATTTCCACTAGAAATATCTTTATCAAGTGGTGATACATGTTTATAGGTAAGTTTGTTCACTGCTACCTCTCTTTCAGTCTCACTACTAGGCATGATTGGCAAAACCTGATCTTTGGATAAGGTGGTTTGGCCATCTTTTTTAATCTGGTATTCTAATGGGGTAAAGAGTTGACTGGCACCATTAAGTGATTCTAGTTCTCGTTTAATTTCAAAACTTATACAGTGGGCAGGAACTTTTGTATGATATTCTTTAAGTGATTTACTGTCTTTCTGTAGGTCGCAAAGTATTAAGGCCTGCTCATTATTGTCTAATGCCGAGAAAAGATCGTTGCTGTCTTTTATCTTCAAACAGTTACAAAAATGAGGATAGCTTTGCTCAGGAATCTCGACTGAGAGAATCAAACTGAAATTCGCGCTATTGTTTTTTGATTCAGCTGATTTCGAGGGTATAACAGAACCATCTGGAATAATAAAATAGTACCCACCATTATTGGTGGTGAGTCCTTCCCATACCAATCTAATGAAATTAGTGGTTTCGTTAGACTTCGCAATATAGACATCCTCTAAAGACTCTGATTTAGCTTTAAATAATTCATCTATAATTATCGGAGGATAGGTTCGTGGACTTAGGTTTGTTTTTACTATGGTTACCCTTTCGCAATTAGCTGGATCTTCTGTACAGTCTTCTTCCAAATTGATCAAGGTTGTCTTACCTTCGTCTTTATCGTCTTTAACATATAAACTAATGCTCAATTCCTCAATACTTGCTATGGCTTCTTTAAGTTGGGTCATTAAGTTTAGGTCTTCTACATATACACCACTTATTTCTAAGACGTTTTTATCATTAGTTTCCTCACCACTTGCTTTTTTATCAGTATATGGCCGGACCTGCATTTCAATATTAGTACATACCTTGACATTCTCTACTTGAGTTAGCTTCTCACAATCGATATTTGCTAAATCATCTTTTGGCTTAACCCTTTTAACTTTTGATGATAATGTACCGTCTTCAAATAGTTTTTGTAATCTCAAAGGAATTTCAAAGAACTTGGTAGTACCTTCTGTAGTTACGAGTTTACTGTTACCGATTGGCAGGGTCAGATCAGCTAATTCATAAGGTTTACAAAATATCTGTGTGTTTACCTCAAGAGAGAATTCTTTAATTATTCTGGAAAACAATTCTTCGTCCGTAATTTTATGGGCAAACTCCTTAAATCCGGTTATGTCAATAACGTCATTGGAATTTGCAAACAGTTCTTTTGTGACGTCTATAGGTTCATTTCTATTGTTTAATTCTTCAAAGACTACACTTACATCTGTTGCATCAGGGTTGAAAATAAAGTCTTGGTCATTGTCAGCCGCGATAATTTCGGAATAAGCTAATGTTTCATTTGACCAATTATCTTTTGGTAAGCGGAGGCCATTGTTATAGAAATAGTTTACCTGACCAATAACCTCGTCTAAGAAGTCGTTTACATCTAATTCATATTCTACTAAAGCTTCTCCTGTCTCCGGATAGCGATAAAGCAGTTTGTAATCCACTTCTTTCCCATCGCTGTCAGTTATAGTTTTTATACTGACAAACGGATTTGTTGCTTTATCATACTCATCTTCAGCGTCTGCATATTTCTCCCTGTATTTGTCAAAATATTCATTGTACCCCTTTTCCAGCGTAATCAGACCAATTAGCTTGAAGTATTCCTGAAGTATAAAATCATCAATTAAGTCTTTGTCTTCTTCGTTGAAATTATTTTTGTAGGATTTACCCTCTAGAAATTGGGTTCTGTATTTATCAAAATAATCATCCAAATGTTGGATATAATCTTGCCCATAATCAATCTTTTCAAAGGTATTTGAAACCTCCCCAAACAATGATCCGGAAAATTTTATCTTAAAGCCATCATTCCATACGTATTCACCCTTGTATTTATCAACTATTTTTATTCTAGATGGCATTGGCATAGGTATAGGACGGAAAGAGCATTTCTCAGGTTTTTCGTCACACAATTCATCTCTATGAACACCTGCAAATACTTCATATTCTTCGCCACTTAGACCATAAACTTCTTGAATGTGATCTTTGTCTGACTCTAAATCATAATTAATAAAATAAGTTGGAATAAACGATGATAGATCTATTTCTACTTCATTTCCATTTTCGTCCTCAGTAAAATCTTCTCGTAATTTTTTATAGGTTTTATTATCTGCTTCTATAAAAGCTTCAAACAGAGGGCGGATAATATTGTTCTTAAGTATATTGTTTTGGCTAAAGGTAGCTTTATAGTCATTTGCTTCGTATCCAAAAAGGTTAATACAGAAATTAAAGAGTAGTTTGTTGCTATCTTTACTTTTGGTTAGAGTCGGAGCAAAAATAATAGGAACAGCACCAAAGTTCACTTTTATAGACGAAGGCAACGCCAGCTTAGCTAAGTTGTTTTGCTCCAGCCTTTTCTCGTTTCCTTTACCACTACCACCAATGGTGTATTGGAAGCGAAGTTGGGTACGGAAACTAAACGTAATTCTAATGCAAATCCTCTTTCTGAAGATTTTGAAACATGTAATGGTAACCCTAATTCTAACCCTCACCTCTCCTTCAATGTATAAAGGAACCGGCTTTAAATTACCATCAATCAGTGCCAAAAATATTCCAACCTCTACTCTAAGGATTATGTGTACCGCTGCTTTTACAATTCTAAAATCTACGTAGCCAACTACTTCGGCTATTGCACCAACTCTACCCCGCAGGGCAAAATGATCAGGAAAGAATTTACCCGCACCGCGATCGCCTTTATCAAAGGCAAAAGCCCCTTCTAACGTACCATATACGCTGATTGAAGCCCCTACAAATAGAATGCCCATCTGTAGATACTTACCCAAACCTACTCTAAAAGCAAATCCTGCCTGAATAATATTAGTATCACCGAGTTGGCTAGCGTATTTGCCGAATAAGGACATTTCTGCCGAGCGTATTTTAGCCAGATAAAAGCCCGCCCAACCTACTAGAGGTGGAATAGTATCTAATTGTAAAAAACCAGAACGGGACCAATCGTTTGAGGTAGCTGGAAAACCAATATTCAGATTCCAATCGCCTTGGGTAGAAAGACTAAAACCAATGTTAGGTAAAGTGTAGTATCCTGAACCAAGTGGCCGGGTTCGAATATTATCTGGCAGAATTATTTCGGTTGACCATAACCCTTGGTTATCCGATAGTTTTTGGTAAAGTACATCTATTTCCAGACCCGTTTTCTTTAGACCTACCCGTATTCCGTACAAGCTAGGGTCATTGAAAATAAATTGAAAGTCAATAGTATCCTCCCAACTGCTACCCAATGCTCCAAATACCGACTCAGATGCAATTAGCCAATTACGGTCAGGCATGTAGAATTTCTCCACAGGCCTTCCCTGACCATTCTCACAAGGGTCTAATTCTTCGTCGAAAACTTTTTTAACTTTTACAATAGCATCCTCAACATTTTTCAGATCATTATTTTCAATACCCACTCTTTGGCCTATGCCTAATGCCAAGAAATCAGGTAGTTTACCATCTTTTTTAGTTACGTTTAAAAACCATGCAATTTTACTCCCCTTCTTAGCATTAGCAAAAATGATCCCATCAAACTTATATTCTTCTGGATCGGGAAATGTTTTGCCAAGAACAGCTAGGCTTATCCCTATAAGTCTCAAAAAGAAAGTTCTTTGCTTCTTACCATCATCAATTTCACCGTTTTCAAAAGAACAAATATTTATTTGTTCAATATCTATTTTTAGTGCCCCAAATAAGTTTATGCTCAGACCTTTTGATCCTGAGTCTGCCAATTTAAAACCTATTGCAAATCCACCCTTGCGGGTCCAGCCAATTAATAGCTGACCTTTCAAAGCCTTTAAAGCATCTAAGTTTCCTAGGGTTCCCAGATCAAAGTCAAATATTAGGCTAAATAATTTAGCTTTGGTATTATATTGAATATCTGGAACTCCAACTTCAGGAAGCGTAAAATAATCGTAGTTTATGCTGACTTCGTCTTTGCTTTTTCTAGTTAGTTCGAAGACTTTAAAGTGGCTAAATTTAATAGGAAAACTACTTAAAAAACCATTTCCATCAGGTTTTATATCTGGAAATAAAGCAAGCTTAGATAAGTCAAATTCAATATCAGGAATATTGATGGGACCAATCTTGAATTTCAGTCCAATATTCTCAAAGTCTAATTTCTTAAAAGAAAAAAGATCCGGAAATTTCCAAAAATCTTCGCCTGCCTCAACAGTAGCACTAATATCAAAGCGGTATTCAGGATCGTTATAAGTGAATCCAATTTTACTAACTATTATTTTTTTTATAACATTGTTTTGAAATTCTACATGACTATTAAGGGTAGCACTAAACGTCAATTTTTTCTGGCCATCGGGTTTCTGATAGCTACCCTTTAAAAGCACTAGATTTTTTTTAGTAGCGTCACAATGATCACAATCATCTCCAAAGCTAAGAGGTAGCTCTTTAAATTTAACTTTATTATCAAATAATTTCGGGATTTGCAAGAAAGCATAAGCTTCAAGCCCTCCTTCCATTATCTTTGAATCAGTAAACTTTACCTTTAGCTTAGCTAAGATAAAACGCCAGGGATCTGATTCGGAAGGGTTATCAGTAAAATGCTTAGATATTTTTTTGTAATCGTTGGTGTTTCGAAGAGGGTTGTAGTCTATTAATCCATAAAACGAAGTTGACCTAATGTCAACTTTACCATTTACAATCTCCGTTTTGTTGGCTGGAAAGGCAACGTACTGAAATTTGAGTTTGGTTTCAATTTTAACCTTATCTCCCGAATCTTCATCACTTATCTTTTGAGAAGAGGCTATTCCGGTAACTATATCAGGTAGATCTTTAGAGTCGCTAATTGGAATATCCAGAATAAGGATGCCATTCCAATTTTCATCCATTATTTTATTAAAGTAATCGTCTTTAATCTTCTCTTTACTTAGATAATTATTAATATTATCTTTTACATCACTTAGCTGGGTTCTTAACTTTTCACCATAGTTGGTCCAACTCTTCGTATCACCCAGCAACTCTTTAACTGTTTTATTGTGAAACTTGAAGATGATAATTGTCGATTCATTAATAAAATTTATACCCCCGCTTCCGTTGTAAGAAGTATTAAGACTAAGAACAAATCTTTCCGAAGATATTTCGGTTTTATTTACTGCAAATTTTACATCTAGCTTTACTAGCGGAACATCATCTTTATAAGTCTTAAAAAGGCTAGGGGTAAGCACAAAAAAACTCTGCTCTTTGGTGAGGGAGAGATCAAAATCTGGATCGAAGTCAGAAATTGAAAATTGAAAACTATTTTTGTTATTATTATTAATAAAGTCGTAGCGATTTCCAGTTTTTTTAAACCCCTGAGGGGTGATATGGTCAAAATCCTCTAATGATTTGTAAAAAGCTTCGGACTTTCGCTTCTCAACTGCTTTATCTAATCTAATTTTTGAGAATACTTTTTCTAATTCGACTAATGCCGGGTTGTCTTTAAATGATAGTGTAGGAATAATGGGAATAGCTACTTCTTGTTGGATGGTTCCTTGAGAAATAGCAGCATACGAAGAGTTTGGGATATTTTTGAAGAGGGGATTTTTCTCCGAATCTAAGAAATAATTCTCTCCATCCTCCTCACCTGATGCAATACTTAGGACAGAGGTTAGAGAGTTGTCATTATCTATCGTTATTTTCTGCTCTGTTCCTTCATTGCTGATACGGACGTTGGTGTACTCTATAAATTTTAACTTAGTCTTTTTAATACTTTCTGTGCCAGAGTTTCCAATTAGCAATTGGCTTCCTTCATTTTCTAAGTTAAGATTAAGAGATTCTTCGGGTCTGGGAATAAATGAGAAGGCTCGAGCGATTTTGTTCGAGGGAATAGGATTTATATAGGCTAGTCTGCTGACAATACTTTCTTCCTTCGGAACAATAAAATTCTGTCCTTTTTCATTAATTAAGGTTGTTTTAACATCGTCATCGGCAAACAGTTCGATGTATGAATGAAACTCTTCTTTTACATTGTCATAATCAATTACTGGGTATAAAAGTGCAATCTGTGTGAAGTTTTGACTGAATGATGTATCATCAAAATACTTATAGCTAATAAGGGATTGATTATTCTCCTCTTGAATTAAAAACGAAGAGTCAGGTTGAATTGAGTTTTTATCCTTTTTTATAATTTTAAAACATATCGACCCAACGTTGTTCTTACTAGCTCTGGATTCTTTATTAAATAACTTTTTTTGATGAATTAAGGGAATAAGGAAGCTGTCATATTCATTCTCCTGCTTATTATTTGCAATTATTCTGTGAGTTTCTCTATCATCAACCTCGAATATTAAAGAATAATCTTCTTCTACAAATTTTATTGTTGCTTCATATGGTTGACCTACTGGATTGCTATTATCAAGATAGATTCTCTCATTATCATTTTTGCCGAATTTAACAGAATACTGAGAAGCTTTATTAATTGAATTAACGTCGATTCCTGGTACGGAGTTAATGTCTGTCTCAACTAGGCTATCTATCCAAATAATTTTTCTTCCTGATTGGACTTTTGAATCCAGATTTTTTGTAAGATTATCAGTAATGATAAATTCGGCAGATTGGTAAAAAGCTAAAACAAAATTAAAATTATACTCAATGAAAGCCTTATTAAAAGCAAACTCTGAATTAGTAGTATCTAAAGAATACACAAAAAGCTTTGATTCTTTTGATAAGTAATAGTTTTTATGTGTTGGGTGCTGGTTTAGTATCATTCTTTAAAATTTGATTTTATCACCTGGCAGTAATATTAGATTAATTAAATTCCCATCTTCTACTTTTTTGTATTTCTCTTGGTGAAGTCGGGTTATTGAAAAAGTCGAGGGAATTGAATGACTTAATACTATTTGATTAAGATTGGTATTCATTGGAATATGTATTAAGTTTTCATTTAGATAAACACTTATAAGTGGTACTATTACATTTCTATATCCAAATGAAGACACATAATCTACGCTTCTAAAATTTAAATCTCTATTTGGTTTAATTGCACCTGCTAAATCAGAAAAATGCCATAACTGAGCATTACACTTAATAATATCTTCTTCACTACCGTCACATCCGAAGTTATTTGATTTGAGATTATTTCCTTTTAGACTTCTCTGATACAGGAATATATAAGGAATCTTTCTTAACGTTTCTGAAAGCTGTATATCTTCAGATGAAGCCTGAAGAACAAAGTTTCCGCTAATAGTATTATCTGGCAACGTGTTTGAACTTAAATCATGAAATGAATTTTGAATAAATAGCCCATGCTTGTCTCTATTAACTTGAAGAATATTTGTTCCAATTAATCTATACTGCCAATTATTGATTGATTCATTTTCCGAATAAAGTTCATTTGCGAGCTTTTGAATCAAATCAAATTCTTTATTTAACATCGCATATTCTTCTGATTTTAATGCTTTTTCGATTTCTTCTTTTGTTGCTTTTGTTTTTGTTAGGATTTCCTCTCTTTCTCTCTTTTCATTTACGATATCACTAAATATTAATGCATTATCTGCAATTATCTTAGTCAGATTATGTTCCTTTCTAACCATTCCAACAGCATCTACTTTTAACTTTATCTTTGGGCTAACTAAGGTGAAAGATTTTTCGCCATCTATCCAACATCCATATCGAGCTAAGGATGCTGATTGTGGTATAGGTATTAGTTCAAATATCTTTTCCACAATGCTTTGAGAAATACTAGGTGGCCATTTTTTATTATCTCGATCAGCGTCTTCTCTACTTGAGAACTCAGCTAACAACTCAAAGGCTAGCGTATAAAAATCGCCGTCAATTTCATCTTCTGTACCCTCCAAAATTTTCTCATAGTCTATCTGCAATAAAAACTCGTTGCCATCCTTACTATACTTACCAATAGCAAAATCTCCCACCGAAAAAGAAGTTATTTCTCCAGGGCAGTTCACTTCTCTTTTCTTAATCTTCTTTTTGATTTTACGGGTTCTTCTTTTAATAGGAACCTCTTTGTTAATTTTTCCTTCTTCATCACAGTCAAAACACTCAACATCAAAACAGTATTCATTCATTCCCAACGCTTTTGATGTGTGGGTAGCAGCATCAACAGCTTGTATAACATCAAAATAACTCCTTTCAGCATTCCACTTGAGATTCTTCAAGTAGACATAATGGTACCTATCGTTTCCAAGGCTGCCTTCTTCGTAACTTAAATCACTTTTTGGAGGAATGATAAATTCTCCTTTTCCATCACGTACCTGCTTTATTCTATAAGTGCTGTTACACCTTGCAAAAAGGAGGCAAATTAATACTAATAGAAGTAGTCTTTTGTTCATTACAGATTAGGGTGGTAAATGATTGTTATGAGCTTAGAAGGTTTCTTTCAGCCTTAACTGCATCAGGTAGCTATATCTTCTCTGGTGTTCCATAATAGTTTATCTCGTACCATACATAGCCTTGGGGACAAGTTTCCTGTTGGACGTAGCTGTCTCCTACTTGTACTTTGTACTTCCATTTTCGCTCTCTGCCGCATTGGCTACCCACTTTGTCCTCCCAAAACCAATACTCTTCACCATCAATTTTCTTTCTTTCAAAATGATTTCCACTAGTCTGAGCCATATTTCTCTTAGTAATAGATAACAATCTAATAATCGCTTAGTATAGCAACCTAAAGCCAGAAATTCTTATTTTAAGATACATTATGAAGCTCGGTCAAGAATTTAATCTTCATCGAAAATCTCATCTGTATCTCCTCCATAATTACCATCTCCTTCATTTAATATTGTAGCTTTATGAGGCGGGTAAGCTTGTTCTAGTTTCTCTTTATCCTTCTGCAATTGCTTAGTTTCACTTTTATGTCTTTCTGGCCCTCTTTTGATGTTTAATACGGAACCGCCTGTTGTTAATACTGCTCTCTTTTTGTCTGGCATAGCTTAAAGGTTTAGTTGGTTGTGTAAAAAAGAGTTAAATCAATTTTTTTTTCGTATGCTAAGTATTTTTTTAGCTATTAACCGTTAAGTGAAGATGGTTTAAGTGGTTTTGATGTTGCCCTAAAGATCCATTATTGGCTACACATTGGTTCACTTCACAAATCTGCCAAGGTCCCAGAAATTGGTTAATATCTGACTTTCCTGAATTTTTCCACCAGTTAGTTAGGCTTTTTGCAAGGTCTGGTTCAGGCGTGTTATCCCCCTGGTTTCTATTGAATACAACCCGGTCATTTGACCTTTCCATAATAGTGATATCAATACCTCTACCCGAAGAGTGAGGTACTCCTTGAGGCCGCCAAATTCCAGAGAAAGTGATATGAGAAATCTTTTCTTCATTTACAAATCTAGACAACACATTAAAGCTCCGGTCAGTCCATTTATTTAAGACCTCTCTAAAATTGGAATGGCCTGCTCCCCTAGCACTTTCCCAGCAGTTGGCTGGAAAAGCTAAACTACAGTTAACTCCACCAACTTCTAATCTGCTGCTATATTCATTATTACCGTTGTCCTGTAAATTGTCATTTATCTGAGTTCGGGCATCCTGAGCTAGTAAATACTTTAATGGACTCAGTTCTGATGCCTCTTTACTAGATGTAGTCGTTATATCAGATGTCTTCGATTTTGGCTCCTTCTGAGGTAGTACCCTTTCTGCTAGCGAGAATAGAACTCTTTTGGCTAGCATACTTACGAATACACAGTAGCCAATAAGTACACCATCCTGATAAGCAGTAGTAGTCTTTAATCCCTTGTCTTCTAAAAATTTTAGACCTAATAACCCTTCACCTAAAACAGCGTTTAAAACAGGAACTAAAAAGGAGACTGCTATACTGATAGCTAAATATCCCAGCAAATTAACCCAAGGATTTTCGATGAGTTCTTCTGCACTAATTCTTTTTTCCTGAATATCGGGTATTGAGACTTTGACAAAGTGTAGAAAGAAATTTGCCAAGCCACCTAATATACCACCAATTACTATCAGTAAAAATATGTAACCCTGCTCCTTGACAAATAAACCATAGGTTACTAAGGTTAATACCAAAATTGATCCTATTACGATCAATAGCGTTCTTATCTTATTATCTTCCATAGTTGACATCCTCTACTTTATTAATTAGACTGGAAGATCATCTGAAAAGGGTTCGGAATAATATTCGTAGTTATCGGCGTTTTTTATCGCTTTTTCCGGTTCATCTTGGGCGAGCTTCCTAGCTTTAGCTTGACCGTACACAATATCATCTATACTTGCTGAAGCATGAGCGTGTTCATGTACCATCGTTCCGGCTTTAGAATCAGTACCAATGGGATCAGCTTTCCAAAACAGGTCGCATAGCCATATTTTGTCACTTCCTTTATACGTGTAGGCGTACGTATTTCGCTTACAGCCTGAACCACTTAATACATAGGTAAAAGCTGTACCTTCCATTCGGTCTTTGATCTTGCTATAGACGTCTTTTACCTTGTTAAACCTGGCGTTATCATACGAACCAAACCACTCCTTATATTTTCTGTCATCTGCCAAACTACTTAAAGACTTTTCTATAAGGAAGAAAGAATCAAAGTGTGCTTTTTTTACTTCGTCTTGTTGTGAGTTATTTCCGCCATCAAAAATTGGATCTTTGGCACCTGCAGTTGATGTTGATACCTTCGATAAACTACGCACACTCTCACCAGAAGTGGCTTTTCTATTTTCACCAGCCTCTACAGTAAAATGTAGTGCGTTGCTTTCAATGCTTTGAATATTTTCTCTAGCACTGCTATTTTCTAAAGTTTTACTATTAAGCTCTTTTGTCTCGATCTGAACGTAGTCAACTATATTCGTAACTAATTTAGCTTCGTACTCTCCTTCCTCACTTACCTGATAGGCTTGCCCAATACTGACCTCTTTACTGACACTACCTCCCCCATTGATGAACACATAATCCTCTGCTGTTGGCTGCCCTCTCTTCGCTAGTGGACCATCATACGGGACTGATTCACCATTTCTTGTCACTTTAAAACAATCACTCCACAACCCCTCGAGAGGCGTATACCAAGTTAACGCATAAACACCCTCGTCATTCGGATTATATAGCTCAAAGTTCAATATAATATCTTGATCAGACTTATAATTTTTATTGGGTAGGCTAATCTTAGCCTTTAGTTTTTCCATGCCATTTTATTTACCAAAAAAGATGAAAATTAACAATGCTCAAAACCAGCAAATAAGAACGGAAAAATCTAGTGACATATCTATACCCATTTATGGGTATTTTCAACACGAATAATTATATATTTTTATTTAATAGTGTAATTGCGGCAATTTGAAATTTGACTTTATTTTAAGAGCTAAATTTTATTTTTTTTTAAAAACAAATTGCTTTCAGCAACCTTAAAGCATTAGTATGAATTAATATTAATGCTTTAAGGTATGTCTGAGATAGAAAAAATAGAACAAACACTGTATAATGAAGTACGCTCTGAACTAAAAAAAAGAGTGAGCAAAGCCAGGAAAAAAATCAAGGAGGAATTCAAGCCAAGGTCTAAGTATTTGAATGAAGATGAACAAAGAAGCCTCGTGAAGGAGATGAAAGATGAGTACTTTTCACCTTATCTCAAATCCTCACAATTCCCTCCTACTGTTATAAAACTAACTCCTACCAATTTCCAATATCAATTGGAGTACTACTCAGAGGAAGGCCTTCTCAATAAATATCATAACCAAGCATTAAAGAAAGAACTAATCAACCGCTTAGCTCACATATTTCATTTTGCTGAAATGCATGAATTTTTTAACAAGTTGAAGTTTGACATAAGTAATAAGAAACCTCCTAAATCAACTGTTAAAAAAACTCAATATAACTTCAGGACCATCCAAAGAAGAAATAATGATAGACTTACTGATTTAACGGCTAAACAATCAGGATTACTAAAGCGGAAATTGCAGGAGAACCGCATTTTTTTAGGAGATGGATATCTAGATAAAGAAGATATTTACAGAATCACCAAGGTCACTACCGGCTATGGTAAAGATTTGGTCAAAGAAGGGTATAATATGAATAATATTGAAGATACTGATAAATTAATTGTAGGAAACAAGCTAAAGAAAATCGGTGACGATCTAATTAAGAGTGTAAAATAGGTCACTACACATGAATTGGGGTCCTCAACTCCCTTGTTCCTCGACCTCCCGGCTGCACCTTTGGGAAAAATAATAATCATTATGAATGATTTTGAAATGTTAATCCAAAGGTATTTACAACAAGCAGTTGCACCTATCATTGAACAATCTGTCAAAAAGGCGATAAGAGAATCCTTGCCCAATCACGCACTTAAAAAGAAAGATGATGATAAGGAATATCTAAACGCAAGCGAATCCGCTGCTTTTATAGGTGATACCATGAGTACTTTTTATAAGAGGATTTTTAATAAGGAGATTCCTCGGTATGGCACCCCTAAAAGGATACTGTGTAAAAAATCAGATTTAGAAGCATTTATTCTCAGAGGAAGAAAAAAGTCAAAAACTGAATTGGAAGAGGAAGCTGAAGAACTTCTTTCAAGAAATAAGAGAAGAAAATAATAAGCTCAAACTTATGTACTACAGCGAAAAAATCACTCCTGGAATCTTGAGAAAAATCCAGGAAGGGGAAGACAACCGTCACTATAAGACCAATGGTAGCAGAATCGTATTTACCAGAAATTGCAAATACTGCGGTGGAGAGTTTTGGCCCAGGCGTAAAAACCATATGTATTGCAGTGCCTCCTGCAAAGTCCAGAAATGCAATGCCAAGAAAAAGTCGAAGGCTTTACCCAAAAGTACTCCTTCTCTAGCAAGCCCTACTCAGCAAACTATTGATCTGAAGGCTGTAGGTGAATCTGCTTTAGGAAGTGCAGCAGTTAGTGGTTTAAAATATCTAGCCCATGACCTTCCCCTCATGAATAAGCTGGATAAAATCATTACCGCAATTGATGGAAAAATCATCGCTAACACTCCCATCTTTACCTCTCCTTTAAATTTTCTAGGTCTTACCGATACTGGAGCAGCCATAGTTGCCCTGTTTGAAAATCCAAAAAACGGTCGCTTGCTT
This sequence comes from Porifericola rhodea, assembly GCF_030506305.1. GTDB lineage: Bacteria > Bacteroidota > Bacteroidia > Cytophagales > Cyclobacteriaceae > Catalinimonas > Catalinimonas rhodea. The sequence continues at coordinate 2,571,615 of NZ_CP119421.1, read as the reverse complement.
GCCTGTGATTCAAATAACCGTTGGATGAAACAAGTGAGCAAACAGCCTGAGAAATGGGAGTTCATGTAATTGGCTTATCATAGCAAATATTATTGTCGGTATCTAGGTCAAATAATCATCGTTTTTATCTAATACCTCGTCTCCGAATGAGCGTAGATAATTCTTAGTGGTATTAATACTTGAATGTCCAAGACTTTCAGAAATTTGCTCAACTGAGACTCCATTAAATTTTAGTACGGTAGCATAGGTATGTCTTGCGGTATAGAAGGTTAACTTTTCATGCTCAGGGATTTGCAGTTCCTCAGCGATAGTACGAATATGACAATTAATTTTCTTTAACCATCCATGAATACGATACCTTTCTGTTTTGTGCGTTATTCCAGGCTCTAAGACAGGCAAAATGTAAGGGTCATTATCAGCATACTCCTGAATAATTTTAGCAATATGATCTTTTACTTCAATACTAATCTTGGAAGGATTTTGGTTGCTTCTTTCTGTTTTCTGTCGTTCATAAACTAACCTTCCATCAAAAAAATTTGTATCCCACCTAAGCTTACACATATCTGTGAAGTTCATACCTCTGAGATAATAAGAAAGAGCGAAAAAATTAATACAATCTTTCTGTTCAGAATTTGGCTCAGCAGGATAGTTAATGATTCGTAACATATCATTTTTTGAAAGCGCAATTTTTTGTGAAGAGCCATTCCTGATCTTAAATTCTTTAAAAGGGTAAAAATCCTGCTTTACTATTTTTTCTTTGATGGCTCTATTGTAAGCTGCTCTTAGCGATCTTAAGTAGATACTAATGCTAGTCTGCTTTACCCCTTTGAGTTTTAATGATCTTTCAAATTTTTGCAGAAAAGCTACTCTTATATCTTCAAATTTAAGACTCCTGTTTCTGGTGTATTTCTTAAGTTCAGATAATACGTTTTTATAGGGTCTGGCAGTACCTAATCTTCCTTCTTCTTCAAAAGCATCAGCAATACTTTGCAAATAGGTATATACGGTGTGCTTAGTTTCTCTGCCAAATAGCTTTTCTTCAAATTGGTAGAAAGAGAATTTACCTTCACTCTGTAATTCACTGATGATAGTCTCTGCCTTAGTCTGGATAGCATTTAGTTTAATGTTACCTTCTTTATCTTTTTTGTAACGTCCGATAGCATTATTAAAATTAGTCTCGGTGGTTGACAACTTGATGGAATATTCTTTTTTATCCCGGTCATAAACAACCCTAAGATAGATGGGCAGTTTTCCATCGCTCTTCTTCCGGTACTTTGGAGCTACTATTTTTACGGTGACTTCTTTTACCTTCGCCATATTATTATTCTTTAAACCAAAGGTAATAAAAATTTCACCAACATTTTCACCAACATTTTAGCTTAATACAGGAAAACATGGGAAAATAGTATTTGAATTATACAAATTTAATTATTTGATTATCAGTTAATTACATAATATAAGAAAATATGTATTAGAATAGTAAAATTAATAAAAACTGCCTTCTAAGCAGTAGGTTCCAGGTTCGAGTCCTGGCGGGATCACTTACAAACAGGCCATAAATCCTTGTAAATCACGTGTTTACAAGGATTTTGTTTTTTTTAAAGGTGTCGATATACGTGCCTAAACTCAAAATTTTCGGCACCATCCCCAAACCTAGGGTAGCCAAGCATTACAATTTCCTATTCAATAAACTTAAGCATTTAGCTCCAAACACTTCTTAAATCTCCCCATAATTCTATTATTTTGGTATGACGTTAATAGTTTAACTCCCTTCACAATTTTTCCAGCCTGTTTAGGAACATTTTCAGATACTAGAGAAAAAGAAATATTAGATATGAACCCTATAAGGTTATAAATACAGCAGAGAAAGGCATCTCCATCAAAATATTTAATAAGCCTGTAAACCATAGGGGCTATTCTAAAGCTGCACTCGCCGATTTTATTAGGCTAGTTGTGAGGACTATCACTAATTATAAGAATAAGAACAAAGATTTCAGAAAAAACGATGCTGAACATCTGCTGAAACTTCAGAAACTGTTTGAGCCAGGTAAAGAAGTGTTCGGAAGTAGTGAAGAATTTGCCCGCTGGCTCAGCAAACCTTCTTATGGTTTGGAAGGCTGTGTACCAGAAAAACACTCAACTACATTTCAGGCATTGAGCCAGTAAGTAGAGAACTCCCTCGCATAGAATACGGCGATTTTTCCTAGTGCAGGTCTTTTTACTATCACGGATTAAAGGTTCATATTATTAGCTAATAATAGTATCAAAGCTTTACCTGTACCGCAATATGTAGCTGCCAGCAATGCTGGCGCGCATGATTTGCAAGTAGCAAAAAGAATAATGTCTCAAATACATAACTGTAGTCTATATGCTGATAAAATTTATTCAGATATACCACTTAAGGAAGCACTGGCAGAAAAACAAAAACTAAATCTACATACACCAGTAAGGAGAAAAAAAGGACAGAAGCAGCTCACTGTTATTGATCGGTACTTTTCAACAGCAGTGAGTATTGAGCGTCAACCAATAGAAGCTTTATTCGCTTAATTACAGGATAAGGTCAACCTTCAGGATGCAACAAAGGTAAGATCTGAAGCTGGTGCTTTAGTGCATACCTTTGGAAAACTGGCTGCTGCCACCTGTAGCATCGTATTAACTATTGATTTACATTGTAATTGAGTAGTAAACATCACTTCAATTGTATTCATTAGCACTATTTAACAATAAGTGACCCAGACATTCTAAACTTGAAACTCTATAGTCTCTTATATATTGCTTACGCTTATAGTTAAATGTAAATATACATTTAGAGATTTTGTAAGAGTTATAATAGAGTACAGGCTTTGAACAACACCACAGTTACTCCTGTATGAAGCTGAGTATATAAGCTAGTATAACTTTGGCTTACTGTATAAGACTTATCTTAAAAAGAGCCTTTTTGCATACTTTTTTTTGAGATTATCTCTGCAGGAAGTGAAAAAGTACTGTTCACGGTAAACAGTAGTACTTGAATAAGCAGCGTAATCCTGAAAAATCAGAAGCAAAATAATATATTTAGTACGTTTAGTTGAGTGATAGATGATTTGCTTCTACCATAAGGTTTTTCCACTTGCGCAACTTTATTGTGAACGTGGCACCTTTGCCATCTCCTTCGCTACTGGCCTCAATTTCTCCTTCGTGCTGCTCTATTATTTTCTTGGTAAGATGTAAGCCCAAGCCAGTAGAAGGCTCATTAAAAGTTCCTTTTCTGCCCTGAGAAGTAAATTTATCAAAAAGTTGAGGAGCAAGTTCGGGTGCAAATCCTAAACCTTCGTCTTTAATGTTTATATGAAGCAAACTACCGGATAATGTACTTACAATATGCACCCTACCCTTTTGGTAAGAGAACTTGATGGCGTTTTCTATCAGGTTCCGGATAGCCTGGCGAAAAAATATCTTCTCTACCAGCACGTACACATCATTTACCTCCGAATTTATATGAAATGTTAACTCTTTTTTCTCATGGTTATATTGCTGATCCTGTATACATTCTTCTAACAAAGTTTGCAGGTTGACATACTCAAATATTTGCTGTGCTTTTCCCTTTTCTTTGTGTTTTAAAATAAATACTACCTCGCTTAACAAGCTAGCATGCTGATCGCATAAACTACTAACTAACTGAAGATACTCCTCGCTTTCTTCTTTGTCTGGGTTTTGCTGTAAAATACTGACCAAGCCTTTGATCTGGTTAATAGGACTTTTTAAATCATGAGAAAGTAAAGAAATTAAATCTTGTTTTTCATCGAGTAGCTGCTGAAGCTGCTCTAATGTATTTTGCAGCTTAGACATAATCAGCCCAGCTTCATCTTCATAATAGTTAGGCAGTTGTGGTAATTTATGTTTCTCAGTATAGTCGTCGAGTGCTGACTTTACTAAAGTAAGGGGTTTTAGTAGCTCATTTTGTAGCCAGAGAGTAGCCCCTGTGGCTACTAAAGTTAAGGCAAGCGTAAGCGAGGCAATATGCCACGAAGATATGGAAGTGTCGCCGACGTTTAAAAGAAAAGCTATGATACCCAAAAGCGGAATATGTATACCGACAAAGGATACAAACAGAAATTTATAGCTGTATTTTTTTAAAAAACTCAGCTTACGATAAACAATTAAACTACTATTCCGGCTCACTTTCTTCATGTTAATTTTATCACTTTTCTAAGAGTAAAGTGAACCAATATTAGTGCTAAGTCACTATCATTTTTGCTTAATCAGGTAAATATCATATTTAATGTGAGGTGTCACACTAATTTATACATAAAGTAGCTTATCTTTAAATTAAAGCATATTTATCACTTTTTATAGAGCATTTCTATGGCACAAGCCAGGAGTGTGTGCCTTAGCATATCATTTTCAGCTTATTGTTTTACTTATTTTGTTCTGATTATTACACTATAACTTTGTATTGTCATACAGTTTTCTGCTATTTATCTCTATATCCTTCGTTGAAGAAAATACAAAGGCCATCTTTGCCAGCCACTACTATATCTTTGCGACCGGTACCGTTCAGGTCCACTACCGCAAAGTAAAGTCCGGCTCCTTTACCTTCGCCAAGAGGGCCATAACTAATTGTTTGACGGGTAAAAGACTCTCCATTCCACTGAAAATAATATAGCCCCAGAGGGTCAGTGCTGCCCGGGTCACGACCATTATGCGCACGAAACCTTTTACCTGTGATCAGCTCTGCCTGGCCATCTCCGGTAATATCTACCCACTCCATCGTATGATATTGTGAGTTATAAGGGTCTATAGGGTGTACTAACCATGTTCTCTTACCACTATCGTCGGTGCTTTGCTCGTACCACGATAGTCCGTAGCCATGCCCCTGTCCGGCAATAATATCATTTTTGCCATCACCATTGACATCTACCACCAACACAGGCACACTGGCAGTGCCCAGATCAAACTCCGCATGGAGCTTCCACTCTCCCTCAAAAGGATTTTCAGGTGCTTCCAGCCAGGCATTATTGATGATTAAGTCTCCTCTACCATCGCCATTAATATCTCCAAACCCCAGGCCATGCCCCTGCGTGTCAGCAATTTGAGTCTTAGTAAAAGTAGCCAATGGCTTCCCGTCTTTATCTCTATCCAGTCGATAAAACTTCAAAGGGAGGCCAGGGTTGTTAGGCACTATCTCTACATGCCCATCTCCATTAATGTCCCAGGCACGAGTACATTCCACCGGGCCGGTAACATCTATTACTTTATCTGTCCAGGGGTTGTTATTACCGGGGTTTTCTACCCAACGTATGTTCTGGCTTCCCCAACTTCCTGTAATATAATCCAGGTCGCCATCGCCGTCTACATCCATTGGAATATTAGAAAAATCATCATAATACTCTCCATTGTAAAAACTACCAATTTCTTTTATAAAGTGGCGTGTCAAATATTCTGGTCCCTCATACCAGAAAGCTCCGGAAACAATATCCAGCGTATCATCACCATTAATATCAAAGACACCAACAGCTTCGTAGCTTTCAGAGGCGATCATTTGTTTTCTAAACTGAACAGGTTTGCTTATACCTTCTCCGCTCTGGGCTCTCCCCTCTTTGCAAAGACTGATATTAACAAGCAGTATTAAACTAAATATACGGCACAAAAGAATATGTAAATGTTGCATAGTACGGTTTATTGCAAATTGAGTAGGTATGATAATAAGGCATTAAAATCATTCTGATTAAGGGCTTCTCCAAAGTGATCCGGCATAAGCGTGTAGGCTGAAGCCTCTTGAGTATTGATGTTGTCTTTAGCAACAGAAAACTCTTCTCCACTCATGTTTGCAAACACTAAAACTGCTCCTTCCTCTCGCCGGAAGAGTCCGGTTTTTACTTCTCCATCTTTAGTTTTGATAGTATACGTGCGGAAAGCCTCAGAAATATTGCGATTGGGATCCAGAATTTTAGTAGCCAGTGCTTCTGCTCCCCAGTTTCCAATACCGGTAAGCTGTGGGCCAATCATGCCTCCTTCTTCAGAAACTCTGTGACAGCTCTTACAATTTCTGTTAAATACCATTACGCCACTTTGGATAAGGGAGTCTGACTGTTCAAAATTAGTAAGGCGATCGGCTATTAGTGCGTTTCTCTCTTCATTTACCGGAGGTACATTAGCACTCAATTGTTCATACCTGTTAAGTCCAGCAGCAGATATATCTGACAGTATTCTTTCTTTAATCTTGGGATCAAGCAAAGCACGAGCAAATATTTCCCCCTCCTGTACTTTGTCTAAAAGCAGCTTTTTTCCCTGGGGAGTAGCAGCAAGCAGCATCGCCACATCTTTTTGTAAAACCGGAGACCAATTCTTCACATCTCTTAGCACACTGATGCTTGTTTGAGCTGGAACTTCGTTCAGCATATTAAGTAACTTCTGTTTGAAAGCAATAGGCTGCTCTTCTCCTGTGAGTAGTATTTGCACCGTCTGCACTCCTGACTCAGGTGCTACATTAAGTAATGTTTGTGCTGCTACTGCTTTCAGATTATCATCTGTTCCTACGCCTTCTAACAGTTTTTTGACTTCTGGAGTAAGTGTTTTTAAATGATACTGCTCCGCTATCTGCAAGGCAGATTGTAATACCTCACGTTTGCCTGTTGTTATTTCTGAGGCTGTCGTCGCTACGTTTTCAGGCTGATCTTTAAGATAAGTAGCAAACACCTGCTTAGCTAAGGCTTCACCCCAGCTTTTCATTTCTGGATGCTCAGGAGTTCCTCTCTGCACTAAGCCATCCTGTATAGCCCCAAAAAGCTGAAGCGCCATATTTAGCTGGTTATTTGCTTTTTCTTTAGCAAGGCTAAATAGTGATGAAAGCTGCGCTGTGGGCGCAAAGCGTACGGCATGCTGAAAGTTACGCACAAGACGTACAGTGTGGGCAGTTGAAGTTAGGTACTGCTGCATAAAACGCCCTGCGTCTGTACGTTCAACTCCTATCATTACATCAGCCAGTGTTTCTTGATGAGGGCGGTTCCACTTGCTGCTTACTACTTTTTGTAAGATGGCCTCTTCACGTAAAAGGTTTCGCAGACTTAAGCGGAGGGTATATAAATAGTGAGTATCAAAGTCAGGAATTTTACTCCGCTGAGCAAGTAGCAACTCTACCGTTTCTAGGGTAGGGTAGTTAGTAAGCGTTTCTACCGCTGCTCTTTGCACATGCAAATCATCATCCAGCAAAGCGTCTTTTACCACAGGGTAGTAAGTAAACGCCTTATCTTCTATTTCTCTGAGGATACGCAAGGTATGGGTACGTACTAGTGTATTTTCATGCAAAATTGCAGCTTTGATATTGACCTCACTCAATGACCCAATACGATGTAGAATCCATAGCGCGAGAGCGTATGCATTTGCTTCTGTGCCTTCTTCTTCTAGTAGCTTTTGTAGGGTGGGTATGGCAGGCTCTCCAACACGCTCCACCAACTGATCCGCCGCACTCATTCTCACGCTAATGTTCTGATGAGAGAGAGTGGTAATTAGCGCATCCGTCTCTAGCTCGGACAGATTGATATTTTGTGCTTTTTCTTTAGTTCCGGTATAGCTGATTCGCCAGATTCTACCCCTTACCTTATCACGTTTAGGGTGGTCCAGAGGTACTTCGTAATGTCCGATAATAGAGTTATAAAAATCTGCGATATATAATGCGCCATCAGGCCCCAGCTTAATGTCTACTGGACGAAACCAGGGGTCTTCGCTTTTTACAAAGTCCTCTTCAGCAGTGGCAATGGGTGTAGATCCTTCAAAGCGGAAAGAGTTTCGGTGTACTCTACAGCTTACAACATCACCAATATAAAAGTCATTACGATAATCTTCCGGAAACTGATCCGCGTCGTACAGGGCCAGGCCAGAAAGTGCCGTAGACTCTTCACCATGAGGTTTGGTGTCAGGAGCAAAGCCTATACCTACCTCCTTTTTGCCAAAGTGAGGATAATCAGCTCCTCGTATCAGTTGATAGATAGGCGAGGTATGGCAGTCTGTAGAGTACATATACCCCCAGGCATCAAAGGCCAGGCCGAAGGGGTTAACCTGACCAAAGGTGGTTTGTTCTACCCGGCTACCGTCTGGCAAAAAACGGAAGGTATTTCCTGAGGTCATACTGATGCTATCACCATTACTACCCGCTATGGTAGAAGTATTGGTAAACCCGTGGCAGGTGTACACCCAGCCATCGTAGCCGCGTGTCAGATTGTTAACCATACCATGTGTATCTTTAAAGCCAAACTGCCCCAAAAGCACTTTACTCTTATCTGCTGTATCATCCCCATTAATATCTGCAAAACGATACATGTTAGGAATACTATAGGCTATGGCTCCACCATTTACGGGTAGAAGCCCGATAGGTATATTGAGCGTATCTTTGTAATGAGTAAAAGTATCTGCCTGCCCGTCGCCATCTGTATCTTCCAAAATAGATAAACGATCGGCTCCTTTGCCAGGCTCAGCAGGAAAGGGATATTCATGCGACTGGGTAACCCATAACCGCCCCTTTTCATCAAAAGCGATATTGAGTGGTTTACCAATATCAGGCTCTGAAGCATAAAGCTGAATTTCAAATCCTTCGGGTAATTTAAAACCCAGACGCTCCTCTTCGGGGGTGCGAGCCTGAGTAGTTCTGATATGCTCGCTAAACTGGCTGCCACTGAATCTTGACTCCCCTCCCTCTGTTTCCTGAGGTGCAGGTTGGCAGGAGCCAATAAGAAGAAGCCATGCGACACAAACAGACCATTGGTTGAATGCCATAGTCTTGATGCGTTTTGGTTGTTGTAGTGTATATTCAGGTCTTTGTCTTCCTCCTACTTACCTAAAGTAATGGTAAGAGAGGATATTAATGTTAGCATTTTTTAGGCTTTTAAGAAAAGTGCGCAAGATAAATATTAGCTTACGCAATAAGGGTACATATTGCAATCGGCCGCAACAGTTTAAATGTAAATATCTCTGCAATGGAATATCGGTATTGCCCTAGTTCGTTGATAATAAAAAGACTGTACCCAAAAGTTAAGCGAGCTTACTTCCTAAGTTAAAAAAAGTAAAGACCAAAGGTGATACTTTAGCCCAGATTGGCACTTACTAAAAACAAACAGCTTATGGACAATCAATATTCTCAGACACAAAGCTCGGAAGCTCGGCAAGCTTTGTTTACAACGCTTTACCGGCAGGCTTTTCCTACAGTAGCGGCTTATCTTAGCCGCAGAGGGGGTAGCTTTGAAGATACCAGAGACATTTTTCAGGAAGCACTAATTATCTATTATGAAGAAGTGCTAAGCCAGCAAAGTAGATTCATAAAGAACGAGAGCGCTTACCTATTGGGCATTTCACGTCACCTCTGGCTCAGGCGTTGCCGTAAAGCATTGCCAACAAAAAGTGTAGAAGGAAAGTGGGTTGAGCGTTATGAGCAGTCTGAGAAAAGGTACGCTTCTTATCAGAAAGTGCTAAAGCTGCTGGCATCAGCAGGCCAAAAGTGCATGGAGGTGCTTAAAGCATTTTATTATGATAAGCTCCCCCTTTCTTCTATCGCTCAGAGTTTCGGCTACAGGGGTACGCGTTCGGCTACCGTACAGAAGTACAAATGCATAGAAAAAATAAGAAGTGTAGTCAAAGAAAAATCATTGCAGTATGCGGACTTCCTTGAGTGAAATCAGAGATATAGAAGATCACCTGCTGGGCAAAAATCAGCCAGAGGCACTTCTGCTTTTTGTGGCAAAACAACAGCTAAATTATAAACTGAAGCAAAAAGTAGAGCTTCAGAAGACAGTACATGAGCTGGCATGCGCCTATGGTCGGAAGCAGCTTAAAACAGAGATAGAGGCAGTACATCAGGAGCTTTTCTCCCAATCTGCCAATCGCTCCTTCCGCCAGAAGATTTTACAACTTTTTTATTAAATAAGCTTATGTCAATACATGCCAACATTATTCCTATGGTGCTGGATAACAGTGGCCGTAGCGAAAGAGCTTTTGATATCTACAGCTTACTGCTTAAAGAGCGGATCATCTTTCTGGGTACTCCAATAGATGACCAGGTGGCTAATGTTATCGTCGCTCAGCTGCTTTATCTTAACAGTCAGGATCCCAACCGTCAGATAGATTTGTATATACAGAGCCCGGGAGGAAGTGTGTATGCCGGGCTGGCCATATACGATGCTATGCAGATGATTACTGCTCCGGTGTCTACGGTGGCTATGGGTTTTTCCGGAAGCATGGCTACTGCACTGCTATGTTCGGGAAAGACAGGCAAACGAATGGCCTTGCCCCAGGCTACCATACATATGCACCCTACAGGGGGTGGAGCCAAAGGCTATACAGAAGATGTACGTATTGCTACCCGAGAGCAGGAACGCCTTCAGGCTCAGCTTTTTCATATCATGGGTAAACAGAGTGGGCACAGTTGGAAAGAGATAGAGGACTACTTTCTGCGCGACAGATTTCTTAATGCTCTGGAAGCTAAAGAGTTTGGGCTGATAGATGAAGTACTCGGTGATACCAACCACCTGATTAGGCTGAAAAAAGAGGAATACGAAGTAAGTCTTTATAATGGAAGGACGCTTCCCTAAAACTAATGCAGTAAAAAGCCCCTACTGCTAAAATACAGAAGGGGCTGCATTTAGTATTACAAATAATTTACAGCGGACGCACCATAATATCTTTGTAGTAAACCACACTTTTAGGGTCGTGCCCCTGTAAGGCTACTGTACCGCTGGACAGCCTTCGCCCCGACATGCTATCAGGACGCTCAGCATCATCTGGTTCAGTATAGTTAACTACTGTATTTCCATTAATTTTTACGGTAATCTGCTTACCCTTTACGATGATGTGCTCAGTATACCATTCGTTGTCTTTTACGTACACATCTCTAACATCATCTACTGCATAGAGGCTACCCGTACGACGCCAGTCAGTATGGGAGTTGTTTACCTGAATCTCGTAACCTTTGCTAGGCCAGCCTTCTTCCTGATACTCAGTATGTATGTACATGCCCGAGTTGGAACCCGGCTCTGTCATTACCTGGGCTTTAAACTCAAAGTCGTCAAAGTTATGATTTTCTACTGTTCCTACATAAAAAAGATGAGCACGAGGTCCAGCTACTTTTATTTTACCATCAACTACAGAAAAGGTCTCAGGGTTTTCGCTGGCCTTCCATCCATCCAGGCTTTTGCCATCAAATAGGCTTACCCACTCAGCACTTTGCCGGGGTGTAAAGCTTAGCACCAGCAGTAGCACTAAGACGGTAAGCGTTGCTTTAAAAGAATTTGTCATCATGTGTTTATAGGTTTTAGGTTGAATAGTATTGCGCTCTGCTATTTCTTTCATCATTCCATACAGCTTGAAATATACTAAATATTAGCTATACTTTAGTATTTCTGCTTTTTTGCGATACCTACTCTCAAAATTCTTTGTTGAGGCGCGCATAAAAAAACAGCTTCAAACTATGAAGCTGCTTTTCCTTATCTATAGATACAAATTTTCTAGTAGCCATCGTTTTGCTCAATGAGCTCACGACCCAGATCTATCTGGCTCTGCGGTATAGGCATGTATTCGTGCTTACCTTGCGTAAAGCTGGCTCCGCTAAGGTGCGAACGGCGGGTTTTCTCTACTTCCAGATAGTTGTTAATAACCTGAGCAGCGATGCCCCAACGTACCAGATCAAAGAAGCGGTGCCCCTCCTGAGCAAACTCCAGGCGGCGCTCGGTTCTCAGCGCCTCAATAGCATCTTCGTAGCTGGTGAAAGGATTATCGTAGGTAGACATCTGGTAGTTTGCTGCATCAGCAGTACCCTCCAGGTTTTTTACGGTTTCGCTATTCATGGCACGGGCACGTACCTGATTGATATAGCTACGTCCGCTTTCCAAATCTCCCAGTTCAATAGCAGCTTCTGCTTTCCAGAGTAGCAGGTCTGCATAGCGGATTACATAATAGTTTAACGCATTTACGTAAGGCCAGACTTGCAGATAATGGATAGAATTGGCCGATACCATACGCTTTTTGGTACCATAGGGTCCGTAGGTAGCTAAATCACGAGCCCAGCTCGCATCGTAATTAATACCTAAGTCCAGATAAGGAATACCCGGTCTGGCCAGTGTATGATCTATACGCACATCCAGGTTATCATCCTCCCTTACCTCCACATTGTCTAACAAGGGCAGCCCATTTTCGTCAGTTTTAAAGGCATTGACCAGGTTTTGCGATGGACGATGGAAGCCATACTGAGGGTACATAGGCCCACCGGGGGCAGCCAAACGGTCGCCGATAGAGCCATTATAGTTGCTTGGAGACCCATCGTTTATAGAGTGCTGTACTGCAAAAATAATTTCGCTACCGTTATCATTTTCTGGTAGAAACACATCTCTGAAATTATCCATCAGACTGTAGACTCCACTGTTAATTACCTCATCGGCAGCATTACTTGCCTCCTGCCATTTCTCCTGATAGAGGTATGTTTTGGCAAGGTAAGCTTTAGCTGCCCACTTACTAGGGCGAGCGGGTTCTTCCTGCGACTCAGGCAAAGTCTCAAAAGCAGTGGCAAAGTCTTCTTCTATTTTTTGCCAGAGTTGCTCAGAGCTAAGCGATGTATTAGACACGTAATAATCTTCTATTTGCTCGGCACTTTCATCTATATAAGGAATTTTGTTATAGATTTTCTTGAGTTCAAAATAGAAGTGCCCTCTTAAAAAACGCATTTCGCCAATACGCTGTGCTTTTAGGGTTTCGTCAAACTGCTGAGATCGGTTAAGCAGGCGAATAGACTGGTTTGCGCGCTTTACACCTTCGTAGAGAGCAAGCCATTTGCGTTGTACATCCAGTATGCTAGGGTCTGTGTTGTAGATTTCCAACTGGTGAATACCGTTCTGGTCTCCGGTACCTCCCCCTCCTTTGTAGGCATCGTCTGAAAGCACATCGCCAAAGCTCCAGTTAGAAGCCGGAGAATTATAGGCATTAGATGCTTCATCTATTTGTCCGTTAAGCACGCTATAGGTGGAGGTAATTACTCCTTCAATATTTTCGGGAGCGAGAATCTGCTCAGGAGACAGCTCACCGATAGGCTCTTCCTGCAAGAAGTTGTCTTCAGAGCAGGCGAAAAGCGATAGTGCCAATAAAAGGCTTGTTATTTTCTTGATCATCATATTGCTATTTTGATACTACTACTATTATTGATTTAGAACCCCAGATTTACCCCCAACTGAAAAGTTCGTGATGAGGGATAGATACCTCTGTCCACTCCTATATCCAGGTTACGGTTGTCAGAAGAGTAGTTCTGCAAGCCTACTTCGGGGTCCAGGCCCTCATAGGGCGTAATAGTAAAGAGGTTTTGCGCCTGCACATACACTCTCAGGTCAAGCTTTTCGCCAACAGATTTAGGCAGGGTGTAGCCTATCTGAAGGTTTTTCAACTTCAGGAAAGAGGCATCCTGCACGTAGTACGAAGAAGGACGGCTATTGCGGTTGTTGTCGTCCAGAGAGAGGCGCGGCACAGAGGCACTAGTATTGTCGGGTGTCCAGGCATCCATAGTACGAGCATGCTTATTGTATGCCGAGAGGTTAAAGAAGTCGCCATAGTAGCGAGTAAGGTCATACACCTCATTGCCCTGAGAGCCAAAGAAGAAAAGCGAAATATCAAAGGCTTTGTAGTCTGCACCCAGCGTAATACCGTAAGAGAAATCCGGATGAGGAGAACCTACAAACGTACGATCCTCATCATCAATTACGCCGTCTTCATTAATATCTCTAAAGATCAGATCGCCTGGCTGTGCGCCGGGCTGCTCCGCATGACTATTTACCTGCTCCTGTGTCTGGAAGATACCGATAGCATCGTGCCCGTAAAATGAAGCTATAGGCTGGCCTACATCAGAGCGTGATACGTCCTGGTCAAAATTGGTAGAGTGCAGTATAGAGCCTGGAATAGACAGAAAATCTATATCAGAAGGTAAGCTGGTTAGTTCGTTTTGAATAGCCGCAAAGTTAAGGTCTACCCGAAACGAAAGGTCAGTATTAATTTCGTCGGCGTAAGCAAGTAGAAACTCAAAACCTGAGTTTTTCATCTCCCCAACATTGTCCCAGAGGGTCTGGTTAGTACCACCTATTACCGGTGGCAAAGGTCGCTCTACTAACAGATCTTTGGTTTTTTTGTAGAAATAGTCAGCACCTATGCTCAAGCGGTTTTCTAGTAAAGTCATATCCAGTCCAATATTTGTCTGAGCGGTAGTCTCCCACTTCAGGTCTGGATTGGCATTTCGGGTTTCAGTAAATCCCTGTTGTACGCTGGCCTGTGCTCCATCCATCGGATAGTTAGAGTAATAGGGATTGGTAGCAAAGCTGGAAATTGTAGAGTAAGCAGGAATATCCTGATTACCGTTTTGGCCCCAACCTACTCTAAGTTTTAGCTCATTAATGGCAGGCAGGTTAAAGAAGCTTTCTTCAGAAATACGCCAACCGGCAGAAAGTGCCGGGAAAGCCCCCCATTTGTTTTCTCCCAGTTTAGAAGAGCCATCTCTTCGAAGAGTGAAAGATAGCAGGTACCGTTGATCATACTCATAATTAAGCTTACCAAAATAGGAAAACAACGACCACTCATTCGCATAACCGCTATTGCGTTGGTCGGCTCCATCTCCACCATCCAGGTACTGGAAGTTAGGATCGTTATAAGGGAAACCCACCCTGGAAGCAGAGAAGCCCTCGGTATAAGCATTTACAGATTCTACTCCGAGCAAAACATCCAGGCTGTGTACTCCTAAATCTTTAGCGTAGTTTAAGGTATTAGACCATACCCAATCGGTGCCGAAGCTATTTTGAGTAGATAAGCTGCTAGCCAGGTTTTGAGATAGAATCTCGTTATACGTAGGGCTAAAACTTCTAAAGTTGAAATTGGTAAAGCTCAGTCCAAAATTGGTTCGGAAGTCCAGCCCATCTATAATTTCCAGGTTGGCAAAAGCATTACCAAAAATACGAAGGTTGAGGCGCTGATTATCGCGGTTACGGTATAGTTTTCCCAGAGGGTTCTGCACATCGTTTAGTGGATTACCTCCATACTCTCCATTGTTATCCTTTACTGGTACTATAGAAGGAAAGCGCATAGCATCATACACCACACTCCCCAGCACAGAATTGGTAGTAGTAGATGTCTGCCAGCTATAGGCTACCGAAAGGTTTTCACCAACGCTAAGCCTATCTAAAAGCTTATAGTCAGAGTTAATTCGGGCAGTCACCCTTTTAAAGTCAGTATAACTTAGTACTCCCTCCTGATCGTAATAGCCTAATGAAAGCAGAGAATGTGACTTTTCATTTCCTTTAGAAAAATCCAGATAATGTGAATGAATAAGGGCCGGTTCAAAAATTTCGCCCATCCAGTCTGTATTAGCGGAAGGAATAGTTTGGTCTGCATCCAGATATGACGGAATTACCGGGTTAGCACCATCGCCAAACAGGTCGCTGGAAGGTACTTTACCATCGTTTCGGGTAGCCTGCCACAGCATATCCGCATATTCCTGAGCGCCTAGCATATCGGGCAGATTTACAGCCTCCTGCACCCCTACATAAGACCTGAGCCTTACTGAAGGAGTCTCTGATTTTCCTTTTTTAGTAGTTACGATAACTACACCATTGGCAGCACGAGAACCATAGATGGAAGCAGAAGATGCGTCTTTAAGCACCTGCATAGACTCTATATCATTTGGGTTGATCAGGTTGATACCCGTGGTAGTAGGCACACCATCAATGACATACAGCGGATCGTTATTACGGATAGTACTAAAGCCTCTGACGCGCACGGCGGTACTACCACCGGGGGTATTGCTACTAATTACATTTACGCCTGCTACGCGACCTTCCAGCATTTCGTCTGCACCCGCCACAGGGAAACTCTGTACATCTTCTATTTCTACTACAGATACTGCCCCGGTTAGATCTTTCTTGTCCTGTGTTGTGTATCCTGTTACTACCAGTTCGCTAAGTTGTTGAGCATCGGTAAGTAAGCTCACGTTAATCTGAGCCTGATTGTTAATACTGACTTCCTGCGTGGCATAGCCAACAAAAGAGAAGATCAGTACTTCTGCCTGTGGGCTAACGTTCAGGCGATAGTTTCCTTCCACATCTGTTACTGTACCTGTAGAAGATCCTTTAACTACCACATTTACGCCAGGGATGGGCGCATTCTCCTCGTCAGTAACGGTACCGCTAAGGGCACGGTTCTGAGCATACAATGTATGGCCTAAACCTAAAAGCAGGACTAGTACCCATACACTGCACCTATACAAAGACAGTAATGGTTTTCTCATAGTTTTAACTTTAAAAATTGGGCAAAACAAAAATTTAGGTAGCTCCAATATTTGCGCGCAAAGGTAGGTGATGGAGTAGAAGGGCAGGTTAAGCCAAGGTTAGGCTTGTATTATCGAAATGTGAGCTACATTAAACTTGTATGAAGTTTATAAAAAATACAGCTGGCGTTGGGCCAGCTATCGTATAGAGTAAGTTTTGCTTGTAAACAATAAGAGAATGATCTGCTTTTTTTAATAAGCCCTATCAAGCTATAATTTCCAGAACATACAGTTTACACCTTTTCTTTTACTGGTATTGATATTCTCCTGCTCACACCTTTTTGCATACCGCTAAACTTTGGCTTTTTATCTTTGTACTGCTTCGGCTTTTTCTTTTTCTTACCCCACCAGATAATAAAACCGGTTATGGGTAGGCTGGCAGAAATCAGACACGCGATAAATGCTATAATTTTAGTCCAGATACCACCTATAGAGCCTACGTGCAGATCGTAGTTAAGCTTCATCAGCATATCTCCACCATTGCCATGAGGGAAAGCCGCTTTTTCTGCAAGTTTTTTGAGCGAGTGCTGCTCGTAGTAATTTGTATGTGCTAAGTAAGTAGTGCCAGGTTTTGGGTTTACTTCTACTCCCCATACACCGCGCTTGCCACGAGGGTAATACATTTTAACATCGTAAGTACTGAAATCTACCTCTGATTGCAACTGACTAAAGAGTATGTCTTCGTCGGCTTGTGGATGTTGAATAACCAAGGTAGTATCAGAATGATACCTCTCTCGCTTCAGGCTTTCACCTCCGGAGCCTAACCAGTACACAGACTCTGCAAACCACTGCATACCATATACCATACCGGTAAGCCCTAATACCAGAGCTACTAGTAGCACGTAAAAGCCAAGCACATTATGCAGGTCATAGTTCAGGCGTTTAAAGCTGGCTTTCAGGTTGAGGAGAAAGCTCCTTTTGCGCGTTGCCGAAGTCCATTTTTTGGGCCACCACAGTATTAAGCCACTTATGAGCGTAATTACGAAGATTAGAGTTCCATAAGCTACTACAGGCTTTCCAATATAGCGTGGTAACCACAATTGATAATGTCCTATAATCATAAAGCGAAAAAAGTCGCTATTCAGATGCTGATTTTTGAGCACCTGGCCCGAATAAGGATTAACATACACTACCTGATAGTCACTTCGGTCTGCATAGTACGGAACAATGGCACTTTTCTCTTTACCACGATAAAACACTCCATATACTGAAGGAAATTGGTACTTACTTTTGACCGCCTCGCTAAGTACCGAAGGTGGCAGTAAGTTACCTTCAGCAGAAGGGCTTACCGTCTGGTAAGGCTGAAGCCAAAGACGTAGCTCTTCTTCAAACACCAAGGCTGCCGCAGTAAGGCTTACTATTACAACTACAATACCAGAGACAAGGCCCAACCAGAGGTGTAACCATGCAGATACACGATAGAACAAGGATCGGGAGTATTTTTTCTTGGCAGAGTTTAGCATTATGCTTTATTTATGAGTAAGAGCATAAAGGGCCCGAACACAATAAACCGGCCCTTATAAAGTTGAAAAAATCAGAAGACTAATAGGTTAACTTGCTTATTGCGGTAATTCTACCACCTTCTACCTCTATACCCTGTGTGGCAGTGGCAGTGTTGGCATTTACCTGATAGATGTAGCTGCCTTCTTCGGTAGTGATACCTATATGAATAGTTTCCCCATCTTCATCTACCAGGTTATTGGTAGTTACGTTAACCACTTTTGTGGCTTCGGGTGCTCCCTGTACCCAGGTAAAATCCTGCGTGTAAACGTCAGCGATAGCTAAACGGCTTCCTACGCTATAAGCGGCTTTTTCGTCAGCCATCATAAGTAAGAATTTACCATTTCCAATGTAGTTTTGGGCAGTAATATATGCCCCCCCTGAAGCCTGCTCTACATTGAAGAAGTAATTTTGATCAAACTCAGTCTCTCCTTTAACAAGTTTAACAATTGCAGAAGGCTTAGTAGAAGTAAACTCCCCCTCGCTGGCCGCCACAGCAGCAGAGTAAGCATATACGTCGCCTTTTTCGTCTTCAATCAGGCCATTGTTAAAGTACTTACCAATAAAGCTGATTCTGTCATCAGTAATAACTCTTTCAAACTCCATACTGGGGTAAGAAAATACCGCTACCCATGCACTATCCGGGTGATTTGTGCCAAAGGTGTCGCCGCAGCAGCCTTTAATGCTCATATATGGAGCATATACTTTATCACCTACCTGAGTTAACCAGGTAAAGTGCGCACGCTCGCCGTTCCCCGCCAATACTTCAATGTTTACCTGCCCTTCACCTACAATTTGTACCTGCTCTGCATTTACTCTGTACCATGAGGCATTGGCATCACCACTACGAGGAATTTTCATCATTAAAATGTCGTCTTCCACAGCCGCGAAAGCCTGCACGGTTTCAGACTGGAAGTCAGAGACTTTGATAAGCTCACCTTCTTCATTGAGTTCGTAAGTGGTTACAGCTCCAGGGTTGCCCTGACCATACAGAAGGCTGAAGAATTTGTTATTGTTGCTTACATAATAACGGTAAGTTCCATCCTGCTCAATACCGTTTCCTACAGTACTTACGCTTCCGGTACTTAGATCATCAGTAGTTAGCAGGTAATCCGCTACACCATCAGAAGCTATAGGCGATGAAGTAATGATATACTTGGTGCCTCCTTCATTAGCATCTCCACCGCCATCTGGCGCGGGGTTCTCATCATCATCACAAGAAGAAAGCAAAAAAGTTGAAAATAATGCGAAAAGAATTGTTAATAGATAGTTGTGTTTGCTCATTATAAATTGAATTAGAAAATATTAAAACTATTTACTGACGAAATATCTAAGTTTAGCTACTATGCTTCTGCCAGGCTTTTGCAGGCTAAAGTTATCGTACAGCTTAGCATCTGCCAGGTTTCTGCCTTCTATCGTAATGTTGTATTTACCTTCAGATAGGGCATAGGTCAGACTTAGGTCATGCGATAGTTGCTCCGGCACTCCAAGCTTATCGCTACCCAAACTAGGCCAGTAGAGGTAAAAATCGTGCACATACAGTAGGTTGTAGCCTACGGTCAGCTGCTTTCCTTCTCCTCCCAGATCTTTGAAGTATACAGACACATCTGCATTGCCAAAGAGGTAAGGTTTGTTGGGGATACGGTCACGGTATACTAAACTTTCTACCACTTGCCCAGCTTCGTAACGTGTGTTGTTTCTCAGGTTCTGATAAGTTATGTTCGCTCCTGCAGAGAGTAGATCTTTATAAGCATACCGGATTTCTCCATCTACTCCCACATTTGTCACATTTACTAAGTTATCCATGATCTGCATTACCTGATTGTTATCCAGGCGAGGGCGGATAAAGTCCTGCGCGTCTCGGTAGAGCAGGTTAGCATTAGCCGAAATACGATGTGTTTTGCTAAGATTAGGCTTATAACCCAAGCCCAGATTATAGTTATGGCTAGTTTCAGGATCCAGATCTATATTTCCTCTCAGGTTGACCACATCACCATACAGTTCTTCTATCTCGGGCAGGCGATAACTTTTCTCATAAGAGCCCTTTAACTGTAAGCTTTCTGTTAAAAAGTAGGTAGCTGCAATGCCATAACCCATACTACTAAAATTATTCTCCTGTATGATGTACTGGTCTTCAGCATCAGAAAAATTGGAGAAGCGATTAGCTTGTTCGTAGTGTTTCAGAAAAACAGAAGCATTACCTCTCTCGCTATATGTATAGGTATAACCTAAGCCCGTCACATTCTTCCTACTTATTCTTGGCTGGTCGTAGCTATCATTTTCTGGATATAGCTCATCGCTTCCCTGGCGGTTAAAGGTATTGTATACATGATTTAGTGAGATAGCGTGCGACTCATTCGGCTGGTAACGTAGGTTGGCAGTAGCAATTCCATTATTGTTACTGTATTTATACATTGAACGGGAGCGCTCGCTACCCTCACCATTATACTCTTTGTAGTCGCCAAACCAATTGTAACGGCGATTTACAGTATCTATGTTTTGTTCCTGACCAAAGTTGTAATTAGCGTTAACTGTCAGGTCCAGACCTTTGATAAAAAAGTTTTGCTTCCGGTATCTAAGGCCAGGCATCACAATATTGCCTTGTCTATGCCAGTCGCCATACACGCTTACCAAACGCGCTCCGGTCTGTATTTCATTATAATTTTTCCCTATTGTAATTCCCACAAGTAGCTCGTCAGCATAGCTCTTGTTTACTACACCGGCTTTGGCGATCAATGTTTCGTTGTGGTAGGTATCATGGAATCTTCTCACTCTTTGCTGAGGATAATATTTACCCGTGTTGATATCTGCGACATCCACATCTACCCAGTAATTGTTGTCCGAATAATTCTGGAAGGCATTCAGGCGTACCGTAAAACCAGACTCCGAGGTATAAACGGTATTTACTACCGAACGGTGAGTATTAAAAGAGCCATAAGCATAGGAGACATCAAGGTAATTACGTTGACCTCCATTGGTTACTATATTTATGGCTCCTCCCAGGGCATCGGACCCCAGCCAGATAGGTACGACTCCTTTGTAAATTTCTATGCGCTCTGCCAGGTTAACAGGTATGTTGTTTAGCTGAAAAGACGAGCCGAAGTTTTCCATAGGAACCCCATCTATAAAAAACTTTACCTGGTTACCACTAAAGCCATTGAGAGAAAAATTCATACGTGAACCTACTCCACCACTTTCTCTTACCCTAACTCCGGAGACTCTATCCAGAGTATGACCGAGATCTAGTGTGGTATTGTGCAGTTGCCTGGCATCAACGGCTTCTACCTCAAACGGCTGCTCTTCTACTTCCTGAGCAGTACTTTTGCCAAAGATAGTTACGTTATCTAGCTG
Organism: Porifericola rhodea; assembly: GCF_030506305.1. Classification (GTDB taxonomy): domain Bacteria; phylum Bacteroidota; class Bacteroidia; order Cytophagales; family Cyclobacteriaceae; genus Catalinimonas; species Catalinimonas rhodea. Next base: position 2,550,452 of record NZ_CP119421.1, on the reverse strand, counting down.
CTCCATAGAGGATTCTAGTATAAGGTCCAACTTCAAACTCTGTCCTTTTTCTAGACTAATCTCCTGGTTAGAGGTAACGTACCCTAAGGAAGATACAATAACTATATAGTTTCCCTCTGGTATGTTATTGACTTCATAATAGCCATTAGCATCAGTAGCTGCCCCTAAACTTGTTCCTCTCAGTAGTATAGTCGCTCCCAGTACCTCCTCTTTTTCTTCATTCAAGATACGTCCATGTAGCCTTCCTAAAGAGTTTACTTGAGCCTGTACATCTTGCACGTATATTAAACATAGATTAAGCAGGCTAAAGATGAATATAGGGGTGCTTAATGATAAAACTGGTTTACCTACGTTTTTTGGATATGGTTTGTGCTGCATTTTGATGGTTCGCATGGTAAATTTTATGCAATCGCCTCTAAGCTTTATAGCTCTATTACCTTCTTGGCTGAGGCAAGCATCTATTTAGAACGATTCAAAATTACAATAGTCATTTATAAGGGACAATACCTAACACTAGTCAGTCATGTAGCTAATTTTAGCCTATGATATAGCTACTTATAATATTTCATTTATGTAAAAAACTGACCTACAAAGAATTGAGAAAACATGAATAGTGTATCCTTTATACCAAAAAAATAAGGTCAAGCTAAGAATGAGCATAAGTACGTAGCAATATATTCCGACAGAAGGAGATTATGATGACTTATGATTGTGGAATGAAGCAATAGAATTAATTAGTCTTCTTGTACCTAAATCGTTGCAAGGGAGCTGGCAAAAAAAAAGTGACTGCTATGAGTCACCTTAATTGTTTAAACAGAAATATAGAGTAGTTAGGTTGTTGTTGTAGTGCTTATGTTAATACATTTATGTTTGCTGTTTACAATGATACCATTATTATCAGATACAATTCTTCTCAATTTTTAGCTATACCTATGCGTTTTTTGACATTTTTCCATTTCATACAGTATTTTTATCTTCTCATTGCAAATAGAGAGATAATTTACCGCTAAGTTTAATCAATTTTTAAAATTAATCGTAGTTATTTAGACCAGTAAAGTCCATTTTTTTACTTAGCTATAGGTACCTATACAATAAAAGAAATTAATAAAATGTCTTCTACTTTTGTCTCTACAGCTAAACTACTACACTAAATATTACCTGAGGCAAAGCAGTTAGCCTGCTTCGTAGCGAAAAAATAAAGGTGAGTTTATTTACACCTTACTACTTGCATACCTGCTGACTTGTATCGCTTCGCCAGGTTCGGCAGTAAGTCCTCTCTTTTCGGCAAAAGCATTGTAAAAAGTTCCATTTGGATTAAAGCGAGAGATTACACTTTTCCATTGCTTCAACCTGGGGTACCACTTTTCAATAAGCTCAGCCTGACCATCAAGGCGGTTTGTAATTTTGCCCCAGTGTGGTTTGCCTCCCATTTTCAGGTTAAGATCCTGATACGCATTAAGGATGAGCTTCGCTTTCTTCTGCTTTACCAAGGCAGGGTTGCCTACATAGCAAACGTCCATCTGATACTCAGGAGCCAAATATGCCTCCGAAGCTTTTACAAAACGAAGCGTGGGAGCTGAACTGGGGTAAACGCCTAGCTTTTCTTTAAGCTTATTAACAGTAGTAAAAATTGCCTCTATTACCTCCACAAACTTTTCTGGCTGGTGCATGTCGTAAGCAAACTCCGCCCCATGCCCCTGACTGGCAATAAATTCCAGTCCCTGGAACAACACCTTATACGATTTATCAATATATGTCTGGTCTTCTACCGCTCTTATTGACTGATCTAGAGAAGCTGGTACCAAAAAGGGCAAGTAATTAACGATAAATAAGGAGAGATAATAAGTTAAAGGAATACTACCCAAAATTTGACTTAATAGATTGCGACTACGGTCGCGCAGGCTCCTGTGATTTGGCTTGTCTACCTCAAAGGTACGGGCCAGCATACAAGTATGTACCCCTTTAACTGCATATGGATTAATGACTACGAAAAGACTCCTAAGCGGCTTTTTTACGTACTTTCCATTAACTTTGATAGCATAATCGTTAAATATTGATCCGTCCAGCAACTGATGTTTTAGCTGATCCCAGCTGATGGCTGTGCGGTTTTCGTACAGCCAGTATGCTGGTCTAACTTCTATAATATAGGAATGTACTATTCCGCTGTACCCCATACTAAGAAGTACACTATTGAACACTTCATCATCCTGAATTAACTGAACATTTTTACTACACTCCTCTGCTTTAGTAATGCCATTTTCTGGTTCTATTCGGTACAATTTGCCTTCTGCAGCTACCAGTAATATGGAACGCACCATACCAGACAGGGCTTTTAAATGACGGCCACCCCCATGTGTTCCAGTTGCTATAGCTCCACTAATTGTCTGGTTATCTATAGCTCCCATGTTAATCAGGGCCAGACCTTTTTCGTCCAGGGCTCGGTTTAATTTATGTATACTTATACCTGCCTCTACTTCTACTAATGCATTACCTGCTACTTCCGGCTTACTCTTATTACAAATTTTGAGCTTGTTTAAGTGCCGCATATCCAAAAGCATACCATCGGGCATGGCTACATCTGAATAAGAATGCCCGGCTCCCACTGCCCGTATTCTGATGCCTTTACGCTCTGCTTCCATAATGGCACTTTGGATATCTCCCAGGTTTTCGGGCAGTAGATACTCAAAAGGGAATACTTTGTGGCGTCCTATCTTGTTTTTCCAGGCACGGTGACGAAACTCTTTCATGGACAGAAGCAGCTTGATGACACATATAATTTACACAAAATATACCTCCTAAAAAACTGAACATACTACTCAAGCAATAGTGTAAACATAACAAAATGCTTAAGAAACAGCTCACAGAACTCACAAATATTACAGAACTTTATTTGGTTTATTTAAATAAAGTTTCTTTTTGTACTGCTTTTTGTTATAATAAACATGATTTATGTTGAAAAAAGAAAAGCTTTATCGGTTTTCGGTATTGCTTTTTTCCCTCCTTTTTAGTTTTGAGTCTAAAGAATCAATTCCACAGATAAGCACCAGAATAGAAGTTCCATTTCTACCAAACACAAGGTTGCTACCTTTTGAAGCAAAGTTTTATTTTCAGAAACCAGCTCGAGTTACTAAATTCAGTATCAGTGTATATTCTGGCAGTGCCAGACTGTGCTTTTTGTACCAAGAAGCCTGATGTTAATTCACGAAGAATTTATAATTGAGCAGTGGTAAACTACAGACCTGAAGCACTCATTTTCGTAGGTTTTAGTAACAAATATCTAAAATATGGATGCTGTTGAATCTTTTATAGAGGAAAGTTCGGGCGAACAGAAACGAATTATGCAGTATCTGCATCATAAGCTTATGGATAATCCCGGTGTAAGTAGTAAAATTAACTACAAAATACCTTTTTACTACCGAAAGAGCTGGATTTGCTACCTTAACCCTTTAAAGCCAGAAGGGGTAGAGCTAGCTTTTACCCGAGGAAATGAGTTATCTAACTTGCAAGGACTATTAGAAGACAGAGGGCGTAAGCAAATTAGAGGTATCGTAATTAAAAGCAGGCAAGATTTAGCAGAGGAGAAGATACAGGAGATTATACAAGAGGCCTTGCTTTTAGATGAAGAAGTGCCCTACCGCAGCAAAAGAAGTAAAACGGCTAATTAGCTAGTCTAAACTTGCGATAAGGTTCATACTGATAATATTTGGCGTAGCTATCCAGACGAATGTGTAGCCAATGTACACCCAACCCGGAGGTGCTTAACCATACAGGAGCTTGAGAAACATGCTGGTTTAGCCATATGCCTAATGCTTCCCACAAAGCCTGTTGCTGCTCAGGAGCACCTTTTCTAACAAAAGTAGCCAGGTGTGTATATTGGTTTAAGCTACCCTCTGGCTTAGGCACCAGAAGGTAGGCATCTCCACTCAGATTACTAAAACCAACTACCCTTTTAGCCTCACTAAAATACCTGGAAAATGCATCTGGCGAGGCTTCTGTTAACGACAACTTTCTATTTCTGATAAGCACAAACTCAAAGGGTGCGGATAAACTCTTTAAACTAAAAGGGCGACATTCCCAGAAAAAGGCATCAAAAGGACTATCGGCCAGTAGCTGGTTAAAGTACGCTCTAAATATTTGACTCTCCTGCAACAGACGAATAAAGTCTTTAAGCTTTAGCGTAGCTTCTCCGTTTTTTAAAATATACTGATGTATATTTTTGCTCAATATCTGCTTATCTGCCTGCCACATACTGATTGATTTTTAGGAATAAAATTAGAAATTATCAAAAGCTTTCAGAAATTGCCCACTCTAGCAAAAGAAATTCTGTATCACCCCATATGATTTGATGAGAGTCGCTTATATTCTTTTTGATGGCATTACCTGGTTGGATTTTTTTGGCGTGTACGACCCTGTTTCCAGATTAAAATCTTTAAAATATATTTCCAATCTGCAGTGGGATTTGTGTGCCTTTACAGACAGCGTAGCGGATAATTTTGGATTGCAGATTGTACCTACCAAGATAAGACAGTCATTAGCTGGCTACGATGCACTAATTGTACCCGGTGGATTTGGCACTCGTAAACTTCGCTACAACAAAGCTTTTCTGGACTGGGTACGTACTGCCGAGCCCGTCAAACAAAAAATTTCGGTATGTACGGGCAGTCTTATACTGGGTGCTGCCGGATTTCTGATCAACAAAAAAGCTACTACTAACGAACAGGAGTATGATACCCTAAAGCCCTACTGCAAACAAGTAGTAGAAGGAAGAATTGTAGAAGATCAGGGTGTGGTTACTGCAGGTGGAGTAGCCTCCTCTTTAGATGTAGGATTGTACCTTTGCGAAAAGTGGGCAGGAACAAATGCCGCAGCTCAAATTAGAAAGCGCATGTCGTACCGGGCGTAACAAACTTATGCTATGAAAAAGCAGAAATATACCTACTATACCGAAGCGTATTTTCCAATCTATGTCAAGTTTCTAGGCTTTATGATGGTATTCGCCAGTCTGGTACTGCTAAGCCAGTCACGGTACATGCCAGCAATTATTCTCATACTGTTAGCTATAGCTATTTTTAGCGGCAGGTATGGCCTTAAGCTAGACCTAAAACAAAAAACTTATAGAGAGTTTGTAGAAATTATGGGTATCAAAAACGGAAAGACACTGGCTTTTAGCTCACTCCAAGAGTTACAGATTAGAAGCAGCAAAGTTGCCCAGAGAATGTACTCTCTAAGCAACCAAAGCTCTACCGTACGTCATATTGAATATGACGCTTACCTCATTCTGGATGAAGACGTAAAAATTCATCTGCTAAGCAAAAAGAAGAAGGCCTCTTTGATAAAAAGCATAGAGAAGATTCGGCATGATTTAGCCATTCCCCTCCATGACCTCAGCCAGCCCCAGCTTTAGTCGTTGAGCAAGCCTCTGTCTAAAAGCCAGTCTTCGCACAGTTGGGGCCAGTGAGCAAACGCAGAGCCCGTTTGCCCCAGACCTAATCCATGGCGGCCTTTTTCAAAGATGTGCATTTCTGCCGGTATATTTCTTTTCTTAAGCTCCAGATAGAAAAAGATACTGTTTTCTGGGGGTACGGACTTGTCTTCTGTGGTATGTACCAGAAAGGTAGGAGGTGTATCATCTTTTACCTGTAGCTCATTAGACATTAAGCGAACGGTTTCTTCATTAGCATTTTCTCCTAAGAGCGAAATTCTTGAACCACTATGCTGATAGTCTTCTGTAAAAGAAATAACCGGATATAGTAGCACCATAAAATCAGGGCGACTGCTTACTCTCTCTATTTTATCGTTGGATGTGTTGATTCCTCCGTCAAAGTGAGTGCCTAAGGTAGAAGCCATATGTCCCCCGGCAGAAAATCCCAAAATACCTATACGCTCAGGATCTACTCCCCAGGCAGCAGCATTGGCCCTTACAGTACGGATAGCTCTTTTGCCGTCATTCATGGGCACCGGGTGCCGGTAACCATTACGCCCCAAACGATAGCTTAGTATATAAGCAGATACACCAAAGCTATTGAGCCAGCGTGCAACCTGATGTCCCTCATGGTCCATAGCCAACATATTATACCCTCCGCCAGGGCAAACTACTACTGCTGCGCCATTGGCAAGATGCTCAGGCGCAGGATAACGAATCAGCATCGGCTGATCCTGCTCAGCTTCCCCCAAAGCAGCAGGAGCACCATTAGGCCAGAGCAAAAGTGTATCTACCTGCGCTTGTGTGTGTAAAGCAAAAATTAATATTAGGCATACGGTCGCGGTAATTAGTTTTTTTATCATGTTAAGGTATATAGTAATTAGGTTTTAATGTAATGAGTAAGCTTATTGTTGTTCTACCGTAAAGTCTAGCGGGATGCCCAACTCCTGATACAGTTTTTTAAGTGCCTCCATATCTATATTTTTTTCTTCGCGTGCCGTGCCTGCAACTTCCAAAGCTTTTTCTCTTAGCACTACAATCACACCATCTCCATCAGCCACTATAACATCTCCCGTACGAATATACACACCGCCAATGACAACAGGCTCATTAAAAGATTCCAGTTCACTCCGTCCCGGGCGTATTCTTCTGCCTTTTTTCAAGTAATCCATGTATACGGGTCTCTTTTGTTTTATTATTTCATCTGTATCACCCACCCCACCTGCCGATACTATACCTACGGCACCTTTATTTTTCCAGATCATACTATTATTGGAACCAGTAGTAGCAGTATCGCCGTCATCAACATTATCAATCACTATAACATCTCCCGAGCGGATATCGTAAATGGTTCTCCGGAAATATTAGTGTACCACTGATCGCGATAGTTTTTATATTCGTCCTGGCTTACTTCTCCCAGTGAAGGAAGACGAGGGGTAGGCACATAGCGTACCGTAAATGCAATACCTACCATCTGATGTTCAAAGTTTTCAATGTCTTTCCAGAGAGGGAAGATTTTAGGATCCATCAAACCTACATCCATCAGGCCCAACATATCCAAGCTGCCGGATATATCAGCCATTCTTGATCCCTGATATTATTTGATGAGCTACTCATTTGTTAGGGTATTTTGCTGAGCATACAGAGAAAAACCAGAAAGTATAAAAGTGATTGTAAAGAAGTAGATTGTCTTTTTCATAAGTGCTTGTGTATTAGTTAGTATTGCATAAGAAAAGCAGATACTGCAATCCTACATCCAGCCTCATGGAGTTATGCTAATTATTTAGAATAGCAGGCGTTGCTCTGACTTTTATATATTATCCGAAATTTTCTCAAAATACAACCTTTGGTAACATTGCTGAGAGGCTGCTATCGTAAAAATTAAAAATAAAATAAGCACATAAAAAAAGGGGCTAGTGCCCCTTAGTTATAAATATATATATTCTTAAAATTATTATTTGGTGGGTGTTAACTCCAAACACCAAGTAATTACTAAAATTACAAATCCGATCCAGGCCATAGCATTTATGTTTAAAAGTAAATATCTATAACAAATGTAATGAATTTAATGTAAATAAGTAAATTAAATATATAAATATTTATATAGAATATTTTCTTGAAATACCTCTTTTACTTCTGCAGTGCATATTAAAGAAGTAGCAAGATTATTATTGAGTATTTATAACTAATTTATCTTATATTTTCTCTCCCTTCATAACTTTTTATGCCTTTTGTGCTTTTATAATATGCATACACCGGAATAAAAGAATAACAACAATTAGGGGCTTCTTCGTGGGCTGTGTGTATGGATTATCCAATTCTAATATCCGGCAGTTGCTATTTTTTAACCGAAACTCCTTGAGCACATGTCATCGTTTAAAGCTTTTAAAAAACTTAAGTTAAATAAGAAGATTGGAATCGTAGATCTTTACGGAATCTACCTGGCCAGCCGACAGGCGCTAGGCTTTAGAGTAGAATTGTTTGCCATTCAGGACTTCTATATTGAAGTATGGAGACTTACACTGCTGCCCTGGAAACCAACATTTTATGTGCATACTTTTCAGAAAAGCAAAAAACTAAGCCCTTATCTGGATTATATAGATATACGCTCGGTACTTCCTCGTGTTAGTTTGCAGAAGTAGTTATAAAAGAATTTATTGGAGACCTCATGTTTAAACAGCATGAGGTTTTTTTTGCTCTTTTCGTTAATATGTAAAACAATCCCTTCCTGAAGGCAAGTTATACATAGCATAGAATTTTAAGGGCTATCTTCTGCTCAGAACATTTTTTAAAATCACGTACAAGAATATTTTATACTTCATATAAACTAATCGTATGTCAATTATACACCTAAGCAATGTAGTTGTAATTACCGGGGCCTCTGGAGGCGTAGGTAGAGCTACAGCCAGAGAGTACGCCCGCAAAGGATATAAAGTTGGCCTCATTGCCAGAGGAAAAGAAGGGCTGGAAGGAGCTCGTAAAGATGTAGATGCACTCGGAGGCAAAGGTCTTGCTATTCAGGCAGATCTGGCAGATTTTGAACAGGTAGATGCTGCTGCACAAAAAATAGAGGAGGAACTGGGCCCCATCAGTATTTGGATAAACAATGCTATGAACTCTGTTTTTTCCCCAGTAAAAGAAATGAAGGCAGAGGAGTACAAACGTGTGACTGATGTAACCTACTTGGGGCAGGTATACGGAACGATGGCTGCCTATAAGCGAATGCAAAAGAGAAACAGTGGTTCAATAATACTGGTAGGCTCTGCGCTTTCTTACCGCGGCATTCCTTTACAGTCTGCCTACTGTGCCTCCAAACATGCAATACAAGGTTTTTTCGACTCTTTTAGAACTGAGCTTATACATGACCATAGCAATATCAACCTGAGTATGGTGCATTTGCCAGCCATGAATACCACTCAGTTTGGATGGGTAAAATCTCGCTTGCCCAAAAAAGGCAAGCCTATGGGAAAAATTTATCAGCCAGAGGTTGCCGCAAGAGCCATTTATTATGCTTCTCATCACAAGCGTCGCACAGTCTATGTAGGCTCAGCAACAGCGCAAACCATCATTGGCAACAAGCTTTTTCCGGGATTACTGGATCACCTGCTGGCAAAAACAGGCTATTCGGGGCAGCAAACAGAAAACGCTGAAGAGCCAGGGCGCGCGCATAACCTTTGGAACCCTATTCCTGAAGATCGCGGATCGCATGGCACTTTTGATCATCAGGCGGTAGACCATAGCCTGGAGCTTGAAGCCACTACAACCCACAAAAATACTACAGCAGTTTTAGCAGTAGTTACTGCTGCCCTCAGTGCCGGACTCATCCACTGGCTCAGAAAAAAGAGTTAGCATACAGCTACCAAGCTGGGTTTAACAGTATACTCCTTAAACTCTATTCACCTTAATGATGGATAGAGTTTTTTATTAATATACATTGAACTGTACAAACGGTACATTAATTACATCTCGGAACTGTCTTTTTTAGTATCGCTATTTTAAAAAATTTGAAAAGAATAGAAATTCCTTATTAATTGAATCAATATTTTTTGGGATAGATTTTTTTATTGTAAAATACCTACCTTAATTTGTAGTTGAAATAATAATTTTATTAGATTTTTCTTACATCATTTAAATTTGTTTCAGGTGAAATTAACATCCTTACCTACTATTTTTTTATTGCTATTGGTAGTAGCATCCTGTATTCCAAATAAAAAGGTAGTTTACTTTCCTGACCCGAACTTCAATACTGAGGTATCTACAGAGATATTAAACCCCAGGCAAAACTATCGCCTGCAACCTCGTGATGTATTGTCTGTTAGAATTTTAACGCTGGATCAGGAATCCGCCTCTTATTTTAACATTCATCCGGAAAATGGCAACTTAAACTTAAACCCTGCCAGCTTTTATATTAATGGTTACTCCATCAATGAAGAAGGCAATATTATTTTGCCTGAAGTAGGTCCGATAAAAGTGAGTGGACTCACAGTTGGTGAGGCTCAGAGCGTAATTTCTAAATATATCAGCGAGTACCTGAATACTGCTACAGTAATTGTTAAGCTAACCAGCTTTAAGATTACAGTACTTGGAGAGGTTAACGAGCCCGGCTACTATTATATATATAATGACCAGGCGAATATACTGGAAGGTCTGGGACTGGCAGGCGACCTTACCCAATATGGTAATCGTGAAAATATTACACTGATCCGTCAAACCGACGCTGGCTCAGAAGTAGTGTTGGTAGATTTGAAAGACCCAAAAGTCTTGTCTTCCAAGTTTTACTTCCTACAACCCAATGATGTAATTTATGTTCAGCCAATGAAGGCTAAAAACACCAGAAGCAATGTAGACACATTCACTATTCTTAGTGTGCTGTTTGGAGCAATCTCAAGTACTGTTTTGTTGCTAAGATATGTCAATGACTAAGCTTTAAACGAGCAAATTATACATATACCTGAAAATGAAATTGAAGAAATAATAACAAGGGGTCAGCTTTAGGCTGCACCCTTTTTTTGTTAGAAAAGTATGATCTACTTCTTCAGAAGCATCTGAGCATTGGCCTGATATACCTGTTTAAGTACCTCTTCACTCAGTCCGAAGCCGTGCATCGCCCAATGGTAACTGGATATACTATGATCATAAAAATGCTCATCTTCACTTTCTAATATTCTAAAGGTAGTTTTATACATCTTCTTATCTGTTCCCATATCTGAGCCGTATACTAAGCGGTTAGCATATTTAGTATAAAAACGAGCCGCAGTGCGCGGAATAGCCGCAGTTTCTGCAAAGCGAGCCGAAATATCAGCATATAAGTTAGGGTACTTATCAAACAGGTCTCCCAGCAACGACAAATCATATGAGGTATTGGCAAAGTGACAGGCGATAAAAGTAGTAGAAGGGTGGGCTTTTACGGCATTTTCTAGAATATTGAGCATTCCTGTATGGCTTACCGCATTTTCCTGATCTTTAATGCGCCATCTGTAAGCATTCATCAGCCCATCGTTTTTGGCATTCATAGGCTGGTACATCCATATTGGATCTGCCACATGCACACTTACGGGCATATTAAGTTCGGCACATTTTTTTAGCAAGGGAGCCATACGGGCATCATCTATATGCATACCATAAGCACGCGTAGGTCTGGAGTAAAATAAACCTTTACCCTTATCTCCTAACTCACCTACTCCTCTGGCCCCGGATTTATAGCACCGTTCCAGCTCTTTCACGGCTTTTTCAGAAAAACCAGGCTTATCATAATCTGTATAGTCAAAGCCACAAAAAAGTATAAAACGATCCGGATACTTCTGAAAAAAACGATATAATGAATCAAATGCCTCTCCACTCTGATAAGTTAGAATAACTGATTTGTCAATATTCAATTCATCCATTGTCTTTACCCAGGCATCAAGTTCTACTTCTGACTTTACATATGGGTGGGTATGCATGTCAATTACGGGGAACTTAGCTTTATTTACCTCTGTTTGAGCCCCCTTATAGATAGATTCAGGCCTGTAATCTTTCAAAAGCAAAGAGTTAGGATTATTTGTTGTGTCCGGACTTTGGGCATAAGCAAAAGGAGAGAACGTAAAAACAAGCAGCAGCAGTAAAGAGCTGTAGTATAGCATAGCACGAATAGTTAGGTTGGATTAGTTCTATAATTTGGAAAAAATTGTGGTACTGACAAATCTTTAATCTACTAAAACGGTAAAACTCAGGCCATTACTTCTCAAATTGATAAACCGCCAATTTTACTTAAGTCTGTATTCGGTCATTTTTCCAAATTACTTTCCGCGCCAGCACTCAATATTCAACAGTTTGCACTTTATTTATAAGGGTTATTACCATTTCCCTAAAATTTAGCACTCTCTTTGTAATTTATTAAGAGATTTTACGATGCAACAACTATCTACAGTACGAACTTCTACCTACTATGAGTATCAAATATCAGATTACTTCGGCGCTATTGCTGGTTTTTTTTCTGTGCCTGATTGTTCTAAGTACACTATCTTTTTATCTCAGTCGGGTCGGGCAGAGCTCCTCTGAGTTGCTGGAAGAAAATTATAAAGTAGTAAAAGCATCAGAAGCCCTGATTGTCTCTATTACCAAAATGGATAGGATTTTATCCAAGATTAGTTTTGGTAGCGGGTATGACCAGAACCGGCTCTTTGATTTATTGCATAAAGAGAGACAAATAGGCGCAGCACACCTTAGGGTACTTGAGGGAAATATGTATAGCCAGGAAACCCTAGACAACTACAATAAAATTGAAAAGCTATACTGTAGTTTTGAAACTAATATTGAGCGATTTTATACTTCAGACGAACGTAAGGGTTTATACCTTGGTCTGCTTCAGTGGCAATACGATATCTTATTTCAGCGCTGTATCAGCATAATACACACGAACCATTCTGCGATTATGCAGAAAGACAAACTGACTCAGAACCTTTACTATCAGTCTAAAATTAACTCTGTAACCATTGCCGCATTTGTAGTTTTTGTTATTGGGTTTGCTATACAGAAAATCCCTTACAACATTGTACAGCCCATTCTTGACTTTAATATCAGCTTTAAAAAAACTCATAAACAAAGGATGAGGTCTGCTGGTAAGATGGGACTCTACCATGAACTTTCAGAACTGGCCAGCACTTTCAATCTGGTTTACGAAAAGCTCCGTGAAACTGAAGATAAGTTCTGGCTGGTCACAGAGAACCTCTACGACATTATTCTGTTCTGCAAAAAAGACCACAGCATATTCTATACTACCCCCTCTATCAAAAGAGCTTTGGGTTACGAAGAAGAGGAGATAAAAAACGAAAGCATATTTTCTTTAGTACACCCTTATGATGTAAGTAAGCTCAGGCATCTTATCTCTTCCTGTCAGGAAAAGAACCATAATACTACCGTAGAACTCAGGCTTAAGCACAAACTGAACAAATACATATGGATGGAGCTAAAGTGTGCGTCACAATTTGACAAAAACCACCAGCCTATTTATATGCAGATTACTGCCTGGGACATCTCCCAACGTAAACAGAATGATAGAAAGATTAAGTTAGCCCTACAGCGAGAACGAATGCTTAACAAAAAGCTGAACCACGCCAACGAAGAGATTGACCACTTTCTTTACAGTGCTTCGCACAACCTGAGAGGACCGCTTTCTACCATTATGGGCTTGCTGCAAATTTCTGGGTTTGAACATAGCCAAACGGATAATAGCAGCCACGAAACCCGAACGAAGACCCTGGAAGTGATTAAGCTGTGTACACATAAAATGGACACCACCATCCATGAAATCATAGAGTACAGCAAAAACGACAAACTACAGGTAGAAGCCGGGTTGGTAGATTTTCATCAGTTGATTAAAGCTGCACTGCAACACCTGAGTACCCACCAGAAGCACCGAAGCATTAAAATATATACGGATATCCCTGATAATATTCAATTTTACTCAGACAGCAGAAGGCTCAAGACTGTGTTTGAAGTACTTATTTCTAATGCTATTGCTTACCAGAATCCTCATCAGGCACATCCTACTCTCTGGATAAAAGTAAGCAGCAAAGTAGAGGGAGTCTCTATTTCTTTTAAAGACAATGGAATCGGAATAAAAGAGGATCAGCTAGACAAGATATTTGAAATTTTTTACCGTTCTACTTCGGCCTCTACCGGTGCAGGACTTGGGCTGTACATCGCTCAAAAAAGTCTTCAAAAAATTCAGGGAGACATACACGTAAATTCAGTATATGGTGAGTACGCCGAGTTCAATTTAAATATTCGTTCTATAGGATAAATGCGTATCGTATAAAGCTAAAGACAAAAAAGCTAACAACTTTATAAGCTTAAGGTTAAGTACGAAACTATTTCTTCGTAAATTTTAACCTTATGCAGAGGTTCATTGCTTTTCTTCTCTTTCTACTTTTCATCAGTCCATTTAGTTATGCCCAGCAGGATAGCAGTCAGCAAATCAGTATTTCAGCCTATTCAGATGTGTATTTTGCGAGCTTCAGTGACGAGCTTGCGCCCAATGAGTTGCAGCAAGTAACTACTGTATCTCCACGCGACAAACGCTTTGGGCTAAACATAGCGCAGTTGGGAGTACACTATAAGTCAGACAGGGTGAGGGGTAATGTAATCATTCACTATGGCGATATTGCCGAAGCTACCTGGTCCGAAGAGTTTAGAGCGGTACAGGAAGCCAATATGGGTATTCGCCTTGCGGATAATTGGTGGTTAGATGCCGGTTTTTTTGCTACTCATATCGGAACTGAAAGTTTTCTACCCAAAAATAACAATACCAGCTCTACCGCTGTAGCTACCTATAACGAACCTTTCTTTCAGAGTGGTGCCCGACTGGCTTATGAAGGAAGCGAGCAGTTTGACTTTGCTTTTTGGGTGGTTAGCGGATACAACTTCTTTCTGGATGCCAATGACGCCAAGTCTGTGGGTATAGCCACCAGCTATTATTTTTCTGATGAGCTCAGCCTTACCTATACCAATCTTTTTGGTCGCGAAAGTGCCGATGGGCTTAGCCCCAAGCAATACCGTACCTACCATAATCTGTATGCTAACTGGCAGGCAGCCCCTCTATGGCACCTCAGTTTAGGAGGAGATATTGGCACACAGACTCACTCGAAACTGCGTAACTCTAATGCAACAGCAGTAATGTTTAACGCGCTGGCGACACTTCGCTTTCAGTTTCATCCGCAATATGCTCTCACTGCCAGAGGTGAAATTTTTCAGGATCCTGAAGGTTTTATTTCTGGGGTATACCCCACAGCCGACAGTAGTATAAACGGACTGGAGCTATACGGACTCACGTTAAGTGCTGAGTATCGCCCTATGCCGCAAAGCTACCTCAGGCTGGAAAGCCGCTACCTACAAACCAGCAATCAGCTAGAAATTTTTAATACTGAAAAACCTGACAATCAGAGGTGGGAGTTGATGGTTACTATGGGGTGGGAAATTGAAAAGGGCTGGCGCTGGTGATATCCAAACAAGTGACAGCAGCTAGGGTTAGAAAGTGGTAAAGCATTTTTTTTAACCACATATTTTTTCAACATAATGGATATTAATAATAAAGTAGCTCTGATTACAGGCGCCAGCAGTGGTATTGGTAAAGCTACAGCCCTGCGGCTGGCAGAAGAAGAAGCCAAAGTAGTACTGGCAGCACGCAGCGCAGATAAGCTTCAGGATCTTCAGCAGCAAATAGAGCAACGAGGGCAGGAAGCTATCATTGTAGAGACTGACGTAACCCAACTTGAGCAGGTAGAGCAAATGGTAACTCAGGCTAAAAATAAGTTTGGCAGAATAGATTTTCTTATTAACAATGCGGGCATTATGCCTCTCTCTTACATGAAAAACCGCCATCTGGAGGAATGGGAGAAGATGGTAGACGTTAACCTTAAAGGCATACTCAAAACTGTATACGCAGCCCTCCCCTACATGCTGGAGCAGCAGGCTGGACACATAGTTAATATTTCCTCTATAGATGGAAGAAATATGTATGCTGGCGGTGCTGTATATGGAGCTACTAAGGCGGCAGTAATCGCTTTGTCTGAAGGTCTGCGTAAAGAACTTACTCCTGAGCATGGCATTCGTATTACTACAATTGAGCCTGGCACCGTAGAAACCAATCTCCGAGAAAGCATTACTGACCAGGAGCTATTAGACGACCAGGATTGGGGAGAAGATGAACCCAAGCTAATGCCTGAAGACATTGCCCGTGCCATAATTTATGCACTAAAGAGCCATCCGCGTGAAAATGTTAATGAGATACTGATTAAACCTTCAGGTAAGGCCTAGGCATGTCAGTTCATTTTTAGAGGAAAGCTGCAATACATTATCATAATCTCTGCTTCTTTGTTTACTTAGCGTATTATCTATACGTCCGTGTAGGGATAGCACCATTTAGTAACCTAGAGAACTTCATTTATGAAATTTTTGCAGCACCCTTCAGATATTATTAGCAAAGAACATATAGCAATCATCAGAAAAGAAGCTTCATCTGCGGTAGCCCTAAAAAAGCTTACTGCAACTCAGCTGGAGCTTATTTATGAGCAGAAATGGCTTCGTCTGTTTATTCCTAAACGATATCAGGGTCTGGAAATGAATCTGCCTGATGCATTACAAAAATTAGAAGCTCTGGCTTATGCAGATGGTAGCCTCGGCTGGACGGTAAACCTAGGCGCCGGAGCGAATTTATTCTCTGCTTACATCCGTCCTCAACTGAGCCAAAGTGTATTTACTGACCCTAAAGCCAGTATAGCTGGTAGTGGCGCTTTATCAGGAGTGGCTACTAAAACAGATGGGCGCTATAATATTGAAGGTAGCTGGAAATATGGTAGCGGATCGCAACACGCTACTGCCTTTACGGTAAACTGTCGTATTCAGAGTGAGGCCCCTTCCACTCCAGATTTTCGTTCCTTCATCTTCTTCCCCCATGAGGTTGAAGTTAAAGACACCTGGCACTCTTATGGCTTACAGGCTACCAGCAGTCACGACTTTGAAATTAAAGATGTAACAGTAGCTGAAGAAAGAATATTCAACCTGCTAAAACCTTCGCCTTACGAAAATGGACCACTCTATCGCTTTCCCTTCATGCAATTTGCCGAGCTTACAACCTGCCTGCAACTTACGGGCATGAGCTGCCACTTTCTGGACGAAATTAAAGGCTTAATAGCCTACAAAAAAGGTATGCAGGGAGAGGCCATCAAAGATAACGTAAAAGTACAGGATACTCTGGCACAGGCAGCAGGGCAGTTGGAGTCGGCCAGAGCATGGATGTATATGCTTGCCCAACAGGCATGGGAAGCCTGCGAAAGTGGTAGTACACCTCCGCAGGATGTTTTACAACAGATTAGCCTGGCTGCCAAACACGCTGCACAAGCCGGAAGAACATCAGCGGAAATGCTCTACCCACTGGCAGGTATGAGTATTCTCAATCCTGAGACTGAGCTTAACCGCTGCTGGCGCGACTTGCATACCGCATCTCAACATATACTGCTCTCTCCTTTAGGTTTTGCTGAATCAGGGAAAGTTTAGGCTTCTGCCTAAACTTTCATATTCTTCCATTTGCCCTTTCTAAATACCCAGAGGCTTACCAGCGCATGCAGTGAGTGACTGATAGCAATGGTTATAAACACCCCCATTTCTCCCAGGTTATACTGTATGGCCAAAAGGTAAGAAAGCGGCAACTGAAAGACCCAGAGTACCCCCAGATTAATAATGGTAGGGGTACGAGTATCTCCTGCTCCATTAAAAGCCTGCACGATCACCATACCAAAGGCGAAAAAGATATAGCCCAGGCAGAAAATCTTTAAAGCAGTAGCGCCTGCTGCTACCACCGCTTCATCCGCAGAGAACCAGCTTACGAATATATCTGCGGTAAATAAAAACAGTACGGATACAAACCCTAGAAAATAAACATTGTAGCGTGCTGTGTACCAGACCGATTTCTCGGCTCGCTCAGGAAGTTTAGCTCCCAGGTTTTGCCCTACCATGGTGGCCGCAGCATTAGATAGTCCCCAGGCAGGAAGTAAGGTAAACATTACGACACGGAAGGCAATGGTATAACCTGCCAGTGCTACGCTACCAAACTCTGACACAATTCTTGTCAGAAATATCCAGCTGGCCGAGTCAATCAAAAACTGCCCCATACCACCAGAAGAAATCTTGATGATATTTTTTACTGTGTTCCACCGAAGTTTCACTGCCTGAGCAGTAATATTTATACGTGTACTACCTTTTACCAGATGGTATAGCTGAAACAACACACCTATACTTCTGCCTATGGTAGTTGCCCAGGCCGCACCTTCTATACCCATACCAGGTATGTTACCTATACCAAAGATAAGGAGTGGGTCAAGTACAATGTTGATACCATTGGCCAACCAGAGGGTACGCATGGCTATGGCTGCATTTCCAGCCCCCCGAAAAGCACCATTGATAATAAACAGCAGCATTATACTGATGTTACCGGCAAAAATAATCTGCGTATATCTGGTGCCCTCACTGAGCACGGCGGGGCTGGCTCCCATAAGTTCTAAAACTGTGCCTCCATATATGTAGCCTGATATGCTGATGGTAAGCGAAAATATGGCTCCCAGTACGATTACCTGAAAGGCTGCCGCAGCGGCCTTATCCAGACGCTTCTCTCCTACCCTACGCGAAATTACGGCGGTGGCGGCCATGCTAAAACCCACCCCTATAGAGTAAACAATGGTTACTACAGACTCTGTCAGCCCTACGGTAGCTACAGCATTAACGCCTAGTTTACCCACAAAAAAGATATCTACTATAGCAAAGAGTGACTCCATAATCATCTCCAGAATCATGGGTACCGCCAGATAAAAGATAGCCTGCCGTATACTTCCGGCAGTGTAGTTGTCATAATCGCCCTGTAGGGCATGTCTAAAATGATAAAGTAATTTTGTTATCCGCATGAATTCATTTTACATAGCGTAACAATAAGCCATATGGCTGAAATAAAAACCTTGGTAAATCCTTCTGATTGAAAGCAAAAAAAGAAAAGACAATCGTAGCCTGTACTAACTGGTGTTAGTAGCCTCAAGCTAAATAAGAATGGGAGGAGTATCTCCCTGAATTAGAGGGTGTGTGCGAACATTTCCATAATGGTACAAAGCTAACATTTTTATATAAGCTTCGATAAAGCTTTCTGTTAATTATTTGTTGTTCTGACCTTTTTAATTTGCTCCCATCGCTGCCAACACCTGACGCAATAAACGGTTGAACTCCTCTGGCTTCTCTACCATAGGATAATGCCCGGTAGCATGTATATCTATAACCTCATAAGCCACACCACTGGCCTCCAGCTCACTTCTTCTGGACGGGGTAACATCGCTGTTAATCAGGTAGACTTTTTCTTTTAGCTTACTGAGTTTCTCCGGCTCCAGTAGCCCATAAGTAAAGAGTTATTTCAAGCTGTTCACTGCTACTTCGGGATTAGCTCAGGCAAAGTCCTGCTTAACTTGTCTTACTATACTACTATTTGTATTAGTATGAAAAAGTACATTTTGTGCCTATGCAGGAGCTACGTTTACAAAGTCTTTCTCTAACATCTCTAAAAACCGGGCTATCTCTTCCTGATCCTCTTCGCTATACGCCTCTCCAACATCTTTAAAGTTACCTACTCCAACAAAACCAATTATTTCTTCAGGGCGAACTAGTGCAGCTTCCAGAATTATGTCTCCACCCATAGAATGCCCAACTAAAACCACATGCTCAAGCGCTAAGTAATCTATCAGGGCTATTACATCCTGCCCATATTCTTCTATAGTCCAGGACTTACGAGCTTCTTGAATAGTACTAAATCCGGCCAGTTCCATACTTACTACTTTGTACTCTCCGCAAAAAGCCTCTATCTGAGAGGACCAGTATGATTGATCTATACACCAACCATGAACTAACAAAAGTGTAGTATCTCCCTCTCCACAACTCTGATAGTTAAAACTTAAACCATTTCGTATAACTTCCACTACTTCTGAAGAAGCATGTTCACTATTTACAATACCCGAATTCTCCTTTGCTCTGCTACAAGCTAAAAAGGATAGCATGCTTATGAGATAAATGATATTTAGCGAATAGAACATATATGGGTATGACGAATTTCTGCTCAATGAGATTAGGCACAAGACTAAAAATCACGACATCTGGGTGATAAAATGATAGCTATTTGTCTTTGGTGAGAAAGATACCCTGACTCTCAGAGCGATGAAGCGAGTCTGTAGTAAATCTGGATACGCTTACTTGAGAGAGCCTGCTGCTGTATAGTTTCAATGTAGGAGAAGCATAATCTTTATCTATGTTTTTAAATGCTCTTAAAATACCTTTAGATGGCCCGCTGGAAAAGAATGTAACCATTCGGGGACCGGCCACATACCACTTATGATTGTCTACTCCATCCATTTCCGGTACATACCCGATAAGAAAATAGGCATGGGCTAAGCTCGTATTTTTTTCAGACAATAGTTCTTGGCTCGTCTTTTGGCCCCGATGCTCTAACAGATCGTTGACAAACTTTTCTTCTGAGGGTAGCCCTCTAATGACCAGTTCTTTTAAGGTATTTTCCCGAGCAAAAAGAAATATCTGTATTGTATCTTCATCCTCCTCATTTAATATCAGCCTGAGGGGGTAGTAATTGATATGGGTAACACTGAGCGTATCGCCCTCAATAACACGTAAAGAAAATTCGCCTTCCACATTGGTATAAGCGCCCTTAATTCCTCCCTGAATATTAACAATAGGAACCGCCTGATATGTGGGAAGCTCTTTGACTATGCCCCATATCACCCGCCCTTCATTTTGAGCAAAAATGTTTAGAGAATAACATAAAAACCAGCATGTAGTCAAGATGAAAAAACGCATAGGCCTACCCTCTTTAGTATGAACTTTACCCTTGGTATAAAATACAAAAAAATTTCGCCATTTATTGAGTTCATACTCAACTTACCCCAATTAATTCAGGGCCTTACGTCCTCATCAATTTATATCTATGCTTTTCCCTTTCAGCTATTTTTCTATTTACCGTTTAGCTTCTGCAACTTTTCTACAATTTTTCTCACACGTGCCTGCACTGAAGCAGCTTCATGCTGCAATGCTTTGTCGCACAGAAACTGCACCTCCTGCTGTAATTCCGGACGTAGTAGAGAGAGTTCAAATAGTCCATGTAAGGCCCAGGCTCTTATAAATTTATTATCAGCATCCAGATTTGCCCTTACAAAATCCTCCCAGGCCAATAGAGTAGAAGGCAGTATCTTTATCAAGGGTATGATTTGCAAAAGATGAAGGCGGGCTTCCCACAGGTCTAGTGCTTTTAACTGTTTTGTCAGTTCTTGTTGCACTTGAGCGCTTATCTTACCTTTTTGCTCAAGGTGATGCTTAAGCAACCAGCTTGCTCCCTTTTGATAGGTTGGATCTTTGATGAGTTGAACCAGAAATTTGCCCTCCTCATCACAGCCATATTCCCGGTAGTAATGCTGTAGCAGTTCTGTTCTTTTACCGTCCCAGGTTTTTAGTGTCTGCTCCAGAGAGATATTCATAGCTTCAGGAAAATTTTAGCTGCCTGCTATCTTCGCGCCCAAATCCTCTGATATTCAGATAATCAGGATACACATCTGCTATGGCAAAAGTATTTTCCGAAGCAGTATCTACCATGCCTTTAAAATTTAAATAGTGCACATGATCTTTTTGTGCATAGTTTCCGCCATGGTTATGTCCATTGAAGTAAGCTACCACCTGGGGCGTATCGCTCAGTAGTTGCTGTACTTCTGTATCGTTCCATAAGTTATGCGGATCTTTTGGGTAGGCCGGAAAATGACAGCAAACAATGATTTTCTGCATTTGCTGGCTCGCCTCTTCTAGTTTAAGCGCTAACCACTTAAGCTGTTGCTCACTAATACCACCATTCCAGCTTTGGGCATTTGGAGCATTTTGCTTTTTTAGTTGTGCTAACTTCTGTTCTGCCTCCTGTGCTTCTACGCTTCCTGCAGGGTGAGCATAAGTAGACACCTCATTACCATTGAGCATAATAAACCGCCAACCCAGATAAGTAAAATCATAATACGCTGCTTTGTCCATACCCAGGCGGGCACTCACCTTTGTTTTATCCGCATCAGAGACATCAAAGTCGTGATTACCCAGGCTTCGGTACACTCTGGTTTTAGCTTGGTCATACACTTCCAGAATATCATCAAAGCTGCTATAATCCCGGTCAATCAGGTCACCCATATCCAGTATAAAACTCAGAGAATGCTGATTTAACTCTTGCAGACACTCATTCAGCTTCTGTACAGATTTGCGATAGTAGCGAACTCCCGCCGGCTCACAACTGCAATATTGAACATCAGCAATAACGCCAAAGGAGAAGAGAGGCTTTTTTTGTATCACGATAAGAGGGTTAGATGATATTTACAAGTTTACGGAGAATACCAGCTTTAATCCAGCCTCGCTTAAATTTCTGATCGCTTCATGTTAATACTTAATAAATCTACTATTAATTACTTTTTATTCTGTTATTTAATATAATTACAAAATAAAATATCACATATATATTCCTACACCTAGCTATGGACAGACGATCGTTTATAAAAAACACATCATTATTAGCTCTGGGTACAGGAGCTGTAGCCTGTACTCCTGCTTATATGAAGATTGCCGAAAAGCAGTTGAACATCATGAACTCGTCTCGTTACCTGCCTAAATTAAGAGTCTCTTTAGACAGAGTGATTAAACAAACAGTAGGTTTACGCCCTTACCGTAGCCTGGGTCCGCGAATAGAAAAGGAGGAATTAGGAAATAAAACCCTGATACACAATTATGGGCACGGGGGCAGTGGCTGGTCACTTTCCTGGGGTTCTGCTGAGCTAGCCGCAGATTTGGTCGCGAGCAGCAGCACTAAAAAGGTAGCTGTAATTGGAAGTGGCGTTATAGGACTTACCACTGCTCGTATGCTACAGTTTAGAGGCTATGAGGTTTCAATTTACACCAAAGAAATGGCACCGAATATTACCTCCAGCAAAGCTACAGGTACCTGGTCTCCCTCACATCGCCTGATAGATGAAGATCAAATTAGCCCTGAGTTTTATAATAAGTTTAAGCAAATGCATAGCACTTCATTTCGTACCTATCAAAACTTATTAGGTTTGGGAGACTATGTAGTTTGGTCAGATACTTACACTATCCGTAACGAAGCTCCTCCGAAAAGAGAACAGTCTCCAAAACCTGATGCAGATAAGTATGCTTTTATGAACGTACTGCCCGGTACAATCGCACTTAAGGCAAAAGAGCACCCCTTTAGAGCTAAATATGTTAACAAAGGGGCCTCTATGGTATTTAATATACCTTCTTTGCTCAAGCTATATACTGATGATTTTCTGCGATTTGGAGGAGAGATAAAAATTAAGGAATTTAAGTCATTAGAAGAGATAGACGCCTTAGCCGAATCCTGCATAGTAAACTGTAGCGGTATAGGTGCCAAGCAACTTACTAATGATAAGCATTTGCAGCCTATTTCTGGTCAGTTGGCCTTTGTAATACCTCAGCAACAAATACACTACTGCATTAATACCAAGGAGGCATACACCATCAACCGCAAAGATGGCATTATTGTAGGAGGCACCCACAAAGTGGGAAGCTGGGACACTATGCCCTCAAAAGAAGATACCGAAAAGATGGTGCTGGCTATTCAAAAAGTTGCTGACGAGATGTACTCCTGACTTTCAGCTTAAATAACCTAAACTAAAATATTTTCCTCATGACTTTAAGACGCAGCTTTCTAAAAAAACTAGCTGGCACCTCAGGCTTGCTCTCGCTCAGCCCTTTTATGACCAAAGTATTGGCCGAAGATGTAAAAGACGCTCTTGTACACCTGAACCAACTTAGCCCCGAAGAGGCAGCCAAAGATGAAGACCTCTGGCATCGTATACAACAGGCCTATACTGTTTCTCCTAACATTATTAACCTTAACAATGGAGGCGTAAGTCCGCAGCCTAAAATTGTACAGGATGCAGTAGACCGCTATTACCACTACTCTAATGAGGCTCCATCCTACTATATGTGGCGTATTCTGGACCAGGGGAGAGAATCTGTACGCATGAAGCTATCTGAAGTAGCCGGCTGCTCTCCCGAAGAGGTAGCCATCAACCGTAACGCTACTGAAGCTTTAGATACCATAATTTTTGGCATGGACCTGGAAAAGGGCGACGAAGTGCTGCTGAGCAAATATGATTACCCCAACATGATGAACGCCTGGAAAACACGTGCTAAACGACAGGGCATTAAACTCAACTGGATTACTTTGGACCTGGCCATGGAGGATGAAGACGCTATAGTACAAAGATACATGGAGGGCCTTACTGCCCGAACTAAAGTGGTACACATTACTCAACTCATTAACTGGTCTGGACAGATAGTGCCAGTAAAAAAACTATGCTCGGCACTAAGAAAGCGTGGGATTAAAACTGTGGTAGATGGCGCTCATGCTTTTGCCCACATAGATTCTAACCTAACAGAGCTGGCTTGCGATTATTATGGCACCAGTCTACACAAATGGATGTGCGCCCCTTTTGGTACAGGTATGATCTACGTCAGAAAGGAGCATATTGCCGGACTTTGGCCTCTAATACCAGACCATGAACCGGAGCGTGACGATATCAGAAAGTTTGAAAGTCTGGGTACTCGCTCTTTTGCTCCGGAGCAGGCTATAGGCCAGGCTATAGATTTCCACAATGCTATAGGAGCAGAGCGCAAAAGAGCACGCCTGCACTACCTTAAACGCTATTGGGCAGACAAAGTAAGAGAACACCCCAACATTAGAATTAATACTCCTCTGTCATCTGGCTTCTCCTGCGCACTATGTAATGTAGGTATAGAAGGCATGGAGGCCGTAGATATTAACAGTCGCTTATTTAAAGAGTATAAAATTCATGCTACACCTGTAAAGTACGAGGCTATTAATGGAGTAAGAATAACACCTCATGTATATACCAAACTTTCTGATCTGGACAGGCTGGAAAACGCGCTCTTGTCTTTTGCCAATGAACAGTCTAAACAAAGTATGAAGATGAATTAAGTAAAATTGTAGCATTTTGGCGCACTTTTAGCATGTTGATGATATGCAACAATATCCTATTATCATGCAAAAATCCAGATACATATATTATTTGGTAGTAGTACTGGCTTTGCTCACTGCCTGTAACTCCAGCAAAAAGCTTCTGGAACAAGGGGCCTATTACCAGTCAGTGCTGGCTGCTGTAGACAAACTTCAAAAAAACCCAAAGAACAAAAAGTCTCAGGAGGTACTTAGAAAAGCTTATCCGCTGGCAGTTCAGGATATGCTGAATGAAATTAAAAAAGCCAAGAGCAATGCGGTAGAAATGCCCTGGACTCATATTGCAGATACTTATCAGGCGCTAAATACCATGTACGAAGCTATTAATGCTTCTCCAAAGGCTCGGCAGCTTATTCGTAATCCTAAAGAGTATTATCGTCAGTATGCTGATGTAAAAGAAAAGGCTGCAAGTGAGCAGTATAGCGCGGGGGAGAGAGCACTCCGTAAAAATACACGTGAGGATGCCAAAGAAGCGTATTACTTTTTCCAAAATGCTGATGCTTTTCAGCCCGGCTACCTGGATGTAGATAAAAAATTAAGAGAAGCAAAAGAAGCAGCAACGCTCAAGGTAATTGTAGAAGCTGTGCCTGTACCTTCTCGTTACTTTAAAGTGAGTGCAGATTTCTTTTACGATCAGGTAGACAAACACCTGCGTAACCTTATGAATCGCAATCAGTTTTTGGCCTTTTACACTGAAAAAGACGCCCGCCGAATCGGCTTAAAGAACCCTGATCAGGTTCTGATCTTTCAATTTGAGGATTTTTCCGTAGGGCAAAGCAAAGCTTTTCAGAAAGAGGAAACCATTACGCGTGACAGTGTAGAAGTAGGTGAGGTGGAAATGGAAGATGGAAGCAAAAAACCAGTATTAGGTACTGTTTCCGCAAAACTAATCACTCGCCGCCTGGAGGTGCTTTCCGGTGGTATCTTAAGTATGACTATCAATGATGGTTATCACGATACCAGAATATACCGTGATGAAGTACCCGGAGAGTTTTTGTGGTTTGCCGAATGGGGTACATACAAAGGAGACGTAAGAGCCTTAAATGAAGAGCAACAGAAAATATGCAATCGTATTGAAGTGACACCTCCCATACCTCAGGATTTGTTTGTAGAATTTACCAAACCAATTTATGACCAGCTAACTGCTAAACTGAGTCGATACTATCAGAATATATAGTTCAGTAGTAGAACTCAGTTATCACTATCAAGGAAAATTTACAGCACAACAAGTTTTGTATCTAAACACCTAACCTATGTTGAAAACACTTTACGCTTTATTCCTAATCATTATCTTTTCAGCTTCATGTGAAAGCCAGAGCAAGCCAGACAACAACGCTAAAACACCGAAACTAAGCGCAAAAGAGGCTAGTAGCAGGCAAGTTATTAAAACAGATCAGGCCCCTAACCCGGTAGGGCCATACAACCAGGCAATAAAGGTGGCTAATACTTTATACCTGGCAGGGCAAATTGGACTAGATCCTGAAAGTGGAAAAATGGTAAACTCAGACATAGAAGAGGAAGCCAGACAAGTTATGGAAAACCTGAAAGCGGTACTGGCAGAGGCTGATATGGATATGTCGCATGTGGTAAAAAGTACCATTTATATGACTGACCTCAACAACTTTACTAGAGTTAACGAAATATATGCAGGCTACTTTGGAGAGGATGCTCCTGCAAGAGTAACAGTAGGGGTCGCATCATTACCAAAAGACGCTCAACTGGAAATTTCTATGATTGCCGTAAAATAGTTAATAGGCTCAGGTTTAGGTATTACCTATTTTGAGCCTTAAGTTTCCCTACTTTCTTGAACTTCAGAAACACTTTCTCACTATGAGGTGCATCGGCCAGTTCTTCGCTAAGATCCTGCCCTGCCCAATGCTCATAATGCTTACCATTACGCCATAGCCGAGATCCGCTTAAGTCGTAGATTATACCCTGATAGGCTACCCATACTTCTTCTTTATCTTGCCCATTCCGCAATGCTAATTGTGAATAGGTATACTCCTTTAATGTTTCTGACATTTTATGCTTTTCTTATCTGCACAGTAAAGGCCTTTTGAGGGTTTTTGACTGTTAGCAGATGTAGTTCTTTTGCGCTAAAGCCTTCTTCTGCCAACTTTGGTAACATTTGGGTAAACAGAGCTTCGTATGGCCGTATAGCCCCACCACGAGGATATGAATTACCATCATGTGAAAGCAGCACACGCTCCAGCAGCCCTTCTTTTTTAAAAGATTTCAGATAATTGATATGAAGTTCTATTGATGCTTCTCGAACACCATCTAATGATACCCAACCTCCTTGACGCGCTGCTTTTATAAGATGGGTAACATCTGAACACTGATTGGCATGTGTCCATACCCAGGCGGAAGGGCTGACGCCCTCTTCTTGCAGTATTTCTAACTGCTGTCGGGCAGCTTCTGGATTGTTACCGGTATGGCATGCTACTAAAAGTCCTGACTGCCGGTGTGTTATGGCTGCTGCTCTAAACAGCTTTTCATCTATGGTGGATAGTGGACCACCGTCTACAGCTACCTTTATAAAGCCCGGAACAATTTTGCTATCTGCTATGCCTTCCTCCCACTCTTTCAGCCAACGCAGAGCTATCGCTTCGGCATCTTCTTCAAAGGCATGTTCGGGCACATACCGATCTGCCGCTGCCCCATAGTAACCAGTATTCGTAATAATATGTACTCCGCTTTGCTCAGAAAGAGACTTTAGCATCTTTACATCACGTCCAAAGTATGCGGTAGTACAATCTGCAAGGCTATCACAGCCTAAAGACTTAACCTTCTTGAGATAAGGCAGTACCTGACTAAACAGCTTAGCCTGATCGTATGCTGGTTCAAGGCTTTTTTCGCCCCCAAAGTTAGACATCACATGCTCATGTGTAAGGCAGGTTCCTAGCTGCTTAGGTGTAATAGCCCCTTGTACTGTAAATATTTTACCTGTACGTACTTTCGAAAGCTTACTTAGTGGAGAAGTGCTTAACAGCAAACCTATGCTCGTCATTCGCTTTAGAAAAGTACGTCGCGTGTTCATAGTTATAAATATTTGGCGTGTGTCTGTATCCAGCGGTCGGGCAACTCTCCTTTTACTGCCATCTCATAATCTGATTGGTCGCAGGGTACTATGCTCTGGCGCTCCTTTACAACTTCTACCTGCGGATTGGGTACTTCCATCCACCATTTTTCACTCCGCTTTGCCTTATAGAAGGTAAGTATTGAAGGAGAGGACGGCATAGGCACAATGTATTTGATAAAATCATTGCTGTCAAAATCATTTTCAAAAGTACGATGGTAGTAACCTTCAATCAGGTACCAGATCATAGTTCCAATGACTGAGGCTGTCTTCTTACGCTCATTATCCCAATCAGGGTTGTATTCATAAAAACCAGCAGAAGTAAGCTTTTCGCTATGTCCTGCATACCAACATAACTGGCAGGCCTCCTGTCCGCTCAGGCCAAAAGGCTGGGCATGTCTGTTGCCGGGGGCATCGTCCATTTTAATCGCTGCAATATCAAAACTAAGCATATCGGCAGCCCGGATTACCGGTTCCATCGCATTGATATTTTGATTAACCAAACCTAACCGATAGGTATCAAAGTAAAATTTATCCAACAGGGCAGGAACAGTATTGTCTATCAAATAACTCTGGTAACCGATATGGCTATAGTTGAGCAGATAGTTTGGGTCGTGGACCAGTATTTTATGCAGATGATTTTTGCTTTCTGTTCCCTCTCCTGCTTCAGTATTATTGGGGTCAATATCAATACTGGCATCCACACTGAGCACATTAACCAGCTTCTCCATGCTTTCGTAAGCCTGGTACTGGCCATAATCCAGATCATGAGTCCCTCCTATAAGTACAGGCAGAGTGTTGTGTGTGATTAGCGTTTCGCATACCTCTTTGATGCGCAGGTAGGTCTCTTCTAAATTATGTCCGTTATTTAAGTTACCCAGATCAACAATTTTGTAAGAACCGCTTCCTCTTTTTAAAGGATAAAGGGCCTGGCGTACGTTATCTGCGGCGCGCTCAGCCCCCCCATTATCTTCATTGCCTCTATTTTCAGATAGGCCAATAATGGCTATATCTGCTTCTTCGTAGTCAGGGAAAGTATCGGTATAAACTTTTATAGCCTTAAAAAAACTATTCGGGGCACTCACCTCCTGATATACTTCAGGCTCTACAGGCTTAAAGAAGATACTTAGATTCATAGTCAGATTAAATCGTTAGGAAGGGCAAATTACAAATTGCTGCTCTGTAAATGAAGTTTTTATCTTAGGCAAAAGACATAAAAAAAGGAGTGATTTCTCACTCCTTTCCATAGTCTAATAGGCTTAGGATTAACCACCAAAGTCGTCAAACCTGATATTTTCAGGGGGTACTCCCATATCGTCCAGCATCTTTAGTACTGCGGCGTTCATCAATGGAGGTCCACACAGGTAAAATTCTACTTCGTCTGGCTCAGGGTGATCTTTCAGATAGTTGTCATACAGAGCCTGGTGAATAAATCCGGTATAACCTTTCCAGTTATCTTCTGGAAGAGGCTCAGATAGCGCGATGTTATACGTAAAATTAGGGAACTCTTCTTCAATCTTACGGAAGTGGTTGGTATAAAATAGCTCACGCTTAGAACGACCACCGTACCAGTAAGACACTTTACGGTCACTCTTCTCTGTATGGAACAGGTGGAAGATATGCGATCTTAGAGGCGCCATACCTGCACCACCACCAATGTAGATCATCTCACGATCGGTAGGGTTGATAAAGAACTCACCATAAGGTCCGGAAATGGTTACTTTATCGCCAGGCTTTCTAGAGAATACATATGATGAACAAACACCAGGGTTTACATCCATCCATTTGCCTGCTGCTCTATCCCATGGTGGAGTAGCGATACGAATGGTAAGCATAATGATGTTACCCTCAGCAGGGTGGTTGGCCATAGAATAAGCACGGAAGATAGGCTCAGGGTTCTTCATTTTAAGATCCCAAAGTTTAAACTTATCCCAGTCGCTCTGGTACACATCTTCAGGGTGCTCAAGCTCAGGCTTAGGCGTAATATCAATGGTTTTGTAATCTACCTCAATTTCAGGTACGTCAATCTGAATGTATCCACCAGACTGAAAATCAAGAGTTTCGCCTTCAGGTAGTTTTACAACAAATTCTTTGATAAACGTAGAAACATTGTAGTTAGAAACAACCTCACACTCCCACTTCTTAATACCGAATATTTCTTCAGGGATACGGATACGCATATCGTTCTTCACCTTTACCTGGCAAGATAAGCGTACATTCTCCTGTTGCTCTTTACGGCTCAAGTGTCCTACCTCAGTCGGCAATACATCTCCGCCACCTTCGTCTATGGCACATTTACACATGGCGCATGTACCTCCTCCACCGCATGCGGAAGGTAAGAAGATCTTTTCGCCTGAGAGTGTAGATAGCAGTGTGCTACCTGCCTGGGTAACGATAGGGTTTTTCTCATCTCCGTTGATAATTATTTTCACATCGCCCTGCTGTACCAGCTTAGACTGCGCGAACAATAACAACATTACCAACAGCAGGATGATGAGCGTAAAAGCAATAATAGATGTTACAACAACCTGCGTCATTTGACTAGCGTGTTTGAATTATGAATTAAAAGTTGGACTGCAAATATATCCAATAAATTGGTTTTCCGATGAATATATGCGTTCAAATTCTGTCGTGTATTAAAACACCTCCATAACGCACCCAATTATGAAAAAGTTGGTATCTTCAGCTTATTTATTAGTGTTTTTTGCTTAAGATTAATGGCTTAAGAAACTCAGTATAATTCATAAGCAGACTAAACTTCAAACTATGCGTAAACTCTACTTTAGCCTGATAGGCTGCCTTTTTTATTGTTTTGTACAGGCTCAATCTTCAGTGATGCCTCACATTCTTCCGCTAAAAGAGCGTGCGACCATACAGGATCAGATTCTGGAAGAACGCTTTAATACCTTATTGCCAAAAATTATGGAAGAAGAAGGGATAGACCTTTGGCTTGTTATGGCACGGGAATATAATGAAGATCCTATCATCAAAACTATGCTCCCTTCTACCTGGCTATCTGCCAGAAGGCGTACTATCCTAGCTATTCATCATTCTAAGGGAAGTGAAGAGATAGAAGGACTGGCCATTGCTCGCTATAATGTGGGAGAACTTTTTACCAGCAGTTGGAACCCGGAAGAAGAACCTGACCAATGGAAAAGGCTGGCGGCTGTAATTGCAGAAAAAAACCCGCAAAAAATCGCTATCAACACTTCTGAAAAGTTTAACCATACAGACGGCCTTACCAGCACTGAGCTTCAGGCTTTTATGAACAGCCTACCCAAAAAGTATAAAGACAGAGTAGTTTCTGCAGAACCTTTGGCCGTACGCTGGCTGGAAACACGTACCGACACCGAACTGGCACTATATGAGCAGGTATGTCGTATAGCCCATACTATTATAGCTGAAGGACTCTCTGAAAAGGTAATTCAGCCCGGAGTTACAACTACCGAAGACGTAAAATGGTGGTATAGAGAACGTATTGCAGGCTTAAAACTGGAGGCATGGTTTCACCCCACCGTGGATGTTACCCGCGCAGACCCTGAATCTAATGAAGCAGTTCGCTCTTTTAGTGCCCAAACCACTCCAGATGCTAATACCATTATGCCGGGAGACCTGGTGCATATAGACTTTGGTATTACCTACCTTAGGCTAAATACTGATATGCAACAAAACGCATACGTACTAAAGCCTGGAGAAACAGCTCCTCCTGAAGGACTGAGTAAAGCTCTGGCAAAAGGTAACCGCCTACAGGATATTCTCACCTCTCATTTTAAAGAAGGGCGTAGTGGCAACGAGGTTCTGAAGCTTACACGCCAGCAAGCTATAAAAGAAGGCCTGGTACCTAGTATATACAGTCACCCTATAGGTTATCATGGCCACGCTGCCGGGCCAGCAATAGGTATGTGGGACAATCAGGAGCACGTGCCTTCCGGAGAGCATACTCTTTATAACAATACCTGTTATGCTATTGAGCTAAACACTCGAGAAAAAATTCCGGAATGGGGTAATAAGGAAATACGGGTAATGCTGGAAGAAACAGCTGTTTTTAAGGACGGAAAGGTTCATTACATAGATGGAAGGCAGAAAGATTTTTTGCTGATCCCCAGAAGTGGAAATAACATACAATAGCTATAGCTTGAAAGCTCCGAACACCTACTCGGAGCTTTTTTATTCTTTATCTGCTGCGGCTCGCATCAGGCGGTCGTTAATAGCTTTCCCTAAGCCATACTCAGGCATTAGTTCTGCAAGAATAAACTTAACGGGCAGTTTATCCAGCTCTCGTAGGGCAGAAAACAGTCGCTGGGCTGCTTCGTTCAGATCACCACTCACTGATAAGGCTACTTGCCTATCATTGGATATCTGGGGGTAGTAATCTTTTAGCGTGATTATCGCAATCTCTTCCTTATTGTAATGATTAAGCAAATCACTTATGTTACCGATCAGCACTTTTTTACCGGGGGCATAGTGGCTTTTGAGCATACCCGGCGCTTTAGGGTTCATATTCTCCTCTACCTTGGCGTGAACACTCACCCGTTCTTTTCCTACCAATTCTTCTATTGCTTCCAGGCTTGCTCCCCCCAGACGGTTAACAATTACCCGGTCGCCCTCAAAACCTACGATGGTAGACTCAATTCCTACCTTACACTCGCCTCCGTCCAGAATATAATCTATACGTTCTCCTAACTGCTCTTCTACATGAGCAGCTTTGGTTGGGCTTATGTAGCCGAAAGGGTTGGCGCTAGGCGCTGCCAAAGGAAAATCCAATTGCTGCAAAAGCTCAAGCGTGAGAGGGTGTTTGGGTATACGGACGGCCACAAGTTCGGAACCGGCAGTAACAATATCCGGAATGATATCTTTTTTAGGTAGCAGAAGCGTAAGAGGCCCTGGCCAAAAAGCTGAAGCCAGCTGTAATGCTGCCTCTGGCATGTATTGTACGTACTGCTTTACCTGCTCTACATCATGAGTGTGGGTGATGAGAGGATTAAAGGAAGGACGGTTTTTTGCAGCAAAAATTTTGGCTACCGCCGTAGCACTAAACGCATTTGCGGCGAGCCCGTACACAGTTTCAGTAGGTATGGCTACCAGACCATCCTCCTTAAGAAACTGCACTGCTTGTACTATATCTTTACCTATTTGCTCCATTTAATGAAATATAACCTCTAATTTACGCGATTAATTCTAAACTTAGCAATTGCACAGTTGCTTACATATT
Organism: Porifericola rhodea; assembly: GCF_030506305.1. Taxonomy (GTDB): domain Bacteria; phylum Bacteroidota; class Bacteroidia; order Cytophagales; family Cyclobacteriaceae; genus Catalinimonas; species Catalinimonas rhodea. The sequence continues at coordinate 2,517,619 of NZ_CP119421.1, read as the reverse complement.
AAATAAGCTTACCAACGTTAATGTTAAGTAATCAGTAGTTTTATATTCATGAATCAATACCTGGATATCTTGGGGCTACAACCCGGCGTGTCTGAAGCCGACATAAAAAAGGCTTACCGCAAGCTTGCCAAGCTGTATCATCCTGATATTAACAAAGATCCGGATGCCCAAAACAGGTTTGTAGAAATTACAGAGGCCTACAACTTTTTGATGGAAGTGGGAGCTACTCCGCATAATGAAGCGGTAAATTATGCTTACGATGCCCATGTACGCGAGTACGCAGAGAGGAGAAAAAAGGCCAAAGAAGAAGCACGAGCCCGCCAACGCCAGGCGGCCGAAGAAAAAAGAAAAACGCTTTTTATCATTTACAATTATACAGACTATCTGGTCACCATATTTCTGTTGTGTAACTTTCTGCTTCTTACAGATTATCTGCTGCCTTCGGTAGCTCGTGAAGAGCGAATTATCAAGCTTACGCGCTCCTACGAAAGTGACAACCAATACGGACAAAACCTCATTTATCGTCATAGTATTCTACATTTTGAAAACTATGCCATGCTGGTAGACCGCGAAGTAAGCGACAGTTGGGAAAAGGTAAGCTCTATTGCGAATATTCACGCCACACCGCTGCTGGGTACTGTGGTAAAAGCAGATGTTATACTCAACTCACAGGCTACGGAGCTGCACCCCATTTTTAGTGTTTATAACTTTTTCTTTTTTCTGATACCTGTTATTATTTTGCTGGGCACACTCTATTTTCGCTGGCCAAAAAGCTCGGACAATAAAATCGGCCTTATTGCCATTTTACTTATACTTTTTATTATCCAGATTCTCGTTTTCTTATCAGATAAGTAGCCTTATAGCCAAAGCCACACAGCCTGTTCTTTTATGACCAAAAAAAAGTCGCGAAATATTATATTACTCATTTCTGCCATGATCGCCAGCGTGGCAGTGTTCTTACATTTTGGTGTAATTGTCATTCCGTTACTTATGCCTTATAAATTCTGGCTAATGCTTATTGCCTACGGACTTATACTAGGCGCCCAATAATTCTTGTAGCGTATCACTACCTATTAATTTATCTGGTGTAGTCTAAGGTTGTAAATGGATACATTTAGCATTTTGAGCCGTACATGACCAGGCTAACCGGAAGTGCAAGGGGGTAGAAAACTGTTTTCATTGTAGATGTAGTAGATAGAGTAATTATTTAAAGATTATAGGTCTTTATGCCTGACATACTCCCTTTTTAGTTAAAGTTAGCAGGGGGGCACTAAGAATACTACCATAATTCCCCTGTCTATTGATGTTAATTGTCAGACCAAATCTGCGTAACATAATGCAGGATAGTTGCTGAAAAAATCAAAAAATCTGAGCCACCCCTTTGACATTACATTTCCCTTAAAACCCAAAATTGGCAATACGCAGCCGCTTATATATAATTGTGTATATGATTATTTATTACTCCATATTCTTATGCCAGAAAGAAAGATAAAATTAGAGCACTTTAAAAATCTGATTGCTGTAGCTGCGGCTGATGGGTACTTGAATTTCAGGGAACGGGAGTTTCTTACTGAGCGCGCTGAAGAATTTGGCCTGGATGCTAATGAAGTTGATCGTCTGTTACTAGACGCTCATAAGTTACAATACATGGTCCCCTTCAATCAGATTGAACGTGAAGAGCAACTCAATGATGTCATTTTTATGTCTATCATTGACGGCGAAATTGCCGAACCAGAATACCAACTGTGCATAAGCATAGCTGAAAGACTAGGGCTGGAGAAATCTCTGGTAGAAAATATGGTAGCTGAAGTACAAAAAATCTGGTCCAGATAGTATATGACAACACTTTACTAATAAAACAAAAGCAGGTGCTCTCACGAACACCTGCTTTTTTTATAGCTTCAGCATAAATTACATATAGCTGATAATGCTATCACCAAACTCAGAGCACTTAAGCAGTGTAGCACCTTCCATCAGGCGTTCAAAGTCATAAGTAACTTTTTTGTTGGCGATAGACCCTTCTAAACCTTTTCTGATTAAAGAAGCCGCTTCGGTCCATCCCATGTAGTCAAGCATCATAGCTCCAGAAAGGATTACAGAACCAGGGTTTACTTTATCCTGACCAGCATATTTAGGTGCAGTACCGTGCGTAGCTTCAAAAATTGCGCTACCAGTGCTGTAGTTAATATTTGCTCCCGGAGCAATACCAATACCACCAACAATTGCTGCTAAAGCATCAGAAATATAGTCACCATTCAGGTTAAGTGTAGCTACTACTGAGTACTCTGCAGGGCGAAGAAGAATCTGCTGCAAGAAGGCATCAGCTATTACATCTTTGATGATAACCTGATGTCCGTCTTTTTCTATGATTTGCCAAGGGCCCCCTTCATAGTCCTGAGCGCCATATTCTCTTTTAGCAAGGTCGTATCCCCATTGCTTAAATGCACCCTCAGTAAACTTCATGATATTACCTTTGTGTACCAGTGTTACAGAAGGTAGTTTGTGAGCAAAAGCATAGTCAATAGCTCCTTTTACCAAACGCTCAGTACCTTCTACCGATACGGGCTTTACTCCTAATGAAGTAGTCTCAGGGAAACGAATTTTGTTAACCCCCATCTCTTCGGTCAGGAATTTTTTCACTTTGTCGCACTCAGGGGTACCGTTCATATACTCTATACCTGCATAGATATCTTCGGTATTTTCACGAAAGATGACCATATCACAAGCGCCAGGATCTTTTACCGGAGAAGGTGTTCCCTGGTACCAACGTACAGGACGTACGCAAGCATACAGATCCAACTCCTGACGTAGGGCTACGTTAAGAGAGCGGATACCACCACCTACTGGTGTAGTAAGAGGGCCTTTAATACCTACCAAATATTCTCTAAAGGCATCAAGAGTAGCTGTTGGCAACCACTCACCGTTTTCGTTGTATGATTTTTCACCTGCAAGCACTTCTTTCCAGGCAATTTTTTTGCTTCCGTTATAAGCTTTCTCAACAGCAGCATCTAATACTTTTTTGGCAGCAGGCCAAATATCCACTCCGGTGCCGTCACCTTCAATGAAAGGAATTATAGGTTGGTCTGGAACATTAAGTTGACCATTTTCAATAGTGATCTTTTGTTCGCTCATTGATTTATGAGGTTTGGTATTTAAAAAATTTTCGGGCAAATTAAACAATTTTCAATGGCTAAACGAAGCATTAGCCAATAATTGGCAATATAAGGATACTTTCCTTACAAACACTTTATAGCCCCTCCTGTTGTTTTTTTGTCTGCAAATGACATTGACCCATAATATAATTCATGAGTTCTGATAAAATTTCCATTTTCTGGTTCCGCCGCGACCTAAGGTTTGAAGATAACACTGCTCTGTATTATGCCCTCAAAGACAAACACCCGGTACTGCCTCTGTTTATCTTTGACCGAAATATTCTGGATGACCTGGATAATACTAAAGATGCCCGAGTAACTTTTATATACGATACCGTAAAGGCCATGCACAACCAGCTGGCAGAAAAAAGAGTAAGCATGCTGGTAAATTATGGTAAGCCCAAAGAGGTGTATCAGGAGCTTATAAAAAAGTACAATATTGCTGCTGTGTATACCAACAGAGATTATGAGCCTTATGCCAAAGAAAGAGATGAGACTATTGAAAAACTACTGGCTGAACATGATATAGAGTTTAATACTTTTAAAGACCAGGTTATTTTTGAAAAAGATGAGATTCTGAGTAATTCAGGTGACTTCTACAAAGTATTTACCCCCTACAAAAAAGCCTGGCTGGAAAAATTTAAGAAAACAGAGTTAAATACTCTCTCCTCTGCCCTAAGCTTTGAAAACTGGCATAAAACCAAAGCCAACAGTATGCTGAGCCTACAGGATATGAATTTTGAACGCTCAGATATAGAAATTCCCAAAAACGAAATTGACGATCAACTCATCAAAAAGTATGAAGAAGCCCGAGACTATCCTGCGCGTGAGGGCACAAGTCGTTTAGGGGTACATTTGCGTTTTGGTACCATCAGTATTCGTAAACTGGTAGAAGAAATACTAAAGGTTAGCGACACTTTTTTGAGTGAACTGATCTGGAGAGAGTTTTATATGCAAATTCTTCATCATAACCCACAAGTCGTAGACAAAGCTTTTAAACCAAAATACGACAAAATCTCCTGGCGAAACAATGAAGATGAGTTTCAGCGCTGGTGCGAAGGAAAGACAGGCTATCCCATTGTAGATGCCGGTATGCGTGAGCTCAATACGATTGGTTATATGCATAACCGTGTCCGTATGATTACCGCCAGCTTTCTGACCAAACATCTGCTCATTGACTGGCGCTGGGGAGAAGCGTATTTTGCCTCAAAACTGCTTGACTACGAGCTGGCTAACAATAATGGAGGTTGGCAGTGGGCAGCTGGTAGCGGTGTGGATGCACAGCCTTACTTCAGAATATTTAATCCCTACAGTCAGACCGATAAGTTTGATAAAGATCGCGAATACATTAAAAAGTGGGTTCCTGAAGTAGATACCGACGATTATCCGGAGCCTATGGTAGACCATAAAGAAGCGCGAGAGCGTGCCCTCAAAGTGTATAAAAAAGCAGTCAGCAACAGCTAATCGGCAAACTGGGTGCAGTTGGTACATCTCTTAATAATTTCTAAGAATTGATGCCATACCATTAAGGCCCAATCTAGAGGAATGCCTAACTTGCCTGTGTGAAGTTCCGCCATTATTTTCTACACCTGATCTGCTGCTTTTCTTTGTTAAACCAGGCATATGCACAGCAGATGGAAGAGCCCGAGCGCTCGTTAGACAAAAAAAAGCTTAAGCGGTTTTTAATAATCTCTGGTGCCAGCTATAGTTTAGCACAAGTTGGTCTATACGCCTTATGGTATAAAGACCAGCAGAGTCAATCGTTTCAGGTTTTTGACGACAGCCAGCAGTGGAAGCAGGTAGATAAAGCTGGCCACTTATATTCCGCTTATCATATAAGCCAATTTGGGGCAAACGCATTTTTGCGAGCTGGCCTCACTGATAAGAAGACCTACTGGTACGGCGCTTTAATGGGAGAGGTGCTACTGCTTCCGGTAGAAGTTTTTGATGGGTACTCCCAGGCCTATGGGTTTTCGTGGAGCGATCTGGCTGCCAATACTGCCGGAGCACTTTTGCTCCCGATACAATATGAGCTATGGGAGGAAATTCGCATTCAGCCAAAATTTTCATTTCATCGTACTGACTTTGCACCTTTGCGTCCAAATACTCTGGGAAATGGACTAAGTGAAGAGCTACTGAAAGACTATAATGGGCAAACTTACTGGTTTTCAGTAGATATAGACAAATTCTTTGGGACTAAGAACTTCCCCCACTGGCTTAACCTTGCCATAGGTTATGGTGCCGAAAATATGGTTTACAGCCGAAGTTATGAAAATGAGGCCTATGGCCTAAAAGCTTACCGTCAGTACTACCTTGCTGCAGACTTTGACTTACGCGAGTTCAGAAAGCCACCTACTTCTATAGGAAATAAATTACTAAACAGTCTGATTTATTTGAGCGAGCGTATACACCTACCAGCTCCTGCCCTCTCTTATCAGGAAGGAAAAGGTTTTCGTTTTTACCCCCTCTACTTTTAATACTTTAAGAAGTCCGCGCTTAGGCTTACCTTTGTCTTACATTTTTTACCAAACGACTCAAAAGGATGAAAATAGGAGATAAAGTAAGGATGCTACGTGGTAGCGAAGAGGGTATCATCACTCGGTTTATGGACGATGGCCTCATAGAAGTCGAAATAGAAGATGGCTTTCCTATTCCCGTCATGAGAGCGGAGGTAGTAGTAGTAGCCAAAGAAGAGGCAGACTACTTTAAACAGGAAAAAACATCTTCAGTCACTCATAAAGCGCCCAGCCCTCAGGAGGTAAGCAAAACCCGAAGCCGACAGGGAATGTACATTGCGTTTGTTCAGTTTAATGACAAGCAACTAAGTGCATACTTTGTTAACAATACCGAATTTGAAATGCCCTACCTCATTGGAGAAGAGTCTAACGAAAACTTTAAAGGTCTTATTTCGGGTTCTTTAGAAGCCAATAACTATGTTAAGATTAAAGATGTGCTCGTAAGTCAGTTTGATCAGTGGCCCACAATTGTTATTCAGACTCTCTTTTTCCGAAATGGCTACTTTAGTCTGAGAGAACCCCTTACGCGTAAACTAAAATTTAAAGCCTCCACATTTTTCAAGAGCCAAAGTCAGGCGCCTATTATTGATAAACCCGCATTCCTATTTCAGATAGACGAGGGCGGTGCCGGAGGAAAACCTATAGACCCGGATAAAGTAAAGGAGCGTATTTATGCCAATACACAGGAGCAGGATGTAGCTAACCGTATAAGTTTCAGCCGTCCTCCGCAACAGGTAGACCTGCATATAGAAAAGCTGACCAAGAGCTATGATACCATGAACAATAATGATATGATGGAGCTACAGCTGAAAACTTTTGAAGAAACCCTGGACAGAGCTATTGCTACCGGAATGGATGAAATCACCTTCATTCACGGTGTAGGAAATGGAACATTAAGAAACCGTATCCATAAAAAACTATCAAAAATGCAGGGCATCAAATACTTTGAAGATAGTATGAAAGAAAAATTTGGCTTTGGTGCCACGCTAGTAAGGATCAAATAACGTTATCCTTTGTTAGAGGATAAACCTGATATTTGACCAAAGAGCAAAAAATGATAAAATACTGCCTTCTGCTTTGCACTTTTATAATTATAACTTTCTGTAGTACAACTACTTCCGTAGCACAGCAAACTACTCTTATTCAAACATACTATGACTCAGCCCAGACTATTCTGAAAGAGAAATATTATGTTCTTGATAAAGATAGTAGTATGGTACAGGGTATGTACCAGAAGTATTACGAGGATGGGCAACTGGCCACTACGGCCTCTTTTGAAAAAGGCAAACTGAGCGGTGCGCTTAAAGATTATTACACTGATGGTTCTCTCCAGAGACTTACCCCTTTTGAAAAGGGCATCAAAAACGGAGAAGTAATTGTGCTGAGCCCGCAAGGCGATACTATTCAGACGGCTACTTATGTTAACGACACCTTACAGGGGGCACTTAAGCTGTACTATAATGACGGTACACTAAAAAATAAAACACAGTTCTTGAATGGTAAGCCAGAAGGTAAAATAGAAGCTTACTACCCTAATGGGAATCTTCAGGAGGAAATTACTTACCAGGGCGGGCAGCAGCATGGCCCTGCAAAAAGGTACTACAAAGATGGATCTATAAGAGTAGAACTAAACTACCAGAAAGGAGTAGTTGATGGGCTGGTTACTGAATATCATCCAAATGGCCAGGTTGCTGATAAAACTACCTTTCGTAAGGGGCAGCGCCACGGTAGTTCACAGTCCTACAGCCAGGAGGGGCAACTCCTTCGTGATGAAGTTTACAAAGAAGGTTTTCTGGACGGAGAAGCAAAATATTATTTTCAGGATGGCTCGCTAAAAATGCAAAGCCAGTACCGTAAAGGGAAAGAGATTGGAGAGCACAAAACCTACTTCTCCAATGGGCAGCTTTCTGCTCTGCTTATTCATGAAGATGAAGGAATAAGCAAAAAACAATATTATGAAGATGGCACCCTAAAAGCTGAGCAGGCCTATAGTCAGGATAAAAAACCTAAAGGTAGCTGGAAAAGCTACTACCCTAATGCTAAACCCAAGAAAGAAGAGCCCTATCAAAATGGAGTGCTGCATGGTACGCTTATCAATTACTTTGAAAACGGACGTATCCAAAGCACACAGGACTACAACAAGGGTCGTAAAACTGGCAAAAACAAAGTGTATTACCCTTCTGGTGAGTTGAAAAGCGAAACTACCTATTACTTTGGCGCCAAACAGGGTCCTTTTAAAGCTTTCCACGAAGATGGAAGTCTGGCAGAAGAAGGTACTTATAGTGGAGGCAAAAAAACTGGAGAGTGGATTACATACGATACTCAGGGCAACATATTAGACACCAAAAACTACAGCAATACTAAATAAGCTCCTGGCCATACTTTTTATATCATGAACTACCGCTATTTTTGCATCAAGTTTTGATATAACGTATCTTTTTTCTCTACATATCATTAACTTTGCCCGCTTATGGGAAATACTATAACTGAAACCCGTTTTGAGCTACCCGGCCAGACTGGCTTTTATAGCGGTAAAGTTCGGGACGTATATTTTTTAGATAAGCAAATTGTACTGATCGCGACAGATCGTATATCTGCTTTTGATGTAATTTTGCCACGGGCAATACCTTACAAAGGGCAGGTACTAAGCCAGATTGCCTTTGACTTTTTAAATGCTACGGCAGATATCGTACCTAACTGGGTAACGGCTATGCCAGACCCTAATGCCATGTTAGGCTTTAACTGCAAGCCTTATCCTATAGAAATGGTAATTAGAGGTTATCTGGCAGGGCATGCCTGGAGAGAATACCGTGACGGTAAACGAAGCCTGTGCGGGGTAAGTCTGCCAGAAGGCCTCAAGGAGAATGATCCTTTGCCGCAACCTATTATTACTCCTGCCACCAAGGCTCAGGAAGGACACGATGAGGATATTTCGCGTGAGGAAATTATCGCTCAGGGGCTGGTACCAGAAAAGGAATATAAGCGACTGGAGGAGTATACGTACCGCTTATTTGAGCGTGGTACCAACATTGCCAAAAGTAGAGGTCTAATTTTGGTAGATACGAAGTATGAATTTGGTACATTTGACGGCAGTATACACCTGATTGATGAAATTCATACTCCGGACTCTTCTCGCTACTTCTATGCGGAGGGTTATGAGGAACGACAGCAAAAGGGTGAAACCCAGAAACAGCTCTCTAAAGAGTTTGTCCGTCAATGGTTAATCTCTGAGGGCTTTCAGGGTAAAGAAGGACAAGCTATGCCAGAGATGACTGACGAAGTGGTAAATAATATCTCTGAGCGTTATATAGAACTTTATGAAAAAATAACAGCCAAACCATTTGTAAGAGAAAATACAGAGGACATGGCTAAGAGAATAGAGCAAAACATAATAAATGCCTTATAGTTTTGTAAATTAACGTCTTCTAACCTTCATTAAACAATGTGTATCATGAGGCAGGCGTAAAGCAGCATACAAATGGCAGCTACGCCTGGTTTCTTAAGGCCCATAGAAGGCCAGCAAAAAATAAATTAATAACCAGATGAAATATTCTATAGACAAAAAAGAGCAGTACAGTACTTTTCTTCTTCAGGAGGAAAAATTAGATGCTTCTATTGCTCCTGAACTTAAGTCAGAACTTATTACCATGCATGCTGAGGGCGTAAAAAACCTGATTCTTAACATGAGCCAGGTAAAATACACAGACTCTTCAGGGCTGAGCGCATTATTGGTAGGTAACCGAATCTTCCGCGAAGATGGAGGTATGTTTATCATGTGCTGCCTGAACGAGCATGTAATGAAGCTAATCAAGATTTCTCAACTGGATAACGTCATGACAGTAATTCCTACCCTGGAAGAAGCAGTAGATGCAGTGTTTATGAACGAAATTGAGAAAGACCTGAACAACGGTTCTGACAACGATAATGGTGTGGACTAAGCATTGGCTTTTCTGCTCAAAATATTAGGGTCTAACTCCGCTACTCCGGCTTATGGCAGGCATCAAAGTAGCCATTTGCTCAATCTGGAAAACTACCACATGCTTATTGATTGTGGAGAAGGCACCCAGATGCAGCTCCTTAAGTTTAAAGCCAGAGTTAGCCGAATCAACTATATTTTTATCAGCCACCTACACGGAGATCATATCTACGGCCTTATCGGACTGATAAATACCATGAACCTAAACGGTAGGACTGAAGACCTGCACATCTTCGGTCCTTACCAGCTCTCAGAAATTGTTACTGTTCAGATGAGAGCTACCAATGCCAACCTAAGGTTTAAAATTCACTTTAATGTTGTAGATAGCCAAGAGTCTTATACTTTGCTGGATACCTCTTGTTTTACCGTTCAAAGTATTCCTTTAGATCATGGTATTGCCTGTAGCGGATACCTGTTCAAAGAAAAACCTAAGCCCCGGAGAATTAACAAAGAAAAACTAAACCGGGAGATAAGCGTTGCTGACATTCTGGAGCTTAAAGAAGGTAGAAACCTTTATGATGCTGAAGGCAGACTACGTTACAGTAATGAAGAGCTTACCCTACCTGCTCGCAAAAGCCGTTCCTATGCCTATTGTTCAGATACCCGTTATAACGAACGTATCCTCTCAATAATAGAGGGTGTAGACCTACTCTATCACGAAGCTACATTCATGCACGACCAGGCAGAAAAAGCTAGAGAGCGCTATCACTCCACCACAATAGATGCCGCTACCATAGCTGCTAAGGCAAATGTCGGCCATCTTATTATTGGACATTACTCCAGCCGTTATAAAGATCTGCAACCACTGCTCAAAGAAGCTCAGTCAGTATTTCCTAATACCTCTCTGGCCGTAGAGGGGGAAGATCACAACATTGAAGATTGATAGTTGTGGAAAGCAGTACCAGCAAACATAAAAGAAACATTCTTTTTATCGTTTTAAGCGGTATTTTTTTAACTAATGCATTACTGGCAGAGTTAATAGGAGTAAAAATTTTTTCAGCGGAGGCTACAATGGCTCTTCCTCCCGCTCAAATTCGGCTGCTAGGAGACTTTGTGTTAGACTTTAACCTTACTGCTGGTGCTGTAATTTGGCCAGTAGTTTTTATTACTACTGATATTATCAATGAGTATTTTGGTAAAAAAGGTGTGAAACAGATTAGTTACCTCACTATTTTTCTTATTGCCTATGCTTTTGTTGTCATTTACCTGGTTACTGAGCTGGCACCTGCCAACTTTTGGTTAGATGTAAATCAGGTAGACGATAAAGGCAATCCGTTCAACATAGATTTTGCTTTTAGAAAGATTTTTCGTCAGGGACTGGGTATTATTATCGGCTCATTAGTAGCCTTTCTTATCGGGCAGTTGCTGGATGTGATAGTTTTTCATAAGCTAAGGAGAATTACAGGAAGCAGCAAAATATGGCTCAGAGCCACGGGCTCTACACTAGTATCTCAGCTAGTAGATAGTTTTGTAGTACTGTTTATCGCCTTCTATGTTTTTGGCAACTGGGCTTTGCCCCAGGTAATTGCGGTGGGTATTGTCAACTACATTTATAAGTTTGTAGTTGCGGTAGTGCTTACTCCCCTACTTTACCTTGCCCACTACCTGATTGACAGTTTTCTGGGCAAGGATTTAGCAGAGCAGATGATGAATGAGGCAAGTCAGGACATCTCCATTGACTAATCCAGGCTATAAATACCCTTTTGCAAAGCATATTTAATAAGGCCTGCCGTATTTTTCATTCCGGTTTTTTTCAGGATACGGTTACGATGACCGTCAATAGTTCTCACACTAAGATTTAGCTCGTCAGCCATCTCCTTATTGGTATATTCTTTACAGATAAGGCGTAAGATCTCTTTCTCGCGTTCGGTGAGTTTTTCTCCTTCAAACTCAAAGGTATGATCAAACTGATTGCTTAGGTTCACATCTTTGCGGATGGCATTAAGTGTATGCTGGCTTACATAATACTGTCCACTCTGTACCACATCAATAGCTTTAATTACTTCGTCTATGTCAGCATCTTTGAGTACGTACCCGTGAATACCACTCTCAATAAGTTCTAAAACAAATTTTTCGTTTTCGTGCATGCTCAGCACGATAATTTTAATGTCTTTGTAGGCAGGGTCAGAAAGTAAAGCATTAGAGGTTTCAATCCCATTCATTTCGGGCATCTCCAGGTCCATCAGCACTATTTCGGGTTTTTGGCTTCTAATCATGGACAAAAGCTCTTTTCCATTACTAGCCTCTCTTATATTGACCTGCTCCAGGCGCTCATTTAATAGTTGAATTAATCCTTGTCTAAACAGCATATGATCATCTACTATGATCAACTCTAAGTTTGTTTCCATGAAAATTAGCTAGTTGTAATTGTTGGGTGTAGTATATTCTCACTAATAATAATAGCAGCACTTATGTAGCTGAATAAAATTGCTAAACAATTTAAGCATTCTAATATTATTCACGTACAATTATTGTCAGTATTTGTAGGAAGTAAAGCACTTTTTTCCTTGTTAAAAGCTACAACTTTCAACATTTTCTTATAAATACTGAGTCAAAATACTTTACAAGCTATAAAATATAAGTGAATAATCAATCAATTATTATCGTGCTAATACTTAATACACGTAAAATACGCCTATTGCTAATCATAAATTACTAACCACTCTTCTGATATTATCGCAAATTACCGATGTAGCAATGCCTACGTTTAAGGATTCGGCTTTTCCATAAGAGGGTATATGTACTTTATGATTTACAAAGCCTTCTACCGACGGTCTAACTCCATGTGACTCACTACCCATTACCAGAATCCCTTCTTTCTCAAACTCAATTGTATGTACATTTTCGCCTCCTTCTGCGTAGGCACCATAGACAGTTTTTTTATTTTGCTGAAAAAATGTATTCAGTTCTCTATAAAAAACCTTTACTCTTAAAAAAGAACCCATACTCGCGCTGACTACTTTGGGGCTATAGACATCGGTCGTTTCCGGGGAGCAAATTACATTGGTAATGCCATACCAATCAGCAATGCGTAAAATTGTACCAAGATTACCAGGGTCCTTTACGTCATCTAAAACCAGCTCAAAATTGTTCTTATCACTTATATAGGGTGTAGCTTCAGGTATATCTACCAATGCCAAAGCCGCATTATTACTTTTAAAAGTACTAGCTATACTTAATTGTTTTTCCTCAGTTTCAATAATTTCTAAGAAATTGCGAGTTTTTATAAAGTCTTTTTGGGCTTCTAAAAACACTGGTGTCGCGATAAGCGTTCTTATGCTAAAGTTGGCTGAGAGGAGTTCTTGCACATTTTTTCCTCCCTCAACTATAAAAAGGTTATATTTTTTACGATACTTCTTTTGTTGAAGCGACTTAATTAGTTTTAACGTTCTTTTTGAAATCATTTTTAGCTATTAGTACTACATCATTATATCGCGTTATCAAGCGTAGCCTCTACGCCTTATTATTCTGCACCATTCTTTCTAGCTGTCTGGGTACACGCTATCTGGAAGAGGGAGAATATCTGCTATATAAACAAAAAATTAACAACTCTGATAGACTTAGCGAAGAGGACCTGTCTGACTTCTACCGGCAGGAGCCCAACCGTAAGTTTCCCCTTGTTCCTTTTACTCCCTTTGTATGGATTTACCATATCGGGCAGGACTTCTATGATAAGGAAGAACTACAACAGCAGAAACAGGATCTTATTGAGAAATACAATAACAAAATAGAAGATGCTGAAAAGGAGAAGAGAATTCAAAAACTAGAAGCCAAGAAAGAAAAAAAGGTCAATAAAGTAGATCGTAAGCTAGAGGAAGGGAACCTGCTCATGCGCTGGGGCGAACCCCTATCTGTCTATGACAGTACGCAGGCTGAAGTTACTCGTCAGCAGATGGAAAATTACCTGCACACTAAAGGTTTTTTTAATGGTACTGTTGACCATGAGACCAGTTTAAGTGGAAAAAAAATCACTTCTATTTACACTATAGAGGAGGAACTTCCTTACCGTATAGACACCATTACCTACTTTGCTCAGGACAGTATTATTCAGCAGCTTATTAAAGATAACCTTGAAGACCGACTGGTTAGAGAAGACCGTATATATGATCAGGATAACCTCTCAAAGGAAAGGGAGCGTATAGAGACTATCCTCAGAAATAATGGATTCTACGATTTTAGCCGACAGTATATAGAATATCAGGTAGACTCCACAATTGCAAACAGAAAAGTAGCGGTACATACCGTTGTGCGCGATCCGGCCAAGAGAGGCTACCATAAAAGGTTTAAACTAGATTCTGTCATATTTGTCACAGACTCAGATATTAGTACAGACCGTACTACCAGCCTGACTCGCTCCAGTGGTGAGTATAACAATATCATTTATCGTTACCATGAGTACCAGTACTATAAAAAAATACTGGACCGCCGTATATTCATCTACCCCGATAGCCTGTACAGCCTGGAGCAATCTTTACAAACGCAAAGACAGCTCTCTAATCTGGATGTATTTAAGTTTATTAACATTAATTACGACACTACAGGCAACCATTTTATCGCTAGAATTTACGCCAGTCCTCTTAAAAAGTACCAAACTTCAAATGAGGTAGGCTTAAATGTAAGCCAGGGACTGCCCGGCCCCTTTATTAACTCTTCGCTTAAGGTGAGAAATGTGTTTGGGGCGCTGGAAATACTGGAAATTAATGGTAGAGCAGGTATAGAAGGTGTACCCCCTCCCTCTGGTACCGAGGGGCAGGGCGCTTACCGTAGTGTAGAAGCCGGAGGAAATTTGTCACTTACCTTTCCTCAATTTATCTTTCCATTACCCGAGATATGGAAATCTCGCCTGGGGGCACTAAACCCACGTACGCGCCTGCAAACTGGTTATAACTATACTGACCGCAGAGAGTACGTACGGACCAATTTTAATACTTCACTGGCTTATACATGGCAGAAAGACCAGAAGATAAACTATGTGCTTACTCCTCTTGATATTAACCTGATTGACTCACGAAATATTAGCGATGATTTTAGAGAGCTTTTGGATAATCAGGAAGCCTTGGGGATTCCACTAAGTAGATCTTTTGAGCCTTCTTTTGTAAGCAGCATCAACTTTTCTGCAATTTTTAATTTCAACAACTACGGCAACTACGCCGATAAGAAAAATACCGCTTCTTATTTTAAGGCTTATGTAGAAAGCGGAGGTACTATATTTAACCTAATTAACCCTGATATAGTCACTGATCAGGGCTTAGAGTATTTTAAGTACTTTAAAGTTAACACTGACTTTAGACAGTACATTCCTCTTTCTCGTTCTACAGATCTTGCTTACCGCTTTAATGTTGGCGTAGCTGTACCTTATGGCGATAGTGCCGCCAATGTACTCCCTTATGAGAAATACTTTTTTGCCGGGGGTAGTAATAGTATTAGAGCCTGGAGACCTCGCCGCCTTGGCCCCGGCGCTTCTACCCCTGAAACTGATGAAGAAGGGTACTTTGTCTACAACAATGAGCAGCCTGGCGAAATATTGTTAGAAACAAGCGTAGAGCTACGCCGAGAGCTTTTTGGGTTTGTGAGTGGCGGCTTTTTTATAGACGCTGGTAATGTTTGGTTACTGTACGAAAATGATGCTCGCCCCAAAGCCAACTTTGAGTTTAGCACTTTTCTAGAGCAAATTGCAGTTGGCTCAGGCTTAGGTCTTCGCCTGGATTTTTCTTTCTTGATTGTTCGCTTCGACTATGGTGTTAAAATTTATGATCCTGCTCGCGAAGATGGACTACGCTGGATAGGTCAAAAGTTTACAGTAGGTCAAGAAATAAGCAATGGTGTATTTAATCTGGGTATCGGTTATCCTTTCTGATAAGTAGGTTATAGATCTTACCAATTCTAATAAGCCTTGTATACAATTGTACTTTTTGCATCCAATTTATAAATATTACACGCAACGTTTCTCCATATTTTTTTATTGTTACATATAGCATTATTTATTGAGTTAACGCTTTCTTTTTTCTAAATTCAGCTATTATCGTGAATAAATTTTAGTTTTTCCACCTTTGGGATTTTTATAAACTAAGCATTGATAATTTAGTGATATGTAATTTATTAATTGAAAATACACAATTATTTATTTTTATTGTTATATTTGTTAAAAGTGATGCATGTAAGACTTTTACCTTTTTTGAATATTATATAAATGGCAGTATTCAGTACACTCTGTAAAAAAGGGGCTTTACTCTACCTACTCTTGAGCTTTACCAGCCTTCAGGCCCAGCAAGTTATTTTTTCAGACAACTTTGAAGAAGGCGGCTTTCACCCTCAATGGCAAATTCACCCAGGTCAAAAAAACGGGGCTATTGAAGTAGTCCCTTCAGGAGCATTGGAAGGCAAATTTGCAGCCCGGCTGGGGAAAAGTACTGATGGTGAGTACACCCTAAACAGACTGGATATACCCCTGAAACTTTCTACTCAGCAGCAATACACCTTACAAATGATGCTCTACAGTAACCATGAAGAGACTCAAGTGCAGGATGGTATCTTTCTTAGTGTAGACAATGGAGCGACTTTTGAAAAAATATATGCGTTTACATTTGATAAATGGCACCAGAAACACGGAGGCTACCTTCCGCCTCTTAACCTGAATGCCCTTGCGCGCCGCCAAAACCTTTTATTAAGTGAGCATAGTATCATTCGTATTCAGCAGTATGGTAAAGATGATTTTAACGGCGGACAAGATTACAGTGATGGCCTCTATATAGACGATATTAGTATTAGTGCTCAAATGCCCATTTTTGCTAAACTTCCATATTCAGAAAATTTTGAGGACTTTACTTTTGATCAAAGTAGCTCTTTAACTAAAGGCGACCCTGGTTTATCGGATAGTACCTTAGATAGCTCACTTAATGGGTTGATAGATGTTGTAAATTTTGAGGATAGTCCAAATAAAGTGCTCCGAATGGGTAGCTCAATGGACAAAAGCCCTACTACCAATGCCATTAACTTGTATCTAAATCTTGCCACCTACCAGCATGCCAAGTTAGCCTTTGACATATACGACAATCGGGACGAAACTCACCTAGCCGATGGTATATTCTTTAGCGATAATGGAGGTTTAAGCTACCATAAAGTATATGCCTTGGATTTTGATAACTGGAGCGACGACCATTTTGGCTCTCTACCTCCACTAGACATTAGAAGCCTGGCCCAAAAAAGAGGATTACAACTTAACGAGCACTTCGTCATCCGTTTCCAACAACATGACGACGATGACTTTGAAGGTAGCCGCTTATCTAGTGACGGCCTAATGCTTGATAATATTAGGGTATATGATGATGCTCCTCAGTATTCTTCTCTGCCATTTGAGGAAAATTTTGAGGATAGCGTGCTAGCGCCTTTCTGGAGAGTAGGAACACCAACAGGTGTAGTAAAGCCGAATGGATTGGTAGAATTGACAAAGATGGAAGATGGCAACCAGGCCATTCGTTTGGGTAGCAGAGCAGACAAGTGTTTTACTACCAACGCATTAGACCTGTATGTCAACTTATTAGACAAAGAGAACGCTACACTAAGTTTTGACTACTACGATAACTATGATGAGACCCATGCGGAAGATGGTATCTTCTTTAGTAATGATGGCGGCGCATCTTTTAAAAAAGTATTTAATTTTGATGGCGATAACTGGACTGACAAACAGTTTGGAACTGTACACTCCTTAAACATACAAGAGTTGGCTTCCAGGCAAAACATAGCCCTTAGCCAGAACTTTGTCATCCGCTTTCAACAATACGATGACGATGATTTTGAAGGCACACGTACAATAAGCGATGGCATTTACCTGGATAATATTCAAATTATAGAGCCTAAACTGGAATTTGCACAAATTCCATTATTAGAAGATTTTGAAGCCACTACTCTGCCCTCCTACTGGAACTATGGAAACCCTACGCTTACTGCTGCTTTGGCACATGTCAAACCTGATGGCATTGCTCAGGTACTTGACTCCGTAGGAGTCCAAACCAGCAGAGGGCTGGCCCTGGGACGCTTAAAAGACGGAAAAACCAATACCAATGCTATAGATCTTAACTTAAACCTTAGCAGGCAGCACAACCTAGAGCTCAGCTTCAAGCTGTACAATAACTATGATATCTCTGATAAAGAAGATGGCATATGGTTCAGCAACAATGGTGGAAAAAGCTTTGTAAAAGCCTGGACCTACCCTAACCGCCATGCTAGCTTTCAAACCTATGTACTAAATTTTGACTCATTGGCCATAGCATCTGGCGTTCAGTTTTCCGATCATTTTGTAGTACGCTTCCAACAGTCTGGCGATAGAAAATTTGCAGGCAGTGGTAGCCTGAAAGGTGGTATTTACCTGGATGATATAACTGTGGCGCGAGCTATACCCAGACCAGAAATACACTGGCCACCTCTTGCAGAACAACCTACTATGTGTGACAAATACTTCTTTCAGTGGTCAGAAATTATGGCTGCAGAAGCCTACAATATTCAAGTATATACCTATAACCAGGGAAAGGAAATAGTTATTCAGGATACAGTAGTAAACGAAACTTCTTTTACAGTAAGCGGCCTAGAACAGGATAGTGCCTACTTCTGCCGACTAAAAGCCAACAATGCATTTACAGAGAGCAAATGGTCTAGCCCTATAACATTCCGTACATTTACCGTATTTGAAGCTGATGTGCAGGTGATAACTGCTAAAGCCAGTGGAAATAGTGTAATCTTGCAGGCTAATGAGTTACCCTCTTGTGAGTACCAGTGGTACAAAAATGGAGAACCGATAGATAATGGCATGGGGCCTAAATGTAAAGTAGAAGAGCCAGGAGAATATGCGGTCTACATTTCAAATCAGTCTTGTGGTATGATGTCAAAACCTTTAGAAGTTAAGCCTCAAACTCTAGGCTTTTATAGTTCCACCTCGCCAAATGCCAAAGCATATGTGCCCGCTGCTGTAGGACGCAACTAGGTATAATAACTAGCTACTTACGATTACTTCATACGCTTTAGTTTTTTACTTTACTACCACCCACTATCTTTGTTGCTAATGCAGAATAGAGGTGAATGACAAAGCAAATCAATTTTTTAGGTAACAAAGCACATTGGCATTGCGTAGACGACCCTGTTATGGGAGGAACGTCTTGGAGTCAAGTCAGACTGAACAGCAGAAATTTACTTATCTGGGCAGGATCATTGTCTTTAGAAAATGGCGGTGGCTTTGCCTCGGTAAGTCAGAAACTCTCTCCGGCAATTAATTTAAAAGGGTATCAGGGCATCCATATTGTGGTTCAGGGAGAAAGTAAAATATACAAACTTAATCTGGCCAATGATAATTCGCCAAACAGCCCACGTTTTCAGCTGCGCTTCAGAACAGTAGGAAACGAACAGCACTTTAAATTAGCTTTTGCCAATCTGGAAGCCTCTATCAGAGGCAGAAAAGTAAATGCACAATTTTCTCCCTCATACCTAAGCCAAATAGGCTTTCTCATTGCTGACCAGCAGGAAGGCCCTTTTACTTTAAACATTAAAAGCATACAACCCTATGATTAATAAAGAAGTAATTACCAATTGGTTTATGTCTCTTCAGGATGACATATGCCGTCAACTAGAAGATGCTGATGGGACAGCTAAATTTAAAGAAGACGCATGGCAACGCGAAGGTGGTGGTGGAGGTAGAACTCGTATTATTGAAGGAGAGGTTATTGAAAAAGGTGGCGTTGCATTTTCTGCGGTACATGGAGAAACACCTGCTAAAATACTAGAAGCACTTAGACTACCTGAAACTGACTTTTATGCCACCGGAGTATCTATTGTAATGCACCCCAAAAGCCCGATGGTACCTATAATCCATATGAATGTTCGCTATTTTGAAATGGAAAATGGCAGCAGCTGGTTTGGGGGTGGAATAGACCTTACGCCACATTACGTTGACCCTGAAGATGCTAAGTACTTTCATCAGGAGCTTAAGAAGGTATGCGACAAGCATCACACAAGCTATTATCCACGCTTTAAAGAATGGGCTGATGAGTATTTTTATGTGAGGCATAGACAAGAGACCCGAGGTATTGGCGGTATCTTTTTTGATAGACTTACTGAAGATGAACAAATGAATAAAGAGCACTTATTTAGATTTGTTCAGGACGTTGGTCAGGCGTTCGCACCACTGTACACATATTTTATCCGCAAAAATAAAGATAAACCTTACGGTGAGCAGGAAAAGAACTGGCAGCTAGTAAGAAGAGGGCGATACGTAGAGTTTAACCTGGTATGGGATAAGGGCACAAAATTTGGATTGGATACAAACGGGCGCACCGAATCAATTTTAATGAGCTTACCGCCTCAGGCTAACTGGTTTTACAACCATCAGCCAGAAGCAGGTAGCCCGGAACAAAAAACGCTTTCTTATCTCAAAAAAGGGCTTAATTGGGTGTCCTAAGCTAAGTTTTGTCTAAATATTACATACGCTCAAAGAGGCTTCTTTACACCTTTAACTTTATTAGTATTTTATAGTACTTTGCTAGCATATTATTATTCAAAATATATAGTGATATGTCGGCAAAATTTAGATTTGTATTGTTTTTAACTCTGTCAGTTATCCTGAATGTACAAGCACAGGATAATGCAGGTGAATATGTAGAGAAGGGCCGAAAACTTTTTGGAGAAGGGGTATACAAAGAAGCTTTAATCAATTTTAACAAAGCCATTGATACAGATTCTTTAAGTTATCAAGCTTATTTCTTCCGTGGGAATACCAAAAAAATATTTGAAGATTACCATGGAGCTATGAAAGATTACAATGTAGTAGTTGATATTAATCCTGCTTATGCGGAAGCTTACTACGAGCGAGGTAATATCAAATTCTCATTACAGGATTATTACGGAGCTATTGAAGATTATAGTGAAGCTATAAGATTAAATAAAAATCATGTGCATGCCTACTATCAAAGAGGGCAGGCACGCAGGGAACTAGAAGCTTACAATGATGCCATCAACGATTGCACAAAGATTTTACAGATACATCCAAAAAATGTCGATGCATATTTTCTGAGAGGCGTACTTCGTATAGAACATGGTCTGCTTCAAGAGGGTTGCTTAGACTTGAGTAAAGCCGGTGAGCTTGGCGACTTGAAAGCATACGATATGATCAGAGAAGTATGTAACCGAAGAAATATTCAATAGAAAACAAAGCTTTTGTTCTCTATAAGCTTCTCTAAAAAAAGAGAAGCTTTTTTTTCTTTACTGGCTTTGTTTCAATTTATCACTCACTAATGCCTGCATCAGATAGGCATCACTTCCTTTTGTTATACCAAAAGCTAAATAATCTGCAATATCTTCAGCAGCTTCTTCAAAATTACCTAAACGGTAATGACAATAGGCTCTTGTATAATAAGCTTCCTGAAACTCTGGGTTGAGCTTCATTAGTTTATCCATATGTAGTTTAGCTTCTTCAAAGTTACCAAGGTCAAACGCCTCTATACTACCTATATTATAGTAAATGCTATCATACTCCGGCCATATTTGACGAGCCTCTTCATAATATTTAATAGCACTATGGTAGTCTCCAATACCCTTCATACAACTTGCCTTTAAATAGAGTAATTGGACTCTTTCCAGCGGACTTGTAGCTCTTTTTAGGCCTATATCAGCATATTCCATTGCCGAAGAATACTGCCCATACTTTTTCATGAGGATGGTACCAGACAGTAGGCAGGCTTCAATATCTTTGCTTCCAAAATCAATGATTGCTCGCTGTAAGCTATTAAGGGCAGCAAAATACTGTTTGTTCTGATAGTACTCCAGCCCCTTATCGTAATGATATGCTGATGAATAGTGGGTTAGAGAGAAGGGAATAAGAAAAACTGAAAGAGCAGCTACCACAACTATGGAAGTAACTGAGGCATAAGTTTTCCAGGAATAAGTAACTGGCTCTCTTTTGGGAGGTTTGTAGCCAGGGCGACGCGAAGCACTTCGTCGGGCATACCTATTATCCAGTTCTTCTTCAAATCCGGCATAAACGTCGTTTAAACCTAATAAAAGAGAGAGGTCGTATGCCGCTTTTTTGTTCTGATCGGAGAGTACATCATAAGCTTCGCTTACCAGCTTAAACATCTCTTCCTTCTCAAAATCATCAGGATTAATATCTGGATGATATTGCTTAGCCAGGTTACGATAGGCAAACTTGAGCTCTGTGGAAGAGACACTATAGTCCACTCCTAATATGTGATAATAATTCTTTACCATAGCTATTAAAATTCTACTACAGAATAATTATCATACACCTTAGCCTCTTACCAACTGAAATTTCTTTCCTGGCAATGACCTGATAACACCTTTAAACTCAAGAGTCAACAGTACAGCAGCTAACTTGCTCACCGAAAATTGTGTGTGCCAGCTTAAAACATCAAGCTGCATAGCTTCTGTTTGTTTTGCCAACACATCTACTAGCTGTTGCTCTTCATCATCTAATTCAACCTGAAATACAGGCTTCTGTTTTTCTTCACCTTTAGGAGCATCTACATCCCAGTTAAGCAATTCTACGATATCAGTTGTCTGGGTAAGTATATGTGCCTTATGCTCCTTTATTAATTTTGTACAACCTTTTGAGTACGGCTGATTCCAGTTGCCGGGTACTGCAAACACTTCACGATCGTAGTCATTGGCTAAATTGGCAGTAATAAGTGCCCCACCCTTTACAGCTGCTTCTACTACAATAGTTGCGTCTGATAGTGCGGCTATAATCCGATTACGTGCCGGAAACTTTCTTGCATCAGGCTTAGTACCTAATGGATTTTCAGTAAGCAGACCTCCATTCAATAGCATTTGTGAGGCATCTTGCCGATGCATAGCCGGATATATAGTATCCATACCATTGCCCATTACACCTATGGTAGGTAACGCAGCTTTTAATGCTGCCCTGTGGGCATGAATATCTATCCCATAAGCCAAACCACTCACGATTAAAGGCTGATAAGTAGAAAGCTCATTTACAATAGTAGCAACCACCTCTTTCCCATAAGCCGTAGCCTGCCGTGTACCTACTATACTTATCACCCTACTCTGATTGAGTTTTGCCTGTCCTTTGTAGTAGAGCAAGATAGGCGCATCAAAAATATGCCTTAGCCGCTCAGGGTAAGCCTCATCTGAATAGGTAAGAATTTGTACTCCTTCCTGCCCACACTTAATTATTTCACGCTCAGCTCTATCCAGTATTGTAGAAGAGTTTTTAATTCCTCCTATAATTTTCTCTCCTATTCCCGGTATACGACTCAAATGTCTAACCGGACTAGTAAATACTGCTTCTGCAGATCCACAGTAGTTAATCAGCTGTTTAGCCAGTGTGCCTCCTACATGAGGCAGCATACTTAGCCCCACATGGTATAACTTACTTTCTGAGCCGGAAAAACTACTATTGACTGCATTCATGATTACTGATTATCTAACTTCTGCTTCAAGTCTATCAAAAATGCTTTTACTTCCTCTAAAGACTCAATCATCTCCATCTTGTCTTTCAGGCCTTTATTATTGTTTTTTAGCATTTGCTTAGCTCCCTGCAGTGTATATCCTTTTTCTTTTACCAGATGGTATACCATCCTGAGTTTTTCAATATCCTCTTTTGTAAACTGCCTTTTTCCGTTCCTATTCTTCTGAGGTTTAATCATGTCAAATTCACCCTCCCAAAAGCGAATCTGAGAAGGGGCGATATTTAATTGCTCAGCTACCTCCCCTATGGAAAAGTATTTTTTCTCAATCTCTTTTTCCTTATAGGTCATAAGTGTACACGTTGATATTTATTAGCACCTTGTACATCTTGGATGCTAATTTAATGATATAAAAATTAAAATAGTAATATTTTTAATAAAATAAGTAAAATATTACATCTTCCTTACTTCAATACTCTTATCTAATAGGTTGTCTGGCAATGACTTACTGGCGTTTGCTCCTAGTTCTTTTAGTTTCTCTACTCTTCTTACCAGATTGCCTTTGCCATAACACAATTTGTTGACAGCTTGTTGATAGTGATTTTGGGCTGATTGCAAGCTATTCTCTATTTTACCAAGATCGTCAACAAAGCCTACAAACTTGTCATACAATTTACCACTTTCCACCGCAATCTCTACTACATTTTTCTTCTGGTTTTCCTGCCTCCAGATATAGGAAATGGTACGCAATGTGGCCAGCAGTGTGGATGTAGACACCAATACGATATTTTTATCTAAACACTTTTCAAATATCTTTGAATCTTCTCTCAATGCAGCTGTAAGTGCAGGTTCTAATGGCACAAACATAATAACATAGTCTGGCTGACTAATCTGATACAGATGCTGATAGTTTTTCTCACTCAGCGTTTTCATATGCCGGTAAATACTATCCAGATGCTCTTTTAGGTAACGGTTACGTTCTAGCTGATCTTCCGTGTTGTAATAATTTTCATAAGCGGTAAGAGAAACCTTAGCATCCAGAATAAGGTGCTTTTGCTCTGGCAGGTTTATTATATAGTCCGGTCGCTGGGTATTGTCCTCAACCTTATCAGTAAAACTGGTCTGGCTGCTAAAATGAATGTTTTTCTCCAGCCCTGCTTTCTCCAGTATTAGCTCCAACTGCATTTCGCCCCAGTCTCCCTGCACTTTGCTATCACCCTTAAGCGCTTTGGTTAGGCGGATGGCATCTTCGCTTACCTGCTGATTAAGTAGCATAAGTTGTTCGATCTCTTTTTTTAGAGACGCACGCTCCCGTATATCTTCATGATAGGTCTGCTCCATTTTAGCTTTAAAATCTGTGAGCTTATCTTTTAAAGGGTTTAAAAGGTGACTTAGCCTTTCTTCATTAATTTCTGTAAATTTTTGGCTTTTCTCCTCAAGAAGCTCATTTGCAAGATTTTTGAACTCTGTACGAAACTGGGTCTGCAGGTCATGAACTTCATCTTTTTGCTTAACAAGTTGCTCCTGCAAAGCCTCGTTCTGCTGCTCTCTGGCTGCTAGTGCTTTGCTAAGCCTTAATACCTGCTGTTGATTGTCATAAAGCTCTCGTTTGACATCACCATAAAGTTCTTTAGGCACGTATCTACGTTCAATATCTATTGTATCATGAGACTTCTGATATTTGAAGCGTGAAGCAAACCAGCCCATTAGTACACCTAATACCAAGGCTAGCAGTATTAATATAGACTCTACCATCTCTTCATATTTATCTACCCGATACAAAATAAAAAAGCTATCCTCCATACACAAAAGAAGGATAGCCTGACTTTAAGAGAAGAGGTAGTTAGATACCCATCTCTTGTATAATAGCAGTAATCTTGTCATCAAGCTGCTTTACCTTTTGATCGTATTCTTCTTTAGTGGAAAGTTCTCCTTTTATGCTGAAGTAAAACTTAATTTTTGGCTCAGTACCTGAAGGGCGCGCAGAGATTTTACTCCCACCTTCGGTAAAGAATTGCAATACGTTGGACTCAGGAAACTCAATAGGCTTTACATCACCACTTAGCATGTCTTTTTCTTTTCCTTCCTGATAGTCTATAATTTTTACTACCTTTTCTCCTCCTATGCTTTGAGGTGGGTTGCTTCTCAACTCGCGCATCATCTTCTGTATTTCCTCTAACCCACTTTTACCTTTTTTGGTAAGCGAATGAAGTTGCTCACGATACAGGCCAAACTGAAGGTAGGTGTCCTGTAGAAAATCAAAAAGACTCATACCCTGGTCCTTCACATAAGCTGCCATCTCGGCAATCATTACACAAGAAGCTACCGCGTCTTTGTCTCTTACCTTATCACCAAAGAGATAGCCATAGCTTTCCTCACCCCCTCCAATAAACTCTTCTGCTCCTTCTTTTTCGCGAATCAGGGCAGCAATAAATTTAAAGCCGGTTAGTGTATCGTAACACTTAACATTAAAATGCTGAGCAATATTTTCTATGAGGTCGGTGGTCACAATAGTTTTGGCTACAAACTGCGTCCCATTTAGTTTGTTCTTTTCTTTCCACATCTTCAGCAGATAGTGGATCAACATACTACCCGTTTGGTTACCATTAAGCAACTGAAAGTCGCCCTGAGGGTTTTTTACAGCAATACCTACACGATCTGCATCGGGATCTGTGCCCATTAATATGTCTGCATCTATCTCCTGAGCCTGCTTAAGGGCGATATCTAAAGCTTCTGACTCTTCAGGGTTAGGATAAACGACAGTTGGGAAATTACCATCTGGCTTAGCCTGCTCCTCTACAATATGGACATTGGTAAAACCTAGTTTCTCCAAAGCGGGAGGCACTAGTTTAATAGCTGTACCATGAATAGGAGTAAATACAATTTTTAGATCTTTTTGACGTGCTATAGCCTCTGGAGACAATGAAAGTCCTTTTAGCATTTCCAGATACTGATCGTCAATATCTTTACCGATAACCTGAATTTTACTCTCGTCTTTGTCAAACTTTACAGCATTAATACCTTCAATTTTACCAACCTCCTGTATTACGTTTTTGTCATGAGGGGCAATAAGTTGGCCGCCATCATTCCAATATGCTTTGTATCCATTGTATTCTTTAGGATTGTGGGAAGCGGTAAGCACTACACCACTCTGGCAGCCTAGCGTACGAATAGCAAAGGAAAGCTCTGGTGTAGGTCTCAGATCATCAAAAAAGTAAACTTTAATACCATTAGCTGAAAAAACATCAGCAGTTACTTCAGCAAAATAACGGCTATTATTACGGCTATCATGCGCGATAGCAACACTAATAGGCTCGTTGGGGTAGGTTTGCAATAGGTAATTCGCTAAACCCTGGGTAGCCATCCCTACAGTATATTTATTTATTCGGTTAGAGCCTACACCCATTACGCCTCTTAAACCTCCAGTACCAAACTCCAGGTCTTTATAAAAAGCATCTACCAATTCATCTTCCTTATCACTCTGCAGCATGCTATTGATAGCTTTTCTGCTTTCTTCGTCAATATTACTATCTAACCACTTTTGGGCTTTTTCTTTGATTTTAATATCCATAATACGTGTTTAGAATGATTAGCTATGAGGGTTAATATAAAAAAATTAAAAAGTTTAATGACTGATCTACAATAGTCAGCGCCCTAAATTTACATGATAATTTTCACTTAATTGGCCTGAGTAGGCTCTTTTGAAACAGGAACAAGAAATAAGTCTCCAAAAAATGTATTACTACCTAAATATGGCAAAGCTCAGTAGTATCAGCAAGCTTTATCTCTTGCTCCCGTATAAGATTGTAAAAATAGTGGCTAGCCTGTAAGTAAGGGTGAATACTGAAAATGTTCAGCTTTGTGAATTCAACTTTACTACCTAGCTAGAGTATAGGCCATGCTTAGTTAAGCACATCGTGCTGCAAAGTATAGCGCACCAACTCTGCGGTATTTTTTACTCCCACTTTTCTCAGAATATTTGCCCGGTGGTTCTCTACGGTACGCACACTAATATCTAGCTTCTCAGCGATAATAGCATTGCTTACTCCGTCTATCACCTGAGCAAGAATCTCTTTTTCTCGTTTGGTGAGCGATCGGTTAGACTCACCTACACCATACCGACGAATGTTTTTGTTGATAAAAGCTTTAATGATAAGATCTGAGATCTTTTTGTCATAGCAAATATCGCCCTCATGTATAGTTTTAATAGCAGTAACCAGCGTATTAACGGATACATCTTTGGGTAGGTAACCATCGGCCCCCTGCTCTACAGCCTGTAGAGCATAGTGCTCTTCAATGTACATACTCAAAAACAGAAATTGCATATCTTCATGCTTTTTCTTGATAATCTTGAGCAAGTCGAATCCATCTTGCTTTGGCAGAGAGATATCAGAAATAACCATACTGATATCGCTACGCCTTTCCAAAATCTCAAGTGCTTCGGGCACGCTAGAGGCTTCTTCAGCAATGTTAATGGATTCGCTATTTTGTAACATTAATTTTATACCATCTCGGATAATCTGATGGTCATCCACTAAAAGGATATTAATTTGATACATTTAGAATAATAATATATAGTCAAACACGTATGTATTAATCTTATTTTTTTGCTTTTCTTAAGCTAGAATAACCAGACGAAAAGCACCTTGCTCTTTGGAGGGTCGGGGCTTAACTTGAATTCACCCACAAAAATCACAATTATCTTGGTAAGATACACACAAAGCACCTGATTATTCTACGAGATGTCCAAAAAAATAGATTATGTAATGTATTCACAACGTTTTCGTCTTAGTTTAAGTATTGATGTGTTTTAGTTTTGTTAATTCACTCTGATTTTTTCGGATATGCTATCTATTTGGCATATATACTGCCTAGTTACTTATAGCTAATTGCTAAAAAAGTTTTGGTTACAAATATATAGCAGGTAAGAAATATTCCTGCAGGTCACATTTATTATGTCAAATCTAATAAAAACCTAAACTTTCTACATAAATGTTTATTTTTTTGAAAAGAAGGCAAACCTAATGCTCATTGTTCTTATTCTAAAAAAACAGAAGATTTATCGCGAATACAAAAACATTTTGTGGGCTTACTTTGCAAGTTCCAATTAGTCTTTTGAATTTCGCGTATCCAAAAGCAAATAGTAAGTAATACAGACTCTAAATTTATTTTTTATGGATATTGAAGCTCTTGATCAAATCTTGGTGAAAATTGTAGAGAAAAAAAATACACTAAGTACCCTTAACTATAACGACAAAGATTACGACCAGGTAGAAGAAGAACTTCATGATCTGGAAGATGATTTTGTGGAAGAATACGGTGAATACCTGGAAGATGTGCTCGCAGATATACATGACGAGTTATGCCCAGATAATGATGTGCTTTTACCTATTGCTTATCTGGCAAACAAATACGTAAAGCAGGAAGAAAACGGACAGGTAGTATACCATGCTGCTGATGGCGGAGTGCTGGTAGATGTAGATGAATATCCTGATAAATTAACACGCCTCGTACTTGTGCCTAAACCCACTCGCCTGATGCTGCAAATTGGCAGAACACAGGAAGAACAAGTTTGGATAGCCAAATAAAGTCACAAAGCCAGCAGAGATGCCGGCTTTTCTTTTTTTCTCCTCCTCACTCTTCTCCCGGCAAATTTCTTTAAAAAAGAACTACTTGCCTCATTTTACCATTGTATCCTATGTATATTGCAGAATTATGCAATAATATCACATACCAATAACTCAGAACATATGAAGTATATTTCAGTATCATTGCTGATGCTGCTGACCTGTACATTAACCTTCGGCCAGGAGGGTTACAAAGGTAAATTTGAGCAGCTAGGCACTACACTACCAAGCCCAAATGAATACCGTACCGCTTCTGGTGCTCCCGGGTATAAGTATTGGCAACAGCAGGCAGACTATGACATACAGGTAGAGCTGGACGATGAAAAACAAACCATCAAGGGGTCAGAAAAAATAACCTATTACAATAATGCGCCTGAGCCTTTAACCTACCTCTGGCTACAGTTGGACCAGAACATGAGAGCTCAGGATTCTAACACCCCCATTACAGAACAAAGCAGCGTAAAAGACTCTTTACCAGCCCGTATTTTTCAAAAATATGTGATGCATGAGAATGACTTTGAGGGTGGTTACAAAATTAAGTCGGTAAAAGACGAGAATGGTCAGCCTCTGAAGTATATCATCAATAAAACAATGATGAAGATAGACCTGCCTCAGGCACTTAACCCCGGAGAAAACTTTAGTTTTCATGTAGACTGGTCGTACAATATAAACGATCGCATGCAGGACGGAGGCCGCTCTGGTTATGAGTATTTTCCAGAAGATGATAACTACCTCTATACCATTGCTCAGTTTTATCCACGTATGGCACGCTACGATGATGTTAATGGATGGCAAAACAAACAGTTTCTTGGCAATGGAGAGTTTACGCTTTCTTTTGGAGATTATAAGGTAGCTATTACTGTGCCCGAAGACCATATTGTGGCTTCTACCGGAGAGTTACAAAATGCGAAAAAAGTATTAAGCAGCGAGCAGATTAAGAGGTTAGAGCAGGCAAAGAACGAGTTTGAAAAGCCTGTAATGATCGTGAACGAAGAAGAAGCTCGCGAAAATGAAAAGACGAAAGCCAAAGGCAAAAAAACCTGGGTCTTTACTGCGGATAGGGTAAGAGATTTTGCGTTTGCCTCTTCACGCAAGTTTATCTGGGATGCTATGGCAGTCAAAATCAATGATAAACGCCCTATGGCTATGTCTTTTTACCCAAAAGAAGGCAACCCTCTATGGGAGAAAGAGTCTACATTAGCCGTTAAAAACACTCTGCTAGCTTACTCAGAACGCACTTTTGATTACCCATATCCCGTAGCAATTTCTGTACATGCGGCTTCCATTGGTATGGAGTACCCTATGATATGCTTCAACTTTGGAAGGCCAAATCCTGATGGTACCTATACAGATAGCAAAAAGTGGGGAATGATTAGTGTTATCGTGCACGAAGTGGGGCACAACTTCTTTCCGATGATTGTTAACTCTGATGAGCGTCAGTGGACCTGGATGGACGAAGGACTGAATACCTTTTTGGAAAACCAGACCTGTGAAGAATACTACCCCGATATGCCCATCAAATTTGGTACACCTCAAACTATCGTGAGTTATATGGGCGGTGATAAGAATTTTATCCGACCAATTATGACTAACTCTGAGCAGGTTATGCAGTTTGGATACAATGCTTATGGTAAGCCTTCTGCCGCTTTGTATACCCTAAGAAATACCATTATGGGTCCTGAGCTTTTTGATGCTGCTTTTAAAGAGTATGCTCAGCGCTGGAAATTCAAAAGCCCTACCCCTGCCGACTTTTTCCGTACTATGGAAGATGCTTCAGCAGTAGATCTAGACTGGTTCTGGAAAGGCTGGTTCTATACTACCGACCATGTAGACCTGACGGTAGATAATGTTAAATGGTATAAGCTGGAGCCTGAAGATGCTGAAATAGAGAAAAATGTGAAAGCTCAGAAGGGCGACCTTAGCCAGGGAGATGTTTCAGAAGAAAGCGAGAATGCTAAAGACCTACCAGAAAACTACCAACCTCTTACCGTTACAGATACCGAAGACCGTTTTTATGGTGAGTTTATGAATCGCCAAAGCGATGAGGATATTCGCAAACAGTATGAGGGTAAAAACATCTACGAAGTATCATTTAAGAACGAAGGTGGATTGGTTATGCCTCTTATTATACAGTTTAACTATACTGATGGAAGCTCAGAAACTAAGCAGATACCCGCGGAGATATGGCGTAAAAACGAGAATAAAGCTACTAAGGTATTCGCTACCGATAAAGAATTAGCCTCTATTACGCTAGACCCTAAAAATGAGACTGCGGATGTAGACCAGAGTAATAATGTATTCCCTCGTAAAGAGGATGAATCTAAGTTTGATAAATTTAAAGAGAAGCAGACGCGCGAGTAAGGCCCTTCTGCTTGATTAATTGAGGTGTTATAGCTTAAGGGCCTACCTAAAACTATAACACCTTTTTCATATTTAGTAGCCTAATTTATCTTTTACCTTGGCTAGTACACCCCGAGCTATCTCCCGGGCTTTAGCCTCTCCTTTTTCTAACCTGCTGTGTAGTTCATCCAGATTCTCCATATAATGGTTAAATATTTTTCTTTCCTCAGCATATTTATCTCTGATCAACTCAAACAGTTCCTGCTTGGCATGTCCATAACCATAGTTACCTCCCTCATACTTTTTCCGCATCTCTGCTGTTTGCTCTTCGGTAGCAAGTAAGCTATAGATCGCAAAAACATTATCATTATCAGGGTCTTTGGGTTCCTCTAAAGGGGTACTATCGGTTACTATTGACATCACCTGCTTGCGTAATTTCTTATCTGGCAGAAATATATCAATCGTATTGCCGTACGATTTACTCATTTTTTGCCCATCGGTACCCGGTATTGTCATCCGGCTTTCATCTATTTTGGCCTCTGGTAAAACAAAAGTTTCACCGTACATATTGTTGAAAGTGCTGGCAATATCCCGGGCCATTTCCAGATGCTGCTGCTGATCTTTTCCCACCGGCACAAAATCTGCATCGTACATAATGATATCAGCAGTCATCAGGACCGGATAAGTAAAAAGCCCGGCATTAACATCAGACAAACGATCTGACTTGTCTTTGAAAGAATGCGCATTGGCCAGCATAGGAAAAGGCGTAAAGCAGTTCAGATACCAGGTCATTTCGCACACTTCAGGAATCTGTGACTGGCGATAAAAAATATTTTTGTCGGTATCAAAACCGAAAGCCAACCAGGCAGCTGCCACAGCATCTATGTTATGTTTTCTGGTTTCTGCGTCCTTAATGGTAGTAAGCGAATGCAGGTCGGCAATAAAAAATAAAGACTCATTATTATCTTTTTTGGATAGATTGATGGCCGGCACAATGGCCCCCAGGATATTCCCGAGATGCGGCCTGCCTGTACTTTGTATTCCTGTAAGTATTCTAGACATCTTGTTCTGCTTTTTTTGACAAAGTAAACGAAAATATCACTTTAAGCACAAAATAAAGTCCTGAGCTGAACTTTAGCTGTCAATTTCATTTTTAATGATCAGCAGGCGTACCTTTACGTATGATTATGCGTTTGTTTTCCGATATAATCTGGATTTATAGCATAAAAATTGTTTCTCAAGGATCAAGTATACAGCCTTAATACATTATCAAATACATGAACATCATGGAAAGAAAGTTGTCATTTATTTTTTGTCTCTTTTTACTAACAAATCTGGCCTGGGCGCAGAATGAAAAAGCTTTTGTAAAGTTTGTAGATGAGCGCCATGACTTTGGAAACATCAGAGAAGAAGGCGGGTCAGTTTCACACGAATTTCGGTTTGTCAATACCGGCGCATCACCTTTAGTGATTAGTAATGTAAGGCCTTCATGTGGATGTACTACGCCAAGTTGGTCGCGAGACCCTATTGCCCCTGGTGACACGGGTACAATAGTAGCACAATATAATCCGCTAAATCGTCCTGGAGCATTCCGTAAATCTATCACAGTAACTTCAAATGCCGAAAACAGCAGTACGGTACTATACATTCAGGGAGTGGTACAGCCTAAACCCAAAACCCCATCTGATGACTTTCCTACCCAAATGGGCAGCCTGAGAGTAAAATACCGCTCTTTTAATATGGGTAAAGTGCTTACCAAAGAACCTGTGACCAAATCATTTGATGTATTTAACGATAGTGAAGAGCCTGTAATTTTTGGTGCTAATATAGATGCCCCCAGCTATATTCAGGTAGACGTTACTCCTAAAGAGCTACTACCCAACCAGAAAGGAAGCATAAATCTGATATATGACGCAAAGGCTAGGAACAGTCTTGGTTTTGCTTCTGATCGTATTCGCCTATATACCAATGAGGCTGAAGATAGCTTAAAAGAGTTTACGGTAATGGCTACTATAGAAGAGTATTTTCCTCCGATGACCCAAGAGGAACTCAAGCAAGCACCCCGATTGAGCCTGGCTACTACCAGCTACGATTTTGGTACAGTTAAGGAAGGGGAAATAGTTAAGACTGACTTTACTTTTACTAACACGGGCAAGAGCCCTCTTAATATCAGAGAAACACGTGCTAATTGCGGATGTACGGTATCTAAGCCCGAAAAAGAAACGCTGGCTCCCGGAGAAAGTAGTAAGATTAGCGTATCGTTTAACTCCAAGGGGAGAAGTGGTAAGCAGCAAAAAATGGTAACTATCTTCTCTAACGATCCTAAAGCTCCTACTCAAAAGATTATGCTTAGCGGTAGGGTAAACTAAAGTTTAGCGAAACCTCTAAAACAACAAAGGCTATCCTTACCGGATAGCCTTTTTTTTATGAACAGCTTTAATTAGCTGTCTGAGTTCTCTGTATCAACTTCTTCAGTTTCTGCTGCCTGAGGTTGTCCTCCTTTTTCAGCAATAATATTGAAGCCAACATTTACAGTATTGTAAATAAACTTGTCTTTTGCTACTCTTACCGGATCACCCTCATCATTGTAAGATATATTCCAGTTGGTACGGTCAATATTAAATTTAGCTTCTGCTTTTATCGCATTCTCAGAAACATCTATACGAGCAGGGAAGGTAATGCTAAGTGTAGTATCGCGCATGCTAAGATTACCGCTAACCATGTGAGTAGGGTTATCCAGCACATACTCGCTTACTTCTTCATTGTTTACCTTTACTGTCATATTTTCATTTTCTTCAGAAGAAGCAGTAGCATCACTATAAGGGTTTACCTGAGTGATTTCAAATTTAGCTTCAGGATATTGTTCAACAAAGAAAAAATCTTCAGATTTCAGGTGGCCAGTCAGTTTGTCTCTGTCTTCTCCTTCTAAGTCCTGAACATCAATATCATTTAAATCTACAGTAAAACTCCCTCCTACAACTTCATTATTTTCTACAGCAACTGATCCGTCTTTAATGCCGATGGTTCCATAATGCTGCCCGGTTGGTTTAAAGCCATACCACTGTAGCTCGCTCTGTGAAGTGTTAAGCGCATAACTACTGGCGCTTTGGCTAATCTTTTCTACTTCCTGAGCCTCAGATACCTGTGCTTCATCTCCCTGAGGACTTTGCGAACAACTTACCATTGTAAAAGAAGCTACGACTGCTAAAGAAAAAAACTTTAATCCTTTCATAAGTAGGTCTGTTTATTTGAAAGTTTGGTTTAAAACAGTCAATTATAACTAATTCATCTGCAAAAGGTTTCATCATGTAATATTATTTACACAAAATTAATACTCTGTTTTTTCTTAAATCGCGCTTTTATCTCCTGCACCCCAACGATCTGTACGAAAAGGAGAGGCTGGCAAAAAAGCTTCGTTATACAGGTTGGTCTGAGGGTTATTAGCCCAGCCATACCTTACAGCTTCTGGCTGACTGACCAGCGGACTTTTAACAGAAACTTCGTTTTTACTAATGATCTTCGCACTGGCAGGATAAAACTGACGATCAGCTCCTGCAATAGTAAAGCCCTTCAGCTTTTCTCCTGGCACTACCATTAGGCCTTCGGCTACCTCAGTAAAAGTAAGTATGGCAGAATCACCTTCTACTCGCATAGACTCATAAAGAGGGCCACTCCAGGCGTTCTCCTGTCTGTAAGCTACCTTAAGCGCAGAAAGGGCCAGGCGTCTACCTACATCTTGTTTGTTACGGGGATGAATATCCAGAGAGTCGCCAATGTCAATTGTTACCGCCATGCCTGTATTATCCAGATCCAGAGCCATCATTTGTGATTCTCTAAGCTCTGCCCAAGCGGTATTACCTGGTTCACCGGTGATAAAGTTGGCCAGCTGTACAAAAAGAAAAGGAAACTTATCTCCACCCCACTGCTTGCGCCAGTCCTCTATCATCAAAGGAAAAAGTGTAGCATACTGCGCGGCACGGCCTGCATTGCTCTCACCCTGATACCATATCACTCCTTTCATATTGTAGTTTGTCAATGGATTGATCATGGCATTGTATAATATGCCTGGCTCTTTAGGAAAGCGATCTACCACTGGTAAAGGATCTTTGGCCTGAAATTTCCAATTGCCATCTAGGGCCACACCTATATCCTCGCTCCCCTGAGCCAGATACATTTGGTCTGACGGGCCAAGCAGGCCTCCATCCCCACTATTGTCCATCACCCGGATTGTAATGGTGTTTGTACCAGCTTGTACCAACTCCGCTGCTACTTCATATGTTCTGCTTTGGTTATACCCCCAGGTCTGGCCCACCTGCTTACCATTGAACCAGGTGATATCTACATCGTCTATCTGCCCGAGGTGCAAGCTAAGAGGTTGCCCGGCATAGCTTGCCGGTATATTAATCTCCTTTTGAAACCATACAAAACCATCAAAGTCGGCCATGTCTGCCTGAGAAACTTCCCAACTGGCAGGCACACTCATTTCTTTCCAACCCTCGGTATTAAAATTAGGAGAGAAATCTTCTCCTGCTATTTCCTGGTTTGCCTCTTGCAACACGCGCTCGCGCTCTTTTCTTTTCTCTACATCGGTCTGCTGAGGATCGGTTTTCAGCTGTTGCTCAATTTTTTGAAGCTCTTCTTCAAACTCAGCCATACTGCTGGCCGCTTCTTCACTGGTCCAGGCTTCCGCGGTAGTACCACCCCAGCTTGAATTGATCAGCCCTATGGGAACCTCCAACTCCTGATGGATTTCTCTGCCAAAAAAATAGGCTACCGCAGAAAAAT
This sequence comes from Porifericola rhodea, assembly GCF_030506305.1. Lineage (GTDB taxonomy): Bacteria > Bacteroidota > Bacteroidia > Cytophagales > Cyclobacteriaceae > Catalinimonas > Catalinimonas rhodea. The sequence continues at coordinate 2,481,796 of NZ_CP119421.1, read as the reverse complement.
TACCAATCGTTTCGGGAGAGGTGATGGCCCACTTTCCCTGAGCCAGATCTTGCAGGGGTTCGTAGCTGGTATTTCTTGAGACCGTGAACAAACGAATCTGAGGAAAGTCAGCATTAGCAATTTCCTCTTCAAAATTATCTACCTGAGCAGTAAGTGGCCACTCCATATTGGACTGCCCCGAAGCTACCCAGACATCGCCTATCAAAATATCTTTGAGTACAATACTGGTATCGGCAGCCTCTACTTCTATCTGGTATGGTCCACCTGCTTCCATAGCGTCAAAGCTTACCGACCACTTTCCTTCCTCATCAGTCCGAGCGAGTTCACTCTTACCGGCAAAGCTGACTTCCAGATTTCCTCCGGGCTCGGCAGTGCCCCATATTTTTATCTCTTTACCTCTCTGCAATACAGCATGGTCAGAAAAGAGCTGATGCAGATGTACCTGAGTAGCATCTGGAGAAGCACATGAAGAGAGGATGAGGAGAAGTAGAAAAAAGTATGAACATAAACGAAATAGCAGATTTTGGTAGTTTTTCATAGTATTGGTTAAGGTATGAGAGATAGCTATATTATAAAAACTCATAATATTTTAAAAACTCTGCACCCTTATACGTTATGCCTTATCATAATTCGCAAAACTATTTTCACTCCTCTACAGATCAATGTCGCTGTTTCTGGCAAAAGTGGATTCCTGATGTCCCAATTCAGCGTGTATTGGTTTTCCATCATGGCCTAGGTGAGCACAGTGGTCGCTACCAAAACCTACTCAATTATTTTGAAGGTAGCGGTACAGCATTTTACGCGATGGAAGCCAGAGGCCACGGACGTAGCGAGGGTAAGAGAGGACATGTAAAACCTCTGATTCTTTATGCCTATGATTTAGAAGATTTTATGCAAATTGTGTTAGAGGATCAACAAACTGACAAAGTGTTTTTAATGGGGCATTCATTGGGAGGGATGATTGCCGCTCTTTATGCCAGCCTTAATCAAAACCATTTGAAAGGGCTGATACTGAGCTCTGCTGGAATAGAAGTTTATATGACCCCTTATTTAAAAGTAGCCAAAGGGGCTTCCAAAATACTAGCTTCTCTGCTTCCATCTCTAACGCTCGGGGCTAATCTCAACCAGAAGTACCTCTCACATGACCCACAGGTTATAGAAGACTACCAGGCCGACCCACTGGTACATGGCATGGCCTCTGCGTCTCTGGGCTATGAGTTATTTAAGGTTCATAAATACCTCTATGAGCATGCGCCAGAAATTAACGTGCCACTCTATGTTATGCATGGCAATGCCGACCGGATAACTTCGCCCGAAGGCTCTAAAAAGTTTTATGAGCTAGCAGGTAGCACGGACAAAAGTCTGAGGCTGTACGATAAGCTCTACCACGAGATGATGAATGAGCTAACAGAAGATAGAGAAAAGGTGCTTGATGATTTGAAGAAATGGGTACTGGCACACTGAGACAGTCTCAATGTGCCGGTATAATTAAAAGACTTCTTTAGCCACTCTTTTTACAAGCTCCGAACGGCTCATGGTGTAAAAGTGTAGCACCGGAGCTCCGAACTCTATGAGTTCTTTGCATTGCTGCACACACCACTCTATGCCTACTTCTTTTACGGCTTTGTTGTCTTTGCACTTAGCTACCTCACGGGAGAGAGCCTCTGGTATATCCAGATGGAAAAACTGAGGTAGTAAGCTAAGGTGTTTCAAAGTAGCCATCGGCTTAAGGCCAGGAATAATGGGCACATGAATATCGTTTTCCCTACAGCGTTTTACAAAGTTGAAATACGCCTGATTGTCGAAAAACATTTGGGTAACGATAAATTCTGCTCCTCGCTCTACCTTCGCTTTAAGGTGGTCAAAATCGGTATCTAAATTGGGAGACTCAAAATGCTTTTCGGGATAGCCCGCCGCTCCAATACAAAAGTGAGTAGGATAAGCATCCTGCAACTCTGAATTCAGGTATACACCATTGTTCATGTCATTGACCTGCCCTATTAGCTCACTGGCATAGCAGTGCCCTTCCGGGTGAGGCTTAAAGCCAGGCTCCGACTTTACAGGATCTCCCCTAAGCGCTAGTATATTTTCTATACCCAGAAAGTCGAGCTCTATCAGCATATTCTCCGTGTCTTCTTTGGAGAAGCCTCCGCAGATCAGGTGAGGGACAGTATCAATATTATAGCGGTTCTGTATTGCCGCACAAATACCTACTGTACCCGGCCTTTTGCGGGTCACAAGCTTTTTAAAACTACCATCTGTCTGCTCTTTATACACATACTCTTCCCGGTGGTAGGTTACGTCTATAAAAGAAGGAGCAAAATCCAGCAATGATTCTACATGGCTGAAAAGCGTATCTATATTCTCTCCTTTTTTAGGAGGAAGTATCTCTATGGTAAAGAGGGTACGCTCCGCTTTCTGTATATGTTCGGTTACTTTCATGACGCTGTGAAATTAGAAAAAACTCTCCTGAGTCAACAGCTTAAGGGAATTCATTTTGCGAATTTCACTTATATTTCCGCATTTTAATGATTGCATTAGCTTAAAACTCTCAAAATATTAAAACAAAATTCTTTTTATACTTTTGTACTAATGCAGAAATGTTGACGATACTTGACATATGATAAGATTAGCCGCCATTGATATAGGATCTAACGCCATACGCTTACAGGTAACCAGTGTCATTCAGTATGAAGAAATAACAACTTTTAAAAAGCTCGAATATGTACGCTTTCCACTACGGCTGGGGCAAGATGTTTTTGAGGTTACTGGTGACAATCCCTCGCAACGAATTGGTCCAGAAAGATCTGCCAAGTTTTTAAAGTTAATGAAAGCCTTTAAACTGCTGATAGACCTATATGAGGTAGATGAGTACCTGGGCTGTGCCACCTCAGCCATGCGCGAAGCAGAAAACGGAAGTGAGCTGGTAAAAACTGTAAAAGATAAATACGGCCTTGAGCTGGATATTATTGATGGTGACCGCGAAGCAGAAATTCTCAATAATGCGCTTATGAGCTTTTTGGAAGAGGATAAAACTTACCTTCATATAGATGTAGGTGGAGGCAGCACTGAGCTTAATCTGTATGTTAATAAAGAAAAAATTGTAGCTCGCTCTTTTCCTATTGGCTCTGTACGCAGGCTGAACACGCGTAAGTCACTAGACCAGGTATGGGAAGAGATGAAACAGTGGATTAAAACACATGTAAAGAAGGAGTACGGCAAAGTGACGGCGATTGGTACCGGAGGTAACATCAATAAAATTTACGACCTCTCCGGAAAGAAGAACAACAAAACTATCTCATTTAACAAAGTGATCAGCACACGGGACTATGTTGCCTCACATAGCCTGGAAGAAAGAATCTCTAAACTTCAGCTAAACCCCGACCGTGCGGATGTAATTGTTCATGCCTCTGACATCTATGTGTTTGCCATGAAGTGGGCACGTGCCGGAAAAATTCTGGTACCCAATGTAGGACTGAAAGATGGCATTATGCAGCTGCTGTACGAAAAGCATCAGATTAAAGTGCATTGATCATACTCATCAGCTTCTTTTTATGAGACTGGCTGATGGGTAGAATTTTGTTTTCTACCTGCAAATTGCTAATGTCTATATTTTCTATTTTGTCTATCCGTACAATATAAGAACGGTGAATACGCACAAAATCCTCTACGGGTAAGGCCTCTTCCATAGACTTTAGTGTAGCATACACAGTATGTAGCTTATCATGTGTCTTTACACGTACATAATCGCCAAAAGCCTCTACCCAAAGTATGTCCTGTAGGTCAAACTGCATCAAGAGTGAGTCTACCTTTAAATATATATGTCGGGGCGGTTTAGAAGAATCAGCTGGTTTTTCTCTTACAAGAAGCTGCTTGGCTTTTGCTCGCTCTACCGCCTGCAAAAAGCGGGCATAGCTACTTACCGGCTTTAATAGGTAGTCGGCTACATCGTACTCAAAAGCATCCAGAGCATATCTTTTTTTATTGCTTACTAAAATAATCTGAGGGTGGTACGGTAGCGTGCGGATAAGCTCCAGCCCTGTCATATCAGGCATTTCTACATCCAGAAAAAGCAAATCTAGCTTTTGCTTAGCGAGCGCATTTGCAGCTTCCACAGAGCTTTCATACAGGCCAAGTAAGTTAAGGTCATTGGTTTTGGCGATGAGAGACGCTATAATTTTAAGCATCATTTGGTCGTCATCCACCACAGCACAATCCAGAGGTTTCATATAGGTAATGTTGAGTAGCTTACCTATTCAATATATCACCTTTTTGTTTTTTTGCCTAAAGCTTTGGGGAGTATTGCGTCTGCTGTAATTTAGCTTCGCTAATGGCTCGTTCCAGCCAGCAATTAATCAACTGAATATCGTCGGCATACTGCTCGGTGCGTAAGCTCTTTTCAATTTTTGTTTCAAACAGATTTAAAAAGCTTTTCATTCGGGGGCTACAAATACACTGAAAGCCAGGTTTAGCTTTATGCACTGCTTTGTATAGTGCGGCAATATCCTCCGCGGCATAAGCCTTCTTAATCTTTCTTAACTCTTGTGGTGCTTGTTGTAAAAAGGTTGAGAGCAGATCTGCAAAAAGCTCGTGGTTACCATCCGTAATTTTGTGCAAATATTGTAGATCTATGGCTGGCTCCAAAAAATAATCAATCAGCTGAAGTTTATGAAGCAGCACTTCGGGCTGCAATGGCTTGTTTAGCACGAAGGTCAGGCTTCCGCTACGTTCAGGCAGTTGCTGACTCATTTGCAAATTACCAGAAAGCAAAATAACGGGTTTCTGATTACCCTCTTGGTTCAACCGCTCTATTACCTCCAGGCCATTGAGTCCGGGCATCTGGTAGTCCAGTATAAGTAGTTCATACGTCTTATCATATGCACTTTTCAGAACTTCAGCTCCATTTTCTTCCACTGTGCTTTCTATTCCTTTTTGCTGTAGAAAAAGGCGAAGCACCTTTTGGTTCATCAGGTCATCTTCTCCAATAAGGGCATGTTTAATGTGCCTTAGCTCCACATCCTTCTGCTGAAGAATATCCTGATCTTCCACAACCTCGGCTATGCGAAAAGGGAGGCTTACCTTCATATGAGTACCTACTCCCTCTTTACTTTCTACTTGTAACTCACCCTCCATTAGCTGAATTAACTTCTGCACTATGCTTAGCCCCAGTCCTGTACCTCCGTAGTAGCGGTGTATATCGTTATTGGCCTGTACAAAAGGCGTAAATATTTTTTGCATCCCCTCTTCAGAGATACCAATGCCACTATCTATTACCTCAAAACTTACTCTTACCCGCTCGTCTTCTTTTTTCTGCATACTAATCTTAAGTTGCACCTCTCCCTCGCTGGTAAATTTGATGGCATTACCCAGCAGATTATACAAAATCTGAGAAAGACGTACTTCATCACCCTGTAGATAAGTCGGAAGCGCAGGGTCCAGCTCATAATAGAGTTTTAGCTGCTTTTCCTGGCTTTGAAAGAGGAAGGCATGCACGAGCTTTTCTGCTGTCTCCCGCAACGAAAAAGCATAAGTATTTAGCTGTATCTCTCCGGCATCCAGTTTGGAAAGATCCAGTACATCGTTGATAATAGAGGAAAGATGATGTGATACAGAGCGCATAGCTTCTATGTATGTACGGCTTTTAGGGGTGTTGTAGGGTTCTATAAGGTTAATGAGCCCTACTAAACTATGAAGGGGCGTTCGTATCTCGTGACTTACTTGAGAAAAAAAAACCGTCTTCATCTCCTGTATTCGCTGTAACTCTCTGTTTTGGTACTGCAACAACTGTTTTTCCAGTGCGTCTGCTTTACGTTGTAGCTTTAGTTGCTCACTTTCTATAGCTCGCTCATTACGCTCCTGTTGCCAGGGTAACAGGTAGGTATAAAATTCTGTAAAGTCGTAAATAAACCAGATGATGCTTCCACCCTCCTGCTTTTTAAAGATAAAGTTAAAGTAGCCTTCGGCATCCAGCAGCTTAGTTTGTATACATAAAAAGCGCAGGTTTTTGCCGGGTTCTAATGCGACAAAGCTGCTTTGCATACCCTCCAGAAAAGGAATAAGCGTATATAAAGATATGTCGGTGGGAGGAGAAAATATAGTATTGCAGGATGATGTTACCTTACCATCCGCGTCTAGTACGATGTATTGTGACCTTTTATGAAAGTACTCAAGCTTTGCGTTTTCAATATTTTCTTTCATAACAGTTTCTGAGCAAGTGCCAAAAAAATATCTTCTACGTTTTCTCCTGTTTTTGCGCTACTGAGAGCGTATGGTGATAAAGGTAAACTTTTCAGAATCTCATTTTGCTCTTTCTCGCTGAGCAGGTCTTTTTTGTTGCCGACTAGCAGGATTGGCACGTTCACCAATAGTTTTTGCAGGCTGTCCAGCTCTTCTTGCAGATGCTGGTAGGTGGCTGGCCTGCTCATATCAAAAACGTAGATTACTCCCTCTGCCCCCAATTTGTAGGCGTCTGGAACTTTGGCATGAGAAGATTCACCGGCAATATCCCAGATGATCATAGACAGCTCGTTTTCACCTAGCTGCACTACTTTTTTCTCTATGCTCACTCCTATGGTGGTCATATACTGCTCAGAAAATTTATGGTAAACAAACTGCCTGACCAGCGAGCTTTTGCCTACCCCGTATCGTCCTAGTAGAATTACTTTTTTGCTAACTCTCACAGCTTAGTATTAGTAAAAAATTGTGTCAGTGGCACTGACAGATGTCCTTCTTCTTCTATATCTTTTACGGTAATTTCCTGCATATACATCTGTGCAAAATCCAGTATCAGGTTATCTACCCGCTTTTTAGCTTCCATACCCACTATTCCTGATAATGTTACTGCTACATAAAATGTCTGAAAGTTCTTTATAAAAATTTTGTAAGTAGCATACTCTATTACTTCCAACTCCTGATGTTCCTGTACAAAGCTTTCTTTTACAAAGCATTTAATAGCGGTTAGCATACTAGCTACCATATCGCTGTCTTGTAGCTTTCCACTTCTGGAATAGTTGCCAATGAGCGTACCTGATTGCTGTCTTATAACAAAAACCTCTTCTACCTGTGGTAGCATAGACTGGGCCAGCACCTGACTACCCTGCGACTGTCCACCTAGCCATGATTTTATGCGTATCCACCAGGCCTCCCAGGAGAACATCTGGTCCATCTGCTGGTCTATTTTTTCGGAGAGGGCGGCAAGCTCGGCTACCACATATTTTTGTATGAGCTTGCCCATAATAGGGTAGAGAGCATCTATCACTTCATCTCGCGACTCCCTAATCTGGGTTTTAATAGTTTTGGTAATAACTTGCCCATACACTTCAGGAAAGCTATCTTTTAAGATATTAAGTTTTTCTTCAATGATGGGGTCTACCTTTTGCTGTAGGCGCTTACGCGTATTGATGCTCTCTTCCAGTTCCTTAACCTGTTTTACCAGTAGCTCATGCTCCAGGTGGTCTTCCTCCAGAAGTAGATTTTTCAGTTGATTAAAAGCATCCTGCTTCTCCATATACGCCATACTTGTAAGCCTAGCTAGAAAATATAAAAGTTATCGCTATCTCAACAGCGCTTGCGAAAAAATATTAAGGTAGAAATTGACAAATTTTATATTAGACTCTTTGCTGAGGCCAAAATGTGTTAGTAAAATTAAGCCTGCAAATTTTTACCAATATCTTCCAGCATCTTACCTAGCTGACGGCGGTCGGCAGAGGAGTCATGTAACTGACTAAAGCGTTGGCTCATCTCTTCTCTCATGCTTTCCATCTGCCGATTCATATCATCTTTCATCAGCTGTATGCTCTTCTCCAGCTCTTTTTTGGTCTGCTCTATAAACTGACTAAGCTGGTCTCTCTGCTGCTGGATAAGCACCTTGGTATCGCCAAACTCCTTTTCAATTTCTTTAATATTCTCGCCAAAAATAATTTCCTTAATGGCTTCTATTTTCTGGTCTTTTTCTACGCTGTTTATTTTCTCTTCCGCTTTATTCATGGTATCTAGGTTAGTAAGTTGTGTAGTTAGGTAAGTCGCCTATAGGTCGTAAAGAAGCTCCCGCAGCGATGACTCTGTCACCTGCCCTGAGGGGTACAGCCCTTCAGCCTCCTGATAGGTCTTGAGAGCATTTTCTGTAATAATATCAAAAACACCATCCGCTGGTAGTTCATAGCCTTTTTTTTGCAGCACTTTTTGTAACTCCCATACATTTTCGCCTTTGTCGCCTCGTTGCAGCCCCAGCATTTGCCCTGCCTTACTAAGGCGATAGCTCTCTGGCGATAAGCCCTGCCGCTCTATTTCGGCGATCTCCTGATTATCAAAGCCCTGCGCTTTAAGCACTTTGGAGTAGATTAGTTTATCTTCTTGCAGAGCCGTAGTTTTTAACAACTGCTGATAATAATCTGCTGCCTGTTGCGCTCGTATGTCATCCATATCCGGAAAGCGGACATCTATTTTGTAGGTATGCCAGTTGCTACGGGCAAATGTGCCGATCTCATACACATTTTTATAGTACTGCTGCAAAAGTTGCTGATCGTGATAATGCACATCTATACTATCATTGACAGCATAATCATAATCCCCGGGAGTTTGAAAACGTGAGTACCTACTATACTGGAAGTATGCAATGATGGGTAACACTATAATGATGACCAAGAGGGCTAAGCGCTTCATTTTGTTATGTACTAAAAGTATATGTATTCACCGAGCTTTTATCTGAAAGCATCCCGCATTTACTCACACTCAACGAGTAATCACAACCAATACATGTTTTTTCACGAATTTTATATTACGATAAGCTACGCTAAACGAAAGTAAGATTTTTCATTTCATTATACAATTTTTGATATGCCATGAAAAGCATACTCCTCAATATATCTGAAACAATACTCAATACACACAGCAGCCTAACAGTGGTTTATGAGTATGGGGTCCTATTATTTGTCGCTATTTATTTTATACAAATAGTTACCTGGCCCTGGTTATTGGGTTGGACAATTTTCGCTTTTATGTTCCTGCTGGCCATTTGCATACTGCCCCGGTTCTACAAATTTCATAAAACCTTTGCTCGCCAGCTTACGCACACTTTTTTTCCATACAGATCTGTAGACCCGAAATCACATGCAGAAAACAAACAGTACGAAGAACTAAGGGTGTACAATAATAAACTTGAAAAGAAAATAGAAGAACATACCAAACATTTGGCGGATCTCTACCAGGAGTTATCTCTGGCTAATCAGGATATTGAAATCTTTCTGTATAAAGCCTATCATAACTTTCTTGGGCCTATCGCTACCATCAGAGGGGTATGTAATATAGCTATGCTGGAAGGAGAGCAACATATAGATTACTTTCAGAAGGTTGGTAATGTGGCAGACAATATGCAGACAATGCTGGAAAAACTGTTAGAGATATCTTATATACACCACTGTAAACCAGAGCTGATATCCATACAACTCCACGAACTGTTCGCTCAGTTAAAAAAAGACAATGAGAAAGATGCTTTACTCTCTTCTTTGCAGCTTGTTCAGCTTTTTAAGCCTGAAAGCAATGTTCATGCAGACCACTTTCTACTTAAGAATGCGATAGATAAAATTATTAAAGGAAATACCAGGTTTTGGTCGCAGAACCGCTTCCCTGAGCGTGAGATTCATGTTAACCACAGCCAGGATATAAACTATAATATCATAAGTATACAGGAGAGACACCTTTCTGTCCCTCCTGAATCTCTCAACAATTTGTTCACTATGTTTTATCGTAGTTCCTCCAAGCCTGAAGATCATGGCCTGGAGTTTTACACCGCTCGCTACGCACTGCGCCGAATGGGAGGCGACATTTCTATCACCTCTACCTCTGGCTTTACTACATTTAACCTTCACCTGCCCCGCTTCAGGACAAAAAGGTACAATGATCTACAGGCTATTCTGAAAAAAGAAAGCCATCTGCAAAATATCCTCTGATTTAAAATAGTTTTACCCTGTCAAGCTCTTCGCGGCTTACTTTAAAGAACTCACGATGGATATTAAAGACTGGCTCTTTGCCACGTTCTATTAGCTTGTACTCTCCACTTTCCTGCATTAGGTAAGTATTTACATTGTCACGCATATTATAGGCCAAAATATTGATAGCCTGCTTTTTTACCGTAGGGTCTACAAAGAGGAAGAGCGACTCCAGACGCCGGTCAAAGCTGCGTACCATTACATCAGCACTACCGCCATATACCTTAGGGTCATTATTATTATGGAAGTAGTAGATACGAGAGTGCTCCAGGTAATCACCTACTATAGAGCGTACACTTATGTTTTCGCTTAAACCCGGACGGCCCGGACGCAGACAGCAGATGCCTCTTACTACAAGTTTAATGGGTACACCTGCCTGTGATGCTTTGTACAACTCGTCTATAGTTTCGCGGTCTTCCAACGAGTTTATTTTGATAACAATCCCACTGGGGAGCCCATTTTTAGCATTTTCTGCTTCACCCCTAATTAGTTGTATCAGCTGCTGCCGCATATCTTTAGGTGCAGTAAGCAGATACTGATAGCTGGAAGGCAGTGAGTGTCCGGTAATTACATTGAAAAACTCTGAGACATCGTGTGCATACACCTCATTTGTACTGAGCAGCCCCAGGTCAGTATATAGTTTGGCCGTCTTCTCATTATAATTTCCGCTAGACATGTGCACATAGCGTGTTACGCTACTACCATCTCTTCTTACAATCAGCAGCAGTTTGGTATGTGTCTTAAAATTACTGATACCGTAGATAACAAAACAGCCAGCTTTATGCAGCTTTTGTGCTTCGCGCATGTTGTTCTCCTCATCAAAACGGGCTTTTACTTCAAATAGCACAGATACATGCTTACCATTTTCCGCAGCTTTTAAAAGAGCTGCCGTAATGCGCGAGTCTTTTGCCAGACGATAAATTGTAAGCTTTATGGCTAACACATTAGGATCTTCAGCAGACTGCTCAATCAACTCCATCAAAGGCTCAATATCATTATAAGGATGATGCAGTAGTATATCGCGGTCTTTGAGCACTTCAAAAATATCTTCCGAGCCAGTTTCCGGATAAGTAAGAGGAGGAACCGGCAAATGTTGTTTAGGCTGCTTGTTTTTGAACTCACTATTGCCTACCACTTCAAAAAGCGCTGTATAGTCAATCAGGCCTTTTTTAGAAACCTCAAAAATATTGTCTTTATCAATATTCCAGCGATTGACCAGCAGACGCATCATCCAATGGCTGTAGCCTTCTTCTACCTCTACCCTTACCACTCTTCCTGTCTTTCTGGTTTTGAGCTTTCGCCTTACCTCTTCAATAAAGTTAGCTTCAATATCATCACTCTCATCCAGCGTAAAGTCACCATTTCTGGTAATACGAAACAGACTTACCGAAACCATATCTATGTTTCTGAACAGTAAGTCAATATGCTCGCGAATGGCTTCTTCTATAGGAATAAACAGCAGCTCATCACCTCTGTCTATTTCGTAGAAACGAGGCAGATTTTGTGGAATCTGGACAAACGATAACTTTTTCTGATCCTTCTTCTCCTGTGGGTTACGAGTAACTACGCCAAAAATCAGAATCTTATTCATTAGTGTAGGAAAAGCATGATAGCTATCGTACACCATAGGCGTAAGCATAGGGTAGATTGTCCGATTGAAGTAGTCGGAAATCTTTTTCTGCTCATTAGCCTCTAATTCTTTAATATTTTTAACAATACGAAAATGCTGCTTACTAAATTCAGGTACTAAAGTATTGACGTAATAGTCGTTTTGGTCTTTAAAAAAGTCATGTACCTCCTTCAGTAGTTTTTTTCGGAAGGGCTTCTCACGTAGTCCAGAGTAATCTACTCTTTCTTTACCATAATCTAAGTAATTGTATAAACTACCCAGCCTGATCATAAAAAACTCATCCAGATTAGATGAGGTAATGGCCATAAATTTGAGCTTTTCGAAGAGGGAGCGGCTAGTTTTTTTTGCCTGATCAAGCACTCTATAGTTGAACTTCATCCAACTGAGATCCCGGCTAATATAGTTACTTGAAGCGATGGAAGATTGTACTCTATCTTTGACTAACATCCAGTTTATAAAGGTTATAATACTTTGTATAAGAAATTTCAACTTACCTCTAATTGTAATGACAAATTATGGAAAATGTTCGGGCATTATTACTACAAGTCATTACTAAGATGAGGAATCCAATATACAGATCAAAGCGCATAAAAAAACCGTCTCAAAATAAATTGAATTGATGTTTAAGCCCTAAGCAAGCAGGTAATGGTATTACCTCTTACGGCTGCATCAGCTAGTTTATTTCAGGACGGTTTCTCTAAATGTATACGCTTAAAAAGCGCTGTAGAATTAAATATCTACGTTGGCGTACTTGGCATTTTTCTCGATAAACTCACGGCGAGGAGCTACATCATCTCCCATAAGCATAGAGAAAAGGTGATCGGCCTCAGCAGCAGACTCTATAGTCACCAGTTTTAAGCTACGCGACTCTGGGTTCATGGTTGTTTCCCAAAGCTGCTCAGGGTTCATTTCTCCCAAACCTTTGTAACGCTGCACGCCTATATTTTCTATTTTGCCATCTCCAGCAAGCTCTTTCACTAATCTTTCACGCTCTTCTTCTGTCCAGCAATAGTGCTCAGCTTTTCCTTTCTTAATCTGGTACAGAGGAGGAAGGGCAATATATACATAGCCGCTCTCTATTAGCTCGCGCATATAACGGAAGAAGAATGTCAGAATTAGCGTACGAATGTGGCTACCATCCACATCGGCATCAGTCATGATCACGATTTTGTGGTAACGCAGCTTTTCGGTATTTAAGGCTTTGTCATCATCTTCTGTACCAAAGCTAACGCCTAAAGCAGTTAGTATATTTTTGATCTCTTCGTTATCGTATATCTTATGCTCCTGTGCTTTTTCTACGTTCAGAATTTTACCTCTAAGGGGTAGTATCGCCTGAAATTTACGATCGCGCCCTTGCTTGGCACTACCTCCTGCGGAGTCACCCTCCACCAGGTAAAGCTCGCAGTAGCTAGGGTCAGTATCGGAGCAGTCGGCAAGCTTGCCAGGTAGTCCGGTACCACTTAGTACGTTTTTACGCTGTACCATCTCACGTGCTTTACGTGCGGCATGGCGCGCCTGAGCGGCTAACACAACTTTATTGATAATAGCACGAGCCTCTTTAGGATGCTCTTCCAGATAAGTATAGAGAGCATCGCCTAAGCAGGACTCTACAGCACCCATTACGTCAGAGTTACCCAATTTTGTTTTAGTCTGTCCTTCAAACTGAGGCTCAGCAACTTTTACTGAAATAACGGCAGTAAGTCCTTCACGAAAGTCATCTCCGCTAATATCAACTTTTACCTTGTCCAGTAAGCCAGAACGATCTGCATAACCTTTAAGTGTACGGGTTAATGCTCTACGGAAACCAGAAACGTGTGTACCTCCTTCAATCGTGTTGATGTTGTTAACATAGGATACCACATTTTCTGTATATGAAGTATTGTAGGCCAGGGCTACCTGTACTGGCACTTCTCCTTTTTCGCTATCTATGTAGATCGGCTCAGGAATAAGCTTTTCACGATTATTATCCAGGTAGCTTACAAATTCTATTAGCCCACCTTCAAAATGAAACTCTTCGGTAATAGGCTGGTCATTCTCGTCCAGTTCACGAAGATCGCTTAGCGTAATGCGGATACCTGCATTCAAAAAAGCAAGTTCACGCAGACGAGAAGCAATAGTATCGTATTTGTATTCTCTTACCTGAAAGATTTCATGATCAGGCTTAAAGTGTACAATGGTACCGGTTACGTCGGTTGTACCAATTTCTTTTACCGGATTTAGAGGTACCCCTCTGGAATACTCCTGCTCATACACTTTTCCATTACGGTGTACCGTAGCTTTCAGGTTTTCAGAAAGGGCATTTACACAAGATACACCCACTCCGTGCAACCCTCCGGAAACTTTGTATGTGTTTTTATCAAATTTACCGCCGGCGTGTAGAACAGTCATTACAACCTCCAGAGCCGAACGATTTTCTTTGGTATGTATGTCGGTGGGGATACCCCTTCCGTTATCCTTTACTGAGATGGAATTATCGGTATGGATAAATACCTCTATTTTGTCGCAGTAACCGGCAAGGGCTTCATCAATAGAGTTGTCAACCACCTCGTACACCATATGGTGTAATCCTTTAACGTTAACATCCCCAATATACATGGCAGGTCTTTTTCTAACTGCCTCAAGGCCTTCCAGCACCTGAATGTTGTTTGCTGAATACTCGCCTTTAGTCTTTGCTAATGAGTCTGTATTAAGATTAGAATCCTTCAGTTCGTCCATATGTTTGTAAGTCCTTAATATGCAAAATTACAATTTTTTAGTGGCTTTTGCATGCTTTTTTGTGCTTTAGGAAAGGCTATTAAGATAAATTTTACCTGAGTATTTAAGAAAAGTACTATTGGTAGGCCTGGCCTTCTCTCTGGGCTTAATATGTGCCTGTCTGCAACATTACCAGCGTGCAGCCCGACACCACTTCAACACCTTGGCCTTCAGCCTTTTGTATAAAATATTTATTCTCTGTACCAGGGTTAAAGATGATACGTCTGGGAGACAGGCTCAACAAATAATCTATCCACTCTGCCTGATGCTGAGGGCCGATGTATAAAGTTAGCGTATCTATATCCGTAATTACTGGTTTTTCTCTTAAATCCATGATTTCTTCACCCGCCACATTTCCTTTTTTTATACTGAGTGGAATAAAGTCGTGCCCGTGGCGGCTAAGCATATGTGCTGCCTGGTAGGCATAGCGTGAGGGATTAGGACTTGCGCCTATTACTACTGTTTTTTTACTGTTTGCCATAAAAAATATTCTTACTGTGTATAACAACAAGTTTACTACACCTTAAGTGCATTGGAAGGTAAAAAGTTAGAATACATAACCTATGGTTGCTCCCAGATAGATGGGAAATATAACTTTGGTCTGGCTGATATCTTCCATTAACTCGTCAAACTTAGCGTTATTATGGTAATCTTTCTGAAAAAAACGATAGCCGATACCCAGCCCCATAGAAAGATCAAAGGTCAGGCTATGAGAGCGTTTTTCTTTAGTAAGGCGCGTATTAATCGCTTCTGCGTCTTTCATCAGGCGGGTACCTAGTAGCAGGGTATAAGACAACTTTTGTTCTTTGGCAATAAGCTCTTCGCTAAGATCAGTAGTGCTTCCGTTTTCTACATTGGACAGGTGAGACAGATAATCAAAACCTACCCGATGGCCAAAATACCATAAACCCGAATGTGTGTCGGGATGATAAAATTTCTGCTTAAGCCCCACAAAGCCTCCTCTTTGGTAGAGTGTTCCGGCTTCCAGTTTTTTGTCAGAATAGAAAAAAGGGTTTCGCTCCACACCAATTTCTAGCTCATAACCCATACGCTCTTGCATATAGTACTCTACACTAACAGGAAGTTTGTGCTGTACCAGGCTAAGTGGATTAATGCCTACAATCATTACTCTTAGCTCATTTATGCGCGAACTAAAATAGCGTAAGCCTTTCTTACGATACAGGTAGTCGGGATTAAGCGCAGTGCCTCTGGCACTTTTTTCTTCTTCTTTTTCGGCTCTTCGTAATGCCCGGAATACGGGTTTGTTGTCTTCGTAAATACTTTCGTAGTAACCGGCTAACTCGCCTCCGGGTTTGTACAGCTCCCATACCCCGGTACGCTCACCGCCTTCTATGGTGCCCTTCATTTTTAGGCTGCCATTACGGTAGTAGCCAATGTAGGTTCCTTTACTGTTTACAAAAACACACTCGCCTTCCAAAGTACCATCTTCATAAAAATACTGCCACTTTCCCTGGTTCAGACCATTTTTAATGAAACCTTTTACTTTAGGCTCGCCACTTTCGTAGAACTCGCGGTAGGTACCCTCTCCCTCATTAAATATGGCTTCGCCTTTAAAGTCTCCATCGCTATGGTAAAGCTTCCAGTAGCCTTCTTTTACACCACCTTTTTCGGCGCCTTCTGCGCTTATTTTTCCACTTTCGTAGTAATAAGTCCATTTACCAACCGTGGAGCCATCTAAAAAATCTCCTACTGAGGATAGTTTAGCGTTTTCATGATAAAACTTCCAGGGACCATTACGCATACCATTTTTATATCTGCCTTCGGAGCGAATATTTCCGTTTTCGTAATAAGATACCCAGGTGCCGGTGTTAACTTCTCTTACCTTAGTGCCTTCCAGCTTTAAAGCACCACTGGCATAGTACTCGATATATTGTACACTGTCTTTACCCGGCTGGTAGATTTCTTCTGAGCGTAGTGCCCCTTCTTCATAATAATTTTTCCACTTACCAGATTTTTGCCCATCTACAAAAGTACCTTCACTTTTTAAGTGACCATTTTCATAAAAAAACTGCCAGAGCCCCTGACGTGTACTGTCGTAGATGGCTCCCTTCATATGAGGGTGGCCATTTTCGTAAAAGTATTCCCAAATACCATGGTTTACATTGTTTTTGAGCGTACCGCGCATTTTAGGATGACCATTTTCGTAGAAATACTCCCAAAAACCACTCGCTACATTCTGCTCATAATTACCTTTTATACGGATGGCACCATGTGTAAAGTAAGCGGTATAGGGTCCGTCCAAAACACTGGGCTGCTCGCTATCTACAGTAAAGCGTTCTTTGAGCACAGTCTTTTCACTGTCATAGTACAGCGAAATTTCGCGCTGTGCTATGGCTTGCTGTAGTAAAAGCACTACTGCCAGTAAACTTAAGTAGACTGTTTTGCTCACCTGCTATATTCAAATAAAACGACCTAGAAAAGAAACGCTTAAATTGGCTAAAAAATTGAAAATCAGGAAGAAAAAAGCTGGGGATATAATACACCTTAGTATTAATCCGTATTTTCCTGTAAGCCTGAATTACTTGTACCTTTAGTGCATTCTGTCCGAACGAACTTCCATCCGGCTGATAATATCAGCTTCTATTTCCAGAAGCTCTGCCCAGCGCTCCTTTACTACTTCTTCTGGCATATACTCTTTCGCCAGTTTGATGAATGTCACATAATGCCCTGCCTCTGAAGCCATTAGCTCATAATAGAACTGCTTAAGCTCTTCGTCCCTCAGGTTTTTCCATAAAATTTTAAAGCGCTCACAGCTACGGGCTTCTATCAGCGCATTGATCAGTAGCTTATCCATAAGCTGGCGCTCTATTTTGTCGCCTTTACGCTCATGCTTGGAAAGCTCTACTACATAGGCATCTGTTCGTTTTTTACCCAGCTTATAGCCTCTTTTCCGCAGCTGATCTATTACACGGCTAAAGTGTTCCCACTCTTCCGCTACTATAGGTGTTAATATTTCTACTAACTTATCACGATCAGGAAACTGAATAATTAGGGAGATGCAAGAAGAAGCCGCCTTTTGTTCGCAGTAGGCATGGTCTACCAATACTTCTTCCAGATTTTCGTCTACCAGGCTTACCCAACGCGGATCGGTGGGCAGTTGCAATTTCAGGATGGTTTGCTTGGGCTCTATCATGCTATCAAATGTCTAATAAGGGCCGAAAGATACTATCTTATGTATGGCTTTAACAAGCGTAATAAGGCAAAAGTGCGCTAATCAAAGAACATCCATTTGATCCCTAAATCTAATACACGAGGCTGCCCCACATAATAGGGCGTAGTAAAATAGCCATTCTCTACCATACCCTGATTTACGTAAGGCATCTTAACATAAACGATAGCCGTGCGTACTTTCAAATTCAAGAAGGCATCTACCACTACATAACCAATTTCAGTGGGCATGGGCGCTTCAAAGTTGTCTAACAGTTGGTTGTTTGTTCCGTAAATCTGCTGTTGGGTAAAAAACTGCTGGGTTGCTACATCATAATCATACGATAGGTAGGATGGTGTAAGCTGAAAGTCTAACCCTAGCTGCAGGGTTACTTTGTCATCTATAAGTTTACTCTGATAATAGAGGCTACCGTAGGTGTAGATAGAAGGGATGGCAAATGCTTCGCTGGCTTTTCCGGTAGTGAGGGTATAAATTGCCTCTCCTTTAAAGTGCATCTTCTTTAAAAAATCAAAAGAAAACTCAAGTCCGGGCGAAAGTATCTGTGCCGCTCCATCTGCCTGCACCGGTACAGCCTGCCGACTTGAATCTGCTTCTACGGATGTAGCACGCTGATAATATATCGGCTTGTTGACATTAGTAAGGGTAATAAAAGGCCTAAGGTAGATAAATGGAAACTGGTACTCTATAGAGCCTTTGATCTGATCCATACCCATAGGCTCAAAATCATTCTCCCATCTGCTATGGTTTCCCTGGTAACGCAACGACATATATGATGGCAGATTACGAGAGCGTATATAACTTCCCTTAAGGATGGGGTTGGTAAAAGCCGCCTCTACCCGGTAGTTTTGAGTAGAACGATAATCGGCTCCACTTTGCAAAGAGGTGTTCTCGCCTAAGTCTAAGCGCAGGTCAAAGCCCCCGTACAGTTCCAGGTCAGCAGTATCCGGAGCAAATACATAATCAATACTGGGGCGGCGCATCCGATAATGCACACTATAAAAAAGGGCTGCCAGCTTACCTTTTAGCCCAAGTTCAGTATCCCACTCGTCATAGTAAATTCTGTCAGCGGTAAAAGTAGAATCTCTGAGGATAGTCGTAAAATAATAGTCAGGATCTATTCCGCTACTGGGCTCATACAACCAAAACACATTCTGGTGTTTGCGGTCCATCTCATGGTAGAGTTGTAATTGCTCGTTAAGAGCATATTCATGATAAATGTGGTAGTTGAAGCGATACTCCTGATTGACAAAATCGCGAAGGTAGATTTCAGAATTGTTGTAGCGAAAATATTCTTCTAGCAGGTTTTCGTCAAAAGGATTACCTACTACTCCTCCCGTTTCGTCAATTTTGTGGTTGAGCCTGCCAAAGTGAGCCATCAGGCGATAACGCTCATTCTGAGATTTGTAAAATGTATAGAACTCCAGGTAGTAAGACTCTGAACGGCGATCGCCTCTGGAGGCACGTGCTGTCTGCTTATCTGCCGTAATAGTACGAATAGCGGCACCCAGGCTCCAGTTGGGTGTGATATTACGGGCAAAATCCACATCTACCACATTTCGGTTGTCCCCTCCGAAAGTAAGGTAGAGCTGAGAAAAAGGAGAAAGGGTATTGTAGTACTTCACCTCTTCTGGCGTGGTTACGTAATCGTCATAAGCAGTAAGGCCAGAAGTAGCTCCACTTATGGTAGGCACTATCGGAAAAATAGGTCTACTGGCAGTACCTAAAGTACCCAGATACTGGCGCTTGCTACCGGCGCTCTCCACACGATCGTAGCGGTGGGCAAACTGTATGAGTGTATCTACCGTATCGTACGCAATTCTATTATATTTAAAAGCGTCTTTGTAGATATAGGTAGTAGTGTTAGGACCATATTGTACAGAATCTTCGCTCTCCTTGCGCTCGTCGGTTTCTCCGGGAATTACCACTCGCTGGGCATGTACAAAATCATGAAGCATCAGGCTGATGCCAAGAAAAAGGATAAAGTGGACAAGCTTTTTATTCAAAACAGTATGATTATGCTTTTTCTATTGATCGTATGGACTCACTAATATATTGCTGAAAGCTATTCTGCTGGCTTAAAAAAGCTAAGCGTATAGGCAGGTAAAAAAGTGGCAGCTCCTTCCACAGCTTTGCTTCCTCTTCCCCAACCAGCTTAACCATATCTTTTTCTGTTGTAAGCAGGCTTTTTATCGCTTTGGCTTCCATTACTTTTTGCAGCTTCTTTTTATCTGAATCGGTATAACGATGATGATCTCCCCATCTTATATGTTCTTTTACACTAAATTGTTGGCGTACATACTCATCAAAGGAGTCTGCATTGGCAAGGCCTGAAAAAAGTAGTAGTGGCTCCTGCAAACCATCCGTACCAAAAACAGCCTCAGGCTGCTGATAATCTATGGAAGAAAAAAATACTGCTACATTTTTACCACTATAAGCCTGCACCTTTTCAGCTATATTTTTTTGCTCATTCTCTTCTAAGTGCTTTGGACATTTGGTTACCACTACCACATCTGCTCTCTGCGCTCCCTTACGGCTTTCTCTCAACAGGCCCAAAGGTAATACATGATCCTGATAAAAAGGTCGCTGATAAGTAGTAAGCAAAATTTGCAGGTCGGGTTTAACAGCACGGTGCTGAAAAGCATCGTCCAATAGAATAATTTTGACTTCAGGGTGATGGTGTAAAATTTCTGGAATAGCCAAAGCTCTCTCCTCTCCTACAGCTACCACTACACGGTGTCCTTCTGTTTCGCGAGTAAACTTTCTGTAAAACTGATAGGGTTCGTCCCCCAGCGTTTCTGCATTGTCGGCTTCACTGGCAATGCGGATGCCCTGCGTTTTACGGCGGTAGCCTCTGCTTAGCACTGCCAGTGGGTAATCTTTACGTAGCATGCGTACCAGACATTCAATCATAGGTGACTTGCCGGTACCTCCAACACTTAGATTGCCAACACTGATAATCAAAGGTTCAAAAGAAAGGGAACGCGAGTAACCGATATCATACAAATGATTGCGTAGAGAGGTGGCTGCCCAGTACAATCCGGCCAGTGGTGCCAGACTCCATCGTAAGGGAGTTAGCAAGCTTCTCGTTCCGCTGTTGTTTCTTTGCGACAAATTCTCTATATCTTTTGCAAAAATTATTGCGAAATAACGTAAAACAAAGCTCCTATCAAACACTTATAAAGCTATGACCAAGATAAAAGAAGTAATAGCCCATCTGGAAGGTATAGCACCCCGCGCCTACCAGGAGAGCTATGATAACTCAGGGCTCATCTGCGGTAACCAAAATGAAGAGGTAAAAGCTATACTTGTAAGCCTGGATACTACGGAAGATGTAGTAGAAGAAGCTATTGCGCAAGGATGCAATATGATTATATCTCACCACCCCATAGTTTTCAGAGGGTTAAAAAGCCTCACCGGGCGCAATTATATTGAGCGTACTGTCATTAAAGCCATAAAAAATGACGTAGCTATCTATGCCATTCATACCAATCTGGACAATGTAAAGCAAGGGGTAAATCGTAAGATCTGTGATAAAATTGGCTTACAGAATCCGCACATTTTATTGCCCAAAACTCAAATCCTTAACAAACTCACTGTTTATGTACCTCATGCCCAAAGCGAAGAGTTACTACAGGCACTGAGCAATGCCGGAGCAGGCAACATTGGTAATTACACCAATTGTAGTTTTCAGATGGAGGGCACTGGTACTTTTCAGCCTAATGAAGAGGCAAACCCCAGCATAGGCGAACCAGGCAAGCTAGAGAAGGTAGATGAAAAACGGATAGAGGTGATTTTTCCTGCGCCCATAGCTGGGCAGGTGCTTGCTGCTATGCGTAAAGCTCACCCTTACGAAGAGGTAGCTTATTATCTGCATAGGCTGGAGAACAATAACCAGGATGTAGGCTCCGGTATGATTGGTACCTTAGCCCAACCTATGTCAGGCAAAACATTTCTGGCGCATTTAAAAGAAAGTATGGCGCTGAACTGTATCCGCTACACCCAGGCACCAGCACGCGACATCAAAAAAGTAGCGGTGTGTGGAGGTGCCGGAAGTTTTCTTCTGCCTTATGCAATCCGCCAGCAAGCCGATGCTTTTGTAACCGCGGACTACAAATATCATGAGTTTTTTGATGCCGAAGAAAAGCTAATGATCGCAGATATAGGGCATTATGAAAGTGAAGTTTACACAAAAGAGCTGATAATGGAATTATTGTCCCGGAAATTTGTTAATTTCGCAGTTCATTTGGCTAAGACCAATACAAACCCAATATTTTACTACAAGTAATATGGAAAGTTCAACAGCACAACAAAAGACGGTAGCTGATAAGCTAGATACCCTCCTCAAATTGCAAGGCATTGACCTAGAGCTGGACGATATCAAGAAGATTCGTGGAGCTTTGCCGGAAGAGGTAAGTGACCTGGAAGATGAGATTGCCGGATACCAGACTCGTCTTGATAAATTTGAGAACGATGTGGAGAATATGGAGCAGGAGATAGAAGGGAACCGTGCCGCCATAAAGAAAGCTGAAGAGCTCATCAAGAAATACGGAGAGCAGCAGATGAACGTTCGTAACAACCGTGAGTACGACGCCATCACTAAAGAAATAGAACTACAGAATCTGGAAATTCAAATTTCAGAAAAGCGCATTAAAGAGGGGTATGCTAAGATTGAAGCCAAGAAAGAAGAGATCAATACTACCAAAGACCTGATAGACCACCGCACCAAAGATCTGGAAAGCAAGCGTCAGGAGTTGGAGAAGATTGTAGAAGAAAGCCAGGAGGATGAAGACAAACTAGGCAAAGAACGCGAGCGTGTAGTAAACGAAATTATAGAAATAGACGAAAAACTTTATCGCTACTACGAAAAGCTGCGCAATAGCCTTACCAATGGCCTTGCTGTAGTAAAGGTGAAAAAAGGTGCTGCTGAAGGTTGTAACATTATCATTCCTCCTCAGCGTCTGGTAGAGATCAAAGAGAAAAAACGTATTATTTTTGATGAGTACTCTGGCCGTATACTCGCTGATGTAGAGGAAGAAGAGATAGAAGAAGAACCTAAAGGCAGAAGAGGCAAAAGAAAATAATTGCCCTCAGCAATACTAAAAAACGTCTGGGTAGTAGCTATTAGTTACTACCCTTTTTTTGTCCGTTTACGAACATTTTTGCCCGTTACCGAACATTTTTATTATCCGTAAACCCGATTTAGCTGTTGCTTTGCTACCTTAGCCATCTGGCACATCTATTGGTAAGGTGGGCTTGATACTTGCTAACTGATCTACCAATATTCTGACTGGCCCCCACAATGTTTACTCAACAGCCATCGCTTGCCTTAGCATTTTTGTTAGAACATTTTCGTATAGGAGCATTCCTTTTTGCTTCATATAGCAAATTCCGACCTAAGGCCTACTATGCGGCTACAGAAGAACAGGAAAGCCAATACCTGCTTAACCTTAAGGAGGAGGATGAAGACAAGTTTATGGAGTACCTCTTTCGTACCTACTATGCTCCTCTATGCAAAACGGTCTATAACATCACGCATGACACTGAAGCGGCAGAAGACATCGTACAGGATGTGTTTTTGAAAGTATGGCGCCGTAGAGATCAGCTGGACCTAAGCCAGTCTATTAAGTCTTACCTCTTCCGCTCTTCGGTAAACACGGCACTGAATTACCTGGAAAAAAGTCGTAGAAATACTGCTATGGAAGAAAGCGACCACGACGATATTCGCTTCAGCTGCAATAGCACAGAGGAGACTCTTCGCCAGCAGGAGGTAAGTCAAAGAATTAGCCAGGCAGTGGATGCCCTACCTCCTAAGTGCCGTACTGTTTTTGCCCTCAGCCGTTATGAGGAATTAAGCTATGCCGAAATTTCGGAGCAGCTGGATATTTCAATTAAAGCAGTAGAAAAGCATATGAGCAAGGCGCTCAAACTAATGCGTAACTATTTGCAAAGTTTTATTAACCATTCTGCATAAATTTTTAATAACCGAGGTAGGGTAAACTTAAGCTCGCCTGTATTAATGATAGTTGGATAGATTTATGGGACAAGCTCAAAATGATATCTGGTCACTGGTAGCAAAGTATCTAAGTGATGACCTCAGCCCCGGGGAGGAGCAAAAGCTTAAGACCTGGCGAAAGAGCCACCCTGATAATGAAGCCTCTTTTGAGCAGATACAACGTATGTGGGACGAAGCGCCCCGCCCAGCCGATGACTATCAACCGGAGGTAGACAAAGGCTGGCAGCGTTTCAAGTTTCGCATGGAAAGCGAGCGGGATCACTACGTTAAGTCTTCGGCAAAAGGCAATCATCTGAAGCCCCTGGCTCGTCAGCGGAAATTTAGCTACTCAAGCTGGGCAGCTGTGGCCGCTTCGGTAGCCATACTGCTAAGCCTGGGGGTTTGGTGGTGGGGTTCCGCAGAAGATACAGATATGCTTACCATTAGCACAGGCAAAGACGAAAGCCGCATGCTCTGGCTTCCTGATAGTAGCCAGGTATGGTTAAACGAAAACACTGAAGTGCGCTATGCTGCAAATTTTGATGTAAATCACAGGGTAATTTATATGAGTGGAGAAGCCTTTTTTGATGTAAAGGAAGCAGAAGGACGGCGCTTTACCATCTTTAGTGAAGGTGCTAAAACTGAAGTGATTGGTACTTCTTTTAATGTGTATGCTTACCCCGATGAACCGGTAAAGGTGCAGGTAGTAAGTGGCAAAGTAGCTTTTTCTCCGGCAGCAGAAGACAATGCCATCTTTCTGGAGCCTGGCTATGAAGCAGTAATGTCTGCAGAAAGCCATACGATAGAAAAGAAGGAGCCTATTGAAGACCTTAACTTTAGAGCCTGGCAAAATCAGCATATTCAGTTTCAGAATACCAGCCTGAAAGAAGTGATCCGCACCTTACAAGAGGTGTATCATACAGATATTGAATTGACAAATCCCGATCTGGCCAACTGCCGTTATTCAGCAACTTTTGAGGGAGAGAACCTAGAAGATATACTCTACGTGCTTTCCATCACCGTAAACCTGTCTTTTGAAAAGCAGGGGGAGCAGCAATACCTCCTTACGGGTAAAGGTTGCCAATAAGTGTAAATAATAAACCAACAAACACGATGAAATTGGCTACGATCATTTATACGGCCTGGCTTTGCCTCGCTGCCTACACCTCTCCGGTACAGCTGGACCTACTCAACCGAAGGGTTAGCCTTAGCTACCATAATGCCACTATTGTAGAGGTGCTACAAGGTATTCAGGAAGAGTATGACATACGTTTCTCTTATCTAAACAATGAAATTCCAGATAGCATTGAGGTAAGCATAAACTTACAAAACCAGCCCCTCTACCTTGCTCTTGACAAGCTGCTGGAAGAAACTCAAATCTCCTATCAGGTAGTAAGTGGACAGGTAATTCTGAAAAACAATCCTCAAAAAGCCAGGAAACAGGTACGCCTGCCCCAAACGCAGGAAAAAACCACAGCTCCTTCACCTAAAGCTGCTCCTAAACTACCATCTGAAAGTAGCAGGACAAAGGACATAGAGAAAGATACCATACAGGCAGAGAGCGAAAAAACAGCTACTGCCTCTATCAATAAGGCTACACCGCCCATTACGCTCCCAGAGGAAAACAATATAGAAGAAACACCTTCTTCTACCCCCTTAAGCATAGAAGAAGAGAAAGTAGAAAAACTACCTGACACCCAAAATAAACGCCATACTATACCGACTAATAAGAAAGAAGACACCAATGTGCTAGGTGAAAAACTTAAGAAAGTTGGTGTAGGGCTCAGAAATCTGTTTCAGAAAATACCAGGAGAAGATGAAGATGATTATGAAAGAAAAAGCTTTCACCTGGGGCTCATTTATCCACTAAGTACCAATGGTGCCAGTGCGGGTAAGTACGTAAATGAGTTATCTCTACATCTATTGGTTGGCTATGCCGCCGGGCTAGACGGGGTAGAGTTTTCGGGTTTTGGCAATATTGAGAATGACTTTATGAATGGCGCTCAATTTGGCGGTTTTTTTAATGTAGTAAAGAACGACGTAGACGGAGCGCAGTTTGCCGGTTTCCTGAACGTAAACGGAGGAAATATGAAAGGTGCACAATTGTCGGGTTTCCTTAATACGGCGGCCAGTGAAGTTGAGGGTGTGCAAAGTTCGGGGTTTATGAATATGGCCACTGGCAAAACTAAAGGAGCACAACTCGCTGGTTTTATGAATGTTATTACTGATGATGCTAATGCTTTTCAGGGGGCTGGCTTTGCCAATTTTGTTTCTGGAGATCTGGAAGGTGGACAAGGCTCAGGCTTTATCAATTATAGCCATGATGTAAACGTACAGCTTGCAGGCTTTATGAATATTGCCAGCGGAGATGTTAATGGGCTTCAGGCCTCAGTTTTTATGAACTTTGCCCGAAACCTTAAAGGACTTCAGCTGGGTGTATTTAATGTGGCAGACAGCGTGGATGGATTGCCTATTGGTTTTTTAAGTATAGTCCGTAAAAATGGCTACCGTAAGTTGGAGATCTGGAGTAGTGAAAGTATGCATGCCAATGCCGGTTTTAAAATAGGTGTTGAGAAGTTTTACAACATCTTTGCGATTACTTCTCAATTTGCAGCAGACGATTTTCGTTGGGGTTTTGGCTATGGTGCAGGTACTCAGTTTAGCTTAGCTTCCAGAGATTTTCTCAATATTGAGCTGCTTAGCTTTCAGATACAGGAAGGAGAAGACCAGATATTTGAGGAAACACAACTTAACCTGCTGAACACTTTTAAAATTGGATATACTCATCAGTTTTCAGAACACTTTGGCATTGCCGTAGCGCCTACTTTTAACGTAATGGTCTCTCAGAGAGAAAACTTTTCAGATGGTAGCATCGGCTCAGACTTGGCTCTCTGGACAACCTTTGACAGAACTTATAATAATAAAACCAACGTAAAGATGTGGCCTGGCTTTCATGTCGGCTTAAGATTCTAATAGTTAAATCAATCTTTTTCCCCACTTCAACTTTTTTATAATGAAAAGATATACTGCTGTCCGAAATTACTTGCTAATGATTAACATGAGCTACGCTCGCGGTTGGGATGAGTCCATCAAGCTTTTTGATGAATTTGAAAAACAGGGGCTAAAACAAAAAAAATCTTTGATACAAACGCATAAGCTCACTGCCTAATTTGTAACAAGTCAGAAGTCTCTTCAGCTTCTGACTTTTTTATGCCAGGCACGCTATTTTTTAAAACTCGTCTACTTACAGTTAGTTAAGCATACATGAATACATTTGCTAATAAAGTAGCCATTGTCACCGGAGCCGGACAAGGCATAGGAAAAGCTATTGCTCAGGCATTTTCTCACCACGAAGTACATGTTATCATCGCGGAAAAAGATGAAGAAGCAGGACTGGAAACTCAAAAATGGATTACCGATAAGGGAGGAAAAGCTACTTATATTTCCTGTGATGTAGCTCAGGAATCATCTATTCAGCATATGATCCAAGAGGTCGCAAACCAGCAGGAAAGAATAGATTTTCTAATCAACAATGCCGGACTTTCCCGCTTCAAACCTATGGAGGAGCTGAGTGTAGAAGAATTTGACACCATATTATCCACTAATCTTCGTAGTGTATTTGTTTGTAGTAAATACGCCTCCACTTATCTGAAACAAAGTGGTAGTGGAGTCATTGTAAATATAGCATCTACCCGTGCCCTTATGTCAGAACCCGATTCAGAGGCTTATGCAGCCAGTAAGGGAGGTATTGTAGCCATTACCCATGCTTTAGCCAATAGTCTGGCTCCTTATGTAAGGGTAAATGCTATCAGTCCGGGATGGATAGAGGTAAGAGACTGGAAAAAAGCTTCGGAGAGAGAGGAAGTTACTCATCGACAGGTTGATAAAGAGCAGCATCTAGTTGGGCGGGTAGGTACTCCCGAAGATATAGGTAGAGCGGCAGTCTTTTTGTGCTCAGGAGAATCTACTTTTATCAGTGGACAAAATCTGGTAATAGATGGTGGAATGACCGTAAAAATGATCTACGAACATTAGTTTGATAACTTTTTTAGGCTTTTCCAGTTCTGTTTTCAGTTAATTGACAATTTTTTAATCTATTCCATATATGACAAATTATATAATTATTTCACATTTTAAGAATGAGGAGGAACAGGAGTCGTTTGAGCAAAAAATCAAATCCGCATTTCCCCGATATCATGAAGAGAATAATGATGAAATCAGATACCTGGCTCTATCGTCTAAAAATCAGGCTGGGGTAGAAGATAAAATTAAAGAAATATTAAACCAATACGGTGTATCTAATGACGAGTATGTGGCTCTCTATTATAGCCGTCCGGAGAACCCTGATGAAATACAGCGTGTCATGTTGCTTGGACACGATTACCTGATTGAGTTAGATATTCAAAATATTAAGCCGGAAGATCATGTAGATACGCTGAGCCGCTTGCTCAACCATGAGTTTTTTGAAGAAAAATAGCTTCATCCACTAGCTATAATTTAAGCTCGTCTTTATAGACGGGCTTTTTTTATGTGCAATGTCACACTTATCTTACAATAGTACTAAAGCACCCCCTAAATACGCTCAACTTGGCAAAGCCTAATTTTAGTGGTCGTTCCTTCATTGTAAAGCATATTAACAGATATAGCAACACGCACTATATCTTGAAAAAATTATATACCTTCTTTTTAATTTAACTTTTTGCGGTATACTTATCATTTTCTGTGAATTCATTACAGCATAAAAAGCTATCATCCTTAAGCCCATTAGTTTTTTTGGCTGAGGAGGTACAGAAATTGAATTAGCATGCTTGTTCACGCAAAGCAATCAATAAGTTATTAACAGAAAAGTAAACATAGAATGAGCAAGGAATACAAAACCACGGAGTTTAGTCTGCACCTTTCACGATCCAAAATGCGCCGCTATTTGGAGAATAAACTGTCGGCTCGTGAAGAGCAGGAAGTAGAAGTTCACCTAAAGCACTGTGTACAGTGCTCTACTACTATAGTAGCCTATGTAGAGAGCGAGGAGCAGGAAGCTTATAAAGCGCATATGGCTAAACTGAAAGGAAAGCTCATGAGCAGCGTAAAGCCCAAGAAGCGTAGCTTTACTACCGGCCGTATTAAAGTAATAAGAGCGGCTGCCGCAGTTACTGCCCTTTTTGTATTCTCTTTTGTAGCTCTTAATGCTATGGTAGAAAAGGATTTTAGCCTGATTTCTCAAACAGAAAAAACTGACAGCGAACTCCCAAAGCTAAAACCCAAAGCCAAGACAAACACAAAAGCAAGTACGTCGCTCCCTACAGAGAAAAAGACAGATAAAAAAGAAGAAGTTCAAGCTGCTCCAGCTCAAAAAAGTAAAAAAGAGACCCATAAAACTGTCAAAAAAGAACAGCCTAAGCCCACACAGACTAAAGTGGCAAAAGCTGAAACTTCTAAACCTAAAGCGGCTACTCCTAAACCAGAGCAAAAGGTTAAAGAAGAAGTAAAGGTGAAAGAAAACAAATCTCAACTTGCAGGGGCAGATACCAAGAAAGAAGAAAGCAGCAATGCAGAAGAAGCGAAGACAGAAGAGGTAGAAAAAATTTCTGAGGAAAAGACTACTGAAGTAGCAGAAAATACTCCTCAGCCTTTGCAAAAGATTGAAAAGTTAGAGTCTGCTTCTGAACCAGAAGTAAGCCCTGAAGCTTTCAATATTCAGACTATTCCGAATAATGGTGTTGGTCAGCTTAACCAACGTTAGTATAGCTCAAACCTACAAGAAAGGGGCCTGACGGCCCCTTATTTTTTTGCTCTAATATTTCTAATATTAAATTTATCCTCCGTAATGCATACCCGCTTCCCACTCTACAAGTGGTACAGCACCAGCATCACGAGTTCCTGCATTCACTACCTCTCCCACAAAAATACTGTGGTCGCCTATAGTTACCTCCTCTCGTATTTCACATTCTATAAAGGCTGGCACATCATCCAAAATAGGAGATCCTGTTTTCCCATCGGTAAAAGAAAAGCCATTAAGCTTATTATCTTCCACTGTGCTATCTTTTGCAAAAGAAGATAGCATATCCTTATGGTCTTTACCTACAATGTTTATAGCGAATTTTCGGCTTTTCTCTATCGTTTCGTGTAGATCTGACTGTTTTTTTACTGCAACTGTTACCAACGGCGGCTCAAAAGAACCCTGGCTCACCCAACTTATTGTACCTGCGGCTACAAAATCCTTATCGCGCGTAGACATTTCTTCACTATCTTTGCGAGAGGTTACTATATAATATCCGTAAGTAATTTTTTTAAGTGCCTGAGATACTTCATTATTTTTATTTATCTCTCTATCCATGTCTATATCTATTTATTAGTTCAAAAAATCTCTTTAACTAATCAACTAACAGATACATGTGTTGTTCAGATAAATAAAGTGTGCTGCACTATAAAAACCCTCCCTGCAAACTTTCAAATAACCAGGATACAATCTCCCAGGTACCCCAGAGTATCAGTACAATTACTCCCAAGATTAATAATCCTGCTACAATCATCATACCTGTACCCCTACCCTGGTAACGACCTTCGTAGTAGTGCCGCTTCATTATCCTGATATTTCGCTCATTGGCTTTGTAGGCAAAATCGAAGATACTTCCCACGATGGGTATACTACCTATAATGGCATCCAGCAGTACATTGCCCACCATCATAATGATAGCCTTTCGGCTGGCACCATGTCTGTACATATGCAAAATAAGCACGCCTGAAATAAGCATACTTGTAGCATCGCCTATACCTGGAATCAGACCTAATATAGGGTCTAGTCCAAAACGAAAGTTAGTGCCTGGCAGCTTAAAACGGCTGTCCAGCAAATGGGTAAGACTATCTACCCAGCTCAGGTCTGGGGCTTCCTTAGTACCGGAAGTATTGGTATATCCTGCATGTTGCATAGTTAAAAAAATTAGTATGTGTCAAACGTTACAAATAACACTTTGCTGCTAAGCATAACACAATTAGCAGCAAAGAAGTTATTTGCAGGTTATTCATTCATTCTAAAAACATGTCTCCTACTTCCTTCCAGTTGTTTACCCTGCGAAAACGCGTTTCATGCACATTATGAGGAGAAGTAAATATAACTGGCTCACCAGAGAAGGTAAGCAGGTTTTTAGGATGATCATCTATCAGATAGTCAGCCTGTATAATGCTTTTGTCGCCACAGAATACAAAATTCTTCCAGTGAAGAAATGGAAAGTGCTCCTGTAACCAATTGTACTTGTGCCAAAGCGAGTCTGGAAATTCCATAGCGGCAGTAACAATAAATATTTCATATCGTTCGTGCATCGCCTTTACAACCTCCTGGCTGTCGGGCATTACTTCCAGATCTTTAAAAAAATCTTTGTCAAAGAGGTACTCCCTTACTACATGAGAATGCTCCGGTCTAATAGCCTGCTCAAGCAATTTTCCGTGTAATTTGTCCGGGTCTACCGGCTCGTATTCTTTTTCGTACAAGCGGACAAGCTTACCTAGTGCATCCGCCATCACTTCGTCCATGTCAATGGCTACTCTTTTTTTTGTCATGCCTTTAAAAAAATTTGATAGTAAGCTACAAAGATGAAAAGTCTCAAAAGTTTTTCCAGTCTTAGGCTCACTTTAATGAAAGCTTATAGTTGTGCTTTGGCAGCATTAGGGTTAGGCTGAGGAATCTTTCCGCCTACCTCTTCTACCCAATGATGTAGTTCATCTTTCATGCTGGCTAATCTATCTGGGTGCTCTTCTGCCAGATTATGTTCTTCTCCTATATCTTTTGCCAGATTGTACAGCTCATAGCGATTGCCTTCGTACCAATGAATCAGCTTCCAGTCTCCTTTGCGCATAGCAGAGCCAGGCGAACCTCCCTGGTTACCGTAATGAGGGTAGTGCCAGAAAATAGCATCGTGTACGCTTTCAGTTGAGCCTTTGAGAGTACTCACAAAACTTTTACCGTCTTTATGCTGATCTGGCTGTAGTTCAATACCTGCGATTTCCAACATGGTAGGATAAAAATCGGTACTGGTAAGAGGTACTTGGCTCTCACTCCCTTCTTGAGTTACCGAAGGCCAACGAACAATCATAGGCTCTCGTATTCCTCCTTCGTAAAGCCAGCCTTTACCAGCACGTAGTGGCAGGTTTGTGGTTGGGTGCCCCTCTGAAGTGGATAGACCACCATTATCTGACATGAAAATAACCACAGTATTGTGAGCTACACCAGATTGCTCAAGCTGAGCTAACACCTTACCCACAGCCTGATCCATCGCTTCAACCATGCCTGCGTATACGGCATGGCTTTGCACCAAACGGTGTTTACGATCACCCTCCTCTCCCCACTTATCTTGCAAGCCTAAACTATCCCTTTTTGCTTCGTATTTTGCTTTAAGATCCTCTCTGGCCATTAATGGTGTATGTACCGAATAAAAAGAAAGATATGCCAGAAACGAAGAGTCTTTATGTTGCTCGATAAAACTTGCTGTTTCTGCGGCCAGGCGATCCGGCAAATGCTCTCCTTCAGGGCCATTTGTCATTTTTGGGTTATCGTAAGGTGAGAAATAGCGATTACCAGTGTATGGCCCACCTCTATGATAGCCACCAATATTTACATCAAACCCCTGAGCTTCAGGATAATATTTTTCTTCGTCTCCCAAATGCCATTTGCCCGCAAAAAAAGTAGCATATCCTGCTTCTTTAAACGCTTCTGCCAGTGTTTTTTCTTCGGGCTTCATATGTTCCAGATATGGAGCGGGAAGGAGGGGCTTATCTTTAGTCCAGTGCTTATCTACATTATCGGGCTGTGGTGCGCCAAACCAGTCTGTGGCTTCCATACGAGCAGGATACTTCCCCGTCATAATACTGGCGCGAGTTGGCGAACATACAGGACAGGCGGCATATGCATTGGTAAATTTCATGCCACTGGCTGCCAACGCATCTATGTTAGGAGTCTCGTAAAAGTTACTGCCAAAGCTACTTAAATCTGTCCAGCCCAGATCGTCTACCAGAATAAACACAAAATTAGGGGGCTCAGAGGTTGTTTCTTTGCTCCTCTCCGTACAGCTGAGTAAAAGCGAAATTGGTAGGGCTGCTATTAATACCCAAAGCGGGAGTTTCTTCATAAATACAGTAGTATAGGTTGTAAAAATAGTATTGAGCTTAAGTTTTGAAGTTAACAAAAAATATTATTCCAAAACTTTTAGAGCCTACTTTGAGCATTTACGCCTTAATTTGAGCTTTTAAACTTCGGATAAATTGTGTTTGGGTATTATATAATCTTTGCTTCGCTGTACCATAAGCAATACAAACATTCTAAATTTCCGAATTAGTTAATCCTTGATGATAATACTCACACCTTAGATAGTATGGTTAACAGCCAAGCCCATGCATTTTACGCGGTAAATAAAAAATAACACTTTTAAAATAACATGCTTGGGGGTAACAAATTTCCTCACTTTCAACTACTTTAAATAGATTTATATACTTAAGTATATACTTCCTTAAAATTGTCCAACTCACTGATATTACAAGGTTTACAATAAAAAAACCTACTAATATAAGCAGGTATTTAAAATGTTTTGTGTGCACTGTAAGTATTAATTTCACTCCTTACATATCTTCTTAATACTTAATTTTAATAGCTATATATTACTATTATTTATATATAATTATTCATATTTAACATTATACATATACGATAAAACATTTATTTTGCTCCTATTATTCAAAGCATAATACAGTTATCTGTATCAATTTTCTGTTCAATTCCTTCCTCATTACACATGTAAGCTACGCTTACTAGAAGGCAACCCATAGTCATTTTAACCTATATTTTTGAATTATACATTACTTTTAACACGTATATATTTTAAGTATTAACACTCAATTTATTCCACACATTATCATCATGACTGCATTAGAGAAACCAAAAGACCCAATTGCAATTGTAGGGATAGGCTGCCGCCTGCCAGGCAACGTAAATCATGTAGATGACTTTTGGAAACTATTAAAAGAAGGTATTAACGCCATTTCTGATGTTCCGGAAAACCGCTGGTCCCTGGAGAAATACTATGATCCTGATAATAGTAAAGCCGGAAAGGTAAAGAACAAAAAAGGGGGCTTTGTAAATGGTATTGACCAGTTTGATGCTGACTTTTTTAAGATTTTTCCTGCAGAAGCTTCTCGCATGGACCCTCAGCAACGCATGCTGCTAGAGGTAAGCTATCAGGCTATGGAAGATGCAGGTATTAGACTTGACCAAATGTCTGGAAGCCTAACCTCGGTATTTATGGGAGTGTTTATGAATGATTACTGGGATATGCAAACCTCAGTACTTCAGCAAAAGCACATTACACCCCATGTGCCTATGGGGGTTTCGCTAACCTCTATCGCTAACCGCCTTTCTTATGTTTATAACTTAAAAGGCCCTAGCGTAACATTAGATACAGCCTGCTCATCCTCATTGGTAGGCATACACCTGGCTTGTAAAAGTATATGGTCTGGTGAAAGCACGATGGCTCTGGCGGGAGGGGTTAATGCCATACTCCGCCCTGAGTCATCTATCATGATGTCCAAAGGAAACTTTCTCTCACCCGACGGACAATGTAAAACATTTGACAGCCGCGCCAACGGTTATGTAAGAAGTGAGGGCTGTGGTGTAGTTCTATTAAAGCCATTAGCACAGGCCGAAGCAGACGGCGATCGCATTTATGCTACAATCCATGGTTCGGCAGTCAACCAGGATGGACACACTGAAGACGGGTTTACTGTGCCCAGTGTATCTTCACAAACAGCTATGCTGGAAACGGCATACCGCGATGCCGGTATAGACCCTAAAGAAGTTAGCTATGTAGAAGCCCACGGTACCGGCACGCCTGTGGGTGATCCTATAGAAACAAATGCTTTTGGTAATGTAATAGGTAAAAACCGCTCGGAAGATGAAAAGTGCTGGATAGGATCAGTTAAACCAAATATTGGCCACCTGGAGTCAGCAGCAGGAGTTGCAGGACTTATCAAGCTGGCACTAATTCTTAAAAATAAGCAGATACCCCAAAACCTGCATTTTGAAAACCCTAACCCTAAAATACCCTTTGACCAATATAGGCTCAAAGTACCCACGCAGTTAACTGAGTTGCCCAAAGGAGAGACTATTGTAGCTGGGGTAAATTCATTTGGCGCAGGTGGAACAAATGCCCACGTGGTTATGAAGTCTTACGAGGGCAGATCAGAGCAGAGAAGTACATCAAAAGAAAATAGTGAAAAGCTAGAGCTGTTTACACTTTCTGCAAGAAGTGAAGATGCTCTTAAGCAAAATACTGAAAACTATATTGATTTTGTTTCTCAGTCTACAGCTCCGCTATCAGAAATTTGTGCTAACCAAGCATTAAGAAGGTCGCAGCACGACTATCGCCTGGCTGTGGTTTGCCGCAGTAAAGAAGAGCTTAAGCAGCATTTGCAGGCCTTTCTGGATGGTGAAACTCGTCCGGGAATGATTTCCCAAAAAGTAAAACCACAGTTTGAAGCTAAAATAGGCTTTATTTTCTCTGGGCAGGGCCCCCAATGGTATGCCATGGGTCAGCAACTACTCAAAAACAATCAGGTATTTAGCGAAGTAGTCCATGAAATTGATCAGATCTTCTCAAAAGTATCTGGGTGGTCTCTACTGGAAGAGATGCAGAAAGATGAAGCAAGTTCTCGGGTTAGCGAGACGCAAATTGCTCAGCCCGCAATTATGGCCGTACAAATTGGACTGGCAGAAGTACTTAAAAGCCAGGGAGTTTTACCCCAGGGCTGTGTAGGGCACTCTATAGGCGAGGTAGCTGCCGCTTATACTTCCGGCTCGCTTACCCTGGAACAGGCTGTAGAAGTAATCTATCACCGTAGCCGTGGACAGAACAGAGCAAGCGGTAAAGGAAAAATGCTAGCCGCAGGCCTAAAGGTAGATGCAGCGCTCGCTCTTCTACGTAGTGTAGAAAACAGAGTATCTATTGCCGCTATCAATGGACCAGAAATGCTTACTCTATCAGGTGACGAGGAGCCTCTGCAAAAAATTGCCGAAAAGCTGGATCAGCAGGATATCTTTCATCGTTTCTTAAAGGTAAATGTACCTTTCCATAGCCATCATATGGAGCCTCTCAAAGATGAGCTTATTGCTTCATTGCAACATCTGGAAACAACTACTGCCAAAATTCCGCTCTACTCTACAGTGAGCGGAAAGAAAGAGGATGGAACCCACCTCAGTAGTGTATACTGGTACATGAATGTACGGGAGCCCGTCTACTTTACAGATGCAGTATCAGCGATGCTGGAAGATGGTTACAACACCTTTGTGGAGATTGCCCCCCACCCCGTTTTGAGTAATGGTGTAAACGATCTGATAGCCAGCAAAAATATCAGCCATGCGGTTGTAGTACCTACTTTAAGAAGAAAAGAAGAGGAGGCCCTAAGCATTGGAACTGCCCTCGCCCATCTATATGCTTACGGATACGGTATGGACTGGAAAAAGGTATTTCCTGCAAAATGTACCCATATTCAGCTACCTGCTTATGCTTGGCAACATAAATCTTACTGGTTTGAGTCTAAAGAACATAGCGCTCATCGTTTAAGCGCTTCGGTTCACCCTCACCTTGCCGGACAGGAACAATGGGCTGGCAACGAGAGACAGTTCATCTGGAAGCTAGACTTAAGTCCCAAAGTACATCCGTACGTAGAGGATCATAAGGTGGATGGCACTGTAATCTTCCCTGGTACTGGCCACCTGGAGGTTGCTTATGCTGCTGCTCAGGCTTCTTTTGGCGATAAATTTGGCTTCCTGGAAGATATTCACTTTGAGTCTGCTCTTTTCCTACCTGAGGAAGACCAGTCTATGGATATTCGCCTGGAAGTTTCATCAGACGAAGGTAGCTACGCTATATTTAGTAAAGCAGAAGAAGAGGGTGCCGGATGGACAATGCACTCCCGCGGCCTAATGAATTATCTGGAGGATAAATTTGAAAGCCGTACAGTAGATTTAAAAGCAATACAGCAACGCCTACAGGATACGGTATCGGTATCTAACTTGTATCTTGAACTAAAAGAAGGGGGTTTGCAATATGGTGAAGCCTTCCGCTGCATACAGAAGCTTTACCGTGGCGAAAACGAAATTCTGGCAGCTGTAAAACTAAGTAAAAGTCAACGA
The DNA here is from genome assembly GCF_030506305.1 of Porifericola rhodea. Classification (GTDB taxonomy): domain Bacteria; phylum Bacteroidota; class Bacteroidia; order Cytophagales; family Cyclobacteriaceae; genus Catalinimonas; species Catalinimonas rhodea. The sequence continues at coordinate 2,445,070 of NZ_CP119421.1, read as the reverse complement.
CATGGTATTGAGCAGTTTGGTTTTCACCCAGCCCTGCTAGATGCCTCTTTACATGCCATTTTTGCGGCAAAAGAAAGCAATGAAGGAGAGAGAAGAGGAATCTACCTGCCAGTTCATATTCAAAGGTTTAAGTTACATACTAAGCCCGATACTAAAATCTGGAGCTACATAGAGGTAAGCGAAGCCAGTCATCAGTATTTGCGCGGCGATTTTTATGTGCTCAATGAAGATGGTTCTTTAGTAGCTGAAATTCAGGGGCTGAGTTGTAAGTACATTGAAGGGTCACGCGGAGAAGCCCGTGAGGGTGTGTACGAGGGTATGTACCAGTACGAGTGGGATGAACTATCCCCAGAAGAAGAAAACCAGAATGTTACACGAGTAAATGGTGATGCTACAGGTGGCTGCGTAATATTTGTAGATCATCAGGGAGTGGCAGATGCATTACTGGAGTTATTTAAAAAAGATAACCTATCGCCTATTACAATTAAGAAAGGAGCTCAATACTCGTATCTTGAAAACAACCATTATGCTGTCAACCCCGCTTCAGAAGATGATATCATCAAAGCATTTGAAGATATAGAAAGCCGAGGCTTCAGAATAGATCGCATTATGTATTTATGGGGACTTGATAGCCAGTTTAAAGCAGATTTAGGTAAGGAACAGCTTGTAGAGCAGCAAAAACTTTTAGCTGAATCTACACTAGGGGCACTAAAAGCAATTACAAAGCATGGTCTGGAGCCTTTGGTATACTTTGTATCTCAGGCCGCAGATGATGTAGTTGATGGTGAACCTATTAACTTTAACCAGGCCGCACTTTATGGTATGGGAAGGGTGATGATGAACGAATATCCTTTTGTACGCATGAGCCTGATAGACCTGGATCAGCAACTTAGTTTATCAGCTCTACAGTCACTTTATCAGAGCTTTACAATTGTTGAGAAAAAGCAGTTTCCTGAAGTAGCTCTTAGAGGAGATAAAACATTTGTTCATAAACTTCAGGCAGTGAGCGAAGAGAAAGCTGAAGAAAAGGCACAAACCAGTGTATCTGCTCTTGCCAGCCGTTATCAGGCCATCGTAAAAGAATACGGCACATTGGATGGTATTGTATTTCGTCAAACTGATCAGCGAGCGCTTAAAGACCAGGAAGTAGAAATAGAGGTAAAAGCTGCCGGTCTGAATTTTAAAGACATCATGAATGTGATGGGATTACTCTCTGACGAAGCCGTGGAAGGAGGAGTAGCCGGCAAAGCTCTCGGTCTGGAATGCGCAGGTGTTGTCAAAAGAGTAGGTAAGCAGGTAAAAGATATTAAAATTGGAGATGAAGTAATGGCCTGGTCTGCTAATTCGTTTGCTGGCTACACCATTACGAATGCTTCCTGCGTGGTGCAGAAACCTAAACACATGAGCTTTGAAGAAGCCGCTACCTTAACAGTGGTTTACCTCACAGCACATTACTCTCTTAACTATCTGGCAAGACTAAGCGAGGAAGATACAGTACTTATTCATGCCGCCTCCGGAGGGGTAGGTATTGCTGCTATCCATCTGGCGCAGCAGGCAGGCGCTCGTATTATCGCTACTGCAGGTACTGAAGAGAAGCGTAAGTTTGTAAGCACTATGGACGTAGAGCATGTATTTGACTCTCGTAGCCTGAGCTTTGCTGATGAAGTGAGAGCCGTTACCAATGGCAAAGGGGTAGATGTTATTCTCAACTCTCTTTCCGGCAAAGGACTTACCCAAAGTATCAAGTGTCTGGCTCCATTCGGCACATTTATAGAAATCGGAAAAGCAGATATCTATAAAGATACCAAGCTCGCACTGAAGCGTTTTGGCGACAACTTATCTTTCCATGCAGTAGACCTGGACCGTCTGATGCTGCAAAAACCTCGTTTGGGCAAGAAATTATTTCAGGAAGTGGTAGACCTGATTGTAGAACAGGAAATACCTGCTCACCCTCTACAGGTATTCTCTATTTCTCAACTATCTGATGCACTCCGTACGTTAAGTAAGGGAACCCATGTTGGAAAACTTGCAGTAAGTATGCAGGCTGATGACACAGTCAAAGTGTTACCTAATACCAGCCTTAAATTGGATGCTAATGCTACTTATATTGTAACAGGAGGAGCCAGTGGCTTTGGGCTTGTGCTTGCTAAATGGTTGAGCGAGAAAGGGGCTAAAAACCTGGTACTACTAAGCAGAAGCGGAGGTAAACAGCAAAGCGACTTTGATCTGGTAGAGCAAATGCAACAAGAAGGTGTTGAGGTACATAGTATAAAGCTAGATATCACTGATGAGCAGGCAATTCAGCAGTTGCTGATGCGCATACGTACAGAGATGCCTCCATTAAAAGGAATTATTCATAGTGCTGCTGTATTAGATGATGCTACTCTTCCGAATACCGATATGCAGCGTTTTCAGAGAGTGTTTACGCCAAAAGTAATGGGTGCCTGGAACTTACACCAAGCCAGCAAAGATGACAATCTGGATTTCTTCCTGATGCTGTCTTCTATCTCCTCGCTTTTTGGGCTTCCCGGACAATCAAATTATTCATCTGCAAACAACTTCCTGGATAAGCTGGCGAAATTCCGACAGTCGCAGGGCTTAGCGGCTTCTTCCGTAAACCTGGGAGTATTAGGGATGTACGCCGGTATGTCTAAAGAGGGTGGTAATGTACTTAATGTACTAGCCAACCAAGGTTGGTTACCTTTAAGTCTGAGTCAGGTAACGGAAAAGATTGAAAATATTCTGCTCCAAAAGCCTGCGGTAAGAATGGCTGCTAACCTTGACTGGAAAAATTTCAGAGGTTTCTTTACTCATTTACAGAATGATGTTCGCTTCGCGCACTTTATGCAGGAAGCCAATCAGGGAGGAGGACGTGGAGGTCAGTCCGGCCTGATGGATCAGGTACTTCAGGCTACCGAAGATAGCCAGGTACCTATGCTTAAAGGTATGGTAGCTGAGGCCTTGTCTAAAATTTTAGGCACCTCTACGGATCAGATTGAAACTGAACTTTCTATATCTGCTATGGGGCTTGATTCGCTTATGCTTAACCAGCTTAGAAACTGGATACACCAAAAACTGGAAATCAATTTCCCGTTGATGAAAATAGCTAAAGGTCCTAGCATTACCGAGTTAGCTGCTCAACTTCTGGAAGAAGCAAAAAATACTACAGAAGATCAAGCCCATGAGCAGGTAGAAACTTCTGGTATTGCTAGCGAAGACGATATAGAAGTGATAGCGGATAAGTGGATGATTCGTAACAAAAAGCTAAAAGAGGATGTACAGCAGCGTATCTTCTGTTTCCATCCGGTAGGTGCTGGAGCTTCTATGTTTAGCCATTTTGTGTACCACCCGCCCAAAGGTAGTGAGGTGCTGGCATTCCAGCTTCCTGGTAGAGAGAATAGAGCAGACGAAGCTCATTACGAAGATATAGCGAAGCTGATACCTGAGCTTGCGCAAGTAATTCTCCCCTATCTTGATAAGCCCTTTATTGTTATGGGCCATAGCTTTGGTGGTATTGTAGGCTTTGAGTTAATTCGTTATCTGCGTATGCACCATGCTTTGTCTCCTCAACACCTCTTTATTACAGGTACTATTGCGCCACAGCTCACCCGTAAATGGAAGGAGCGAGACGTAATCAGTCAGACGGCAGTAGAAACAAACTCAGAAGAAAGATTACTCTCACTTATGAATTACATAGATGACGTAGACTTTCTGAAAAGAATACTACCGGTAATGCGCAAAGACATGCCCCTGATTATGAGCTATTTGTATCAGGAAGAAGAGAGACTTAACTTCCCTATTACCGCTTTTGCTGCTGCCCAAGATGAGGTGGTGCTGGTAGAAGAGGTAAGCCAGTGGAAGGAGCAAACACAGGCAGAATTTACACTTGAAGTTGTAGACGGCGACCACTGGTTCTTGAGCCGAAATAAAGAGCTAATTTTACAGAGGCTGGAGGAGGCAGCAGTACCTACAATCAAGGTTTAATAGTAGAGGGCTTTCGGGCCCTCTTTTTTTTTACAAATACTTGGTGCTTAGCTGTTTTTCAAGAGATTTAACAGTGAGTTCATGTTTAAAAACAAGTACTCTTAGTTACATTACGTACTATTAGACCAAACAGAACTAACTTAGTAAAACTGAATGCTGACAGCTAATAAAATCAAATTCTAATATTTTAGCCTATGGCTGAGGACACATACATATTAGAAATTCCGATAAAAAGAGAAAAGTGGGCAAAATCCTTTTATTGGGGGTACACTCATAAAGCCCCTCAACCATTGATAGCTATGCGCGATAGCTTTTTACACCCTGAAGAGGAGGAAGTCTATCAGCAATTTGCGAGCAAACTGAAGCAGGAAAGCTTTATACAAGGTCGGTACATTGCCAAAAAAGTTATAAGTAAATTCTTCTCACTCAAAGATCCTTGTTCTTTTAAAGTTATGCCGGGTATCTTTCATCAGCCAGTAGTTTATTTACCAGCTCATGATCCTCCCTCAATTAGTATTAGCCATTCATTCGGACAGGCTCATTGCATTGTTTATCCTCGTGAGCACCCTATGGGTATAGATGTAGAAACAATTAGTCCAGACAATGATGAGCACATCAGATCCCAGACTACTGCTTCAGAAAGAAAATTGATAACATCTACTGAACCTGAGTCACTGGCTTTTACCCGTCTATGGACTATCAAAGAGTCCCTTTCAAAGGTTTTGAACACAGGCTTATTTACCCCTATGGAGCTCTACGAGGTTGAGCAGATTCAGAATAATGAGGGTTATACAGAAAGCCACTTTACGTATTTTTACCAATATAAATCCATATCTTTCACAATAAAAGACAGTGTAATCTCACTATCTATTCCAAAAAACTCACATTTTAACATCAAGTATATTTTTGAAAACATGCTAAATAAGCTCTATCATTAAGCTATTTTTTAACGAAATGTTTACAATGAATCAACAAAAAATTCAATAGATTACTAGCTGAACAATTTAATCAGGTAGTTAAAAGAAGGTATGAATTTATATCTACAGATTATTTTTCTCTAAATTTCTACACTTGAAATAGATATTTAACCGATATACACCCCTCTATCGCTGAATAAAACCTTAAATATTTACAATATAATTATAGAAACATGCAAAATTGTACCATATAATTTACCATAATGTTTACAGATGCTTAAGCCTAAACTACATGAACAAACATTACTAAGTAAAACTTACATTTTAGGTTTATTGGCTAATGTAAATTGGTTTCTACTAAGGATATATGAAGTTTTACAATTGTAATTATTTAGCATATATCTATTGGTATAACAGACATGAGTGTAAATACGCCTACTTCCAAATCAGCTTTCCTCAGATTGCTAGATACCGGAATTCACGATGAGTTACCTATACATCTAAAAAGAAGGATTAGACCTACTAATATCATTGGTTTGGTCATATTTGCTTTTGTGGGTATCCCTTTTTCTATCATCACGCTGTTCTATTTTCCTCCCCTGGTATGGTACCCTGGAGTAGGCGGCTTACTTTGTGCCAGTGTGGTACTTTTAAACAAACAGGGTGCTTATGATGCTTCCCGGATCATTGTTACATTGATTCCAATTACATTGGGAGCCATATACAACGCAAGCTTAAGTGCCGCTCATGAAGATCCATTGCCCAGTGTATACCTGCTGGAGCTAAGCTTTTCCCTCATACCCTTAGTCATTTATGATATTAAAGAGAAGACATCAATCTTCTTTTCTATACTTGTCTGCGCTATTATCATTATTACTTTCCCTATTACCAAACACTGGTTTCATTCTGCATATGACTCAACTGTATTGCGTAGTGGCTGGTTAAGTACTGTAGCTATTTTATTGGCCATCACTACCCAGCTAGGTTGTGTCCTCGGTTTGGTTGCAATAGGCAAACAGGCTGAGAATGAAAGCGAGACTTCCAGACAAATTGCTGAAAGTGAAAAAAGAAAGCTGGAAATAGAGAAAGAAGAGAACATCAAAAAAAGTGAAGAACTACAGAAAAACCAGGCTGAAGAGAAGAAGAGGCAATGGACCAATGAGGGGGTTTCGCTCATATCTAAAGTAATACGTGAGTCGCAGGATGATGACACACTGTATGATAAAATTGTCTCTACTGTCGTTAAATACATGAATGTGAATCAGGGGGGCCTATTTTTAATAGAAAATGATTCTGATACTCCTGAAATTGTGCTGAGAGCCTGCTATGCATATGGCAGAAAAAAATTTACCGATAAAGCTATTGCTCCCGGCGAAGGGCTCGTAGGACAGGCCTATATGGAAAGGCAATACATTTACCTGACTGAGATTCCTCAAAACTATGTCCGCATTACTTCTGGTCTTGGCCACGCTACTCCTAAGGCACTCATAGTAATGCCCCTGATCACAAATGATACGGTTCAGGGTATTATTGAATTAGCCTCGTTTCAAACTTTTGAAGCGCATGAGATAGACTTTCTGGAAAAGATGGGAGAGATATTAGCTTCTCAAATCAACAATCAGAAGGTAGTAAAACAAACTCAGTTCTTGTTAAGACAGGCCCAGGAGCAATCAGAAGAGCTAAGAGCACAGGAAGAAGAGATGCGTCAGAATATGGAGGAACTGTCTGCTACACAGGAACATGCTCAACGCCAGATGGAAGAAAGCAAGAGCCTCTACGATCAGCTACAGACAAGAGAATTAGTATTTGGGCATACTACTATTCTTTCTGAAGCTGACCTCAATGGTACTATCACATTTGTTAATGATAAGCTCTGCCAGATATCTAAGTACTCCAGAGAAGAGCTTATTGGCAGAGAGCATAACATTTTCCGCCATCACGATATGCCTTCGGCCTTATTTAAGAGGTTTTGGGATACAATTAAGAGAGGTGAAACCTTTAGAAGTATAATTAAAAACAAGGCCAAGGATAGCTCTCATTACTGGGTAGATGCGACTATCGTACCTATTCGTGATAAAGAAGGCAAGATTGAGAAATACATTGGAGCTCGTTACCATATCACAGATGATCAGATAGCAGAGCAGATGTATGCTAAACAGCTCAAAACATTTGAAATAGAAGCTTAATAACTTCTTCTACAATTACACCCATATATATACCTTAGAGCAATATGTCGGATGATGTATTGCTCTTTTTTTGTTTATTTACCCGCCCTTTTGTAGTAGAGCAACTCAAATCCTATAAGGTAACCAAAAAGAAAAAACCCAAGCTATTAACATATGTCAAAGCCTGGGTTCAACAACAAACCAAATAAAACATACTACTTAAATCTTCTGAAATACCTTCGCGTTTAGGTCCAGAAAGTGAAACTTACTTTTGTCAATAAGTGGGACTAAAGCATCGTAAAAGCCAATTATTAATAAGCCTCCTGTATTGAGGTGATTATAAAATTCATCCAGTAGTTTGATTTTAGATGCCTGGTCAAAGTATATCATTACATTGCGGCAAAAAATGATATCATAATTTCCTTCTACAGGATCTGTAATTAGGTTATGCGCTTTAAAGTTTACATGCTGTACCAGAGAATCATTCATCTTTCCATGATCTCCCTCGGGACGATAATACCTTTTAAAGAGTCCGATATTATTGTACTGCTCAAAGTTTTTTCCATACTCCTGAATTTTCAGGCTGTGGTACACTCCCTGTTGCGCGGTTTTAAGAGAGGCTTCGCTCATATCAGTAGCCCATGCCTGAGCACTTGAGAGCAGTCCCATTTCATGTAATACTATAGCCATGCTATATACTTCCTCACCAGTAGAACAGCCCGCATGCCATATGTTAAGAGCGTTTTTCTTAGGAATTGTACGAATGATCTTCTCTTTTAATGTACGCCAAAGTACAGGGTCACGAAACATAGAGGTAAGTCCAACTGCTACCTCATCTATAAAAGGAACAATAAAGTCACGATCGCGCAGCAATTTTACCCATAGATTGTGTACAGACTCTAGTTTGAGCACATTTATAGCTCTAATGACTCTTCTCTTTAGAGAAATTGGTTCATAGCAGGTAAAATCAATTCCATAGCGACGCAGAATAGCTTGTGTCAGCGAATTTAGCTCTTCATCCGTAATGGAAATAGGAGTATGCGTCAAAGTATCAGTTTCTGTCATTAAGAGCAGTTTTTAAAATATGAATGAATTATAGCTCGTTTAGGATTACTGCTACCCGATGTAGCTCATGCTTAAGATTACGCATACCGTTAAACGTAGCCTGATAAGTTTTTTCTTCTCCCTCTTTAGTAATAAAAGTGAGAGGGCAACTAACGTTTTCTTCTTCATTGAGTTGCTTTAGCACCTCTGGAATACGGCTACCATTCTTAACAAAGTTCAGGATGTCCTTCCTCGCAATCTCAGACCTCTTGTAGCCAAAGGTTTTAAGAAATAAGGGGTTTGCCTTTTTCAGCATGCCTTCTGCATCCATTTCCAAAGTGAGCACAGCTTTGTTCAGAGCTTCAAGCATACTGCTCAGCTCATTCTGCTTTTCTTTCTCATGCGTAGTAAATTGCGCGAACATGAGAATTTTATGCAGTTTACCATCCAGATTAAAGATTGGGTTAAAGGTGCCGTTAAGCCATAGGTCTTTGTCTTCTTTACTTTTCTGGATAAACTCTCCAGAGAAAAAAGTACCTTCTTTCAGATTGTCCCACATTAACTGAACCTGAGGCTTATCTTTTTCTGAGTCGGGCAACAGATAGTCATAAGGCTTACCAATTAGCTCTTCCTTATCGTAGCCAGTAACGCTCATAAAAATTGCGTTAGCATCCAGAATATTGCCTTCAGGGTCAAAGTCCAGAATGGCGTTGGTTCTGCCTATTGCCTCCAGTTTATAAGTGTATTCTAAAGTAGTTTCCTTAATAGCCGAAACATCAGTTTGTATAGATATGTACTTTTCTATCTGGCCTTTATCGTTCTTCACCGGGTTAATTACTAACGAAATCCAATAGCTTCCTCCACCTTTCCGGTAGTTGAGAATATCCTCATAGAATGGCTCTCCTTTCTTCAGTTTCTGGCGAATGCGATTTACTGTTTCCTGATCCGTTTTAGGTCCCTGTAACAGAGCGCCAGGTTTTCTGCCTAAGACTTCTACTTCACTATAACCTGTCATTTTAGTAAAGCCTTCATTTACAAACTCTATATATCCTTCATTATCCGTAATGATGACGGAATTATCTGTATTGTTTGCTACGAGAGATAGCTTTTCCAAAACAAGTTTTTGCTTGGTTATATCTGTACCCAGCATCAGAATTTTTTTCTGATTACCATTATCATCTACCTTCATGGGAGTAAAAGAGGCGTTGATCCACTTTTCTTCTCCTTTGGAAGTACTCACTTTAAAATCAAACGTGCGGATAATTCCTTCCTGCATATCTGTCCAGAAAGTCTCATCGGCATACTGCATTTTAAGAAGCGTAGCAGAATGGAGCTGGAGCTTTTCTAAAGAATAGCCACAAAGATCCAGAAGCTTTTCATTAGCGTTGAGTAGTTCTCCATTAAGGTCAAAAGACGCAGTAAGTAGACTATTATCCATAGCTCTAAAAACCCACTGAAGCTCTGTCTGCTGGGTACGCATCTCTTCCTGTGCTTCGGTGAGTGTCTCTAAATGCTCTCTCATTACCTCTTCTCTCTCCCTAAGTTCGGCAGTAAGGTCGTGTGAGTTATCCAGCAGTCGCTTGGTTTGTATGGTTACTTTGACGGTATCCAGCGTAGAAGCTATACTCTCTGCTACTTTCTCAAGAAAACTAAGCTGATAGGCTTCCAGCTTTTGAAAAGAGGCCAACTCTAACACACCGTGCAGTTTATCATTGACTATTAAAGGTACAATTACCAGATTAGAAGGTGTGGCTTCGCCTAATCCGGAGGTAATATTAACATAGTGCTGAGGTATATCAGTCATGAAAATAGTCTGCTTTTCAACAGCACACTGCCCTACCAGCCCCTGGCCAATCTTAAATCTTTTTTCTTCGTATTTCCGTTTGTCATACGCATAGCAGGCGGCAAGCTCCATATAGGCTTCTTCCTCATCATCATTCAGCACAAACATGCTACCCTGGTTACATCTTAAATACTTGACAATCTGCTGAATCACCTCATTGCTGAATGCGTCAAGATCATCATTATGCTCACGAAGAATTTCAGCAAAAAGTGCGTGTCCTTCGGTACTCCAGTTTCTTTTTTGCTCTTCGTCCTGGTAAACCTGCATCTTTGTCCGCATATCTGTAAGAGCTTTGCCTAAATGATCAGCGGTATTCAGGTGCAGCATTTCTAGTTCCTCCTGACGCCCCCCTATTTTCTCTATGTAGTGGGTGGCTTCTTCCATTTGGGTATACAGCTGGTTTACATGTTTGATAGCGGTATGTGCCATACCGTATGGGAGCGCAGCTTTTTCTTTAAGCTTACCGGAGGCTAATTTCTCCAGATGAGTTTCTACTGACTGTATTTGAGCGGTCAGTTTTTTGAAAAAACGAAAAACTACAATGGCCTGCAATACAAAAACTGCTACAAAACAATAGCTTTGATAAGGAAAATCCCATAAGAATAGCGCAAGCAAAAGCAGAAAGGCTACCCCTTCTGTAAGCCACAGGGTAAGAGCATTTTTCTTTCTGAAATAGTTTGTAGAGTGGTTCATCACACTTTCTTAAATAGTACAGCCCAATATTCTTAACTTTCTATACCGTGCGCTCTCTTATTCTCTCCAGAAACTGCGAAGAAAGTATCCAAAAAAAGTTGGGCTGTAGTGTGGTATCATTTTCAAACATGAAGCGAGTGTTCACGGTAAGAAAATAGTCTGACACCTGCTTAAGCTCATCAGCTATAGTGGTGGCAACTTCTTTAGCCGGCATATAAAACAGGTGAGGCACGTCACCGTAAATAGAGAAGCCCAGAGCATTAGAAAACTGAGTAATTACTGTAGCCGAAACGATGTTATCAATTTCTTTGAGCATCGCCTCCTCCATTGTCTTTCTGGCTTCTTCGTCTTTTTGTGGAGGCAAACAGGCGCTAAAAATAGCGGACTTCTCTTCCTCGTTAAGGAGCAGGTAGCTTTTCCCCTCTACCTCACCAATTATTTTGGTGGTCAGCATCGTAATATCCTCCCCGGATTTAATAAAGTGCCTATAATCTGGTTCTGACTTAGTAACTTCTATCTCAGAAATTTCAATTTCTATATTCTGCTGTATTATTACAGAAAATGATTTTGCGGCGTTTTTATAACCGGTGTCAATAATTTCCAGGGTCAGTTCTTTTTCTTTGGGCGATAATATATTCATGGTTTGTAAGCTTTTATGTCAGAACAGTTCTGTTTTGTGAATGTACATTGGCTTGAAACACTTCCTGGATGACTGCTGGCACGTGCAATACCAGGCACACATGTCCATTGCCGAGAATAGTGACCCCACTTATAAACTTCACCTTGTCTACCGGCTTGATCATTGGTTTCTCTACAATTTCTTTTTGCTGAAGCAGCTTGTCTACCACAAAGCCAACTTTACGGCTACCGTAGTTAACCACCACTACATCTAGCTTTTCGTTTTTGTCTAAATGATTGAAGGTATAATGAAGATCATTGCCTGCTGAAAGCTTACTGACCAAAGGGTTAAACAGATCGTTCAGAAAAACAATGGCAATAGTTTTCTTGAGATGTGTAGCTACCAGCCCTTTGCCTACTTTGTGTATATCTTTCTTACTAAGCGATACTACAGCATCTGTGTAGGTAAGTGGAATAGCATATTCTGTCTGGTTTAGCTCAAACAGCAAGGTTCCTTTAACTGCCATAGAAGAAGGTAAAGACAAACGAATGATGGTACCTTTGTTCTGCTCAGTTTCTACCGACACATTCCCTCCAATAGTATCCAAAGCCTGTTTTACTACGTCCATGCCTACGCCCCTACCCGAGATGGCATTGATGTTGTCCACAGTAGAGAAGCCTGGCTCAAATATAAGAAGTGTAGCTTCCTCATCACTCAGCTGCGCAGCTCCTTCGGGCGAGATTAGCCCTTTGCTTACAGCCTTTTCTTTCACTCTCTGAATGTCAATTCCTCTTCCATCATCTACGATTTCAATGATAACAGTATCATTTTCGTTGAATGCCTTAAGTGTAATAACACCCTCTGCTGCTTTACCCAGCGACTCACGTTCTTCACTATTCTCTATGCCGTGCGCGATAGAGTTTCTAATCAGGTGAATAAGGGAGTCACTGATGATCTGAAGGATATTTCTGTCTATTTCAGTGTCGGTGCCTTCCAGCTTAAGGCTCACCTGCTTATTTTCTACTGCTGCTGCATCTCTAACTACTCTATGAAATTTATTGAAGAGAAAGCCTACCTGTACAAGCCTGACATCCATGACAGAGTATTGGAGGTCTGATGATATTCGGTTAAGTCTTGCGTATTCATTTGTAGCTTGCCTTCCTGTCTGGGTAGCGATAATACGATCACGCTCTATAATTAGCTCACCGACCAGGTTTAATAGGTTATCTAGTTTTCTTACTGGTACCTGCACCAGATCAGAGAAAGCAATTTTAGTTTCTGTGGCCTCTTCTTCAAGTTCGGCATCTTCATCCAACTCCTCTAATACCTGCTGTACGTCAGACTCCCCTAGCTGGTCTGCTACTACAGGCAGCTCTTCTTTTGGAGAGGCTTCTACCGATTCCTGTAAATATTCTGTAGAGCTTTGCGTTACTGGTTTATCTTCTTCTTTGGCTTCAGACTTTTCAGCTGTATTTGAACTGTCCTCCTTATCTTCAGTAGCCCTTTTGATGATTACTTCCAGCTTGGTCTTAATTCCTTTATAACGGACTTTCTTTTCTTCTTTGAGGCCGTGAATCATGTTTCCGAGCACATCTACTGCTTTGAATATAGCCGTAAAGATATCTCCACTGAGCTCGATACGTCGGTCTCTAATTTCACCAAATAAACTCTCGGTGGTGTGTGCCAGCTCAGCAATAGAAGAAAAACCCATGCCAGCAGCATTTCCTTTGAGCGTATGAGTGATACGAAAAATTGCATCTACCGCACTTTTGCTCTTAGGATTTTTTTCCAGCTCGGTAAGTAGACGGTTTAGTTCTTCGTAATTGTCCAGTGCTTCGGCCAGAAATATTTCTTTGTATTCTTCTTCTTTTTCCATGCTAATGTTATGACAAACAACTCATTAAAAAGCCGCCTATTTCACGGATTTTTACTACCTGGTTTACTACCCCTTTATTTATCGCGGATTTGGGCATTCCGAATACTACTGAAGATGTACTATCCTGAGCGATGGTGTAGCCATTTTGTTTGTAGATAGCTTCAAGCCCCACCGTACCGTCCTTACCCATTCCGGTAAGAATTACGCCTATTGCTTTTTCGCGATATACCTCTGCCACTGAGCTAAGCAGACAGTCTACAGAAGGGTTGTTGAACTCTTTGAACTTTTTGTTAGTAAAAGCAAGAGTGGGCTTAGCAGTAATCGGATTATGGACTACTTTGGTATTCATATGCCCCGGCGCAATGTATATAGTCCCCCCTTCCAGTGTTTCGTTGCGTTCGGCAATTTTAATTCTTAAGGGGCTTAACTTATTCAAACGCTGAGCAAACGAAGGTAAAAACTGCTCAGTCATATGTTGAGCAATTACAATCGGGATACTCAGGTTGTCCGGCATTTGTCTAATGATAGCCTCTACTGCCGCAGGCCCTCCAGTAGAAGCACCAATGGCGATAATCTGATAGGGCAAATCTTTAGAAAAACTATGTGCGTTCGTATTTCTACGAATCATGCGTGAGCTAAAAAGCGCACTCTCTGCTTTTGCCGCGGATTTTATCAGCTCATTTAGCGGAAAACTTCCCACTTTGGATAAAGCCACTACCTGCTCTTTGTTTATAAACTCAAAAGCTCCGGCGCTTAATGCATCAAAGATCTTGGGGTTTGTCTTCTCCAGTGAGCTAAGCAAAATAACAGGTACCGGGTGCTGCTTCATCAGTTCACTAACCACATGTAGTCCGTCAAAATGGGGCATTACCATATCGGTAATAACGACATCTGGTTTTAGCTCTTTCACTTTTTCTACTCCATCTTTGCCATTGATTGCAGTAGAAAGCAGCGCGATATCGGAATCACTTCTCAAAATATCAGCCAGTAAAATGCGCATCAGTCCCGAGTCCTCAATTAATACTGTGTTGATTCTCTGAGAAGCCATTTGATGCCGGTTTATATTTTACTGAGCACTTCCATCAACTTTTCAGCAGTGAAAGGTTTAACGATATAATCTATGGCGCCCAATGACTTACCTTCTGCGATTACTGACTCCTGCCCTACGGCACTAATCATCACCACTTTAGACTCTAGTTCTTCCTCTTTGTACACTTTGAGGATATCGGTTCCTATCATATCTGGAAGAATATTATCCAGGGTAATGATATCGGGCTGAAGCTCGAGCGCAAGGTCTACAGCTTCTTCACCATTAGCTGCCTGCCCCACTACCTCGTATCCTGCTTCTTCTACAGCATCTTTGATCAACGTTCTCATGTACAATGAGTCGTCTACAATTAATACACTTTTTGCCATTGTCTTCTGTTTATTATTTTATGCTACGACTTTTTCTTTTTGTAATACCTGACTGACTTCTTTTTCAGCCATTACCTGGAAAATATCTATAAGTATGATCAGGCGATCTTTTACCTTTACAATGCCACTAATGTAATCTCCGCCGTCTTCGTTATCCTGCATAAGATTAGGAGAATCGTCTATTTCCGCTGAGGTAACAGAAAGCGTGTTGGGGACTTCTTCTACCAGTACACCCATTTTAAAAGTTTCGCTTTCTACAACCAGGGTATAGTGTCTGGCTTCGTTTATATCTTTATCACTTAGCTCCTTTAGCCCGAATTTCTCTTCCAGATCTACGATTGCGATAATGTTTCCACGAATGTTAGCCACCCCCTTGATGTAAAAAGGAGTTTTAGGCATTCGAGTGATGTGTGGCGTAAGCACTACTTCTTTGATCTGGTCTATGTGCAGGCCGTACTCTTCCTGGCCTAGCTTAAAGACGATTAGTTGGTGCCTTTCCAGATTTTGCTCCTGCTCTTCTCCAGCATTATGATCTTGACTTGCCATGATTGTCTGTTTTGTTGATAAATGGGCACTTTTCTGAGCTTATCTCTTCAGCTTTACCAGTTTAAACTGGCTTACGCCTGACTGTAGCTCAGAGGCAATCTGGGAAAGTCTGTTGCTGGCTTCCGTTACTTCTGTCATGCTAGCATTAAGGGCCTGTGATGAACTAGCCACTTCTTCTGTACCGGCGGCCGTCTCTTCAGCGACAACTACAATCTGCTCTATATTCTTCACTACCGAATCAATAGAGGTTTTTTGAGCCATCGTCGCATTCTGAATTTCTTTTGAATAGCTGAGCGTTTGCTGGCTGGAAGACGCAATCTCCTGAAAGATAGAGTCTGCTTCCTGGGTAGCTACATTTCCATCTTTTACACTGCTTTCCATAATCTCAATCGCTTTGCCGGCCGACTGCGTATCTTTTTGCACATCAGCGATAATTTTTTCTATGTCTACTGCTGATCGTCTTGAATCTTCTGCTAGCTTACGTATTTCTTCAGCCACTACTGCAAACCCCCTGCCCGCATCTCCGGCACGCGCTGCTTCAATTGCAGCATTAAGGGCCAAGAGGTTGGTTTGCGCGGCAATATCCGTAATTACGTTTAGGGTGCGAGCAATTTCTTCAGCTCTCTGAGTTAGTACACTGATAGACTCAGAGGTAATGCCTGCAGAACTGCTGATCCCTTCCATATTTTCTACCAGTTTCTTAATAATCTTGATCCCGTTCTCACAGCTTACCTGACCCTGTTCCGCAGTCTGGTAAATAATGTCCGCTTTGCTCTCCATTTGGGTAGCAGTGCTCATAACTTCTTCTACCAACTTAGATGACTCATCCGTTTTCAGCGCCTGATCCTGGGCTCCTTTAGCCATCTGGGCAATAGCTGAAGCTACTTCGGTCGTATTGTTTTTGATGCTCTCACTTTTCTCCAGCATACTACCAGAAGAACTGGCTACGAAGTCTGCACTTTCCTCAATATTACTTAGAAGAGCATTTAGGTTCTCTAAAGCCACATTCAGGGCATCACCCATTTGCTGCACATATCCTTCGGCGGGCATATCAAAAACGTTAGTAAGATCACCTTGTGCTACATTGCTGATGATCTGACTTACCGCCAATACCGGAAGCTTTACATTAGATATATCCGCAGCTATTTTTATAACCTTGGTTACTTTACCTTTATCGTCTTTAATGGGAGTATAAGCTGCTTGCAGCCATACCTCTTTGCCATCTCTTCTTACTCTCAGGTACTCTCCATTTTGTACTCTTCCGCTAGCCAGGTCGTTCCAGAACCTTGCATACTCAGGAGAAGCAGCATAAGCTGCATCGCAGAAGATTCTATGGTGTTGGTTCTTGATCTCATCTTCACGCTCAAAGCCCATAGTACTTAAGAAGTTCTGGTTGGCCGTAATGATAGTTCCATCAGGGTTAAACTCTATGTACGCCCAGCCTGTGTCTACAGCTGCCTGTACGCTTTCGCCTTTTGTTCTGGCATTTACCATTTCGGTAATGTCTGTAGCGATTTTAATTACCTTAACTATCTTTCCGCTTTCATCTCTTACCGGAGTGTAAGCAGCGTTAATCCATACCTCTTCTCCATGCAAAGAAACGCGTTTGAACTCTCCAGAATGGATTTGCCCATCTGCCAGGCTCTGCCAAAACCGATGATATTCGGTAGAAGCTGCGTAGTCCTCTTCGCAGAAAATTTTGTGGTGCTGACCAATTACATCTTCCGGCTTCTCATAACCTAAAGCCGATACAAAGTTCTGATTTGCAGATAGAATGAATCCTTCGGGTGTAAACTCTATGGAAGCAAAGCCAGTATCTACCGCTGCCTGTATGTGGCTTGAACTGGTAAGTTCTTCCTGAGCTGCTCTAAGCTCTTCGTACATAGCACTCATTTCTTGCAGGCGCTGCTCCAGTTCCTCTTTTTGTGCTTTTAGCTTTTTTACTTCAGATGATGCAGCAGATTTACTTCTTGTTGTAGAAGTTGTGCTGGCTTTTGCAGAGTCTTTTTTACTTGATGCCGTTTTCATTCAATCTAGGTTTTGAAAAATTAGCTTTAGACTTATTGGAAGATATAATAGAAGTGTCTCTGCTCGAGACAATTTGTCTATTGTATTACTCTCCCTTAAGGCAAACTTATTGCAAAACCAGTCTTATATTTCTCCCATTATATCTGCTTATTCCACAGATGTAATGATGAAAATATTTCATGAAAACTTGCTATTCGTAAACTGTTGCCACCATCATAGTTACAGTAAGTAATAGCGCTTAGGGTGAGAATTATCTAGGGTAAAAATTTATAAGATTAAAAAATTTAGGCATATACAAAAATATCATAATTAACACATAGTCAAGTACTTATAACCAAAAACTTGATAAAGGCCTGATAGAAAAACTTGTATTTGGTACCCTCTGAAGTTAACCTTTTGCATTTTTGTTATAAAATAGAGGCGTAATATCCACCCTAAAAAAATACACTGGACGATATCACTTAAGTAGTTAGCATTAAAGTGATGTATACCATTTAGCCATTTTCTTTTTACTTCATTACATCTTAAAAAAATTAACAGGAAAAAGCCTTGGTTTTAGCACTGAACAAATAGTTAAATATAATCATATTCATAGTTAGTAAAATTATATTTAATGTTTTGAAAAAAGTATGTCATCAAGTATTTAAGCTCAACCTTCAAGGCTGTTTTTACCTTTGTATGACAATGTTAGGAGCATCACTTTTATAGTTTCGTTTCTGAGCAAAACAATTATTTATTAAGTGAAAATACTTGTTAATCGTAGTCTCTACCCGCTTCGTCCTTATGGGGATTAAACTAACCCCAATTAAATGATATACTTAGATTAAGAGAGCGAATGTTTTATTTTAGCTTTGTAAACTACCCAAACGTATAAACTCCTATGAGCTATTCTCTCGATGAACTTCGATACCCTATTGGTCAATTTGAAAAGCCAGAAATTATCTCTACTGAACATTTGAATACCTGGAAAGGAGATATAGCAGTATTTCCTTCAAAATTAAAAAGTGAAGTTATAGACTTAACTACGGATGCATTAAACTGGGTTTATCGTCCGCAGGGCTGGACCATACAGCAAGTGGTACATCATTGTGCTGATAGCCATATGAATGCTTTGATGAGACTTAAGCTAACACTCACTGAAGAGCAGCCAGCTATAAGACCTTATGAAGAAGCGCGCTGGGCTATGCTTGCTGATACCCTTGAAAGCCCTATTGAATGGTCATTGCAGTTTTTGGAAGCACTACATCTTAAATGGATTTATCTGCTAGATCAATTAGATGAAATACAGCTAGGGAGAACCTATATTCACCCTGAGCATCAGACAGTATTTGATTTAAGAGAAACGATAGGTATGTATGCCTGGCATTGCAACCACCATCTCGCCCATGTTCGGCAGGCTATAAAACACCAGGGAGTATTTTAGGAGTCTTTCTTTCTGGTATAAAAAAAGCCATCTTCTTTCTGAAGATGGCTCTGAAGCTAATAGCTTTTATACTTAATATGCTCTTACTGTTTTACCTTCCATAAAGTTAATAAAAGCTTTATTTACTACTTTATTTCCACCAGGAGTAGGGTAGTTGCCGGTAAAATACCAGTCTCCCTTATGTTCCGGACAAGATTTATGCAGATTGTCTACAGTCTGATACACAATTTCAAGGTCTGCCTTAAGGTCTGCCGGACGTACAATCTTTCCAATCATTTCAGATACCTGCTCATAGGTAAATGGTTCATACAACTCTTTTACAAAATTGGGTGCACCTTTTACAGTACCTTCAGCCACACATTTCTCATACACATCATCAATAAGGTTTTCCATGTGTGCTTCTTTAAGTAATGCTAATACCGCACGGAAAGCGACAAAGTCGTTCATTTTAGACATATCGATACCGTAACAGTCAGGGAAGCGAATTTGTGGAGCAGAAGATACAATCACTATCTTTTTAGGCTCCAGCCTATCCAACATACGAAGTATACTTTTCTCCAATGTGGTTCCTCTAACGATAGAGTCGTCTACTACCACTATGTTGTCTACTCCTTTTTTGATTACCTCATAAGTAGTATCATAAACGTGAGCTACCAAATCATCACGTTGGTTATCGTCGGTAATGAAAGTACGTAGCTTAGCATCTTTTACCACCAGTTTTTCTACCCGAGGACGAAAGGACAACAAACGAGTGATATAAGACTCATCAATATTGTCTCCTTTTTTCTGGGCCTCACGAATAGCAGCAATACGCTCATTACTCAAATGATCTTCCAGCCCCTGAAGCACACCTAAAAATGATGTTTCTGCGCTATTAGGAATATATGAAAACACAGTGTTCTGCAAATCATAGTCTATTCCTTTGAGTATTTGAGGGATAAGGAGTTGGCCTAGTTTTTTACGCTCGTGATAAATATCGGGGTCGGAGCCTCGCGAAAAGTAAATTCGTTCAAAACTACAAGAACGTTTATCCAGCTTATCTATAAACTGTTGTTCACTATAGTTGCCCTGCTTGTCTATAATAAGAGCATGGGCTGGCTCAATTTCTTTAATGCTATCGTAAGGCACATTGAAAGCAGTTTTGATAGCCGGTTTTTCAGAAGCTACTACTACTACTTCATCATCTGCATAGTAGTAAGCCGGACGTATACCCGCAGGGTCGCGAGCTACAAACGAAGAGCCGCTACCGATAAGGCCTGCCATCGCATAGCCTCCATCAAAGTCTTTGCAAGAGCGCTGCAATACACGCTGCAAATTCAGGGTGTCTTCTATTATTTCTGTAACCTGCTGGTTGGTATGGCTAAACTTATACTGGTCAAACAGCTCCTGGTTTTCCTGATCCAGAAAATGCCCTATCTTTTCCATAACCGTAATGGTGTCCGCCTTTTCTTTAGGATGCTGGCCTAGTTTTACCAGTATATCAAACAGTTCATCCACATTAGTCATATTAAAGTTACCAGCAACTACCAGGTTACGGCTTCTCCAATTATTTTGCCTGAGCATTGGATGGCAGTATTCTATTGAATTTTTGCCATGTGTACCATAACGGAGGTGTCCAAGCCAAAGCTCTCCGGTAAACGCTACATTCTTCTGCAACCATTCCGCATCCTGAAGTTTTTCGTCGCCGTACTGCTTCTTTACTTTTCTAAATTTTTTATTAATCTTTTTAAAGACCTCAGCAATAGGGCGCTCTGCTATAGACCGATAACGACTAATATAACGAGAGCCGGGAGGTACATCTATTTTAATGTTAGCTACTCCTACGCCATCCTGTCCACGGTTGTGCTGCTTCTCCATCAACAAGTAAAGCTTATTGACACCGTAGAGCGGACTACCATACTTGTCAATATAATATTGAAGTGGTTTACGCAGACGAATCATGGCTATACCACACTCATGTTTAATAATATCGGTCATAACAGACTTTTTATAATAGCTTTATATTAAAATACGAAACCCAGAGTTAAAAGTGTATCATTTTAATTACTTCCATCAGCCAGTCTGCTTTAAAGAACAGCAGCAGTAATGGAAATATTAATATTATTGCTAACACCTTGTCTTTCAGGTGTATTGTACGGTAAGAATCAATTATTTGGCTTTCTAAGCCTGATTTTTCCTCACTCAGGTCTTCTTTCTGTTTAAAAAACATGAAATAAGGAATCTTCAAATAATAGAATAATGAAACTACTGTATTAAGCAACCCTATCAACAAAAGCAAAACCATAATAGTGCTATTTGTATCCTGATAAGTTTGCCAAAGCGAGGAAAAAATGAAGAGTTTTGCCGTAAAGCCTGCAGTGGGGGGCAGGCCGGTAAGGGATATCATTACGATCAGTATTAAGATTGCTAAAAGAGGCAGTTCTTTACCCAGCCCCTTGTAATCTTTAATGTATTCGTAGCCTGTTTGTCTGCTAACTATTTTAATAAGGAGGAAGGCAGCAAAGTTCATAAGCAGATAAATAGCAGCATAGAAGGCAATACTATGGGTAGCAAATTCTGAATAAGCTACCACACCTATCAGTAAAAAACCTGAGTGAGCAATGGAAGAGTAAGCGAGCATACGCTTAGCATTAGTTTGAGACAGCGCAGCAAAGTTACCTACTACTATGGTAATGATCGCCACTGCGCTTAATGCCCACTGCCAATCCAGGTAAGGTATGTTAGTGTAAAGACCATCAAAAAGAGGAAGGATACGAAGCAGCAGGACCAGACCCGCCAACTTAGGCACCACTGAAAAAAGAGCTACTACAGGTGTAGGAGCACCTTCGTAAACATCAGGAGTCCAGATATGAAATGGGACTGAAGAAATTTTGAACAGCAAACCCGCAGAAACAAACATGATGGCTATCAGCAAAGCTGGTGCTGGTATTTCAATCAAGCCTTCTAGCAGGCTAAGGTCCGTAAATAGTAAGCTTCCGCCAAATCCATAAATTAAAGAGATACCATATAACATTAGTCCAGAGGCTACTCCTCCAAAGAGTAAGTATTTGATCCCTGCCTCTGCGCTTTTCTTGTCAAAATTAAAATTGGTAAGAATGTAAGAGCAGATAGACACAAGCTCTAAGGATAGGTAAAGCATTAAGAAATTAGCGGACATAGCCATGAGCGAAGCTCCTAAGATAAGGCCATAAAGTATTACATAGTATTCGCCCAGGCTACGCAATGATTCTATACCCATCTCTTTGGTTCCACTGCGGTAATGTATGCTCAAAAGAATGGCCAACACTCCTGCCAATGAAAATAGGCCCTTAAAAAAGATAGCCATTCCATCTAGGTGAAGCATGTCTAGCAGTAAAAGACTTTCCTGAGTACCAAGCAGAGTTTTCCACTGTAAGTAAAGGGAGAATAAATGTGCTATAAAACCCAGCAGAGAGATACTGATCAGCCAGTAAGTTGCTCTTTTGGAAAAGATGAGATCCGACAGTAGTAGCAACAGAAGAAAAGCTAGCAGTACAGCTTCAGGTAGTAGGTACCTGAGACTCTCTGTTATATTAGTGAGCTGACGCTCTAAGGTATCGGTATCTATAAATTGCTGCACGTAGACTTATCTGAATATGAGCTGTAAATTTTCTTTTCCCTGTGTATTGACGTAATACACAAAATTACTGACAGTAGCGTCTATCATATCAATAAGCACCTGAGGGAAAATACCAAAAACTACAATGGCGAAGGCCAGAGGCACTAGCATTATATATTCTCTGACATTTAAATCTTTTAGCTTGCTTGTCCAGGCAGTATCTCTGACATAATAAGTACCAAAAAACATTCTTTGTAGAGTCCAGAGGTAGTAAGCAGCACCTAATATCAGACCCAGGGTAGCTAGTATTGGCATCCAGCGGGGGAGCAGTTCATTTAATGTAGCAGAGTTAAATGCACCCAAGAAAACCAGCATCTCTGCAATAAAACCCGAAAAACCAGGAAGCCCCAGTGAGGCAAAAAAGGCTATGACCACCAGTGCGGTAAAGTATGGCATTTTAGCCGTTAAGCCGCCGTAGTGCGCAATCATACGATCGTGCGTTCGATCATAAATAACACCAGCTACCAAAAACAGCATAGACGAAATAAGACCATGGCTAAACATTTGATAAATACCACCGCTGATTCCCTCAACCGTTAAGGAAGCAAGCCCCAGCATTACAAAGCCCATATGAGAAACGGAAGAGTAAGCAATCAGTTTTTTCAGATCTTTCATGGCCAGTGCATTCATTCCTGCATAGATAATTGCTATTAGCCCAAAGAGGCCTATCCACCAGGCATAGTGTACTGCCCCTTCCGGAAAAATGCTGTAAGCAGTTCGTAACATTCCATAAGCCCCGATTTTTAAGAGTATACCTGCAAGAATAACCGAGATGGGTGTGGGCGCTTCTACGTGGGCATCAGGCAACCAGGTATGCAGCGGTACTGCCGGTAGCTTGATAGCAAAGCCTATTAGTAAAGCAAGAAAAGCCCATAGTCTGACAGATAAACCCAAGAGGCTCGCCTGGCTTAATATGTTGAGGATAGTACCGGGGATATAATTGGCGGAATCCATCATGGCTAGCATGTTAAAAGTACGAACCAGATTTTCTGAGGCTATCTGACCACTAGCGAGTAAAGATTGTACCTGCTCAATGATCTGAGGGTTTACCTGATCTGCATGGGTAGCCAGCCCTAGCGACAAAGCTGTTTCTACTGGGTCAATTACGCTTACATAAAGGCCAATAATTGCAATCAGAATAAAAATAGAACCCAGGAGGGTGTATAAAAAGAATTTGATGGCGGCATATTCTCTTCTGGGCCCACCCCACATACCAATAAGAAAGTACATGGGCAGTAGCATAAACTCAAAAAAGAGATAAAAAAGAAAGAAATCCAGTGCAAGGAAGCAACCTACTACTGAGGCGCTTAACAGCAAATACAGAAGAAAGTAGCCCTTTACATGGTTGCGAATACTCCAGGATGATATAGCTCCAATTGTCAGTACCAGTACCGCAAGAAGCACCATGCTGATGCTCAGCCCGTCTACTCCCAGATAATAGTCAATAGACAGGGTGCCCAGGCTCCCCATATCCATTTGTATCCAGTCTGCTTTTTCTGTTAGCTGGATAACAGCATACCTGCTGCTGTTCGCGTAATCTTCGCTTGCGGCCTGAGGGGTATGCTCAAAACGGGTGTACACAAAAATGGCTACGCCTAGTTGTAGCAGGGTAGCCAATAAAGTCATCCATCTGAAAACCTGTACATGTCGTGCAGGAAGCAGCAACATAACGAATGCTACTGTCAGAGGAATAAATATTAAAAGTGATAATAGGTATGAATCCATGTAATCAAGCTGACTCAGTTTGTATCGCTTGTTAACGAAGCTTCAAAATTAGCTATTCTGATGGAAAGATAAATTGTACAGACATATTTTTTACAAAGCAGTTCCTTTGATTACCTTCTTTTAAAAATACAGGGCATTAAAAAAGCCTGACTAATTGCCAGGCCAAGCTATATAAGGTCAATTAAAGCTTTATTTATCTTTTTTATAATCGCCTCTTTTTAAAGACTTAATAAACTCTGCCCAGGCAAAAGGGTTAAGCAAAGGGTTAGGGCGTGGTCCTGCTCCATACTGCAAACGATCAAACTGCTGATTCATGAAGTAACGGTGGTTCATGCTACCATCCATAGGCATAGCTTCAAACATTCTGGCGAGCAGGTCTGCATTAAGGGTTTCGTCCATGTTATCGTATTGGTCTTGGTTGGGCAGTTCCAAGGCAAGCACCGCTTCTTTAAAAATCTCTTCAGTGGGGAAAGGAAAGACTACAACTCCTGGTAGGTAGGTAGTATCTGTCTGTAACTCTACCACTATGGTTAGGCCCTCTCTTTGTTTTTCGGGCACCAGATAGTATTGCTTTTTATAACCGATAGAACTAATAATAACGCTGTCTCCGGCCAGCACTGGCAAAGAAAAATAACCATACTGATTGGTAGACGTACCTCGCCCCGCAGCAGGCACATAAATATTGGCTCCTGCTAAGGCTGAAGTGCTATCTTCACCTAAAACTAGTCCTGAAAGCTGAATCACGCTGCTTTTACCCTGGGCCTGTACTGTAGTAGTAGACAGCATGAGCATCAGCAACATACACCCTATTACCCCTATGACTTTATGCATATCCTTCAAATCAGCTTAAATTTCTTATTTAACTTTTAACGAATGTTTTACTAAAATAGTCACAGAAAATCAATATTAATAGCACACTAACAATAAAAAGCTTGTTATAGCTCAAGATAGGATTGCATTTTATCAATATTGAGTGTGTGATTGCAGATATACTCTACTATGCGCGTAAAAAATTTTAGTTTAAATTTTGGTCTGGGTGTGTTTAAAGCCTTTTCTGATGAGGCCAGAGTCAGAATACTTCATCTTCTGCATAAAGAGGAAGAGATGTGTATAACCGACCTGGAGCATATATTAGATTTTACACAAACTAAGACTTCTCGTCATTTAAGATACTTAAAAAACGCAGGACTTGTAAACTCTCGTAAGGTTGACCAGTTTGTGTATTATCGTATTAAAAACCAGGCGCAGGATATCATCGGCCAAATTTTTCAGTATATGCAAAAGGATGCTACTTTGCTCAAAGACCTTGAAACATTTCGCATCCTGTATTCTAATCGTGAGTTAGCAGTATGGAAGCTTCATCACCAAAAGAAGCTATACTCCAGTTAAGATACTTTCTGTAGATGATCTTTATCTACTTTGCCTTTACTAATGAGTAGAAGACCTATAAAAGTAAGTGCTCCGTTTACAATTAGAATAAAGAAGCCAAACTTAAATCCGTTAAATAAAAATTCAGAATTGCTATCCAACAGAAAGCTAATTACAGGTGCCAGCAAACAAACGTAAGGGACAAAACGGTCGTTGGCCTTCAGCTTAGTGTACAAGCCATAAGAATATAAGCCTAGCAAGGGGCCGTATGTATAGCCAGCTACTTTAAATACGGCTACAATTACGCTATCATCATTGATAGCGTTAAAGATGAGAATAACAAAGAAAAGCAGTACCGAGAACATCACATGAACTCTCATTCTTACTGCTTTACTGATATCTTTACCTTTTTCTGCCCTGGTTTCGGCTCTGTCGTTACCCTGGCCTAAAAAGTCTACGCAAAAAGAAGTGGTTAGTGCTGTAAGGGCTGAGTCTGCGCTGGAGTAAGCCGCGGCCACAATACCCAGCAGAAAGATGATCCCCGCATAAGTATCAAAATGATTTACAGCCAACATAGGGTAAAGGTCGTCAGTACGCTCAGGTATAGCAATTCCTTTAGCATCGGCATACAGAAAGAGCAAAGCCCCCAGTGTAAGAAACATCAGGTTTACAAATACTAGGGTTACGGTAAACCACTTCACATTCTTTTGCGCTTCGCCCAAATTTTTACAGGTCAGGTTTTTCTGCATCATGTCCTGATCCAGACCAGTCATTACTATGGCTATAAACGCTCCTGAAATGAACTGTTTGAAGAAGTTGTTGGCACTTGCCCAGTCCCAGAAAAATATTTGAGAAATCTTTCTATTCTCTACTGTAGAAATCATTTCACCTACAGACAGGTCTAGCTCCTGCCCGATAAGAAATATACTAATAGCTACAGAGAGCAACATAAACAAAGTCTGTAGCGTATCGGTCCACACAATAGTTTTGATTCCTCCTCGGAATGTATACATCCAAATCAGGATGATAGTGACCATAACTGTAACCCAGAAGGGAACGCCGAAGCTATCAAACAGCGCAATCTGTAGTACACCTGCTACCAGAAAAAGTCTAAAAGATGAACCAATAAGACGAGAAAGCAGGAAGTAGAAGGCTCCTGTTTTGTAGGACCAAAAGCCAAACCTGCGCTCCAGGTAACCGTAGATAGATACCAGGTTGAGCCGATAGTAGAGAGGCATAAGTACCAGTGCTATGAACGCATAGCCAGGCACGTAACCCAGTACTACCTGAAAATATGAAAATTGGGAGTTGCCCACTTCACCGGGTACCGATATAAATGTAACACCAGATAAGGAGGCGCCAATCATACCAAATGCTACTAAATACCAGGGTGAAGAACGGTTGGCAGTAAAGAATGTCTGAGAGGTTGCGTTACGTGAGGTAAAGTAGGATATCAATAAAAGAACTACAAAATATCCGGCAATTACACTTAGAACTAATACTGGTGACATGTGTTATTGTTAAGTAATGGGGGCACGAAATTGGGTCTTTTTTTTTAAATTTGCTAAATGGAGAAGTTCAAAACTATGAAAAACGCAGCAATTGACGAAGAAGTGGAAGTACTTGAGCAAGTATTACAGCAAGACAAAGAAGAAGTCGTAGAAAACAAAGATCTCATTGTGTTGAATGATGATTACAACACTTTTGATCACGTTATAAACACGCTGATTAAAGTCTGTAAACACAGCCCTGAGCAGGCCGAACAGTGTACACTAATCATACATTATAAAGGGAAGTGCTCGGTAAAAAAAGGCAGCTATGAGGAACTTAAGCCTAAACGAGATGCCATTACTGATGCCGGCATTGGTGCTATTATACGATAATTTTTAGATTTTTTTAGCCAACACCCTTTATAGCCAGATCTTGTATGGAGTACCCTTCTAAACTAATAGAAGATGCCGTAAACGAAATTGCCAAACTACCTGGCATAGGTAAAAAGACGGCTTTAAGACTAGCTCTGCATATGCTTCGCCAGGATGAAGATTTCACCCAATCTTTGTCAAAAGCTTTAATAGACCTGCGCACAAAAACGAAGTACTGCAAACTATGTCATAATATTTCTGATGCTGACTTGTGTGGTATTTGCGCTAACGAAAGGCGAGACAGAAGTATTATTTGTGTGGTAGAAACTGTTACAGATCTTATTGCGATAGAAAATACTTCTCAGTACCGAGGCTTGTACCATGTTTTGGGTGGGGTTATTTCTCCTATTGAGGGTATAGGCCCCGGTGAGCTAAACCTCCAGTCTGTTATTGAAAGAGTAACTGCACCCGACTCTGAAGTAAAAGAGTTGATACTGGCTCTCAGTTCTACTATGGAAGGGGATACTACCGCATTTTTTATTACGAAAAAGCTAAAAGATCAGGCTGTTAAAATTACCAGCCTGGCTCGTGGTGTACCCATTGGTAGTGAGCTGGAATATACTGATGAAATTACACTTGGCCGAAGTATTCTTGGGCGCAAGGCGTATGAGCAAGGTTAGCGTTAGCCAGTTCTGGCTATACTCCAGAACAACAGCACCCAACCTATAATCATTAATAGTCCTCCTATGGGCGTAATAGCTCCCAGCCAGCGTAAACCGCTTAAGCAAAGTATATACAGTGAGCCTGAAAATATGAGGATGCCTACTATCATGGATAAGCCAGCGTAATCCAATAGTTTATCCTGTATTCTGTACATCAGTAGTCCAATCACTAATAGCGCAAGTGTATGATAAAACTGGTATTTTACTGCGGTTTCAAAAGTATCCAAGCGATTGCTTGCTTCCAGGCTTGCTCTTAGAGCATGAGCTCCAAAAGCGCCTATCATAACAGAAAGTGCTCCAAAAGCAGAGGCACTTAATAGTATTAATTTTTGCATATGTTATTTATAGTTCCTCTTTCCGAAAATAGTGGTACCTACTCTTAGCATTGTACTCCCTTCTTCTAATGCCAGTTGATAATCGCCACTCATTCCCATAGAAAGTTCTTCCATCTTTACATGAGATGGTAAGCTAGTGTCGGATTTAACCTTATCAAATATCTTTTTTAAAGATTTAAACTCTCTTCTCACTTGCTGGTCATTCTCGGTAAAAGTGGCCATGCCCATTAGCCCTATTATATTGACATGCTGAGCACCTGCCAACATATCTCCATGCAATATATCCATTAATTCCTCTTCAGACAGACCAAATTTACTTTCTTCCTCAGCAATATGCATCTGTAACAGACAGTTTACCTTTCTATCCACTTTTGCCGCCTGTTTCTCTATTTCTTTAAGTAAGCGTACACTGTCAACCGCATGGATCAAATGTACGAACGGAACAATATACTTTACTTTGTTTCGCTGCAAATGACCTATCATATGCCATCGTATATCTTTGGGCAAAGCTTCATACTTATCGGTCATTTCCTGTACCTTGTTTTCTCCAAAGTCTCTTATGCCCGTTTCATATGCCTCCATTAATAGTTCTTTGGGCTTGGTTTTACTTACTGCTACCAGTTGGCAGCGGTATGGTGCAATATCAGCTTGTATACTTTTTATATTTTCAGCTATACTCATAACTACATTTTATCATTTAATGCTTAACTCTCTTCCTTAACAATGCTTATTTAAGTGGGTTCTGTATGCACTGGTAATTTATATAAAACAGTAAAAGGTAAAAACTCAGGCAAAGATGAAAAAATGTGTACTGCTTCTGTTTTTTTTTATTTTTTTGACACAGGCTTACGGCCAAAATAACAATGAACTACTTCAGTTTAATGAGACACGCCTCAAGATCAGCAAGATCGGAATGCTTAGCCTAGGAGCTTGGGCCATAGCCAATATTGCTACAAATGGAGTGTTAATGTCCAGGACTGAAGGTAGACAGTACTATTTTCATCAAATGAATACCTACTGGAATATAGTAAACTTGGCAATAGCCGGGTTTGGTTACTATAACAGTATTCAATCCTCTACTGATGGACTCACTCTCTCTTCTTCAGTAAGTGAATTTTATGGATTGCAAAAGATGTTGTTATTTAATGCCGGTTTAGATGTGGCCTATGTAGCAGGAGGTTTACTATTATTGGAAAAGGCTAAAAGTTCTGCCAAAAGACAAAATAGGTTTAGAGGTTACGGGCAGGGATTGATTTTACAGGGAGCATTCCTTTTGGCATTTGATAGTGTGATGTACTTCTTAATGGATTCTCACGCATCTGAACTGCTACCTCTACTTCAGGTTTCAACGGAGGGCATTGGCCTTCGTATTCAGTTTTGATTAATAATTTATGGAAACAACATATTATTCTGTTCAAGATACAAACAAACTTCCGGACCAACCGGGCGTATACAAATTCTACAATAATCAGCACGATCTCATTTATGTTGGAAAGGCTAAAAGCCTGAAAAAAAGAGTAAGCAGTTACTTTAATCGCTCTGCCGGTAGCAGTCGTAAAACACGCAAAATGGTGAGTGAAATAAACACTATTGAGTTTACCATTGTCAACTCTGAATTTGATGCTCTTCTTCTGGAGAATAGCCTTATCAAAAAAAACCAGCCTAAGTATAATATTCTGCTTAAAGATGATAAAAGCTACCCATATATACTTTTAACTAGAGAACGTTTTCCGCGTATAATTCCAACTCGTCGGATGGTGCCTAATGCAGGTAATTATTTTGGCCCTTTTGCCAGTGTTAAGGCCATGAATAATATTCTGGATCTAATCCGAAACCTATATACCATCCGAACTTGTCGTTATGACTTATCAGAGGAAAATATACTTTCAGGTAAGTTTAAAGTATGTCTGGAGTACCATATAGGCAACTGCAAGGGCCCTTGCGAAAATTTACAGAGCGAACAGGATTATAATCGTGATATCGAGCAGGCTGCTAACATTCTGAAAGGTAACCTTGGAGTTGCTCGTACTTACTTTAAAGAACGAATGCAGGAAGCAGCTGAGGCTTTAGAGTTTGAACAAGCGCAATTGTATAAGGATAAGATTGAGCTTCTTTCAAAATACCAGGCAAAGTCTTTAGTAGTTAATCCGCAAATTGGAGACACGGACGTGTTTACTATTGTCTCTGATGGAAAAATTGCTTTCATCAACTATTTAAAAGTTAACAAAGGCTCTATTGTACTTACCAAAACTATAGAAGTAAAAAAGAAACTAGATGAGCCAGATGAAGAGATTATAGCTTTAATGATAGTTGAATTAAGGAACAAATACCTTAGCTCAGCAAAAGACTTGCTCACCAATATTGATATAGCCATTGAAATTGAGGGGGTCAATATTATTATTCCTAAAATAGGCGATAAGCGAAAACTGGTAGATATGTCTATTAAAAATGTACTTTTTTATAAAAAAGAACGCTACAGCCAGACGCAAACCACCAAGCAAAAAGAAAACAGAGTGCTGGTTACACTTAAAGAGGATCTGCGAATGAAAGATATTCCTATGCATATTGAGTGCTTTGATAACTCAAATATTCAAGGAACAAACCCGGTAGCATCTATGGTATGCTTTAAAAATGGTAAAGCTTCTAAAAAGGACTATAGAAAATTTAATATTAAAACAGTAGTAGGTCCGGATGATTTTGGCTCCATGCAGGAAGTAGTTTTCAGGAGATACAGCCGCTTAAAAAACGAAGACCTACCTATGCCTGACCTTATTGTTATAGATGGAGGCAAAGGACAATTGAATGCAGCCACCAAAGCTCTTAAAGAATTAGACCTTTATGGTAGCATTCCGATCATAGGAATTGCCAAAAGGCTGGAAGAAATTTATACTCCAGAGGACCCTTACCCATTACATATAGATAAAAAGTCTGAGTCCCTGAAATTGTTGCAGCGTATTCGTGATGAAGCGCACCGCTTTGCTATCACTTTCCACCGTCAGAAACGCTCTATTTCAGCGCTTAAAACGGAACTTGAAGACATTCCAGGTATTGGAAAAAAGACAGCTATGTCTTTGCTGAAGAACTTTAAGTCCTTAAAAAATATTAAAGAGGCTGATGAGGATTCTTTAACTTCCTTAATTGGTTCAGCGAAAGCGAAAGCAGTTATTCAAGGCTTAAAAATGCAAAAAGGAGAAGCCTAAGCTCCTCCTTCTATATGTATAAACAATTGTGTTATGATAACATTAATACTCCCAAAGCTCGTGCTCTCGTTCTAAAAGATCGTATTCAAAATTTAATGACTCCATCAAAGCAGCTCTTCTATCACCACCTGTTTTGTCAATAATATACTCATCTTCAGGATTTGAGTACTTAACGATATGTGCATTGAATAACCTTAAATCAAATGCATGCTTCAAGTTAAGATGCTTAGCATCGTTATAAGGGTTAACCCATATCGCTAACTCTGGATTTTCTTCAAAAACTCTTACCAGGTCAATGTACTTAAATGTTGCCACAGGCTTTTGCAAACCAGTTGTAGGGAACATTTCAGGAGGTAAAATCATAGTAACTGACTGTACATCAAAATACTGACGTCCTCGTTCTTTGTCAAAGATAATATCTTCCATAATTTCTAGGATAGTTACATCTGTAGCAAAGAAAAGGTTATCCATGCTTGATGATGAAGATGATGCTTCTTCTGTACTCGCAGGAGTAGCAGTACCTTCAGCACCCTGACCTTCTGAGGATGAATCATCCCCCCAGCCACCGCCCCAGCCATCGTCTTGCTGAGTTTCTTCCTGTGGCTGACCAAAGCCCATAGCTATCTCATCTTCTGAAAGACCAGGACCATCGGTAGGAATTGACATATTCTCAATAAACTGTTCTTTGGACATACGCTCATTCAGTGAATCACTGGTATAGGGGTAAAGCGTACCATTCAAGACAGCATTGATCATTACTTTAGTAATTTCCCTATTAGTAGAGAAAAAAGGTTTATTCTGCTTCTCTTTCAGGTCCATACGCCTCCATACTCTCGTTTTATAGAACTGGTCTGACTCATGGACAGGACGGAGTGAGTTGGAGTTGTATCCATCAGACTCTTGCGCCATCAGAGAGGTACTCACGCAGAGGGTAAACATGAGTCCACCCAAACTACGTTTAACAATTCTTTTTAAATGCATCATAACACACCTGTTTATATCTTTTTAAATCTAGTTCAAAGGAACGTTGATAAATTTCTCACTTGCTCCCAGAGGAACTTCTTCGATTTCGTTACGGAAATTTCTACGCTGTACCTTTTTAATTTCTATCACTAATCTATCTCCAGCTTTAGCCTGAGACATCAGACGTCCAAGGTTTGCCTGCTCATTGTTTAGTGACTCTTTGCCAATAGGACGGCTACCTCTTGCTAAGATAATTTCTGCTTCTGCTACTCTATAACGTGCATCTTTAGGTAAGAAAGAAGCGAAATCTTCATCAGGAATAGCTTGTACTTTAATTGATCTTAAACGGCTGGCAGTTTCACCTTTCTGCATGTTAACTAATCCGCCACCTGGTCCTTTTACAACTATAGTAGGTTTAGGCACACGCTTAACAGTAAAAGTTTCGCTACCAATATTGTTACCACTACTACTAACACCTAGAGTAAGCTTAGGAGCTTTAGGTATTACAGTAACAGAACCTGTTTTCTTACCTTTAATAGCCGTACCACCTTTAGCAGTAAAAGTAGGATCGTATGAAGTACCAAGCGCTGGAACATTCACCTGTAATTCGTTACCACAGTTCAGATAGAGAGCTTGTACTGACTCTGACTGAATCTGAATTACTGGTTTAGTAACATAGTAATTAAAAGTCTCTTCGTACGTTTCTTTTTTACCACCCTGCTCAATCATGATAGCTGCTTTAAAAGACTTTTCAGCTTTATTGCTTTCATCATACTTGTCAGCACTTGCAGTAAACTCAATCTTACCCATACCACCTTCAACAGGAATTTGCTTTCCGTTTACAGTCATTACAGGGTCTGCGGCACTAGATGATGCAGCAATGAAAAGATCAGCTTTATATTTAGTACCCGCAGCAATTACGTTTGACTCAGGTCTAACCATAGCTACGATGTTGTCAAACTTCATATCGGCAGCACCAACTTTACGAGCAAGGTTATCAAGTGCTAATGTCTCACGAGAAAGCACCTCATTTTTTAGCTGACTTAATGAAGCCAAACCTGCTACCATAGGTGTACTTTGAAAAGTAATCTCAGAGAAACTTTTCATGTTTTGCTCAGGATTATCCTTAAATACCGGGTTCTCAATAGCATCAAGAGCAATAGGGCTTACCTCTGTTCCAGTAGTGCTAGATAAATAACCTGCATATCCATTCAGGATTTTCTTAAGCTCTTCACCTTTTCCTTGTCTTACCATAAGGTCAGCAATTTCGTCTTCGCTCTTGCTACCTTTGTAAGTACCATCTTCGTCAGTACCACCAGTCAAGACTATAAATTCTTCTTTCAACGCATCCAGTGTGTTCAAAACTTCGTTAGTTTTGGCTCTTACTTCTCTAGCCTTCTCTAACACTGCTACGTCTTCTTTGCGGTTTCCTGCTTCTTCCACTGCTGACTGAATACGTTCAACAGTGTTATTATTTTGAGCTTTAGCACCAGTTGCAGATTGCTCAAGACTATTATCTATGAAGATAAACTTCTCTAGTACTGTATTACTTACTTGTAAGGCCAGAAGGGCGGTGAGTACGAGGTACATCATACCGATCATCTTCTGCCTTGGGGATTCGTTTCCTCCAGCCATATTATTTAGTTAATTAGAGTAATGAATAAATCAATACAAATAATTAGGCCTTCATGGCACTAAGCATGTTACCGTATACTCTGTTCAATGAAGAGATATTGTTGTTCAAAGAAGCAAAGTTCTTCTTGAAGCTTTCAGCATCTTTACTTGCTTCAGAAACATTTTCCATCGCCCCGCTAAGGTTTGAGTAGAATTTGTTCATTGCTTTCAGGTGACTGTTCGCGTCTTGAAGCTCCATTTCATACACAGCATTTAAAGAAGCAAGGTTCTTAGTTACGCTCTGAACCTGAACATGATACTCCTTAGTATCTTTACTAGCATCAGCCATAGATGACATAGCCTGTATAGCTGTAGAGTAAGATTTATTCATATCAGAAAGAGAAGAAGAAGCTGCTTTTACATTTTTAGCGTACTCATCAGTAGCTACTGCCGCATTTGAAAGAGACCCCATTTTAGATACAGAGTCAGATAAGTTTTTCATACCTCTACCTAGACTGTCAATTAATTCAGGACCAACTTTTGAGCTTTCCAGCATAGCATCCAGCTTCTTAGTTACAGAGTCGCCATTGCTTTTGCTTTTACCATTCGAAATTTTTCTTCTGTCTGCGGCTTCAGTATCTCCTACAAGTTCAGGGTATACCAAAGACCAGTCATATTCCTGATGCTTAGGCTCAAATGCACTAAATAAGAAGATAATTGCTTCTGTGGTAAGTCCTACCCCTAGCATAATACCAGCTCCTGGCAGGTGAAGAATTTTAAACATTGCTCCTACAATTACAACTGCAGCACCTATACCGTAGATTTTAGGCATGATAGTGCCATAAAGTAATTCTGAGAATCCACCTTTTTTCTTGCTCATTGTTTTAAGATTTTCTAAGTGATTTACTGATTTAGATTGTTAAGAATTGATTAGAATTCATTTCCAGAAGAGCGACCGATGTAAGTCATGGCGCATCTGAAGCCTGTATAAGCTGTAGTAGAGTCTTTGTGTGAGAAAGTTCTTGTTCCAGTCTGAAGGAAATAGGAAACATCCTTCCAAGAACCTCCTCTTACAACTTTACGAGGCTCATTCTCATCGTTATAGGTAGGGTTCAAATCCCATACGATTGCAGTTGCTGCAGGATTGTAGGCGTCTTCGCACCATTCAGATACATTTCCTGACATATCGTATAGTCCGTAATCATTAGCAAAGTAGGCAGCTACCGGTGCAGTATAAGCAAAACCATCATCATAATAGTTTCCTCTACCCGGCTTAAAGTTAGCTAACATACAACCTTTAGAGTTTCTTATATAAGGACCTCCCCAAGGGTATTTAGCCATATCACGACCTCCTCTTGCTGCATATTCCCATTCTGCTTCAGAAGGGAGACGGAAGTTTGGCATTACAAACATTCCATTGCTTTCGCGGTAGTTATTAAGGTAAGCTGTTCTCCACTGGCAAAATACCTGTGCTGCTTCCCAATCTACCCCTACAACAGGATAGTTGTCAAATGCAGGGTGAGACCAGTAGTACTGTACAAGAGGATCTCCCATGTGATGGGTATAATTTCTTGACCATACAGTAGTGTCGGGGTATAATTCGTCGTTAACGAAATTAGCTCCTTTACCGACTAAAAACTCGTATTCGCCCTGTCCTTCCTGTACTTCATAGATAAACTGACGATACTCATTATTAGTAATTTCAGTATCATCCATGTAAAAGGCTCCGATTGTAATCTGCTTGTTGAAGTTGATCTGAGAGGCAATTGGATCTTCATCCGACTGACCAGTGTGAAAGGTACCGGCAGGTATTTGTACCATACCATAGGGAGTGGGCATACCATCATACTCTCTGCCTTGTACTCCTACCAGTTGGCCGTAATCCTCACCGTTATCACCGAAGAGTCCGCAACCCTGTAGCGCAAAGATTAACGCAACAGAGCACATCGCACTCCAGCTTCTTAGAAGAGTTCTGCTCATAACACAAATTGTTTTTATACATACACGAAATATCAACACAAATATTGTAATCCTGTTCCAACTCTACTACTCAAATTCCTTCATTTTCCTGTCTTGTAAGATTTATCCTTTTTTAGGATGTAAATTTTACTAATCTAATAATAAATATGATTATAACAACCTATTGTCTAAATCTAGGTGTCCTTATAATCTTTTTATCACTGGCGGAAGTCATAGGTAAGCTATACGTAACCATGATTTCATGAGAAGTGGCAGCTTTTGCTTCCTGGGCAATGATGGTATAATCAAAAGCATAACCTAGTTTCAAAGATTTTTCTTTAAAAAAACTATACCCTATCATACCTACCATAGCCTCCTGTTGGCGAAAAGATACCCCCCCCCACATGGTATTATCGTATGTGGCCAATACTCCTATGTCAAATGAGTAGGTGTTTAAATCTGACTGCACCAAAAAAGATGGAGTCAGACGTACTTTATATGTGGGTTCATAATCAAACCCTCCTGTTACAGCTATATGACTTTCAAGTGGGTTGTTGAGGGTATCTATCCCTACAAACCCAAATTGAGTATCTATTAAATGTTTGAAGCCTACGCCTACATAATACTGACGAGCACGATAAAATACTCCTACAGATAAGTCTGGTCTTAACTGCGAAATACGACCTTGCTCTCTAAGCAAATCATCGTTAGGATCTACGAAGCGATACTGATCGTAATCTACTGTTTGAGAAAAAGCTCCAACTCTTACTCCTAAGCTTAATTTTCCATCACCTACACCTAAGTGATATGCAAAAGAAGCCTGTGCCTCTAAATTTGTAAGAGGTCCTATGTTGTCATTAACAATATGCAGACCAAAACCACTTCTTAGGCGAAGTATGGGTGCATTTAAACTTATTACCTGAGTATTGATTCCTCCAGCATCATCAACGCTAGGCTGATAGCCAGCCCATTGAGTCCTGTGGAAAGCCGTTATGGTAGTTACTCCTTCTACGCCAGCATAGGCGGGATTATAGAAAAGAGTATTAAACATATACTGGCTGAACTGCGCACTCTGCTGCCCAAGACTTTTTGTCAAGCCTATAGTCGTAATACAAACAAGTACAAGTATGATTGTTCTATTCATATGCGATTGCAAAAAGCACTGATCAAGTCCAAAGGTAACAGTTCAGCAAATATTAAATTAATCAATTATGACTATAACATACAACGTATACTAATGTATCTAATTGTACCGCTGCATACAATAATCCAATTGAAAAACTTTACTGTTTGTTTGCCTCTTTGATATAAGCTTCAAGTGCACCAGTCATAGATGGCGCATTGGGCATAGGGGCCTGAATATCTAAAAAGAGGTCTGCTTCCTCTACTGCTTTTGCAGTTGTTGGCCCAAATGCAGCAATACGGGTTTTGTTTTGTTTGAAGTCAGGAAAGTTTACAAAAAGTGAATTGATGCCTGACGGACTAAAAAATGCGATAATATCATAGTTTACATCAGCAAGGTCTGATAGATCGGCTGCTACGGTTTCATACATTACTGCTTCGCTGAATTTGTAAGCATTTTTCTCAAGAAAATCCGGAATATCGTTCTTTCTGATGCTTGAACAAGGAAAGAGGTACTTCTCGCCTTTGTGCTTTTTCAAGATTTCTATCAGATCCTGAGCGGTACGGAAACCAGTAAAGATTTTTCTTTTTCTGATAACGATATATTTCTGAAGGTAATTAGCTGTTTGCTCAGAAATACAGAAATACTTCATCTCGGCAGGCATCTCAATTTTAAGCTCAGCACAGATGCTGAAGAAATGGTCAATAGCATTTCTGCTCGTAAAAATGATAGCCGTGTGGTCGAGAATATCTACTTTTTGCTTTCTGAAATCCTTAACATTCACGGGTTTTACCTCAATAAATGGTCTGAAGTCCACCTTAATGTTATATTTCTGGGCAAGATCGTAATAAGGTGACTTTTCATTTTGTGGTTCTGGTTGAGAAACGAGTATACTTTCTACTTTGTATAATCTTTCTTTGGGATTTTTGATCGTGCTTTCGCTCATACTTACACCTATTTTTTAAAAGTAAAGTTCTATATAATGGGCTGTATTTATGAATAATACTCTTAATGGAAACACAGAAAAAACCATATTAATTCTGTTGCATTATTCCTACCTTAAGCTAAGGAAGCTAAATAACTAGTACTTCAAGGCCTACTAATAAGGGTATGACTTCTGCGATGCAAATGTACGAAAATAAATACACATTTCTAAATGAAGCATTTCTGAAAAGCCTGAAATACAGAACGATAACCCGCACACTTGCCAGGAGTATAAATAGATAAATAATCACATTAAAGTAGCTGTCATTGTAGTAGCCGATTCCTGCAAATACAACAATTAGTAATGCAAACAGGAAAGCACTATAAATCAAAGACATACGCATGTAATCCAGCATATAGATAGAGCGCAATTGCCTTAACTTGAAGAGTGCCCCAAACAACATTACGATAATATACTTAAGCCAAATAGTTGCCAACACGAGCAAAGCTACCTGAGCCCATAAGAGCATATATCCTCCAAAAGAATTGGGTTCAAAATTTATATAGGGTATGCTAACTTCTATTAGATTAGTAGTAGAGACCAACATGATAAACAGAAAAGCTATTAAAAAGCAATGTTGCACCAGGAACATTACATGAGCCTCATTAACTAAGCGTATTCTACTATTATCTTCTCTAATCTTTAGAGAGAAAACTCTAGACAAGTCATACAGGTTTCTAAAAATACGGGGGTATTGATTGATAAGAATAGCATATAATACTAAAAGTATTAAAATGCCTGCTGTAAAATAATCTTGCAGAATAGACATCTCTCTTATCTGAGAAAGATTGGTAGCCAGAGAAGTCATATCTTTTTTATCCTGTACTACCCACAACCCTATACTTTCAAAGTCTTTTTGTGGTTGATATACAGAAATCAAGATATTTTCTTTTCCGTGGCTGGCTCTGAGGCTATCAATATCTAGTACCAGGCAACCTTCTTCCTGAAAGTAGGAGGAGATTTTTTTCTCTATAAGTACAGCACTATTAGCAGGAGCACAAATAAGAAAATCATTACTACTATAGCGCTTAGTATTTAATACCACACCTATAAGTGGTACATTCGTCATTTTTTTGTTAATGTAGGGCACATAACGATCGTTATCATCAATAGTAATCCACTCCCTGTTTAAATCTTTAATTGCTTCATACTTAGACTGCCACTCTTCCTGAGGAAGTTGAGCACCTAATAGGTTGAAATGGAAGGAAAATAAAATAAAAACGAAGAACGATTTTCTCATATAATTTTAAACCAGCTAGCCTTTTATATGCCTAATGCAGCAGTAATTGTACCGCAAATGTAAGGTTCAGCACTTTCATACATGAGTGTTTATGTAATAAATTTGACTATGAGGCACCAAATACTTTTTAAAAACGGCTGATATAACCAAAATGAATTTTTGAAGTACTAAAATCTATACTCTCATAGTCTGATTTACCTATGGCATAAGCGATATTGAATATTCCCAGATCAGTAGATAGGCTAAGTCCTAACCCAAAACCTAAAGGAGACAAATTATAATCGCCACTTAAGCTATGTCCTAAATAAGCCTGATCATAAAAGGCATACACATAAGACTGGGTATTCGTTTCTTCTTCCAACAATAATCTAAACTCCAGATTTGATAAACCATAAAAAGCGGAAAAGTAGAAGTTATCCGTAAAACCTCTTAATGTGCGAATTCCTCCCAGTCGGTACAAATCGTTTAAGTAAAGGTGCTCTCCGTGTACAAAAACTCCAGAAAGGCGATGATAAATTAAAGCCAGACCTCCTAATTTATGATATTGACTTAAAGACAATTCTGAGAAAGGTTGCCAGCTAATTAGCGCTCCACCTTTTTCTGTCAGGCTGTTTTTTCTGCCAAGACCTGTATTTGTTATTAACTGCCACCCATTAGTAGGAAAAACTACATTATTGAGTCTGTTAAAATGTAGACCAATAGAAAAGTTTAGCAGACTAAAATCTCTAATTTCAGCGAAACTACTTTTCACTCCTGGCTGTAGTTCGCTTAGAATATTGCTGTTACGAAGCTCACTTCTTAAGTTTATCATACTGCCCTTAGGCAAAGGATATGACAAAGCAAATTGCAGGTTTCTGTTGATGTAAAGTGTATCTTCTTTTAGCAAACTGAAAGAAATTGCTGCCTGTAGCGGGGAGCGAAAAAGATAAGTGTGTTCATATGCAATATTGAGTTGCTGTGACTCCAGTTGTAAACGTTGCCATTTAAAGTGAAGGCGCCTTCCTTTTCGCATCAGATTGTTGAGTAGTATCTCTACGCTGCCAGTAAGCAATACCTTACCACCTTCATTTTCATTAGGCAAAAAATTGATTAGACCATCCACCTGATTTACCTTCCTCTCTTTCAGATTAAGGTAGATTTCCGCTTCATCATTTTGGAAGCGTACTTCTGGAGGGGAGACCAGCTCAACATAAGAAAGACTTGCCATGGCCGCTTCAATCTGCTTAACTTTTTTCTCACTATACACTCCTGAGGGCTCAACTTTGAGAAAAGTAGCCAGAAAGGCAGGGTCTATTTTATGGGTACCTTCTACGTGCAACTCCCCGAAAGTAATGAAAGGTCCGGGCTGATACAAGAGGCTAGCCGTTACTTCTTCTTCCACAATTCTTATCTCATTCAGGCGTATACTGGCAAAGGGAAAACCCTTATTTTCAGCTGCTTCAAGTATTTCCTCAAACATTTGAGCTATTTCCTGATAGGAGAAGGGTTCATTAAGAAACAGCCTTTCTCTAAAACCCGATTGCTCCTGCATTGCCTGATCCAGATTACCTACCTGCAATAGCGCCCACTGGAACCTAGGCCCCACATTGAATTGTAACTTCCATAAAGTACTATCTAGCTTTTGTAGCTGAGAAAAATGAGCTGTTAAATAGCCTTGTTTTTGAAGCATAGAAACTACTTGTGTAGCTTCTTGAATCGCAGCAAGACTATCTAAAGGTTTGTCTTTGGGCGAGTAATTTCGCCTTATTACTTTTTGATCTTCAGCTGAAGTTTCCAGAATTAATTGCGCTTGTAATTGCCCAGCTTTACACAGTAGGGTAAACATGGACAATAAGCATAAAATCCTGATTATCATCTCTATCCAGATTAATTCTGCAAAGACAAAACTCTCTCAAAAATGGTTTAAAAACAAAAAAGGCAGCCCCGTAGACCTGCCATGTAAGAAAGCAAATGGAATTACAATGCACATTCTTTGCATCGTACAACAACAGATTTAAATAAATCTATTTGAAAAACTGATTTGTATAAAGTGTAGAGGTATTTACCTGCTCATAGTCTAAAAATACAACTTCTACATCCTTCAAAATCCGATGATCAATCATCCAATTAATAAACTGTATCCAACGCTCACCTTCCATAAATCCCCACCGCCTTTCAGATAAAATAGCGGGTCTTATCCTTTTTAAGGTAGCTCTTAAAAAGTCTTTATTTCTAATCTCAGGCTCCTTTACGTTTTGGTGTAAAACTTCAGCCGTATTTTCAGGAATCAGCTCCACATTACTTATTAACAATAGAGAATAGCCGTATGGTATCTAATAATCAGTTATTTGAAACGAATAATAACCTAAGCCTTCATCTCAAATTTTGCTTTTGCTCCCCCCTCAAGGCAGTAAAACCCAGGTCGTTTTTACATCACCTGTCAGCAGGCTATCCCACATACTAAACATAGGTGGGTTACTGATATTCAGTTTACCCTCTCCTCCATCGTTTATGACTATTTGTCTTACAACATCATTTTCAAAACGAGCATCATAAGACGCAAACTTTCGCCCATCCATGCTAGCGGGGCGTTCAATTCCGTGGCTTTTTAAACTAATAATAGCGCTGGTATCTTTTTGCAGGTTGCCAGCAATAGCAACTAAAGGTATTGGTGTTTTTTGTGTATTGTAGCTAAATACACTTTCTGATGGGCCTATTTCACTATCTACTTCTTTTCTTGATAGTTTTTTGCCGGTGTAAGGATATGGTTATCCGCTGAGGGATCTATAATTTCAATTTCGTGACCACTTTACGCATAAAATCCTTGATACTTGACAAGTAAGATTCCAGCGTGCAGAGTATTAGGTGTCCAGTCTAAAGCTAATTTCAGTTTCATAAGATTAGTATAAAAAAAGCTACCCCCGCTATAAAAAGTAGTTGAGCTACTACAGCAAAACTTTTAACTGTTAATTTGACTCAAGCCTTTTTATTTAGCTTTTGAAGTAGCTTTTTTCTGATTCAGAAAAGTCTCTTATTTAAAATCGTAAACGGAGTATGGCATAGAGGTTACGCGGAGGCTGCACAAAATAACCTGGAACTAAGGCTCCATTATAGGTTACAGGCTGTCCGTAGCTATAATACTGCTTGTCAAACATATTATTGAACTGTAAACTCAGTGAGTGTTTACCTAAGGAAAAGGTAGCGCGGCTATCTAATATGAGATACTCCGGTAATACTAAACTCTCCTGATTGGTAGGCTCCAGATAAGATTCGCTCACGTATCTAGGGCTCAAAGCCACTGCCAACCAGGTAGTAGGGCGATACTCTAGGCTTCCATTTATTATCCACTCAGGACTGATAATAGGCTCTACATCCGTATATACCTGATCTGCATCTTCAGGTGCATATTCATCTATCTGACTTTGCATATAAGTGACATCTCCTCCAACAGATATCTTTGATGCAGGACGATACTCCCAATCTACTTCTATTCCTCTCCGATAGCTGCTAGGCATATTTTTGCGCAATTGTATAAAACCTTCAGGAATAGCTTCACCAATAGGAGCTATTTCGTTTTCAAACTGCATATAAAAGAGATTTGCCTGCGCCGTGAGCACGTTGTTATTAATGCGCACTCCTCCTTCAAAATCGTTAACATACTCTGCCTTTACAGCATCTGGGTCTTGTGCATCTGCCAGGTTTAGAGTATTGATCTGTGTAGAACCTAAAATATCAGTACGAGTAGGCTCTCTTCCGCTTCTTCCGTATGAGGCATAAAAGTTTAGCGTAGGATTTAGCTCATAAGTAACCCCTACTTTCGGGTTTAAAAAAGTCCATTCT
Source organism: Porifericola rhodea (assembly GCF_030506305.1). Lineage (GTDB taxonomy): Bacteria > Bacteroidota > Bacteroidia > Cytophagales > Cyclobacteriaceae > Catalinimonas > Catalinimonas rhodea. The sequence goes on along the minus strand of NZ_CP119421.1, from coordinate 2,401,964 downwards.
CTAAGGGGTATACTAGCCTCCTGCCCCAAAAAGTTTTCATCAGGAGTCATGTCCAATTGTACTGCTCGAAATTGCAAATCTCCAAAAAGGATTAAATTTCCGAGTTCGTAGCTAGCTTTTGCAAACAGGCTGAACTCATCTTTACGCGATTTGTCCTCGTAATAAGGCGAGCTAAAATTTGGTATAACCGTCTCTATATTTTCTCTCTGAAAGGTATATAAATGTAGACCTCCGTTAATATCCCAGCGACGATTATCAGAGCTATGGTTTACATAGCTCATAAAGCCATAATGGTTATTATACAAAGGATAGTCTATCTGCATAAAGTCTCCATTATCATCAGGAAATCCGGCAGGGAAACTACCTCCGGCCCCTCCATAGTAGAGCGATGATACCAGAGATGTGTTCCGGCTCAAAAATCGTGTATACTCCAGTTGTACCAGATGCTGCCCAAAGTTGTCTATATCGTTGTCTGATACATAGTTAGTTTTAGGGTCTGCTTCAATATCTGGCAGGGCCACCGGCAGATAAGCTAAGTCATTTTTAGTTCTTCCGGTAAAACCGGTGACTTTCACCATATCTTTTTCACCAAAGTAGCCAGCAGAGAAGAAGAAAGAATAGGCATCAGTACCTGTATGATTACGATAGCCATCCGAAGTAGTACGTGTAAAGCGTGAATAGAAGGCAAACTTATCATGGAGAAGGCCTGTTTTAACTTCGCCACTTGCCCGGTAGGTATTAAAAGAACCTGCTAACAATTGTGCTTCAGCACTTGCAATCGTATCACGTAAATTTACAGACTCAAAGTTGATAGACCCAGCATAGGAGGCTGTTCCATTGGTACTTGTTCCTACACCTCTCTGAACCTGTACCGACTCAATGCTGTTGCCAAAATCTGTAAAATTAGAAAAGAATACCCCCTGGTCTATCATATCATTAAGGGGAACCCCATTGAGGGTGATGTTGATTCGGGTCTGATCAATGCCCCGTAAACGCATTTGCCCGTAATTAGTAAGGTTGGTACCCGATTCTGAGTAAGATAGTATGGAAGGAGTTTTTCTTTCCAGTACAAAAAGAGCATCCTGCCCTACATAAATTTCTTCAATCTCTTCTCTGTCTACTGTTTTCTGGGTAACTGGTGCTTTCTGGTCCGCACGGATTGCCTTGATCATAACAGCTTCTAAAGAGCGAGATGGGTTCAGCGCAAAGTTGTAAGTAATTTGACCATCGGACTGCTCTATACTTATTCTTTTTTCTTCTAACCCTACAAAACTCACGCTAAGGGTGGCAGGCGTGTTGTCTAGCGTGATCGTATACTTGCCTTCAGTATCACTCACAGTACCTTTGTTGCTGCCCACCACAATGATATTTGCACCAGCAAGAGACTCATTAGTTTCGGCATCTGTAATTTTACCGCTTACCTCTACCTGTGCCCAGGCTCCACCCGCTAGCAATAGTGCTACCAAAAGTGGCAATACATACATACGCATGATTTAAAAAACTTAATGGTGTTAGTAAATGGGATACCAGGGGATAGCATCCTATATTTTATTTACTATACCTTCCCTTCGCCTGCATTACCAGGATCAGGTTCAATGGGTATAATCTCAGCCCTGAATGGTAAGGGCACCCCTTTATTTTATAGCAAGAACGAAACTATGAGCGAAATGTTAAGGAATTAAACGTTCTATATGTAGAATTGCTTCCTGCAGACGTTTTTCATGCTCACCCCACATCTCAAAATGCTTTTCGTTTTTGAGTACTGACTTATAAATATGGAATAATTCTTCGCGATCGTTGGGGTTTTCGCGCTGTGGGTCATATTCCCAGGGAACATCAGGAGCACAGAGCAGGTATAGGTCAGCTTTTCTACTTTGAAACAGTTCCAATATTTGAGGATCGCAGTTTTGGTATTTGTATTCGCTCCATATCTTAATTACCTCAATGCTGGTATCACAAAAATACATCTGTTTGGCTTTTCGCGCATACTCACCTTCCCTTACCACCTGCCCTCTCGCAATTTCAATGAGATCTTCCTGCCGGTATGGTCGAGAGAGTTGATCTATGTAATCTCTGGAATATTCAGGCACCCAGGGTTCGTTAAAAGCCTGAGCCAGAGCTTTAGCCAGACTTGTTTTTCCGCTAGATTCGGCACCGGTAGTTACGATCTTCAGTATCATATCAGGCCATTTGTTCTTTGCGCATAGACTTACGCCAATTGAAAAAACCATAGCTGGCCAGACCGAGGTAGAGGAAATAAAGTAGTGAGAGCAGATAAAGTTCTTTGTAAAAATAAATACCTGCTGCTACAGCATCTACAACTATCCATAGTACCCAGTTTTCCAGCTTCTTTCGGGCAAGCATATAAGTACCTACAAAGCTGAACGAAGTTGTAAAAGCATCCCAGTAGGGCAGATCTGCATCTGTAAAAGTGGCAAAAGAATAACCAATACCTATAACTCCCAGACTACCGAGCACCATTAATACAAGCAGCCGAGATTTAGATAGCATACCTACTTTTAGCTCTGTTTTGTTTTTGCCGCCATACAACCACTCGTACCAGCCATAAAAACCTAAACCGAAGTAGAAGATGTGTAATATAAAATCTGAGTATAGTTTTGAGTCATAAAAAAGTATACCACTAAGCACTACTCCAACAATACTACAGGGCCAACCCCATACTATTTCTTTGGTATTGAACCAGACGGACAGAACGCCAAAAATTAAGGCGAACAACTCAATGTAATTAATCTCCATAGGCATGCTGCGCTAATTCTTCTATACGATTTAGCAGTTCGTTTAACTCTTTTTCGGTAGTATTAGAATTCATCAAAGTGGTACGAAGATAGACTTTATTATTTAAGCGAGTTTGTACGATATAAAACTCTCCCTGCTCTACCAGGGCTTGGCGGATATACGAGTTTAGTTCATCTACTTTATCTTCACCTACGTCGGCTGCTTTATAACGGAAACAAACAATATTTGTACTTGGCTCTATGCCTAACTCAAATAGGGCTCTTTTCTTAATTAGCTCAGCAAAACTTTTTCCTAAGTCATATTGTCGGCTTACGTACTTATCAAACAGCGATGTACCGTAGGTTTTAATAAGAGCATATACTTTTACGCTCATCATCAGTTTGGTACACTCCATAGTTCTTTTGCCCATGTTGTACCACTCCTGATCCTCCTGACTACTCCATAGATACTGAGCCTGCTGGGCAAAAGTGCGGTATGAGTCTACTTCTTTTCGGTAGAGTAGAGCGGTAGTTAAAGCGGGAGCCAGCAGCATTTTATGCATGTCAATAACTACAGAGTCTGCCAGATTTATACCTTTAGCCAGATGCCTGTATTTATCTGAAAAGATGACCGCGCCGCCATGGGCTCCATCTACATGAAACCACAAATCATTTTTAGTACAAAAGTCCGAAATCTCTACCAGATTATCGTAGGCACCTGTAGAGGTAGTACACGCACTACCGACTACAGCAATCACTTCCAGTCCATCGGCTTTAGCTTTTGCCAGGTGCTCTTCTAAAAGTTCGGTGCGCATCTGAAACTTATCATTTACAGGAATTTTGATGATACCCTCGCTTCCCCATCCCATAATGCGAGCGGCTCTGTCTACACAATAATGCGCTTCTGCAGATACCATGAGTGCCAGCTTTTGCCCCATACCTTCTCCCCAAACATTAGCTTGAGCTTTTACTCTACGAGCAGTTAACAAGGCAGTTAGATTAGCTAGTGTCCCCCCCGAAGTTAGTATTCCTCCGGACTCCTCCTGCCACCCTATCTGCTGACAAAGCTGTTGAGTAACCACTCTTTCCAAGGCATTGGATACTGCTCCCATTTCATAAACAGCACTACCATTGTTTAGAAAAGAGCTTAAGAGGCTTGCCAAAGCACCAAGGGGGGCGGGAGGCACAACCTGATGTCCCATATATTTATTATGGTGCAGGTGTATAGAGCGGCTTATTACTGTACGGAATAGATCCAAAGCATCTCCCTGCCCTTTAGCTAAATCCTGCTCCCAAAATGCAAGTTCATCTTCGGGCTTATGCCAGGAGATCACTGGTTGCTGAGTTTTACCATTCGGGCTATTCGTATGTTGGGCATTTCCATGCCGGGCATTTCCATGCCGGGCATTTCCATGCTGGACAGCATTTAAATGGTCAGCGAGCATATCTATAAGCTGATGGCCCTGCTGACGAAATTTCTCTGCGTCAAAAGCGTCCTTTAAGAGGTCGTGCATACGCTATCTATTTTGTAGTGCCGCAAAAGTAGATAATTACTGAAAGTTTTTTTCAGGGATAATGTTATACTTCTTGCCGTTCTATTGTTATTGTTTCTAATGTTGCAGTCTGGTGGGCTCATTAGTTTTGTAAACGTAATTCTAGTCAGCTTATCTAGTATTTCACTTTCTAATATTCGACAAATTTGGCAGGTATATACCTACATATTCCCTTTTGCAAGCAGGCTTGTCACTATTGTGATTTTCATTTTAGCACCAATACCAGCAAAAAAAATGAGATGGTAGAGGCGATAAAGCAGGAATTGCTTTTGCAAAAAGATTATCTCAGCACTCATCAACTAGACACAATATATTTTGGTGGGGGCACACCTTCTTTACTTAGTGAGGCAGAACTTAGCAGCCTGCTGGACACCATTCACCGACTGTTTGCAGTAGACAAAAAAGCAGAGATTACGCTAGAGGCAAACCCGGACGATCTTGACAAGACTAAACTACAGCAAATAAAAAGCAGTGGGGTTAACAGACTGAGTATAGGCATACAATCCTTTTATGAACCGCATCTAAAGTTTCTGAACCGTGCCCATACCTCAGCAGAAGCAGAACGGTGTGTGTTGCAGGCGCAGGAGATAGGCCTTAACCAAATTAGTATAGACCTTATTTATGCCATTCCTTATCAGGATCATAGTATCTGGCAAACTGATTTACAAAAAGCTTTAGCACTTCATCCGCAGCATATTTCTTCGTACTGCCTGACGATAGAGGACAAAACCGTATTTGGTAAATGGCTACAGAAGGGTAAGCTTAACCAGATAGAGGAAGATTTTGCTGCCGAACAGTTTGAAATATTGCTGCAAACACTTGCTGATCGGGGTTATGAGCAATACGAAATATCAAACTTTTGCCTGCCTAACCAATACTCTCGGCACAATAGTAATTACTGGAGAGGCGAACCCTATTTAGGCGTAGGTCCCGGAGCCCATTCCTTTAATGGCAGCATCAGACAGTTTAATGTATCAAATAATGCTTTGTATCTAAAGAGTTTGGCAGAGCATAAGATACCTTTTGCCGTAGATGAACTTAGCAAAACAGATCAGATTAATGAATTGATTATGACAGGTTTGCGTACCAAATGGGGGTGTAACTTACAAAAGCTCCAAGAGTCTTTTCAGTATGATCTTTATTTGCTTAATAAAAACTATGTGGATCAACTGATTGCAGAGGGACAAGCAGTGCTGCAAGAAGAGCAACTAATTTTGACGAATAAAGGTAAATTATTGGCAGATCGTATTGCTTCTGATCTTTTTGTAGTGGAAGAAATTAATTAAAAAATTCTAAACAATTGATTTACAACCACTTACAAATATATATTAACAAAAATCATGCGATTTTTTATTTACAATCATTTTTTAGCACAGATGTTGCCTATGTAAGATTGTATTTCATTCTTATACAAACCACAATATCTTTGCTATGAAAAGGATAATTTTCACTATATGCCTGCTTGGGATTATGGCTACGGCCCACGCCCAGGTATCAATTACACCACGTGTTGGATTTGCTATGCCTCAGGGCCTGTTTGATAATATTGCCGGAAATGGTTTCGGCTACGGATTAGACCTTGACTATGCTATTAATGATAAACTGAGGATAGGAGCATCGGCAGGGCAGTATCTTTACAATGCGGAAGTTTTTGGCATCAATATAAATGCAGTAGATTTTGCAATTACTCCGGTAACTACCTCAATAAAGTATTTATTACCTGCTACCACACTTAGGCCTTACATTGGAATAGAAGGAGGAATGTACCACCTTAAAATTGACGCAGCGGGCTTTAACACTACGCGGCAATACTTTGGAATTGCGCCAACACTTGGTCTGTTGTATCCGGTAAATGAGAAGATAGATTTCTTTGCCAGTGCACAGTATCACATTATGTACTTAAACGAAACTATACCTATTGGTGACTTTCAGATTAAGCAGGATATAAAATTTATACCCCTTAACCTGGGCTTTACATTTAAATTTTAGTAGTCTAATTATATGAAGCGAAAAGGTCGGGCAAATTGCCCGACCTTTTTTATTTATGCATTGTGTACTTTCTGCTTCTCCTGACTGCTTTCTTCTACCTTACTATCATTTTTAGCTTTCTCTTTCTCTTCTTTTTTCATTCTATCCTTTTTACGGTTAATAACCGAGCGATAGTCAAATGGGCGAATAATAAGCCGGGTCCCCTTATCGTAAGTAAAATAATTCCATATCCAGTTGCCTAGTGTAACCAGCTTTTGCCGAAAACTCACCAGATAAAGCAGGTGAACGAACATCCAGGTGATCCATGCCAGAAAGCCTCCAAAACTAACTTTTATAGGAAGGTCAGCTACTGCCCGGTTTCTACCAATGGTAGCCATTGTACCTTTATCTAGATAGCGGAATGGCTTTACATCTTTGCCGGCCAGCATGCGGCTAAGGTTTTTACCTAAACGTTCTCCCTGCTGCAAAGCAACTGGCGCAAGCTGCGGATGGCCTTCAGGATACTTTTCGGTAGACATTTTTGCAATATCTCCTATCGCATAAATATTATCATAACCTTCTACCTGGCTGAACTCATCTACGATATATCTTTTCTTTTCTACCTGCGCCTTATCAAGCCCGGGTATTATAACACCCTGCACTCCCGCTGCCCAAATCAGCGTTTCTGACTGTATGGTTTCTCCATTGTTGAGTTTTACCTGGTAGCCATCAAAATCTTCTACCATAGTATTCAGCTTCACATTTACCTTAAACCGGCTTTCCAAATCGTTTTTTGCTCTTGCCCCAGCCTTCTCCGACATGGCAGGCAGCAGTCTGCTAAGCCCCTCTACCAGATAGATGTTCATATTCGCGTCAAAGTCTAGCTCAGGGTAATCACGTGGTAAAACCTGCGTTTTAAGCTCGCCAAGTGCACCAGCCAGTTCTACTCCGGTAGGGCCACCTCCTACAATAACAAAATTTGTCAGGCGGTCAATTTCCTCATCGTCATCAGAGGTGACAGCACGCTCCAGATTTTGTAAAAAATGGCTTCTCAGATTTAAAGCCTGGGGTACCTGTTTTAGGGGGAAAGCTAGTTCTTCTATGGTTTTATTACCAAAATAGTTGGTTTGAGTACCAGTAGCAACAACCAGGTAGTCATAATGAATACGTCCTATATTGGTGTTTACCATGTTTTCTTCCGGGCTTACAGAGTCTACCGTAGCCATACGGAAGAAGAAGTTCTTCTCTTTGTCAAACACTTTACGCAAGGGACCAGCAATAGAGTCGGGCTCCAGCCCGGCAGTAGCCACCTGATACAATAAAGGCTGAAAGGTGTGGTAATTGTGCCGATCCAGCATAACTACCTGTACATCTTTCATGTCCAGATTTTTTACTACCTGAATACCGGCAAAGCCACCGCCAATAATTACGATTCTTGGCTTACCAATGTCTGGTAGTTGCGTAGCCAGATGTCTGGTTTCGTTTGTATATTCTGAGGGAGTCTCTATTACTGCCATAGAAAATATATTTACTGTTAGTCAAAAAAATGACAGTGTTTCTATAGCCAAAGCAAAAAAACACTGCGTTACACTCTACTTATGTAACGCAGAGAGATCAAGCGTGTTTAGCAGTTTTAGCCTTTTAGCTCTTCTTTCAGAAAATAACTGGTATAGCCCTTTTTAATCTTAGCTACCTTTTCTGGTGTGCCTTCGCCAATAATCTGTCCACCTTCATTACCTCCCTCTGGCCCCAGGTCTACAATATGGTCAGCTACTTTTATTACGTCCAGGTTATGTTCAATAACCAATACGGTATTTCCTTTGTCTACTAACTTATTGAGGACATCAAGCAGGTGCTGAATATCCTGAAAATGTAGACCCGTGGTAGGTTCATCCAGAATATACAGTGTTTTGCCAGTATCTTTTTTAGATAATTCGGTTGCCAGCTTTACCCGTTGAGCCTCACCCCCAGAGAGCGTAGTAGCATGCTGACCCAGGCTGATATAGCCCAGACCTACATCTTCCAGCGTCTGAATTTTACGCAAAATGCGAGGCTGATTCTCAAAAAACTCTACCGCCTGCTCTACCGTCATGTCCAGCACATCGGCTATAGACTTACCCTTAAAGCGTATTTCCAGCGTTTCGCGGTTATAGCGCTTGCCTTTACAGGTGGGGCAAGGTACATGCACATCTGGCAGAAAGTCCATCTCTATAAGCTGCATCCCCGCTCCTTCGCAGGTTTCGCAGCGCCCTCCTTTTACATTAAAAGAAAAGCGTCCCGGTTTGTATCCTCTAATCTTTGCTTCGGGCAACTGAGAGAAAAGAGCCCGAATATCTGAAAACACACCAGTATAAGTGGCCGGATTGGAACGAGGCGTTCTGCCAATAGGCGACTGATCTACTTCTATAACCTTATCTATGTTTTTCAGCCCTTTAATGTCTTTATATGGATAAGGGTCAGTATGCGAACGATAAAAGTGCTGGCTAAGCAGAGGAAACAAGGTGTTGTGAATAAGGGTAGACTTACCACTACCTGATACTCCTGTAACACATATCATTTTTCCTAAGGGCAGGGTTAGGGTTACATTTTTTAGATTGTTACCGCTGGCGCCACTGAGCTTAATTTCTTTACCATTGCCTTCCCTCCTCTTCTCTGGCACGCTAATCTTTCGGGTCTCGTTAAGGTACTCTGCTGTAATACCTCCATTATTAAGAAACTCTTTAGGGTTGCCAGAAGCAATAACCTGCCCTCCGTGTCTACCAGCTCCAGGGCCAATATCCAATATATAGTCTGCCTGTAACATCATGTCCTTGTCATGCTCTACCACTATTACGGTATTGCCAAGGTCTCGCAAGTCTTGCAGAGCTTTGATTAGCTTTACGTTATCTCTCTGGTGCAGGCCGATGCTTGGCTCATCCAGGATGTACAATACCCCTACCAGTTGGGTACCAATCTGGGTAGCCAGTCGGATACGTTGAGCTTCACCGCCAGAGAGTGTTTTTAGAGGACGGTTCAGGCTGAGATAGGTTAGTCCTACATCTACCAGAAAGCCTATACGCTTACGTATTTCTTTTAGTACTTCAGATGCAATTAGTCGCTGACGGTCGTTAATGCGGTCTTCCAACCCTACAAACCACTGGCTAAGTTCCTCGATATTCATCATAGCCAGTTCGGCTATGTTTCTATCAGCTATTTTAAAATGTAATGACTCTTTTTTCAGGCGAGCCCCATTACACTCCGGGCAGGTACGGCTACTCACAAACTGCTTTACCCATTTCTGGGTTTTATCGGTACCTGTTTCCTGTTGCTTTTCCAGATAGCCAATTACACCTTCAAATTTAACATTATAGTTAGAGCCTGGGTATTTGATAGACTTGACAGCTACAGTATCGGAGTCGCCATTCATTATTATCTTCATCACCTTTTCAGGAATGTCTTTGATGGGTGTGCTAAGCTTTACTTTGTGTTTTTTAAGCACAGCCTCTAGTTTTTTAAATATCCAGATATCACGATATTCCCCCAGAGGAGCAATCCCACCACGGCTAATGCTTAGGCTATCATCCGGAATAATATTTTCCATAGCAAACTCTTCTATTTTGCCTAACCCACTACAGCTGGGGCACATACCGTAAGGAGAGTTGAAAGAAAAAGTATTGGGTGCGGGTTCGTCATAAGCCAGTCCTGTTTCAGGATCCATCAAAAACTTAGAGAAATGCTGCACATTTCCTTCAGTATCAGACACCATCATGATTCCCTTGCCATGATCCAGGGCTGTTTTTATAGATTCGGCAATACGATAGCGATCGTCAGCAGTTACCAGTACCCGGTCTATGACAATTTCTATGTCGTGAGTTTTATAACGGTCCACCTGCATCTTGGGTACCAGATCCATCACCTCTCCATCTACACGTACTTTAGCAAAGCCCATTTTGCGCACCTGCTGAAATAGCTCCCGGTAATGGCCTTTTCGTCCTTTTACTACCGGAGCTAAAATAATAAGCTTTTGTTGGTCAAAGCTATCCAGTATATAATCTATGATCTGATCTTCCGACTGCTGCTTCATCTTTTTACCGGTGAGGTAAGAATAGGCCTCTCCGGCACGGGCATAAAGCAGACGCATAAAATCGTAAATTTCTGTAACTGTACCTACAGTAGATCGTGGGTTTTTAGAAGTGGTCTTCTGCTCTATAGATATGACTGGGCTCAGACCGTTTATTTTATCTACATCCGGCCTTTCCAGATTACCTATGAAAGAGCGTGCATAAGCAGAGAAACTCTCCATATATCGGCGTTGCCCTTCTGCATATATAGTATCAAAGGCAAGAGAGGACTTTCCACTACCACTTATACCCGTTACTACTATTAGTTTATTGCGAGGTAGCCATACATCTATATTCTTCAGGTTATGTTCTCTGGCTCCATAAATTTCTATGGCTTCCTGATCATAAGAGGTAGAAAAGCCACTATCATCTGTATGCTTATGTAAAGTTTGCTCGTCTGTTTGCTGCATATATTGATCACATTATCAATTAGGTCAATACCCTAACTATTGCGAAGTGCAAAAGGTGCTAAGTTATTACTTTTTCTTGTGAGTATGGTACATGTAAATGGCATCTACTCTCGGTCTTATAGCTTTATTCAGATAGAAGCGTAACCGTAATCATCATATTATATTTTAAGATCAGTTGTAGCACAGCATATTAATACTGCTTAACTAAAATATAACGAAACTATAATACTCCAAAGCCTGAAAGTTTATGTTGCTGCCTAGCAAAATACTTATCTTCAATTGCTTAAGTCCAATCAGCTTCAACAGTTCTATTCATTCTTATAGATACGATTGGTAATACCAAAAGTGTTTGAAAAAAATACGCAGGCGCTATATCATCAACACACTCTCTCGTGGTAGGCTAATGTATGGGTTGGTATCGGAAAAGGCTCATAAAAAAGAAGCCGTTCATGCTTAACATAAACGGCCTAGTTTTTTTTTATACAAACGCTATTATTACTTGGTGAGTTTTTGTACAAGATGCTGCTCTAGCGGATCCTTAGAGATTAAAATTTCATACGTATTGTTTTTTACGGTAAGGTCCCGGTCACGCAGCCACGGGTTGTAGCGCTTAAGCGTTTTGTAAGTTATCCCATGCTTATGGGCAAAGTCTACAAGGTCGGGTATCGTTTCTTCTACTTTAACAGTATCAAACTCGGGTTGGCGATAACGCTCACCCACTGGTATGTTAAACCCATATAATCCGGGATTTTCCAATATGGCCTTGGCCGCAAGAATCCGAAACATATAGCGTGAGGTTTCATCATTCAGCAGCACATCAAAATATGAGTCTACTTTTTGCTCATCCAGACGGCGCTCCAACCCTCGCATACCTACATTATATGAAGCCGCTACGCTGGTCCAGTCGCCAAACTTATCGTAGGCATCGTGTAGATATTTGCAAGCGGCCTCAGTAGCTTTTACAGGATCGCGTCTCTCATCTACTTCATTGTTTACTTCCAACCCATATTGCTCAGCGGTACCTTCCAGCAGTTGCCAGAAACCAACCGCATTACGGTGAGAACGGGCATTTTCCTCAAAATTACTTTCTATCGCTACAATGTATTTAAAATCATCGGGTACATTGTTTTTCTTAAGCACCTCAGAGATCTGCGCCATCCAACGATGGGAGCGCTTAATCATTAGAATAGTATTAGAATGCCAGTTAGCATTTACGTGTATTTCACGGTCAAAACGCTCGCGCAGATCAGGTTCTTTTAAAACAATTTTCTCACCGGCAAAGGTTAGCTCTTCCGGAGTAGGAACGATAAAAGCCTGATAGTTAGGAAGCTTGTTCGTACCTTTCATCTCTTCCTTTCTGCTCTCATCATTCTCCATTGATGCTTCTTTTACACCTGAGGGGGGAGCTTCATCTACGAACTCTCGCCAGCCCAGATAAAAAACCAAAAGAAGAATGATAACAAACTGTACTCTAACCTGCGTTTTTAGCGTATTCAAAATGATTCTAGAAGTTTGGTGATAATGTATATTTTGAGTAAAAATTATCGATAACTTCTACTGCTTCTTCGGGAGTATCTACCAGATTAATCAGGTCCATATCTACGGCACTGATATTTTTTTCCTGCTTGAGTACTATATCTTCTATCCAGTGTAAAAGTCCCTTCCAGTAGTCGGTACCAACAAGTACAATGGGAAATCTACCAATTTTTTTAGTCTGTATGAGCGTAAGTGCCTCAAAAAGTTCATCTAAAGTGCCGAATCCGCCTGGCATAACGATAAAGCCCTGAGAATACTTAACAAACATCACCTTTCTAACAAAAAAGTAATCAAAAGTGATCAGTTTATCCGGATCAATATAAATATTACTGGATTGCTCAAAAGGTAAAATGATATTGATACCTACTGATTTTCCTCCTTCATCTTTAGCGCCTTTGTTACCGGCCTCCATTATACCGGGGCCTCCACCAGTAATTACACCATAACCGTGTCTTACTAACTGGGCGGCAATCTGCTCAGTAGTTTTATAGTAAGGGTGATCGTTTTGGGTACGCGCAGAGCCAAAAATAGTAACACATGGGCCTATTTTGGCTAGCTTTTCAAAACCTTCAACAAACTCGGACATAATTTTAAAAACTGCCCAGGAGTCGTTAATTTTGATTTCATTCCAATCTCTTTCTTTAAAAGCTTTTTTTATTCTTTCTCCCGGCGTAGGGGTATGTTCAGGCAACCTCTTTGTTGCTCCATTCTGATCTTTATTACTTTCGTTCATTTTACTACTTAGGGTTAATATATTTGCTTATGGGCTGAAACATTCAGCACCAGTTTAGGCCTTACCGCTTTCCATAACCATTTATTTGAGTAAATCCTGTAAGGCGGGCTCTATACTTTTGTACTGAAAATCAAAGCCTTTATTAGCTATTTTCTTACCAGATACACGGTTTCCTCCTAACACAATTGATGCCATTTCTCCAAAAGCCAGCTTAATAGCAAATGCTGGTACGTTAGGCATAAAGAGAGGTTTATGTAATATTTTAGCGGCGCTTTGCGTCAGTTTTTCGTTAGTAACAGGCCGGGGAGCCACTGCATTATATACTCCTTCTATATCTTCATTTTCCAACGCATAGATAAACATACGGCACAGGTCGTCAATATGAATCCAGCTCATAAACTGTTGGCCACTGCCCAAAGGTGATCCTACTCCCATCTTTACCGGCTGTACTATCTTGGGTAAGGCTCCACCTTCCATACTTAAAACCACACCTATTCTAAGTTTGCTAGTACGTATGTTCAGCCTCTTGACCTCATCTACAGAAGCTTCCCATTTTTTAACGACTTCTGCCAGAAAATCATCCCCTTTAGGGCTACTTTCATATACTTCTGCACCGCCAGTATCAGAACCATAAATACCTATAGCTGAAGCAGATACAAAAGACTTCACCTTATGTTCACCCAGCTGAGATAATGCATTATGCAGTAGTTTTGTAGACTCTGTTCTGCTGGAAAGAATCACTTTTTTTCGCTGCTCTGTCCAGCGTTTATCAGCTACCCCTGCTCCGGCAAGGTGTATAATATGGTCTGCATTTTTGACTGCTTCAGGGTCAATTTCCTGCTTTTGAATATCCCATACATAGGTAGTAACAGATGATTTACTACTGGCAGAGCGGCTCAGGTGGCTTACACTGTATCCTTTGTCCATGAGCATTTTGGTAAGGCGACTACCTAACATACCGCTGCCCCCGCTTATTAAAACATTTTTACTCATACTTTCTATTTTATCTACTTGTAAACCTGTACACACCTGTCATGTTTACCCTAAAATTGTTCGTTCTTTAAGCAGTAAAGGTTGCTATTCCTTTCTTCATCCTTTTTATAATAAACGCAAATGTCATCTTTTATTTACATCTTCCTGTACTGCAGTCTAGGGGTATGGTCAAAAAAAAAGCGGCATCAAGGCCGCTTTTACTGTTGTTATCTCACAAATTAGAATCGGTACGAATATTTTACTGAGAATGTTCTTCCTGGACGGAATACAGAGAAGTATTGCTCTTCGGCTTCGTATGACTTAAATACATTCTCCTGGTCGTCGTCCAGAATGTTGGTGATTCCTACGGTTACTCTTGAGTTTCCTTCTACCCCAAAATCTTTGTATGCATTCAGGTTTAAGCTATTAAAAGGCTTAGTGTAAACATCTGGTACTCTACCAGAACCTACAATATTTAAGGTCTCACCCTGTACATTGTACGCTAGGTTAATGTTCAGATCACCACCTTCATTAACGTAATTAAGGTAAGCATTAATCAGGAAGGGAGACTGGCCAGCCATAGGGCGAGTATCATCCAGTTCTTCCCCATCTCTAAGAAACTGCTGACGTAGCTCGTAGTCTGAGGTTCCGTTGTTGTTTACAATAACTGACTTAAGGTCAACAGATGAACGTACGAAAGATGCATTGGTACCTACTGAAAGGTTGGTAAGGGTAGGTGCGATGAACTCCAGATTCTTTCTTACTTCTAGCTCAACTCCTACAATATTACTTTCGCCAGCGTTTCTAGGCTTAAGTTCATCCGGTCTTACGTCAAATGAGGTAAGCTCAATATGTCCGTTAAAGTGCTTGTAAAAACCAGACACCGAAACCATTTCGCTAGGAGTGTAAAAGTATTCCCAACGAATATCCGCATTGTTAATGTGAGTTTGCTCCAGATCTATGTTACCTACAAAAGTTCTACCTGAAATGGGATCAAAAATCTGAGCGACAGACTTCTCTTTAAATGTTGGTCTGGCTAAAGTTCTGCTGTAAGACATGCGCAGGTTCATATTCTCTATGATGTTGTACACCATGTTTACAGAAGGCATGAAGTCCAGTTCATCTAATGTCTTTTCATCATCATAAAACACTGTACCCTGATTGTTCTGTCCCGTGTAGAACATATCTGCTTTCTCTACCCTTACGCCATAAATCGCTTTTAGCTGATCGCTAATCTGTTGCTCTGTCATTACGTAAGCACCAAAAACAGACATGCGAGAGTCAAAAGAGTTTGCCGGCTGATAGTTACCTATAGCATAGGTTCCTTCTTCTTCTTCGGGAGTCCAAATGTTTTCTTCTCTGAAAAAATCATCAGGGTCAATAGATACGTTAGAAGGGTCTGTCACTCTGAAGTTATAAGAAAGTACTTCAAAGTCTCTGCTTTTCAACGTTCCTATACCTCCAAACTTAAACTTTGAGCTTTCGCCATAAGGTACTGTTAAATCTACTTTAAAGCTTTCGTTCCACTCGTTTAGATCTCTCCAGAAACGGTTGATACCAGCACCATCTCCTACACGTAAGGTAGTGTCGCCTTGAGATACTGAGATAGCTGTAGAGCGGAAGTCAGGATCATAAATTTTTGAGTAAGTAAGCACATTACGCCATTCCAGATCAATACCTTTCAGACGATGCTTACCTACGATTATACCGGTTGTAAGTGAACGTTGTGTATATGTCAGGATATCTTGAAGAAGAGTAGCACCTGTCTGATCAAAGTCAGAAAACACACGGTCAGAAGCCTGGCTTTGTCCATTTTGGCTTCTAAGTAAGCTTAACGAAAAGTTGTGGTTATCAAACTTTAAAGCACCAGAAAGTAATGCGCTCCACAATACGTTTTGCTGTCCAAGTACCCCTGAACGTTGAGAGAAGCGCTGAAGCTGATTTACTTCAGAATTATTGCTCTTAAGGAAGTCTCCAAAGAAGACATTGTCAAAGTAAGTAAACTCATTTTTGTAATTAAGAACGGCATTATAACCGATCGTAGAGTTTCCTTTATTTACTTGGTTACCGTGTGAAAAAGACAGGCTGGAGTTGAAGAAAGTGGAACGTGGCTGGGCAGCCATTGTCTTTCCAAAGCTACGTGTAATGGACTCCAGACGAGGATCATCCAGTGCTTCGTCGGGGATATTGGTATTTTTGTCAAAGGGTAGCTCGCGCGTACCATCGTCCATGCCAAGATAGTCGAGATTACCTCCTTTATAGAGCGTAAAATCGTCATTGAAGTTCATCTCAGGGTTAAAGCCAAGGCCTACAGAAAAGCTGGTAGCTTTCTCTTCGGGAAACTCTTTAGTTTCCACATTTACTATACCACCAGAAAAGTCTCCTACTAAATCAGGAGTAAATGTTTTGTAAACTATTACGTTTTCTACCGTACTGGTTGGGAAGAGGTCAATCTGAACAGAGTTATTATCTGGATCCAGACCGGGAATGCTCATTTCGTTCAGGGTAGTTCTGGTGTAGCGGTCGCCAAGTCCACGCACATATACGTATTTGCCCTGCTGTACTGAAACTCCAGTTACTCTTTTCATGGCAGAACCTAAGTCGCTATCTCCTACCTTACGAAAAGTCTGAGAAGAGATACCATCCATCAGGTTTGCAGATTTTCTTTGTAGGGTTAGTAAGGCAGTTTCAGTATCACGAGCCTGCTCTGCAGTAATTACTACCCCTTCAAGTTCTGTTACATCAGTAGACAGACTTATATCCATGGTAGTGGTTTCGTCTGCTTTGATTTCTATATCACTTACTGTTGTGGGTTGGTAAGAGACAAACTGAAACAGTACTGAGTGGGTACCTGGGTCTAGTTTCAGAGAGTAGTTACCATTAAAGTCTGCCACTGCGCCTTTATCTGTACCTGGTACAGATACGGTAGCCCCTATAAGCGCTTCACCCGTTTCGGCATCTATAATTTTTCCTCTAAGAAAACCTTGCTGTGCATATGCAGTAAGCCCAGTAAGGACAAGCGACAGAAATAATATTGTTTTTTTCATGTTCATTGTAGATTGAACGTATGCAGATTGATTTTCTCCGAAGGGAGATTTTAGGCTTTACTTAGCCTTTATGGACGATTGATATTAATGAAAGGAAAAGCAAGCCCTACCAGAGGGCTTACTTAAGAAATGATCTATATTAGTTTAAACCACCTTTGATAGATGTGATGGTCCAGTTATCAAATACTGATAGGTCAGCACCAACAGTTGCGCTTCCAACTTCTCTGGTGTTGCCGTAAGTATCGTCAGCTAATACTGCATCTACTGCATCTTGCTGACCATCTTTGATTTCGCAAGTAGGAGCATCGTCCGCATCAGATACTTTAGAAGCAGTATATACCTCTACCAATACGTCTTCAGCAGAAGCATTAGCGAAAGCACTGTTTTTAATTACTAAAGTAGGGCTGTCAGCGATGTAATTGTTATAAGAATCACCTTTGATGTCTCCGCAGAAATCTTCGTAGCTAGTTCTCAACTTGATGTATGCATCATCTGCATATCCGCTAAAGTATACATTTTCTATAGTACCCTGAGCTTTAGACTTGATGTCAGCTGCAGAACCTTCAGCAGAAGATCCCATGATAGTACCATTGATAAGTGTAAATAGACCGTCAGTGTATGTAGAGCCTTCCGGTCCGTCAATTTCAAGTCCTTCGTCAGTACCCACACCATCGCCATGGATTACCGCAAAGTTGTTTACAGTACCGCTGTAGTTCTGGTCAATGTCTACACCGTCATCTCCCTGCCAGTAAACTAGGGCATTTTTTACATCCACACTACCACCGAAGAACTCAATACCATCATCTAGAGTAGCATAAACTTCTACGTTTTCAATAACAGTACCTGAACCTACACCACCCAGGGTTAGACCATTGATCTCGTTACCATCACCAATTAGAATACCACCATGGCGGATAGATACATACTTAAGAACACCTGAGTCGTCCTCTTCATTGTCTCCGCCATACAGACCATAGCCAGCATCAGCAGGCAGACCTTCAATAGCAGCTTCTGTATCACCCTTTTCAGCTGAGATAGGAGCTCTTCCTAAGATGATAAGGCCACCCCATTTTTCGTTGTCAGTTTCGTCAAGGTTAGTCCCTGCTTTCTCTCCGATAGCGATGTTATCTAATACTGAAGTAAAAATGATAGGGTTATCAGCAGTACCTTCAGCCATAATTTTACCACCACGAGCTACTACAAGTGCAGAGGCACTGGCTTCAGAACCTTCCTGGCCTTTAATGATAGTACCAGGCTCAATTTCTAGCGTAACGTTTTCGGTTACTACAACTTTGCCATTTAGCTCATATATTTTATCACTTGTCCAAGTTTCGTTAGCTGTAATCTCTCCACTCTTTTCTACTGTAGTACTAGTAGAATCTCCACCATTACCATTATCAGGAGATGGATCATCATCATCCTCACAAGATGTTAGAAAAAGTGATCCGCCCAGGAGGGCCATCATCAATGTCAATGTTAGTTTTTTCATAAGAGAATTTTGTAGTGTTTCTTGCTAAAAATTACACCTGCAAAATTCACAAACTAGTATTAACCTATCGCGACCGTAATGTTAACAAATGGTTAAGGATGAGAAAAGCGTGTTAATTTAATGTTAACGATATTAACAAGAAAGCCCCTGATTTACAGAGGCTTAAGCTTTATTAATATGGAGTTGACGAATATTAAACTACCTATTGATAGGTACTTTATGCAGAATTTTTTTAATGATATCTGATGTACTTACGCCATCTGCTTCTGCCTCGTAGTTTAACAAGATTCTATGATTAAAGACATCGTGAGCTACTTCCTTAATATCTTCCGGAAGTACATAATCACGTTCATCAAAGTAGGCGATAGCTTTAGCAGCTACATTAAGGTTAATACTAGCCCTTGGTGATGCACCAAACTGAATATAGTTTGCGATTTCGCCCATTTGGTACTGCTCTGGAAAGCGAGTCGCAAAGACCAGCTCAATAATGTATTTTTCCAATGAGTCGGAGATAGTAACCGCATTAATTTCATCGCGGATCGCAAAAATATCTTCTTTGGTAAGTACAGATTGCAGATCTCCCTTGAAAGACATGTTGGACATGCGTCGCATGACTTCCAGCTCGTTTTCTTTGCTGGGGTAATCCACATGTACTTTCATCATGAAACGGTCTACCTGAGCTTCAGGAAGTGGATATGTACCTTCCTGCTCTACCGGGTTTTGGGTTGCCAGAACTAAAAATGGACGGTCCAGCTGATACGTAGTTTCTCCGATAGTAACCTGCTTTTCCTGCATAGACTCCAGCAATGCAGACTGTACCTTGGCAGGAGAACGGTTTACCTCATCTGCAAGTATCAGGTTAGCAAATATAGGCCCCTTTTTTACTTCAAAATTTGCCTTTTGCTGGTTGTATATCATTGTACCTATCAGGTCAGCTGGCAAAAGATCAGGAGTAAATTGTATGCGCTGAAAATTAAGATGCAATACCTTGGCCAGTGTGTTGACGGTTAGGGTTTTGGCTAGTCCAGGAACCCCCTCCAACAGTATATGTCCTTGTGTAAACAGACCGATTAACAGTCGGTTTACCATATACTCCTGCCCTACCACTACTTTCTTTACTTCGGTAAAGACCTGTTGAATTTTATCTCTGTGTTCTTGCTTTGATGCTTCGTCGGTAACTTTATCCATTGTTTAAAAAGGTAGTTTTATCTTGTTTATGATGCAGAAGTAATCTTACGACTTCTGCGAGTCGCAAATTGTTCTAAAAAGACTACAATGCCAATGCCCAGCAGCATAAATACCGCAGCCTGCCAAATGTGAGGCTCCAAGCCGGTAGCTTCCAAATACTCTGTGGGCCATATGTTTTTTGTGATAAAAGGAACTTCTTCTCCTTTGCTATTGATACGAGTCTGCATTACTTCTTTCCAGGGCCATATCTTATTGAGTGAGCCAATCATAAAGCCTGCAAGAAGAGCGACTGCCACATCATGAAACTTGTGTAGCAACCAGGAAATAACTCTTGCGAAGCTCAAAATGCCCACTATACAGCCTAATCCAAATAAAGCTATGACGCCAAAATCTCTTTCGTTAACAGCCTCTAATATGTAGGCATACTTTCCGAGTATGAGCAGAATGAAACTTCCAGAAATACCGGGTAGAATCATAGCACAAATGGCTACTGCCCCGGAGAGAAAGATAAACCAGCTAGCAGTGGGAGTTTCTGCCGGGGTGGCCAATGTTATAAAATAAGCAATGCCTATACCCATTATACCAGCAATAATAGCCCCAACACTCCATTTGCCAATTTCACGAGATACAGATATCGCCGCAATAATTACTAAGCCAAAGAAGAACGACCACAACTGTATAGGGTACTCTTCCAGAAAAAGATGAATGAGTTTAGCCAGAGTGATAATGCTTAGGGCAATGCCCGCGAATAGCGTTATTAAGAAATTGCCATTAATGTGCTTCCAAAAATCTTTAAACTTGAACTTAATCAGTAACTGAACGGCTTCAAGGTTAAATGACTTGATAGCATCTAGTAATGTGCCATAGATGCCAGTTATAAAAGCGATTGTACCTCCTGAAACACCGGGCACTACATCGGCCCCTCCCATCGCTACACCTTTGAAAAAAAGTTGTATGTAATTTCTAAATTTTTGCATGGCTATTAGGGCATGAGATGAATACATACTCCTACGCTAAGTACGCAGGAGCATATATGTTTATTTCTGATTCAGAAAATGATTAAAGGTATCGCCTCTAAGCCCTAAGCGAATGGTTTCTAAAGGTATTACTTCATTTGGAGCTATATTTCCCAGATTTACATTAGCTCCCAGGAGTTTGATAAACCACACCTGTTGTTCTTTCTGAGGAGCTTCCCAAATGATACTTTCAAAAGGAATTTTGGTAAGTATTTCTTCTACCAGGCCAGATCGTACTTCGCCGCTAGAGCGAAAAAGCCCTACATTGCCGCCTTCTCGGGCTTCGCCTATTACCTTCCACGCGCCGGCGTCAAGTTCGGCCTGCATCAGTTCTATCCATTTGTAAGGGGGCATTATTTTAGCCGCATCTTTAGAACCTACCTCTGAAAGTACTGTAACCTGTTCTGCCAGTTTACTGATATACTCACACTTTTGATCGTGCTTCATATCTATTGAGCCATCGGATACTTCGGCAAATGACATACCGTATTTGTCTAAAATTTTGCGGTAGTCTTCAAACTGATTTCTGATTACAAAGGCCTCAAATAATGTGCCTCCGAAATAGACAGGTATATTAGCACTGTGGTAAAGCTCTATCTTATCTTGTAGATTAGGGGTCACAAAAGAGGTAGCCCACCCAAGCTTAACAATATCAACATAACCACCGGCTACACTTATAAAATCCTCAACTTCTCTTAGGCTTAGCCCTTTATCCATCGCCATCGTATAGCCGTATACCCTAGGCTTTTGTGTACGCTCAGGCACCTGACTTAGCGTGTAATTCATCAAAAAAGATTTATTTTCTGTACTGATCTATAATTTTAAACAATGCTTTTTGAGTTTCTAACTTTGGAAAAAACTCATACAGAATCTCGTGTCTGTCAAAATCCAAAGTTAAAGCATTTTCCAGAAAATTAAATGCTTCGCGAAATTTACCCGCACAAATAAGGTAGGCAGCTGCATAATAATACAAATCTACCTCCTCTGGTACTTCATCTAAACCGTCCATCATCAGCTCCAGCGCCTTTTCATAGTCGCCCTGCTCATAATATACATAAGACCAGTCTAGCCATACCTGAGCACTTTCAGGGTCTATTAGGCTCGCTTCCTGATAGGCATCCAGGCAAGAAACCATGTTACCTACCTGATACTCCGCTTCAGCGAGAGTTTGCCAGTACTTAGCGTTATCGCCATTTATTTTAATTGCTTTGTTAAGAAAGTGTACAGCTTCCAGCCATTTCTGCTGCTTGCTTAGCGAAACTCCAATGCCAAACCAGGCCTCATCGTACATTTCGTCCAACCCGCTTGCTTTCTGATAATATTTAATTGCTTTATCGTACTGCTCAAGCTTCTCATAAGCACCGCCCAGGTAGCAGTAAGTCTCTGGGCTTGGTCCTTCTATTTTATAAGTTTGTACATAGGCATCTACTGCTCTCTGATATTCTTTAAGGTTCATCAGCGCATTGCCCAAATTAAAGTAAGCAGAAGAAAACTGATCGTCTATTGCAATAGCGTACTCATACGCCTGCACGGCCTTCCCATATTCATTCAGCTTATTGTAAACGATTCCCATATTATACCAGGCATGCTGCGAGAATGGGTCTTCATTGATAAAACGCTCATAGTACCCCAGGCTATCTTCCAGTTCGCCGGTCATATCCAGGCAGAAAGCCAGTTCATACATAGCATCCTCATGATGAATATTCTGTTCTATAGCGTTTTTATAACAGTTGATGGCTTTACCATATTCAGCAATGTTCTGGTAGGCCAGCCCCATGTTATAGTAGATTTCATCTTTCTCCGCGCTAAAACTAAGAAGGTGTTCAAATTCATGAATAGCATCCTGATGTCTGCCCGAATAGGTAAGTATGTTGCCTCTTAGCATTAGTATTTCCGGGTCATTTGGCTGAAGGTTAGAGGCTTTATCCAAAGCATCCAGCGCTTTGTCATAGTCCTCCAGATTGCTGTGTACTTGGGCTGTTTGCGTTAACAATTCAGAAGAATATGGATACTGTTCAATACCCATACGACATACTTCTAAAGCTTTTATATTATCATCCTCCTGGACATAATGTTCAATAAGGTCAATGTAAACATTCAAGTCAAAAAACTGCGTGGCATTGTTTTGCTTTTGCTCCTCGAACCACGCTGCCAGTTGATCGCCGTCCTCTCTTCTTTTATAGTTTTCTCCCATACATCTTGACATTCATGTTGTTACTGAAAAATAATCACCTGCAAGACTTCTTCTTTCAGTTGATCCGCTCTAAATATATATAATACTTCAACCATCACCAACAGTTCAATAGTTCTTTAAAACCGGCAAAGAACGCGGTATTTTTAGGATTGCAACTGCTGGCAACACCAGTGAAGGGTATCTTCAAAATCTCTAAATTTAAAGTTTAATACCTGTTTGATTTTAGAATTATCATACGTATGTTGATTCTTTGAGACTTGCTCTAATTCGTCTGTTACAATAGGAACATTACCTGTTAATTTAGTCCGAACCTTATCCAGCATGATAGCCAATTTGATCATGAGTCCTTTAACTTTGACGTTTGGAGGCCTTTTTTCAAATTTATCTGCGATGGCATCAAACAGTTCTTTGTAAGTTGTACTACCAGCGCTTACGATAAAACGTTCCCCTTTTAGCGGTGAAGAAAGTAACTGTACTGCCGCCTTGGCTACATCTCTAACATCTACATAATTAACCATACCATTTGTATAGAATCTGTTTTCTTCCCAGATATACTTAAAAACCTGAGTACTGCTTTTGTCCCAATCTCCCGGCCCTAAAACTAGTGAGGGGTTAAGAACCACAGTATTTAAACCCTCTGCCCACCCTCTCCATACTTCTAGCTCAGCCTGATGTTTACTTCTGGCATAGGAGGTATGTTTGTCTCCTTCGGTCCACTGGGTTTCTTCTGTACTAATAGGCGATAGCTTATCTTTACCTATAGAAGCAACAGAGCTAATGTGTACAAACCTTTTTATTCCACGCTGTAAAGATGCGTTTACCAGATTAGCTGTACTGTCAACATTCACACGCTTCATCAGCTCCTCATGCTTACTATCGTAAGATACCATGGCAGCACAATGGATAACTTCTTCCGCCTCTTCCAGATATTCGTGTAGCTCGCTAACATTTAACAAATCTCCTTCTACCCATTCTATCTGTTTTTCAATTTCTTTTACCAATTGCAGATCGGAGTTCTTTCTTTTTAAAGCTTTTACTTTATATCCCTGCGTTAATAATTTTCTGCATATAAAACTGCCAATTAAACCAGTGGCCCCCGTAACAAACACCATAATAAAATATTTCCTTGTTTAATAAGTCTAACAAATATACAGTTTAGCTTACAATTTCTTTAGTTTGATCATGTGTGAGTCTGTACTCCAACTATAAGCTATGAGTATTTACTTTTTGTTGATATTCCTAATATTTGACTTAAGTCTATGACAGATAACAATACGGCTAATAAAACAGCCTACTCTTCCGAAAAAAAAGTTAAGCTGAATAAAAGAAGCTTTCAATCCTTATTAGGTATTTACAAATTTATTATTCCTTATAAGTGGCAGTTTATCGTTGGTATTTTAAGCCTTGTATTCTCAAGTCTCTCTTTACTTACTTTTCCTCTTGCTTCGGGCGAACTAATAGATGTAGCTTCTGGAAATAGTTCCTGGATTAGTGAGAGTATAAATACCATAGCTCTGATTTTGCTCGCTGTCTTTTTTATACAAAGCATATTCTCGTTTGTAAGGGTTTACTTTTTTGCTCAGGTTAATGAAAAATCTATGGCAGACGTTCGTCTTGCTCTTTACAGTAAGCTTATGTCTTTACCCATGACTTTCTATGACCAACATCGTACTGGCGAACTAATCAGTCGCATAACCTCTGATGTATCTTTGTTACAAAGTACTTTTTCCACCACATTGGCTGAGTTATTAAGGCAAATGGCTACCCTGCTTATTGGCGTTGTTGTCATAAGTTTTATGGCTCCTCAACTTACTGCTTTCATGCTAGCTACCTTTCCCGTACTAGTCATACTGGCTGTGCTGTTTGGCAAAAAGATCCGAAAATTGTCAAAAACCACACAGGATCAACTTGCAGATACCAATATCATTGTAGAAGAAACACTCCAGGCTATACAGGCCGTAAAATCATTTACCAGCGAGCTCTTTGAGATTAAAAAATACAATGCCTCTCTTACTGCTGTAGTGGGTACTGCTCTAAAAGCCGCAGTTTACCGAGGACTATTTATCTCTTTTGTCATTTTTGCCTTATTTGGCGGAATTGTGGCTGTTATATGGTATGGTGCTTCTCTTGTAGAAGCTGGAACACTCACTGTAGGTGAATTAATTTCTTTTGTGCTTTACACCACCCTTATAGGAGGATCTATCGCAGGTCTTGGTGATTTATATGGTCAGGTTCAAAAAGCAGTTGGTGCCTCTGAAAGAGTGCTTGCTATTTTGAGTAAGCAGGAAGAGCTCGACCCTACTCAATATTATCGTGGCAAAAATCAATTAAACATTAAAGGTCAGATTGAATTTAAGAACGTTGACTTTTCTTATCCTACGCGCAATGATATTCAGGTACTAAACAAGATTAACTTTACAATTAACAGAGGAGAAAAGATTGCACTTGTTGGACATAGTGGAGCAGGTAAATCTACAATTACTCAACTGTTACTACGCTATTACAATGTCGACCAGGGAGAAATATTATTAGATAAGCAGAACATTAATAAATATGATTTGCTGGCTTATCGTCATCATGTAGGTATTGTTCCTCAGGAAGTCATATTATTTGGTGGGTCAATTCGTGAAAACATTATGTATGGTAGACCTGGAGCTAGTTTTGAGGAAATTCAAGAAGCTGCCGAGAAAGCAAATGCCAAATCATTTATAGAGACTTTTCCTGAAGGCTTTGATACTTTAGTAGGAGAAAGAGGTGTCAAATTATCTGGAGGTCAAAGACAAAGAATTGCTATTGCTCGTGCTATTTTAAAAAATCCAGAAATTTTAATTTTAGATGAGGCTACCAGTTCTCTTGATGCAGAATCTGAAAATCTGGTGCAGCAGGCTCTAGATCGTTTGATGGAGAACCGAACTACGATTATCATTGCACATCGCCTGGCAACAATTAAGAAAGTTGATCAAATTTATGTATTAAAAAGCGGACAAATAGTAGAACAGGGTACGCATGATGAACTTAACCAACTAGAGGGGGACTATAGTAATTTGGTAAAGCTCCAACTACAAAGCGCCGGACATTTAGCCTAAAACAAGTTGACTTCCTTATAAATTTTTGCTTTTACATTAATAGTTAAATTGGAGCTAATCTTTTTTACTACAATTAAGTCCTTTGGAGCTGCTTCATTTGTGCCTGTTACATAGGTTTGACGACCTATAACCTCATATTTTTTATACTAAAAAGGCCTATCCCTATGCTTTCATGATTAGCTTTTACCTTTCAATACTATACAAATTTTCATCATGCAATGTTGAGTTAAGACCAAAGGATACCAAAGTTATCAAAAGCTCATGATCTAATATCTACCTTCCTGTTGTAAAATCAATGAGTAAAGATGATAGTATACCACCGTAGGATTTTATAGGGCATTGTCTTATGCGTTTAATTTGATTGAGGGATACGGTGTAAGCTTTGGTATATGGATGGGGGGAAAGAGTTGAGTAAGTTAGAAGAGGACTTAATTTAGAAGATGGGTTAGACTGAAGGTAGTGGGGTAGGAGTAGGGGAATGGCGAGTGATAGGCTGTATGGGAAGGCAAAGGGCAAAAAAAAGCCTTGCAAGACAAAGCTCACAAGGCTAATTATAGAAAGGCGGCGACCTACTCTCCCGCGGATAGCAGTACCATTGGCGCTGCCGGGCTTAACTTCTCTGTTCGGAATGGGAAGAGGTGATCCCCGGCGCTAAAGCCACCCTAAGATCTTGGGTGTGTTGAGCGAACTCAACTGACTACCACTAATATTGTTGACATGAAACGTGTAAGAGAGAGGTAAACTTAAGTAAAGATCTGCATAAGAAAGACTATTGGGTAATTAGTATGGCTCAGCTACATATATTTCTATACTTCTACCTGCCACCTATCAACGTGATCGTCTCTCACGACCCTCAAGGAAAGCCTCATCTTGAAGAAGGTTTCGCGCTTAGATGCTTTCAGCGCTTATCCTTTCCGAACGTAGCTACCCGGCGGTGCAGTAGACACCACAACCGGCACACCAGCGGTTCGTCCAACCCGGTCCTCTCGTACTAAGGTCAGAACTTCTCAAGCTTTCTACGCCCACCACAGATAGGGACCGAACTGTCTCACGACGTTCTGAACCCAGCTCGCGTGCCACTTTAATGGGCGAACAGCCCAACCCTTGGGACCTTCTCCAGCCCCAGGATGTGACGAGCCGACATCGAGGTGCCAAACCTCCCCGTCGATGTGAGCTCTTGGGGGAGATCAGCCTGTTATCCCCAGAGTACCTTTTATCCTTTGAGCGATGGCCCTTCCATGCGGAACCACCGGATCACTATACCCGACTTTCGTCCCTGCTCGACTTGTAGGTCTCACAGTCAAGCGCCCTTATGCTATTGCACTCCACATGCCGTTACCGACGGCATTGAGGGCACCTTGGGAAGCCTCCGTTACTTTTTAGGAGGCGACCACCCCAGTCAAACTACCCACCACACACTGTCCCCGTTAGGGTTAGGCACTAGATAAAAGAAGGGCGGTATTTCAAGGTTGTCTCCACGATGCCTAGCGACACCGCTTCCTAGACTCCCGCCTATCCTACACATCTTTTACCCAATGTCAATGTGAAGCTATAGTAAAGGTTCATGGGGTCTTTCCGTCCCGTGGCGGGTATCCGGCATCTTCACCGGAACTACAATTTCACCGAGCGCGTGGCTGAGACAGTGCCCAGATCGTTGCACCATTCGTGCAGGTCGGAACTTACCCGACAAGGAATTTCGCTACCTTAGGACCGTTATAGTTACGGCCGCCGTTTACTGGGGCTTCGGTTCAATGCTTTGGGTTACCCCTAACATCCCCCCTTAACCTTCCAGCACCGGGCAGGTGTCAGGCCTTATACTTCATCTTTCGATTTTGCAAAGCCATGTGTTTTTGTTAAACAGTCGCCTGGGCCTATTCACTGCGGCTTCTCTACCAAAGTAGAGGAAGCGTCCCTTCTCCCGAAGTTACAGGACCATTTTGCCTAGTTCCTTAGCCACGTCTCACTCGAGCACCTTAGAGTTCTCCTCCCGGCTACCTGTGTCGGTTTACGGTACGGGTAGCTTATTACTAAACGCTTAGAGGTTTTTCTTGGAAGTATGATTACGACTACTATCCGCTTGGCCGTAGCCTCGCGGTACTATCACCTTTCAGCACTCTCGGCGGATTTGCCTACCAAAAGTATACCTACGGGCTTCAACGCACTATTCCGTCAGTGCGCGAGTCTGTCACTGCTCCGTCACCCCATCACTATAATAAGCCAGTACGGGAATATTAACCCGTTGTCCATCGGATTGAGCTTTCGCCTACTCCTTAGGTCCCGACTAACCCTGATCCGATTAGCGTTGATCAGGAAACCTGAGCCTTTCGGTGTGCGGGTTTCTCACCCGCATTATCGTTACTTATGCCTACATTTGCTTTTCTATGCAGTCCACTATGCCTTACAGCACAGCTTCGGCCTCCATAGAATGCTCCCCTACCACAGATTAAATCTATCCATAGCTTCGGTGATATACTTGATGCCCGTGTATTATCGATGCCCCGTCGCTCGACCAGTGAGCTGTTACGCACTCTTTAAATGATAGCTGCTTCCAAGCTAACATCCTGGCTGTCTATGCAACGAAACCGCCTTAGTTCAACTTAGTATATACTTAGGGACCTTAGCTGATGGTCTGGGTTCTTTCCCTCTCGGACTCGGACCTTAGCACCCAAGCCCTCACTGCTAGGTATATCTGACAGCATTCGGAGTTCATCAGGATTTGGTAGGATGTGACTCCCCCTAGTCCTATTGGTAGCTCTACCTCTGTCAGACTCAACCCTAACGCTGCTCCTAAAAGCATTTCGGGGAGTACGAGCTATTTCCCAGTTTGATTGGCCTTTCACCCCTACCCACAGTTCATCCAAAAACTTTTCAACGTTTACTGGTTCGGGCCTCCATGACGTGTTACCGTCACTTCACCCTGACCATGGGTAGATCACTAGGTTTCGCGTCTACAACCCCTGACTATACGCCCTATTCAGACTCGCTTTCGCTTCGGCTATTCGGCTCTAACCGCTTGGCCTTGCCAGAGATCGTAACTCGTAGGCTCATTATGCAAAAGGCACGCCGTCACCCCACTAAAGGGCTCCGACCGCTTGTAAGCGTATGGTTTCAGGTTCTATTTCACCCCGTTATTCACGGTACTTTTCACCTTTCCCTCACGGTACTAGTTCACTATCGGTCTCTCAGTAGTATTTAGCCTTACCAGATGGTGCTGGTAGATTCAAACGGGATTTCTCCGGTCCCGCCTTACTCAGGATACTCGCTAATATCAATTACTTACCTTTACGGGACTATCACCCCCTATGGTGGATCTTTCCAGATCGCTTCAAGTTCATGCCTGATATCGTATGCAAGTCCTACAACCCCGGCATAGCCGTAACTATACCGGTTTGGGCTCTTCCCGCCTCGCTCGCCACTACTACGGGAATCATTACTTA